>CAJTZN010000005.1 GCA_910584065.1 uncultured Eubacterium sp.
AACCAACGATTTTTCGGCATGTTCCAACCCCAAATTTGCACATGTTTTTGAACTCAGCCCATTTTTTCTCTTTTTTTAGGCTTATTTTTGGTTTTTTCGAATTTTTTTCGAAATTTCCCCCAAATCATTCCCCAAAACCCATATCTGTATTATACCTAACTTTCCACCCATACGCAAGAAAAAATTTTCCTCCTTTTACTTCCTTTCCTCCCCTTCACCCCCCTCAAAATTCCCCCTCCACTTACGCGCCATAAACCAACCTCCGCAAACTCCCCCTCTCAAACGTATACTCCGGCGTTTCAAACGGATATTCCACCTCTTCCTCATAATACCATGGATCCTCTTCATGCCGGGGATTCTTCAACACATGAAACTCCTGCGCCGGCATATACCCCTGCCCCAAAAGAAACGCCTTCGCGCCATCCTCCCGCTCGCACACATCCACGACCATCACGACATGGCCGGGACTTCCGCCCTTGAGAAAAACATCCCCCACCCGGATATCCTCCCGAGCGATCTTTTTCGTCTCCCCTTCCATCGTCGCCGTCCCAGAATAGGCAAACACGAGCCGCAGATATTTTTTCAACGACTGATAAGAACCATCGGATGACGAAGCCGGCACCCACCGCGCCGTATCACCGCTCACACTGATCGTATATCCCTGCCTCCATTTACTGTAATCCGCCTGAAAACCTCCCCCCAGCGAAAAAGAAATCTTCTCAAACTGCTTCGTCCGCCAGAAATATTCCGCATACACCCGCATGATCGAATCCGCGCACTGCTGAAGATCCTCATTCTCAATCGGAAGCTTAAAAACCGCCGCATGCGCAGACTGGTTCCCCTTCCGGCTCCCATCATATAAAAGAACCGGCTTACCCGCCTTTTTCAGCGGGTACTCCCGCAAAAAAGCAGTCAACGTACCCTGTTCCCGTTTCTTCCGCCCATACCCATCCGGAACGAGAAACCGCTCCTCGATCGTCTCCCCCTGCTCACAGATCAAACTCGCATCCGTCGGCTCTGAAATCCTGCCCGCATCCGTCGGCTCGAAAATCTCGCCCGCATCCGTCGGCTCAGGAATCTCGCCCGCATCCGTCGGCTCCCGCAGCACCCCGGAATCACCATCGCCATCCCGCCGTCCTTCCGCCGCTCCCCCCTTCTCCCGGTCTGACACATCCTCCGAGCCTCCCCGCCACTCATCCATGCCATCCTGCGTCCCTTTCCCGCAGCCGCCACCCGCCAGACAGACCGCCAAAAGCAACACAAAACAAACACCCAGCCGTCTCCTATTTCCTCTCATCCGCTTCCCTCTCTTCCAACTGCAGCGGCTGCGTCCCGCGCCCTGCCTTCCGGTCCGCCCTCCGGTTTACCAAAATGAGCATCACAAACACAACGACAAACAGGATCGTCGAAAGCGCATAGATCTCCGGCTTGATCCCCTTCCGCACCTCCGCGTAGATCTTCGTCGAAAGCGTATCGATCCCGACCCCCTTCGTAAAATGCGTGATAACAAAATCATCCAGCGACATCGTAAACGACAGCAGAAACCCTGTCAAAATCCCCGGCAGTATATCCGGAAAGATCACTTTCACAAACGCATACTGCCGCGAGGCCCCGAGATCAAGCGCCGCCTCATACACACTCTTATTCATCTGCTTTAACTTCGGCAGCACACTCAAAACGACATAAGGAAGGTTAAATGTAATGTGGGCGATCAGCACGCTGCTGAACCCGAGCCGGTAATTCAGCGCTAGGAACAAAAGCATGAGAGAGATTCCCGTGACAATATCCGCGTTGAGCATCGGAATGTTCGTCACCGTCATCAGCACGACGCGGGGCAGGCGCTTCATCCGGTTCATCGCAAACGCCGCGGCGGTGCCGAGCAGCGTGGCCGCCAGCGCCGAAACAAACGCGATCAGAAGCGTCGTCCACAGCGCATCCATGATCTCACGCGAGGAAAACAGGCTCTCATACCACTTCAGGCTGAAACCGCCCCATTTCCCCCGGAATTTCGACTCATTAAACGAAAGTACGATCAGCGTGGCGATCGGACCGTACAAAAAGATAAAAATAACGAATAAATATACTTTCCCGAGGACGCCGGAAATTTTCTTTCCTACCATATCGCCGCCCCCTCCCCGTCTTTGTCATAATGGGACATAACCGCCATACTGCCGAGCACGAGCACCATCAAAACAAGCGAAAGCCCGGCCCCCTCGTACCAGTTATTCGCTGTCGTAAAATCCTGTTCGATGATGTTTCCGATCAGGTTGATCTTTGCCCCTCCCAAAAGGTTCGAGATGACAAACGTCGTCATAGCCGGCACGAAAACCATCGTGATCCCGCTGACGATCCCCGGAAAGATCTGCGGCAGCGTAATGTGCCACAGCGTCTGGAACCAATTGGCCCCGAGATCCTTCGCCGCGTCAAACGTGTGCTGGGGGATCTTCACGAGCGAATTGTAGATCGGAAGCACCATAAACGGCAGGTAATTGTACACCATACCGAGTATGATCGCCCCTTCCGTATTGATCATATTCTGCCCCGGCAGGCCGACCGCATGCAGCATCATATTGATGATCCCCGTTTTCTCCAGCAGCGACTGCCAGGCGATCGTGCGGAGAAGAAAATTCATCCACATCGGCAGGATAAAAATGAAAATGATAAATCCATTACTGCTCACTTTTAAGCTGCGGATCACCATGGACAGCGGCAGCGCAAGGACAAAACAGAGCACGGTACTGATCAGTGAAAGCTTGATCGATAACAGAAGCGCTTTTCCGTGGGCCGGCGAAGCAATGCTTTTCACATGCTCCCATGTAAAGCCGCCGTCCCGGTCGGTAAACGCGTAAAAACATACGATAAAAAGCGGCACAACGACAAAAATCGCCATCCACACCGTATACGGATAGGAGAGGCGGCGGATATGCTTAGATCCGTTCACGGGCAAACACCTCCTCCGCCTTGTTCTCCGGTTTTTTCATGATCTGAATATTAAACGGGTCCACCCACAGGCCCACCTCTTTCCCCACTTCCGCAAGCCGGGTACTCTGAACGAGCCACGTGTAGCCGTTATCTTCAATCTCCATCTCATAGTGCACGCCTTTGAATACGAGGGAAATGACGCGTCCCCGGATCAATCCCTTTTCCGGCGGCACCAAAATAAGATCCTCCGGACGTATGACAACATCCACAGGACGATTCTCGCCAAAGCCCACATCCACGCACACAAACTCTTTCCCCAGAATATTGACCAGCTTATCACGCACCATCGTCGCCGGGATGATATTGCTCTCGCCGATAAAATCAGCGACAAACGCGTTCTGGGGTTCGTTGTAAATATCCTCCGGCGAACCGATCTGCTGGATATATCCCTGGTTCATCACGACGATCGTATCCGACATCGTAAGAGCCTCTTCCTGATCGTGTGTCACATAGACAAATGTGATGCCCAGTTCCTCCTTCAGCCGGATCAGCTCATACTGCATATCCTGCCGGAGTTTGAGATCGAGCGCGCCGAGCGGCTCGTCGAGCAGCAGTATTTTCGGCTCATTCACGATCGCCCTCGCAATGGCGATCCGCTGCTGCTGCCCGCCGCTGAGTGAATCCGGGGAGCGCTTTTCGTACCCCTCGAGATTCACAAGCTTTAGCGCATATTTAATTTTATCCTTTATATATTGCTTCGACTTCTTTTTGATCTTCAATCCAAACGCGATGTTTTCCTCAATATTCATATGGGAAAACAGCGCGTATTTTTGAAATACGGTATTGATCGGCCGCTTATTCGCAGGCACTCTGGCAATATCCACACCATTCAAAAGCACCTGACCCTCATCTGCGGTCTCAAATCCACCCATAATACGAAGGGTCGTTGTCTTGCCGCAGCCGCTCGGCCCCAGCAAGGTAACAAACTCATTCTCATGAATAGTAAGATTCATTTTATCAAGAACGATTTGTCCGTCAAATGATTTGGTGATGCCTTTTAGCTCAATACATTTTTCAGCCATAACAAATCCTCCTGTAATCCCGCAGGTATCAGTTCTAACCTGCACCCGCGGGCGTCACATGCTTACATCCACGGGTGTGTATTTTTTACACCTGTGGACTCTCATCCGGGCCAAGGTACGAATCGGGAAGCTCTCCCCGGTACAACACAAGCCGCTGTAGCGCGAGACCAGCCTCCACACCATAAAACCGGAGTTCATTGACTCCTGCCTCCAGCCTGTGCTTCGTGATCCCATAATGGCAGTTATCCAAAACGCCTTCCGTCCATGTGTGCGGACGGTTCGGGCCGCCGCCGATCCGGTAATCCTCCGCCAGGATCGTATCACCTGTCACGATATCCCCGCCTGCCGCAGAAACCGCGTACCGCATCGTCCTTCCGTGCTCGAGATTATTTCCGGGCGACGTGATCACGCGGAGGGAATACTCCCCGGCCTCCTTGACATAAACCGAATAGGTCAGGCACGGCGCCTTTCCGATCTCATCAAAATTTGCCGTCGTCGGATAGATTTTCATCGAGGCATCTGTCTTACCGTAGGCAGACAGTTTCGTAAACGCGTACTCCCCGTACGGGATATTGTGCGCAAAATGCCCGGCCTCGATCGCCACGATGCCGTCCCGTTCCACAAACGTCCCCGCCGGAACACCGGCCGGCGCCGCCGTATAGACAACGGATACCTCTACCCGGTTATTGCCCTCCGCCGTTTCCGCGCCTGCTGCGTCCGAACTACCCACGGCTTTTACGACAGCCACCGTTCCCGAAAAACTGTCGGTACAACCCGGATCAATCGAAACTTCCACCGTCACGACCTCATCCGCGGCCGTCCCCGCCGTCTGGCTGACGATGATGCCATCCGACGCCTGGATCTCGTAATCAAACGGCTCCACACCGGCATTGGCGATCTCAATAACATATTTTTCTTTCCCCAGCGCGGTAAACTCCGGCAGACAAATCGTCCCCTCCGCGGCAAACGCGTCCGCGCCTTCCGCGTGCACGAGCATCCGGCTCCCGCTCTCCGGTTCGATTCGCTCCGTCTCCGGATAATGCCAGCCCTCGTCATTCCAGGTGACAAAACATGCGTGGGCCGACATCATCATGCCCTTCCACTTGCCTTCCGCCATTTCCTCGTTATAATACGCCGTCAACCGCTCGTCACGGCGGATCGCCTGTTCCACCCTCTCGGCATAACCGTTCGCCGCCGCAAGCCCCATCTTCGCGTACCAGTTGTTCAGCGCGGCATACAGGCTCATAAGCTGTAAGTTCATGCCCGCAACTGCCGGATAATAGACGACACTGTAAAACGTCGCCGCGCACTCCTCCGGAATGCAGTCTTTCACGCTGTCCACTTTGGCGATCAACGCCTCGCAGCGGACGATCATCTTCTTCGTCTCATTAAAATGGGATACGTGGTACACGCCCGGATTCATCGCCTCCGGACGGCGCAGTCCGTGGATCCGCGTATATTCGCGCAAAATATCACCGATCGTCTGTTTGACCGCTTCATCTGTCACATAAGCGCCAAACTGCTCCTCCACCCAGGAGGCGAGAAATTCATCGGTCTGGTTCGGGTGCTCCGTCCCCATATGTTCAAAATCATACGCCAGTTCCATAAAATACGATAATGGCAGCTCATTCGGCCGCACGTCCCCGACATTGACGATCCACAGATCGCGGATGCCGTAATCATAGGCCATCGACACCTGTTCCCACACTTTCGGCAGCGTCGTGGAATTGACCCACTCATAGGAAATCGGCGCGCCGTGGTAATCGAAATGATAATACAGCCCCCAGCCCGCCTCGCGGCCGCGTATGTCCTCGGTCGGAAGCGTCCGCACATTCCCGAAATTATCATCGGAAAGAAGCAGCGTAACGTCATCGAGACCGTCCCACGAACGGAGACCCTCGACGCCGTCGCCGCCATAGTAAAAGCCCTCGACCTCTTTATAAAGAGCCAGCATCTTCGGCATGTGATCGCAGCCCTTTTCCCGTATGATCCGCTTCTGGTCGGTAATGATCTGGCGCAGAAGTTCCACATTTTCCTGGATTGTCGAATCCGGCCCGAGCATCATCGTATCGCGCTCCCCGCGCATGCCGATGGTGATCATGTGCTTAAAATCCTTATCCCTCTCCACGCCGTCTTCCCAGTAACGGTACAGGCCTTCCCCGTTCGTGTAATAATTCCAGTCCTTCCCGTACCCCACATTATTTTCGTCGGTTTTGACCTTGTCCCACTCCTCGCTGGCGCGCATGAGCGGCTCATGGTGCGACTGCCCGATCGTGATGCCGAGATCGGTCGCCAGCTTGATGATCGCCAGCGGGTCTTCCGAGCCGTCGAGCGGAAGCGAAGCCGACCACATCGCTGGCCAGAAATAGTTCCCCTTTAAGCGGAGCAAAAGGTCAAATACCTTTTCATAAAAAAATTCATTGAAATCCCCAAATGTATTCATCACAAAGTTTCCGAGTGACGGCCACTCATCGTTCATAAAAAATCCGCGGAATTTCACGGACGGTTCCTTCGAAACGAAATCCACGCTTTCATCCAGAACGAGTTCCTTCCGCTTCGCCGGCTTTACGTCCGCCCAGTACACCCAGGGCGACACCCCGATGCTGCGTGAAATATGGTAAATACCAAACAGCGTAGCGATCGTCTCCGTCCCACAGATCACGAGTTTTTCCGTTCCCTGATAGGAAACGAGCCGGACGAGAAATGACTCCCTCTTTCCCCTCAGCCCCGATACATCCAATACGCCCTCTTCCTCCAGCCGGCTCATGAGCGGCGAAGCGCCAAGAGTCCCCACGAGCACCTGCGGTTCCCCCGTCACGTCCTCGTCAAGTGGCATCTCAGCATCAGATACGAGTGACACGTCTTTACTGAAAATGCGTGCCACATGCACGAGTCCCCTGCGGTCATCCGCCTCCTTATCCACATAGATTCCAGCCGCTTTTTCTTTCACCAAATAGAATTTCATACTTTTCCCCCATTTATGTACTGATCAAACATCAAATCCAAAATAAGCAACCGCGTTCCCATACGATATATCTTTTACAAGACCGCCCAACAGATCATAATCCTCCGGATATTCCCCATTCTCCACAAGCTTCCCGATAAAATCACATAAAATACGGCGGAAATACTCGTGTCTGGGATAAGATACAAAACTCCGCGAATCGGTCAGCATGCCGATAAAGTTCCCAAGAAGCCCGAGGCTCGCCAGTGAGGTGACCTGCTCGATCATCCCCGGCTTATGGTCATTGAACCACCAGGCCGATCCCTGCTGGATCTTACCGCGGATGCCATCGCCCTGAAAACAGCCGATGATCGTGCCGATCACCGCGTTATCCGTGGGGTTCAGTGAGTAAAGGATCGTCTTCGGCAGCTCGCCGGTGCGGCACAGCGCATTCAGAAAATCCGCCACTTCCGCCGTAAACCCTTTTTCGTTGATACAATCGATTCCGGCATTGGCTCCCGCGGCCGCGAACACCCGCTCATTATTTTCCCTTTTCGCGCCGTAGTGGAGCTGCATCGCCAAATCCCGAGCCGCGTACTCACGGCCGAAAAAGAGCATCATCATCGTCTTAAACTGCAAAACCTCTTCGTGCGTCAGCATCTCTCCCGCCAGGCTTCGTGTTACCAAAAGCTCCATTTCCTCGTCGGACACCGGACGGTACTCGGCATTGTCCAAACCGTGGTCGGTGATCCGGCACCCATTCTCGACGAAATAGTCGAGACGTTTGACCAGCGCCTGTTTCATCGAATCGAAATCCGTGATCGCGACGCCGCTCACTTCGGACAGCTTTTTCACATAGTCACAAAATCCTTCCTTTTCCGGACACATGACGAGATCCGGCCGCCATGCCGGAAGTACCTGGACGTCAAACGTCTCGTCATCCCGGATCTGCTTATGATAACGCAGGTCGTCCACCGGATCATCCGTCGTGCACACCAGCGTGACATTCGACATACGGATCAGATTTCTCGCCGACATATCCGGTGACTGCAGCTTTTCATTACAGGCGTCATAAACCGTCTTCCAGTTTTTCCCACTTAATGGCTCATAAATACCAAAATACCGCTGGAGCTCTAAATGGCACCAGTGGTACATCGGATTCCCTATCGCCCGTGGCAGCGCTTCCGCGAACGCATGAAATTTTTCTTCGTCCGGCGCATCGCCGGTGATATACCTCTCATCCACACCATTCGACCGCATGATACGCCATTTGTAATGATCCCCGCCGAGCCACAGCTCGGTCATATTCCGAAATCGCCTGTCCTCCGCGATCTCCCTCGGTTCCAAATGACAATGATAGTCAAGAACCGGCGTCGTTTCGGCATATTCGTGGAATAACTTCCTGGCCGTCCCCGTCGTCAATAAAAAATCCTCATCCATAAACCCTTTCATTTCACACTCCATTCCTGCGTAAACCGTACGCGTAAATTAAACACTTATGCACTCCTCAAGTTGCGAAGCAACTTGCCAACAAGCGCCTGGGCGCTTGTTTTAGCACTTATTTATTACCATCCAAATAAGCCTTCCCCGCCTCCAGTTTCTTTCCATTCCGCTCGGCCAGTTCGCTCACCGTCAGGATATCATACCCCTGCTCCTGGAGCCAGGGCACCACCTGCTTGATCGACTCCGCCGTTTCCGGGTGTATGTCGTGCATCAGTATGATATCTCCGTCTTTTACCTCTTTTTTTACCTTTTTAAATACCTTCTTCGCATTCCTCGTTTTCCAGTCCAGCGTGTCCAGACTCCACAGTATCATCGGCTTATCCAGTCGCTTTCGCATCGTATCACCGATGGCGCCATAAGGCGGCCGGAGATACTTGATCTGATACCCGCCTGTCATTTTCTTCACCGTCTTATCTGTCCTGTTCAACTGGTCCTTCACCTTTGACCAGGGAAGTTTGTTTAACTGCGGGTGATCCCACGAATGGCTCGCGATCTCGCATCCCGCTTCCAGTTCCATCTTGAGTATATCACCATCCACTTTCGCCCGGCTTCCCAAAACAAAAAATGTCGCATGGGCGCCACAGCTTTTCAGAACGTCTAAGATCTTTCCTGTGTTTTCCCGCGACGGGCCGTCATCAAACGTGAGCGCTACTGCCTTTTCCCTTGTTGCCGCCGTCGGTGCCGGTGCCGGTGTATCCGCCGGGAGCGCTGCTGCCTGCACGGCTTCCGCCGAAACCGCTGGCTCAGAAACGGCCGCTGAGACATTGTCGTTTTTGCCCTGATCTGCCCCGCCCGGCTGGTTTTCCTTTACGATCGAGTAAATCTTAAACCCGGTAATGCCCAGCACGATCACGATCACCGCTGCCAACGCGATCTGCAAAAGCATGATCCGCCTCTGTAAATTTCTCCGCCTGGATTTCCTGTGTAAATACTCATACCTGCTCATATTAACCTGACCTCCCTATAATTCACCATCACTTACAGCTGACAGACCAATTGTACCACTAATTTCCCGGTTTTTCAATGACAATTTTCCCATCTACCATTTCCAATTTTACCTTATTTCCCTCCATTCCCATTTCCTGGAGAAGCTCCGCCGGTATCTGGATGCGCCCGGCGCGGTCGAGAACGACAAATTCTTCCTGTACCTGTTCCTCCTGCCAGTCAATGCTTATATCTTCCAGCCGTTTCTTATATTCGCTCCTCATCACGCGCTCGCTGCTCGTCTTGCCGTCGCGGATCGATATGACGCGGTTTACTTTTGAGGCCAGTTCCTTATCGTGCGTTACGATCACGATCGTGATGCCCAGTTCCTCGTTCAATTTGCGGAACATGTCGAGTATGTCATCCGCCGTCCGGCGGTCAACGGCTCCCGTCGGCTCGTCTGCCAGAAGAAGCTTCGGATTGTTCGCCAGCGCGATGGCGATCGCCACACGCTGCTGCTCCCCGCCGGAGAGCTGGCTCAGCTTATTGTCCTTGCGCTTCGCCAATCCGACCAGTTCCAAAAGTTCAATCGCCCTCTTCTGCTTTTCGTGCTCCGACAGCGAATCCTTGCGAAAGAGCATCGGCGTCATCACGTTTTCCCACGCCGTCAGGTAGGGCAGGAGGTTCCTCGCGTTGTTCTGCCAGACAAATCCCACCGTGCCCCGCTTATACTCCACCAGTTCGTCTTCTGTCATCTGGAACAGGTTTTTGCCATCCACGTACAGTTTTCCCGCAGACGGGCGGTCGAGTCCACCGATCATGTTGAGGAACGTAGACTTGCCGCTTCCGCTGTTTCCGATGATCGCCATCAGCTCACCCCGCTTCACAGTCAGGTCGAGTCCCTGGAGCGCTAGCACCTCGATATCTTTTGTCTTATATATTTTTACCAGTCCGTCGCACTCGATCATCACGTCCTGCGGCACGTTCAATTCCTCGACCGAACTGACGCTCCCCGAAGCCTGTCTGCCCGCGTGGCGGAACTCCCCGATCTTCTGCACGAACTTATTATTCCCCCATACTTTATTCTTCATCGACAATCTCACCGTCCTCCAAGTGATATATGCAGTCCGCTATATCCAGCAATCCCATATCATGGGTCGTCATCACGATCGTAACTCCCTCCTTACTGATGAGTTCCTTGAAAATCTTCATCACCTGGAGCCCGGTCGCCGTATCCAGTTCCGCCGTCGGTTCGTCCGCAAATATGATTTTCGGCTTGTGAGCAATGGCGCGCGCGATCGCCACTCGCTGCTGCTCCCCGCCGGAAAGTTCCTGCGGCATATGGTGCATACGCTGGCCGAGCCCCACGAGTTTCAAGCATTCCTCAGCCCGCTTCTTCTTGCTCCCCTCATATTTTGCCAGTCGGAGCAGAAATTCCACATTTTCGTAGGCGGTCATCATTGGAATGAGGGCCACCGACTGAAAGACGAAACCGACATTTGTCTTGCGGAATTCCTCCCGTTTCACCTCGCTCAGCTTCTCGAGGTTCTGTCCCTCAAATACAACGCTCCCCGCTTTCGGATAATCGAGCGCGCTCAGTATGTTCATCAGGGTCGTCTTACCCGAACCAGAGCGCCCCCGCAGGATCGTCAGCTTTCCCGCCGGGATTTGGATATTGATGTCGTGGAGCGCCACAAATTCCCCACCGCCTCCGTTTAACGGAAAACTCTGTTTTACTCCTTCGGTAACTAAAATATCTTCCATAGCTATACCCCTTCCTAATCCTCACCAAGCTTCAGCGCCTGCGAAATATTGATCTTCGAGATCAGCTTTCCGAGGACGACCATACATACGACGATCACGATACCGATAATGCTGAACAGCCGGATCATATCTAACGGCCTGTTCACCACCTCGAGCGGGATCGCCTGATCAGTGGACGCATAGAAGATCTGCACGAGCGGCACAAACATCTTCGACGCCAAAAGTCCGATCACCGTTCCGATCACGATCGACACCCCGGAACTGAAAATCTGCTCGTTGATGAGCATCTGTATCACTTCGCGCCGCGTCATGCCCATTGCCCGGAACACGCCGAACAAAAGCTCTCTCTGCCGGATCGACAGGATCCAGTAGATGAGAAATCCCGTACAGCACAGGATCAGTATGACGATAAAACTCATCGTCAGGATACCGTTTGTCCCCTGGAACAGCGCGTCGTTGCGGACTTCGACGAGCTTCGCCGACACGTCCTCAAACGTCGTATATGTAATATTGTTTTCCTTCGCATAATCATAAATAAACCGGGAAGAACCGTCCGTTTTCAGCCACACCTGATACGGCCGCAGATTGAAATTCTGCTGCACCTGGGCCAGATTTGCCACGATCAGATAATTGTCCGTCGTGACGAGCGTTTCCTCTTCGTTCAGCGAGTGCGTCTGCGCCACATATCCCGGGAAATAATCGACAAAGCCAAATACGACACCCTTTGCCTCCACACCCTCGTCGTTCGTATACGTGATCGGATCCCCGATCTTCATGCCGTACTGCGTATGGTAATTACTGCTCAAAAGCACGGCGTCCGACCGTCTGGCGATCGCGTTCAGGTAACGGTTGAGATGTACCGGGAGCAGGTCTGCCTGAAAATCCGAGACCGTCTTGCCGAAACTTTTCGTGTCAATGGCCATCAGCGTCGTCTTCACATTACTGTTTCCATCTTTTTTCGTATACGATGTCACGATGTCACTGTTTTTGTAAACCTTCGTGGCCGCCGTCACGCCCTCCATGCTCTCATACACTCCGAAATCCGGCTCTGTATAAGTAAGTTCGAGATCGGGATAATACGTCAGCAGCAGTGAATTATCCTCCCACGGCTGCTGCAGCACGAGATCGGCGCCCGTACTGTAGCGGATGCCCTTCTCCGAATTGGAAAGGATCGTCCGCGCCACGGTCGCGTTGAAAATACCGAGTGACACGGTGAACATCAGAAATACCATCATAAATCCCTGTTTCTTACGCGTCCGTATGATCTGCAGGAACGAAGCGAAAAATGCCGGTTTCCAGTGTTTCCTTCCAATATAGTAGACGAGCTTGATCATGAGCGGCTGCAGGCGCAGTCCGACGAGGCTCGCGCTGATGATGAACAGCGACGAGCAGATAAACAGGAACGGATCGATCGAATCGCCCTCAAGCATGCTCTTCATCAGCTCTTCCCTTCTCGCCGTAAAAGAATAGAGACCGTAGAGGGAAACGATGAGCATGATCACATCCAGGTATACCCGGCTGAAAATACTTTTCGCGCTGCGGTTTTTCTTATGCTTGACATTGACGATCGAGACGTTCGCATCCCGGATCACCGGCAGCACCATGAACGCAACGGAAATGAGAATGGCCCCCAGCGTGTAAACGAGTACGCCGCTGCCCATTCTGACGTGCAGTGCCTTTCTCTGGATAAACTCGAGGAACCCGTTGGTCGAACCGAGCGCTTTCGTCATAAAATAGCCGAGCGGAACGCCGACGATACAACTTGACACCGACAGGATCAACGACTGGAGGAAATAGATCAAAAGGATCTGCAGCTTACTGCTCCCCCGGCTCTTTAACAGCGCAATCTCATTCTGTTCGAGGTCAAGCATCTGCCTGGAGATCATAAAGATAAAGGCGAGCAGTAATGAGAGCACCGGGATCTGTAAGATAAGGAGCGTCATCGTCACCTTCTTTGCCGCTGTCTGGTATTCACGGTATACCGCGAGGTACTGTGGCTCATCCACCGCAGAAAAACGGCCGGTATTCGAAGTTTCACGCAGTTTTTCCGTGCGGTCCACAATGCCGTCCACCTGTGACGGGCGCACGTTTTCATAATCAAAGACGAGACTGATGTCCGTCGATACATTAAACCGCTGGTTTTCCAGATCAATAAACGTGCTCTGGAACAACTCCGGGTTCATAAACACCTCAACATAATATTCATTCGGACTTTTCACCCAGAACGGATCCTCGTAATCTTTGGCGTCAAATACGCCCACGACCTTGACCTTCATATTGGAGCCGTCGCCGTTTTTCAGTTTAGCAAACTCGATCTCATCGCCAAGTACGACGTCGAGCTTCGACATCGCGCGCTGGCTCAGAATGACGGGAATCATCCCGTTTTCGAGTTTTTCGCTGCCGTAAGCTTCGCCCGCCAGTATGTTTACATGATCGGCGAGTTCCGTCATCGCCGCGATACGCATTGATTTCGTGGCCGATTTATTGCCGCGGGACTGCACGAAATTACCCCTGACTTTGGAGATTCCCGACGTATTGATGAGAAAATCCTGTTTGACTCCCAGTTCATCCGCCGATTGGGCGGCGATGTCCAGCATGCGCTTATACTCCGCTTCCTGTCCCTTTCCTTCATTCATGGATGCACGGAACGTCAGGATTCCCGGGGAAGTGTTCGTTTCCTCGATAAATTTGGAATATTTTGATTTTAATGTCTTTTCCAATGCCGCGTCCTGGTACATCGGGTTAGAACTGGCGATCGCCGCAAGAAGGATATTTCCGATCAGCAGACATACGACCATCCATTTTTTATGTACCAGTTTCTGTTTGATAAAACGTATCATTTGTCTGAACACACCTCCCTCTTTATTCTAAGATCGCCAGCGTCTGTCCCTCAAAGACACCCTGCTCGATCAGGACTTCTTTTTCATTCCGGTAATTCGAAACGATAAATCGTTTGTGCAGCTTGCCGTTTTCCACAACGTAGACAAACGAGCGGTTCCTGATATCTACCGTTTCCTGCTGAACGGCCTCCACATCAGCAACGAGCGCATCTTTCACTATAAACGACACCGCATACACATAAATATTTGTGTTATCAAAATCATACTTTTTCTTGTCTTTTTTGCTGACATCAATGTAGACAACACTGTCGCCTTCTTCGTTTTCGGTCTGCTGGCCGGTCAGATTCCCGGACGTGATCACTTTTCCCTTGATCTCGTGATCATACTGCTTTGCGCTCTTTCCGAGCCGGACGGACACATCCATATTGTAGCGGAGATTTTCCGTATCCGAGCCGCCGACCATGAGAAGCCACTTTCCATTATTGCCGCGCATCTTGATGATCTCCGTGGACGCGTCGATCTCCTCCCCCACGGATGCTTTCCCGTCAGTCTCCAGTATGACGCCGTCTTTCTTCGCTTTCAGCAGTGTCTTTTTCTGCTTTCTCAGAAGTTCGGCATAATCTTTTTCCTGATCGATGATCTCTTTTTCGCCTTTTTTATAAGCCGAGATCTGCTTTTGCATTTTCTTGATCTCCAGGCTCTTTACTTTCTTTTCCGTCTTTGACGTCAGGCTGCCAAGCGCTTTCTGCGCCTGCGATAGCTGCTGGTTCAGGCCGCTCAGGCCGACCTCGTAATCAGCGCGCGCCTGATCGATCAAAAGCTTCTGTTTTTCCAGCTTCGTCTTCGACGTCTCCACATGATATACTGCCAGCACATCGCCCTTTTTTACTTCCTGGTATTTTTTTACCTTAACTGCGTCGAGCACTGCGTCCTCATCATCGATCATCAATGTTTCGGTGTCCGTATATTCGAGTTCCGCCGTACAACTGACCTCTTCTTTGTACGTCGTTTTCCGCACGACGGTCGTATCAAACTCCAAATCATCCGCACCGATGGCGCTCCCGGAAACGGCCGAAGAAGATACCGCCCCGGCCTCCTCCCCGGTCCCTTCATATAAAAGCAGTTCCGACTGCCCGGACTGCCCGCCGCCGCAGGCACTCAGAAGTAAAGCCGGTATGAGCAGCAGGGACACACCTGCCAGCCGCCGCATCTTAGTCTTCCACATATACCACATCTCCCTCCTTTACTCCATTTGTGATCTGCACATAAGCATCGGTTTCCGTTCCAGTCGTCACTGCCGTTTTGATCTTCGCGTCCCCTTCCACGATATACACATATTTTTCCTCTCCGCTGCCGAACACGGCATTGTATGGCACAACGAGCGCCCCCTCCACCGCGTCGGTGTAAAGATCGATCGTCGCCGAGCCGCCGACCTCCACAGACACATTTTTGTCAACAAAATCAAACCACGTATTGCTCGGGTAAAAACCGCGCTCTACGTCCTCCCGGTCAAGCTCCTGTTCTTCGACTTCGACCTTATATTCTTTCCCCTCGACGAGCGCCACATAACGGCTGGCCTTCGCCAGTTTAGTTCCAGAAACATAAGCTGTCTTGATCCTCGGCGCCTGCATGTTCGCCACCTGCACTGCCGTGTTCCCTCCCTGTACCATATAGCCGCTGCCCCCCGACGTGGCCACGACCTCGCCCTGGATCGGGGAATATAATCTGCTGTTTTTCGTTGATGACTTCGCCTCCGCCAGTTCCGCTTCTTTCTGCCGGAGTTCCAGCTGCTGCAGCTCTTTCTGCTGTTTCAGCCGTTCTTCACCTATTTTAATATCTTCCTCCGCTTCCGCGATCTGCTGTTTTAACCCTTTTTTCATACGGGAATCTTTGGCCCCGCGAAGCTGCTTTTGCAGTGCTTTCTTATTTTCCTTCAACACATCAAGGTCATACCGGCTCTGTTTGTTGACATCATCATTGGCCGCCTTCTGATTTTTAATCTCTTCCTGCAGCGACTTTGCCTTGCCCGATGTTCCGGAAAGCGTGGCTAAAAGCTGCCCTTTTTTCACATGGTCCCCGACCGATACTTTCAGATCCTCAATCGTTCCCGAGGACAGAAACGCAATTTCCTCGATGCTTGGCACGATCTGTGCCGGATAGGAGACGATGCCTTTCAGATCCATACGGATCACCTCTGCCGTATCCATGTCTACCCCGACGGCTTCGATCAGTTCCGGCACCTCTTGTACGGCCGCCTGTTTTGCACAACCGGTCAGTGTCGCCGCGCCGGCTACCGGCAGCGCCGCCAGTATCGTGCATACCCCCAAAAACGTCTTTCGCATAACTCGTTCCTCCATAACAAATCCGCGATCACGCTAATTCGCGATCACCTGCTCATTTTCCTCCACCCCTCCGGTAATTTCGGTAAAGTTATTGATCACCTCTCCCACGGTCACTTCCTTCATCGCTTTCAGACCATTTTCGTCCTCGTAGTAGACAACATGTTTGTCCCCCATCGCGTATACGATCGCGGACGGGAGATAGAGAACATTTTTCTTTTCCTTCAGCGCCACCTTATACGTGCAGATCACATCGTCCTCCAGATTCAGTTTGCCGGTCGGGTAAAAATAAACGGCCTCCGAGGAATCCTTTTCTTTGCGGATCGTCGCCTTATATTCCTGCGCGTTGACTTCGATCGTCACGACTTCGCCGTCCCTGCACTTCGAAGCGTATTCGCTGTTCGCCTCAAACCGGTTCTTCGTTTTTCCCTCAATCTTCACGACCGGCTTTTCACTTTTTCCAAATGTGCCCTCCGCCTCTTCATCGACAAACGTCACCACGCCGTCCACGGTCGCCGTCACCTCTTCCTCCTTGATCTCCTCTTTGGCGATCTTCTCATCCATTTTCAGAAGCTTCAGGCTGGATTCATACGATTTGATCTGCTGCTCGTACTGATTTCTGGCACTGTTGATATCCTTCTGGCTTCCGCCCAGCTTTTTCTGCTTGGCCGTCTCCAGCTCCATCAGCTTTCTCGCGTGCCTGATCTGCATGTTCAGCTTCTCGATCTCATTCTGCGCTTTCCGCAGCGCGCTCTCGCTTCCCGGAATGTAATACTGCATAATGCGGTCGCCGGCATGCACTTTCATTCCTTTTTTGACATATATTTTTTTGATCACACTGACACCGTCCGGTTCGATCTCCTCCCGCACGGTCCCCTTGTATTTTCCGGTTATATCCTCGGAACGGACGAGGTCTCCGCGAACGACCGTCGCCTTATTAAACTTCGTTCCCTCATATTGTTTTACGACCGGGGCCGCATCAAACTCTTCCTCCGTCGGAAGGACTCCGCAGGAAGTAAGGCTGACGCAAGCGATGAGCCCCAGACATGCAAATACCTTTCTTTTCAACTTTATCCTCCATAACTGCGACTATTTTTTTCCGTGAAGGATGCGCAGCTATCCTCCCTCTGATTCCACCCCATCACCTTAACTCTTTTATTATAGCACATGGTCAAAACAAGCGCTATTACTTTTTTTAATATTAATGATCACCTGACGCGATCTCTCACTTGATCACCGTCGCATCGTTTCTCGCGTAATGACAAATTTTGAACGCCTTGGATGCGTCCGCCCCCGCGTCAGCCTCGTCGTTGCACAGATAGAGCAGATAGTCATCCTGTTCTCCCTTGCCGATAAAATCCATGACAAAATATCCATCTGATGGCAGATAATACAGATTATCCTTTTCCGCATTTACGACGCTGGTAAAAGCACTGTCTTCCGGTTCCGCCTCGAAGATCCCCTCTCCGGATGCCATCATGATTGCATTTTCCTTCGCGCAGATCGCCGGGCCCATTCCTCCCTCTTCCACATCTACTTTAAAATCTACCGGAATGGCATTCATATATTTCCCGTCCTCTCCCACTACCCTGACTTCCATCTTCCCGCTCTGCTGGTCGACCGTTGTAAAGGCAAAAAATCCATCTCCGGCTACGGGATCTGCCCAGCGGTTCCCCAGGCCGGCCTCCGGGTCGATGTCCGCCAGTTTTTCCCCTGTCACGCCGCTGTAGATTCCGTTTATCTTGCCCTGATACGACAGGATCAGCACATTTCCGTCGGCAAACACGCTGAAATCGCACCCGACAAAACCACCCATTTTACTGAGTCCTTCTTCCCCTTCTTCCTCTTCCGCCCGCTCCTTCGGGACCGGGATCTCCATCACCGTATTCTCTTTCTCATCAATGCGGAAAAGATGAACACCGATCGTATAGTAGTCCTCCAGATATTTTTCCCGGTCTGACCAGAACTTCGTGTGCGGCATTGATTCTTCCGTACACATCATATACAGTTTCCCGTCCTCCCCATACTGGCAGTCCTCGACCATATAATTTTTACCCGCCGTGTCCTCGTTCCACTTTTCCAGCCACGCCTCTTCCTTTACCGACCACACCGAACCTTCATACAGTACTTTTGCATATTTGTATTTGATCTCATCGGACTTGTCATACAGTTCCACGATCATCAT
Source organism: uncultured Eubacterium sp. (assembly GCA_910584065.1). Classification (GTDB taxonomy): domain Bacteria; phylum Bacillota; class Clostridia; order Lachnospirales; family Lachnospiraceae; genus Eubacterium_F. Next base: position 18,504 of record CAJTZN010000005.1, read on the forward strand.
CGGCGTTCCATCCGGCGTGATCGCCATGACCCCGCCCTGTGCTGCCAAATATCCTTCGATCTGTATATTGGGGGACGCATCATACGGAATGGCCCGTTCCGCATAGACCGCCCCTGCCTGCTGCTCTACCGGCAGTTTCGGCACTGGCGTACTTTCTGGTTCCGAAGCCACACCGCAGCTGCACAGAACGACTGCTGCCGTCACCAATACCGTTACCATTCCTGACATTCTTTTACCTCTCATTACACTCACAATCCTTTCTTTTACGATCCCGCTGCTAAAAGCCTTCATGATTATTCCTCCTTTTTCGTATAGTGGAACATTTCCTCAGTCACCCACGGCTCCTGCTTCCCATAGTCAAATAGGAGCTCGTCATCGTCAAATTCCCATGTCTGACGCATTCCTACATAATAGTCATCCTGATTCCCTTTATAAATACTGCTCAGTTCCAGACCGGTGTATTCCGGCCACAGGCAAAAGAAATGATCCGTTTTATGCCCGGCTACATAGCGAAATTTCTTCTCATTAAATTTTGCTTCATAAATCCCTTCCCAGCTGACCATTAAGATCTCGTCGTCCTTTGTCCCCAACGCCATTTTCAGATACCGGGATCCGTCATCTTCCACCTCGGTCCGCATCGTGTACAGCAGGTCGCCATCCTCGTCCAGTACGTTTACGTCCATCCTTTTCGTGGCCTGGTTTTTCGAAATGTACGCCCAGAATCCCATACCGCTACACACATCTGAGACCCTGTTTTCCAGTTTCACCTCGGATAATTTCTGACCGGAAGCATCGTAAATAGCGCCTGTATCCTGACCTTCTTCCATCAGTAAAATATTGCCTTCCGATGAAACCGCGAACTCCAGCCGCCGTACACCGGGCATCGCGCCAGCCGCCGTACCGCTGCCTTCCACCTGCCGTTTTTCCTGTTCCGGCAGCGCGATCTCCGTCATCTCCCCAGTCGCCTCATCTATCTTTACCAGATGATTTTTCACCCTCTCAAACGGGGTATTCGGCTTTTCTACACATTCCTGCCAATAAGTGAGCCTGTTTGATGAATACTCCGCCACGTACAAATACAAAAAACCATCCGCTCCATATTTGAAGCGCTCCGGCCAGTATTTCGCATCCGGAAACCGCCTCTCGTATTCTTTTTCCCATAAAGGCTGTTTGAATTCCGGATCCTGAAACTCGGATTCCTGATATTCCTCTTCTGCACCGATACATTGTTCGAGCCAGAGATCTTTTCCCTTTTTATCCGATAAAATATGCATCGTCCGGAAACAGACAAATCTTCCCTGCGGATCCAGAACGAATTCCCCATCTGAATAGGACGTATATTTCGAATAAAACGGACTTTTATAATGATCGGGCAGCAGCATATCCTGTTCGCTGTACTCCGTCCTTTGGGCTACTTCCACCGGCGGCTCTGTCACCTGCGGTGTGGAGACAACTCCACAGCTGCACAGTATGACAGACACCGCCGCGAACACCGTCACAATACCGGTCGCGTTCCAAATATTCTCCCGAAAAACCGCTATTCCCTTCTGCATCGTAACCCCTCCATTTCATCCCCTTACTCCCCCTGATCCACTTCTGGCCCAGGCGATGCCTCCTCTTCCACTCTCGTATAATGGTACATCCACTCGGTATCCCAGGATTCCGGCTCATCCCCCGGCGCATACTCACCGTCGCTGGATTCCCACGTCGTACGCATGCCAACGTAGTAATCCTCCTGATTTCCTTTATAAATGCTTGTCACCGTCATTCCATAATAATCCGGCCACAGGGCATAAAACTGATCCGTTTCGTGCCCGGCTATATAGCAGAATTTCTTTTCATTCAGCTTCGCCTCATAAATCCCTTCCCCGCATACCATCAGGATCACATCTCCACTCGTTCCCAGCGCCATATGCAAAAACTCTGATCCGTCGTCTTTGACCTCGGTCGGAAGCGTGTAAAGGGCATCCCCGTCTTCATCCAGCACTCTTACTTCCATCTGGCCCGTCGAATGGTTTTTCGAAACATAGGTCCAAAATCCATCGCCGCTGTACACATCCGACCTCCGGTTTTCCCATGTGATCTCCGAGATTTTCTGACCGGAAGCATCGTAAATGACTCCCTCATTCTCTCCCTCTTCAGTCAGGCATATGCTTCCGTCCGCTGAAACCGCAAACTCCAGCCGCCTGACGCCCGATATGGAATTTGCCGCCGTCCCACTTCCTTCTACCACCCGTTTTTCCTGCTCCGGCAGGGTGATCTCCGTTATCTCCCCCGTCTGCTCATCCACCTTTAACAAATAATTTTTCACCCGTTCGAATGGGCGGTCTGGGTTCAAAAAATATTCATTCCAGTATTTAAACCTATCCATCGAATACTCTGCCACATACAGGTACAAGTAACCGTCTGCCCCATATTTATAGCGTTCCAGCCAATATTTCGTGTTTGGAAATTTCTTCTTGTAGCTTTTACTCCAGGAAGGCTCCTGATATTCCCCGTCCTCACCGAAACATTTTATAAAACGAATTTCTTTTTCCTTTTTATCCGAGCGGGTATACAGCGTTCGGAAGCAGACAAACTGTCCCTGTGGATCTGTTATAAATTCATCATTCGGATACGCATAGAACTTTGAATCCCAGATTGCTTTGAAATCCTTCTGCAGTTGCATATCCTGCTCCACATACAATGTCTTTTTCTCCGGCACCGATACCGTCTTCTCTGCCCACCCTGGTGTCGCCTCTGGTGACGATACAACCCCGCAGCTGCACAGTATGACCGCCACTGCTGCCAGTACCGTCACAAATTTGGTCGGCTTTTTATATCCTGACACGTGCCGGATCCTCTCCCGTACCTCCCCGGCGCTAAAAGCCGGAATCTGGTTCAGTGCACTCGAACCACTCGACAGCACCAGAAGAAGGTAGGAATACTTTTTCCTCTCCTCTGCCGGCAGATCCCGGATGACACTCTCATCACAGGAAATCTCCATATCACGCATCATAACATAATACGCGATCCATACGAGCGGATTGAACCACAAAAGCGAAAACAACGAAAATGCCAGCGGTTTCAATAGATAATCCCTCCGCCGTACATGCACCCGCTCATGCCGGAGTATGTAATCCCTCTCTGCGCCGCAGCATGAAGTCCCGCTCCTCACCGGAGTATGCAGCCCCGCCCCGGACTCTAGATACTCCGGAATATATATTTTCGGAACAAAGATTCCTGCGACAAACGAACTGTGAACGAGCGGATGCGTATAAACCTTCGTTTTTTCTTCCACTTGCTTCGCGTCCCGAAGCTTCCAGATCGTCCGGGATATGGACAGTACTTCATAACACAGGCAGAGGAACACGCCCGCGCCCCACAGCACAAGCAGCCATACGGCTGCACGGTGTGGTGCATCTATATTTTCTTCTTCCTCCCACCTGGCGCCGTGTACGCCTTTCGCCTGTTCCGCACTCCCTTTTTTCTCCGCCCCCTCTGTTTTTACCGTTTTCCCAACCATTCCCTCTGCACCGTTTTTCGCTTCCCGCGCAGCCGCAGTATCTGTTTTCCCGATCACTCCCCCTGCATCTTTTTTCATCTCCCGCGCAGCCGCAGTATCCGTTTTCCCAATCATTCCCTCTGCATCTTTTTTCGCTTCCCACGCAGCCGCCAGCTCGCCTTTTTCCTGTGATGAACCGAACGTGAGTTTATACGGCAGACGGAATCCATTGTTGACTCCGCCATAACCGTCATAAAATTCCATCCCCTGATCTGTTCCTGTCCCGCGTTTTTCCGAGCAGAGCACCGCCTGCTCCACCGTCCAGCCCGGCCCGGCACTCGCCGCCATCTCTTCCACCCGGTCCGGAAGGAAACTGTAAATACCGCGGACCGTAAACGGACACACAATACGAAAAAGCACCGCGAACCATAATACATACATCCCTATGCGTGGCAGTTTCTTCATGAACAACCCTCTGATCAAAAGTAAAAACACGATAACACCCGACACCGATACACACGTATTGGCTATGTAATGCAGCACCGCATTTCCAGCAATCGCCTCTAACCATCCCTCCATGGTCACCCCTCCATTTCATATCCCCTGTTCACAGCTGCAGTTCAAAAGATCAGGATTCACAATCTTCAATGATCTTCTTTAATTCCTCGATCTGTTTCTCACTCAGCTTTTTCCGTTTTGCAAATGCTGTCACAAATTTGGAAATAGACCCGTCAAAACGATTATTCACGATCTGCGTGCTCTCCTGCTCCAGATACTGTTCCTGGCTGATCTTCGATACCACAACCGCGTTTTCGTTCTGAAATATCCCCTCGTTGCACAGATTTTTCAGCACCGTATAAGTCGTAGACTTCTTCCACCCAAACGTTTCATTACAGATCCGCACCAGTTCCCCTGACCGGATCGGCTCGTTCTCCCATATGATACGGGCAAACGCCATCTCACTCTCTGATAACATACTATTTCTCATGATCCACCTCATTTCTGCGTCAAAGATAATCAGGTCTATCTTTTATAGACTATCTATAGTCTATCATCTATAGACCTATTTGTCAAGCACCTTTTATTACCTGCAAAAATGCCTCCCCGTACTTCACAAGCTTACTGGTTCCCACGCCGGACACTTCCAGCATCTCCTCCAGCGTCCGGGGACGTTTCAGACACATATCGACCAGCGTTTTATCTGAAAATACGATATAAGGCGGCACCCGCTCCTCTTTCGCCAGCGCGAGCCTTTTCTGCCGCAGCTGTTCAAACAGGGCAAACCCGGCGTCATCGAGTGCTCCTTTCCCAAGAGTTCCTTTCGCCTTCCCTTTGGCGCCGACCCGTTCCCCTGTTCCGGCCGCCCCACCACTTTCTGTGCTCTTTCTCACCTCTGTCTTGATCGTGAGCTGGTACTGCTCATCCTTCAGTTTCCCATAGCTGTTCCCCAGACAGAGCACCGGATACCGGTCAGCCGTCTGGATCAGAATATCCTCCTGCAGCAGGGCGTCGATCACCTGGCGGAGCGTGGATTCCGCATAATCAGCAAGCTTGCCGTACGTTTTCAGACCTTCGAATCCATAGCGGACGATCTTCGCGTTTTTGCTCCCGCGCAGAACGCCAAGGACGATATTGATGCCAAAACGCTGCCTCACCTCATAGACGCAATTCACCACCTGTCTGCCGAGTTCCGTCACATCGTGCTTTTCAAAATCCGCGTCGCAGTTGCCGCAGTTATGGCAGTCACAGTGCGTCGTCTCGCCGAAATAATTGAGGATGTATTTTCGCAGGCATTCCTTTGTCGTGCTGTAAAATGTCATGACTTTCAAGCGCTGCAGATCCCTCTCGAGGATCTCCTTCCGCTCATCCTCCGTCATCTCCTTTTTCGATTCCTTATTTTCCAAAAGAAACCGGTTCGTCGCCGTATCCTTAGGCGCATACAGGAGCAGGCACTGTGCGGCGGCGCCGTCCCGCCCGGCCCTCCCGGCCTCCTGGTAATAGTTTTCCATACTTTGGGGCATGTTGAAATGAAGGACATAGCGGACATTGGATTTATCAATACCCATGCCGAACGCATTTGTCGCCACGATCACCGGTTTGCGGTCGAAAATAAAATCGTCCTGATTTTCCATGCGCTCCTCGTTGCTCATACCTGCGTGATATCTGGCCGCCGGGACGCCGTGCTCCACCAGCATGTCGCACACCTCTTCCACACTGGCGCGCGTGTTGCAGTAGACGATGCCGCTCTCCCCGGCATGACTCGTGACATAGCCAAGTGCCGCTTTCATTTTGTCCTTCGGCCGCTCCACCGCAAAATACAGGTTCTCGCGGTCAAATCCGGTCACAAGGACATTCGGATCCTTTAAACCGAGCATACAGATCATGTCGTCCTTTACCTCTTTCGTCGCGGTCGCCGTAAACGCGCACAGCACCGGGCGCCTTCCCTTTTCCTCGAGCCTCCCCACAAATGCCGCCACATTCAGATACCCCGGACGGAAATCCTGTCCCCACTGGGAGACGCAGTGCGCCTCATCGACGGCGACGAGCGCGATGTCTGCCATCTCGGAATACTCGTAAAACTGCGGGGTGTCCAGCCGTTCCGGCGCTATGTAGATGATCTTGTACCTGCCCTGCCTGGCATTGGCAAACGCCAGGCAGATCTGGTTTTCCGTCAGTGAACTGTTGATATACGCCGCATGGATCCCCGCCTGATTTAAGGCAGTCACCTGATCTTTCATCAGGGAAATGAGGGGAGAAACGACGACCGCCGTCCCGTCCATAGCTAGCGCCGGGATCTGGTAACAGATCGACTTTCCAGCGCCGGTCGGCATGATGCCAAGCACATCCCGCCCCGCCATAATGCTGTCGATCAGTTTTTTCTGGCCCGGCCGGAAATCATCATAACCAAAATACTGTTTTAATAACTGTTTCATATGTTCTTCCTTTCCCTTTCGACATGGTATATATAAATATCATAAGTCAATCCCCGTGGATTGTCAAAATTTATGCTTCTAATAGGAACAAAGATGTGTTATACTTGTTATCAGATCAACGCGCAGAAGATAGGCGCGAATGGAGGAGAATGACTATGGCATGGTATGATGAAGCAGTATTTTATCACATTTACCCGCTGGGACTCTGCGGGGCACCAAAGGAAAATCCGTACGGGGAGCCGGTCCACCGCTTGAACCAGCTGGTCCCATGGATCGACCACATAAAAGAAATCGGGTGTAACGCCATATATATCGGCCCGCTTTTTGAATCCGTGGGGCACGGATATGAAACGACGGACTACAAAAAACTAGACAGCCGTCTCGGGGACAATACGGATCTGGCGAACTTCGTCGCAGATTGCCACAAAAAAGGGATCCGTGTCATATTGGACGGTGTATTCAACCACACGGGAAGGGATTTTTTTGCCTTCCAGGACATTAAGAATAACAGGGAAAATTCCGCGTACAGGGACTGGTACTGTCAGGTCAATTTCGGCGGAAACAACGAATACAATGACGGATTTTCATACGAGAACTGGGGCGGCTACAATCTTCTTGCCAAACTGAACCAGCACAATCCCGCCGTCCGCGATTACATCTGCGACGTGATCCGTTTCTGGGTGAAAGAATTTGACATTGACGGGATCCGCCTGGACGCCGCCGACGTACTCGATTTTGAGTACATGAAAGCGCTGCGCCACGTGGCAAACGAAGTAAAACCGGATTTCTGGCTGATGGGCGAGGTCATTCACGGGGATTATACGAGATGGGTCAATGAGGGGACGCTGCATTCGGTGACAAATTACCACCTGCACAAAGCCCTTTACTCCGGCCACAACGACCACAACTATTTTGAGATCGCCCACACGGTGAAACGTCTGTATGAAATGGGAGGAAACCGGCCGGACGGACTGAAACTGTACAATTTTGTCGATAACCACGACGTGGAACGGATCTATACGAAATTAACGAATAAAGCGCATTTTGCGCCGGTTCACGTCTTATTATACACGCTTCCCGGCGTTCCGTCAATCTATTACGGCTCGGAATTTGGCATCGAGGGAAAGAAAGAGCAGTATTCCGACGCCTCGCTGCGTCCCGCCCTTTCGCTGGACGATTTCAAAGGGGCGCTGGAAGATAATGCGTGTACGAAACTGATCGCAAAGCTCGGCGACGTGCGGCAGCGCGTTCCGGCCCTTTCCTACGGCGACTATAAAGAACTTCTGCTCACGAACCGGCAGTACGCGTTTTCGCGTACGATGGACGGACAAACCGCCATTGTCACAGTAAACAACGATGACAGCGATTATGTCATGACCGTGCCGACGGGCGGGGGGAGCGAATTTATCGGTGCGCTGTCCGGGCAGAAAGTCACAGTGTCGAACGGAAACATCGCCGTCAATGTGCCTGCGTGCTCCGGGGAGATCTGGATTCCGTACGAAGGTTCAGGGGATGGATGCGAAGAAGTTTCTTCTCACGACAATTTACCGGCCACAGATAACACCCCGACAGCGGACGTTTCAACGGAGGACTCTCTAACGGAGAACCTTCCGACGGAGAACGCTTCAACGACGGCATCCTCCCAAGTTGAAACCTCTTTAAAAGAAGATAAATCTTCTCAGGAGAAAATCCCGGCTGAAAAAAGTGGTTCCTACGAAGAAGGAAAGATCGCGGGACTTCAGGAGGCCGTTCTGGCGATCATGGAGAAAAACGGACCCGTCACGGAGCAAATGCGCCGCGACGTCCAAAACCAGACCGACCACGATTCGCTGGTCAACTGGATCAAGAGTTTTCATTAAATATTCATTAGCGGGGAGTTTGAAGCCGATGGAAATCATAAAAGTAAAATTTATCAATGGCATAACCTGGATCACAAACAGAAGAAATCCCTTGTTCCTTATTGCGTGCCTGCTTATACATGCCGTATATGCGGTTGTTTTTCATATGATCGGAATCGGCTTTCTGACGGCGCTCAATATTTGCAGTTGCTGCTTTTACTTTTTTTACCTGTTTATCCTGCAGGATGCTTCGGAAAAAAGTATGCTTTCCGCTTACTTTGAAATACTCTCTTTTTCTGTTCTAAATGAGCTGGCGCTGGGGCCGGAATATGGCTTTTTCCTCTATATTTTCGGCATGTCGGCCACCATTTATTACATGCTTCCTTCCTATATGAACAAGCGGTTTTTTTACCAATCGTTCGGCATCGCCCTAGTCATGTGCCTGGAAGCGGTCGTTAAACTGGCAGGGGTTCCGTTCCCATGGATCGGGGAGATGGCAGCTGCGTATCAGCCAGCCATTTTTCTGGCGAATATCGGCATTACCGCTTCCGTCATGCTGGCGTCCGCTTTTTTGTACTCCCAGGAAATCGAAACCGTATGGGATTCCCTGAATTACAAGATCAACCACGATACGCTGACAGGCCTTTACAACCGCCGCTATTTGGAACATAGGATCCGGCATATGGATCATCTGCAGGACGAATTTACCATTACCATGGTGGACATTGACTTTTTTAAAAAAGTCAACGACACGTACGGACACGACGCCGGCGATGAAGTCCTCGTAAAAGTGGCCGCCTGCCTGATGGAAGCCGCCACGGATGACCGGCTCGCCGTCCGCTGGGGCGGTGAGGAATTCATCCTCTTCTTTCCCAATACGAAATGCGAGCAGGCCTATACTACCGTGGAAAACCTGAGAAAACAGGTTGAAAATATGATCATATCGACAGAAGGCCAGGAGATTCGTGTCACGATCACCGGCGGGATCGCGGAAGGGTTTCCCGGCGGCAATTATGAGAACGTGGTCAAGAGTGCAGACGATAACCTTTATATCGGAAAACAAAACGGGAGGAACCAGATTGTCATGTAATGAAATGATTATTTTGCAAAACAGGGACGTGAGGTGAAAAGAATGGACGCTCAGATTCTTTGTGAGAAAAGAGACCGTTTGCTGGAAATGCGGAACCGCCTGCCAGACGGCGTGTTGGAGCGATTTGATCAAAGTTTTGAAATTGCCTATACACACAATTCAACTGCCATAGAGGGCAATACTTTGAGCCTGATCCAGACGAAAGCGGTTTTGGAGGACGGCCTTTCCATCGGAGGAAAAACTCTTCACGAAATTTATGAAGTAGTCAATCACCAGAAAGCATTTCATTTCATCCAATTATGCATTTCCCAGGGAAAACCCCTGGATGAAACGATCACAAAGGATATTCACGCCCTGCTGATGGAAAATATACTGCCCGGCGGCATTTACCGCACGACGGAAGTCCGCATTTCCGGCGCGAAACACAAACCGCCCGCTCCCAGCGACATGTATCAGCAGATCAAAAACTTTTACGCGGATCTGGCCGGACGTGCCAAACAGCACGCAGTCGAACTTGCCGCATGGACGCACGCCGAGTTTGTACGAATCCATCCTTACGTGGACGGAAACGGCCGGACTTCCCGTCTCCTTATGAATTACCAGTTGATGGCAGACGGATTCCTTCCGGTATCCATCACGAAGGAACATCGGCTGGAATATTTTGAGGCGCTGGAGACTTATGCGTTGGAGGGGAATCTGCAGCCTTTTATTGAGATGATCGCCGCGTTAGAGGATGAGCGATTGGATGAATATCTCGAGATGGAACATCTTAGATGAAACACATCTTGGGATGGAACACCTTAGATGAAACACATCTTAGGGTGGAACAAGGGGAATGTTTTTGAACGAAGTCACCTTCTCACAAAACCATCACTATCGTCCCCGCCCCGATCAGCACACACCCGATCAGCGCTTTCACCGTAAACTGCTCATGCAGGAACACAAACGCCAGCACCAACGTAAAGACAACACTTAATTTATCGATCGGCACTACTTTTGACACCTCACCCGACTGAATCGCCCTGTAATAACAAAGCCAGGACGCCCCGGTCGCAAGTCCCGATAAGATCAGAAACAGCCAGCTTTTACCGGAAATATGCAAAACCCCGCTCTGCGTGTTGGTAAGGAACACCATCCCCCACGCCATAAAAACGACCACGACCGTCCGGATTGCCGTCGCCAGATGCGAGTTTACCTCTTCGATGCCCACCTTTGCCAAAATAGAAGTTAATGCTGCAAAAACAGCGGACAACAGTGCAAATATAAGCCACATATTGCCTCCTTTTTGATTCATAGCGCAAATTTCTCCTTAATCTTCGCCGCCACGTCCGCCGGTTCCATCTGCGAATTATCAATCCGCATATAATTTTCAAACGGGACCTCTCCGTCCACACTTTCTATACGGTGCTTTCGATCGGCATCCAGCAGGGTATTTCTCGAAAATTCCAGATCCCGTTTCGAGGCCTTGTGTTTTAACCGGTTCTCTGTCACATTTCTCTCCAGACGTATCTCCTGCGGCGCAACAAGCTCCACACAGTAAATTTCCGCCCCTTTTTCCTCAAACAGCTGCGCCACATGCAGCATATAATCCCTGTCGCTCTGCATATCAAACGCCCACATAAAGGTAAAGATCAACCCCGCGTTTTCACTGGCGGCAAACTCCTCAAAAACGACCTCCCGCAGCCTCTTCACGACTTTTCCGTCATAATAGCCGAAGATCTCGATCACCGGCTCGATCGTCATATGGTTGTGGAACAAACGCAGATCCGTTATTTTCATGAGCTCCTGTCCGACCGTCATTTTACCGACCGCCGCATTTCCTATGATAAAGACAAGTTTCACCGTCTATTCCTCCTTCTCCAGCATGCCGCTCCGCTTATAATTACCCGTCTCTTTCGGCAGCCCCTTTTTCTCCAGGCGTTTCCTGCTCCAGTTCTTCACCGTCTTATACAGCACGGCAAAGATCGGCACGGCGCAGATCATACCAAGGATGCCAAACAGCGATCCAAACACAAGGATCGCAAACAGGATCCAGAAACTTCCCAGTCCGATCGACTCCCCGATGATCTTCGGGCCGATGATATTTCCGTCCACCTGTAAGATCACGATCGCCAGTATGACAAAAATAACTCCTTTCACCGGACTGACCAGAAAGACGAGAAATGCGCTGGGGATCACACCGATATACTGTCCGAAAAACGGGATGATATTTGTGACGCCGATCAGTACACTGATCAGCGCCGTATACGGAATGTTCGCGATGCTGAGCGCGATAAACGTCAGGATCGCTACAATGATCGAATCAATGATCTTTCCGCTGAAAAATTTGGCGAATGACCAGTTCACATCTTTCCCGATACTCAATACGCGGTCGGCATACCGCACTGGCAGGATTGAATACACCATGCGCTTCGCCTGCGCGCAGAACGTTTCCTTCCCCGCCATTAAATAGATGGATATGATAATACCGATGACGAGGTTGAACAAAACACCCATGATATTCATCAGTCCGTCCGAAATCACACTGACAAGTTCCGTGCTCGTCGGAACCAGTTCATTTTGAAGCCAGCCGATCAACTGGTCATAAATGGCTTTCGCGACTTCCGTCACCTGTTTTGCCGCTTCCGGATGTTTGCCGCTCATTTCGTTCACTTTATTTACGATATTCTGATAATACCCCGGCAGGCTGTTTGTCAGCGTGATAATGCTCTCCACCACCTCTGGCACGACTAACATCGCCAACCAGCCCAATACTACCAGCGCCAGTATGAGTACGACGGCGACGGACACCGCCCGGCTGATCCCCCGCACCGCCCGTTTCTTCCTCACTACTTTATGGAACAGCGGCACAAATATATTCCGCTCGACTTTGTTGACCAACGGACTGAGCAGGTAAGCGATCGCAAGTCCGATATAAATCGGCATTAAGGCGGAATTCAGCCTGCCAAACCACTCAAACACCGTATCAATATGGATAAAAATGAACGTACATACAAGAAGCGCTGCCAGCACACAAAAACCCGTAATTCCTGCATATATGTACTTATTGTCAAATTTTTTCTGCATGTCCTTCCTCATTTCTTTTTCATTTTCTACTATTATAAACCTTGCGGCGTATATTTTCAATCATACGCTTTGCCCATTGTATGATTTTTTACCACACCATTCTCATCGTTCTCCTTCCATAACTCTTCAGAAATCAAGCCGAAACAGTATTCCACAAATTCCAACATATTTGACTGCTCAATCCCTTTCAGCTTAGCCGCAAAAAACCGGATCTGATTGACCGTATCCACACTCATCGGTTTTGTATTTATAGGAAATATCTTATTGTAATACGTTCCCTTTTTGGAATCCGGTATCTTTTCTGTCATAATGCCTGCTTTCAATAAAACCTCCTCCAAATTACGAATATTATAAATCGGAACAATATATCCTTTTAGCGGATGCCCGTCAAACAATTTCTTAGACCTGTACTGTTTCTGCATGTTTTCATCGCAATCATCTACATCCATTATAATAAACAGTTTAAAATCAATCAGTTTCTTATTTCTCTTATCATATTCCACCGAATACTCATTAGCAAAAGCTGACAACGAACAAAATTGTTTTTTGTTCAAAAACTCTCTTAAACCGTTAATTTGAATGCTGGTTTTTCCTCCCTTTCTGGAAATCGTCCTGATTGGAAGGTGAAGATTGGTATGGATATAGCGGACAAGTGCCAGTTCGGATTTTCCGTGAACGATCACTACCCCTTTCGTGTATTTCAATGCTTCAAAAGCCATCAACTATTGGCCCCCTTCCACATCAGATTCCAATTCCTGAATGATCATATCATAATCAATCACATCAACAAACGGCACCCCTCCGAATAATCCCCTCAAGTACATGTTACGCGGATTATTACTACTTTGTATCCTCGGATACTGATCCAGACATCTGACTTCCTTATTACCCTGATAATCCACGTGGATCACATACACTGATTTTATATCAATACTCTCAAGCAAATACGTATTGTGTGTTGTAATGATCAATTGCCCAGTAATATCATCCAACATCGACTCCAAAATGATCTTTAGCAAAAGATCATGAATACCGTCGTCAATCTCGTCATAAACAACCGTTACACCGCAGAACGCCCCCAGTAAAGCCCTGATTATTTCCAAAATCTGTTGTGTACCGGCCGATTCATGCAAAAAATCAATCGTACGGATTTTTCCACCTATCATTTTTTTAACAAAAAGCTTATAGGTTACCTCTTGTTCCTCGTATTTTTTTTCGTAATAGACATCTTTGATATCGGCATATGTCTGTGTAAAAAATTCGCGGATAATACGCTCGGAGCAATCCAATATATACTCTCTGGAACGCTCCACCCGCCCCGTTTCCAGATTTTGCAGGATATTCACTGGTTTTTTCGCTGCAATTTCAACACCTCCTAAAGAATTTTTTTTATGATGCACAGTAATTTCCTGAAGCATATCCAAAATATCAAAAACATAAGAAAGATAATTTTCTTCCATGTACTGTTCGTTTTTTTCTTTTCTCTCTTTTCTCAATATACTGAGAAACGTATGCTTTCCCCAATATTTTGTTATCTCATCGATCATCTCCATTTCTACTTTTTTATTTCCAAATAATTTTTTTGAAAAATGATACGAGATCTTTCCGTCCTTCAAAACTATTTCAAAGATTATTCCCCGCTGTTTCCCTGTAAAATAGTATAATCTCTCATAGGTAAAACGGTCTGCAAAGTGTATCGTATAATACCCTTCGTGCCCATTGAACGAAAAACCATACTCAATACAGGCCTCATCCTCACATTCTGCCATGCGGCAGAGTTCCGCCATATTTTGTATACTCATTCGTTCCATAAGTAATTTTATCAACTGCTCCGGCACTTTCCCAAGACTCATCATTTCCCGCAGTTCCCCTGATTCTCCCATCATGCCAAAAGAAAGTGTACTCTTTATCAAAAAATCAATACTCTGAACAAAATTGGACTTTCCGCTGCCATTTTCCCCATAAATTGATACAAACTTCTTTGGACCTCTTTTCCCGTTTTCAAAATTAAAATAAACTTCTTTAAATGACATAAAATTCTTAAGTTTAACATACGTGAACATTTCATTCACCTCCATAGTCATATTATCACCCTCTTTCCCATTTTTGTCAATAAACTTTTTCATTTTTGTTGTTTTTTATAACACTATTTCATATGTTTTATTATTATATGGCTAAAACATTAAAAATTATACTCAAAATTTCCTATTTGACAGCCCGTCCCCCGCGCCTTATAATTAAAATCAGAAGCGAGAGGGACACCGATCTCCGGATCCGTGCCCCATTCTCAATCAAATAAAAAGGAGAATAGCATGAAAAAAAACATCATTCGTTTTACTGCCTGCCTTTTAGCAGCATCCATCGCTGTCGGAAGCGCCGGCATTTCGAGCAGCGCCGCAAAAAAGACGTCAGTAAAAGCGAAAAAAGTAACGATGCAGGTCGGAAAAAAGAAAACGATCTCCATTAAGAACAAAAAGAAAAAAGCAGTCTACACATTCAAATCAAAAAACACAAAGATTGTCAAAGTATCCAAAAAGGGCGTGATGACTGCGCGCAAAACCGGAAAAACCAAAATTTCGGTAAAAGAAAAACTAGGGAAAAAAACGAAAAACATAGGAACCGTGACGGTGACTGTAAAAGACGCATCTGTGGACAAAAAGAAACCGCAGACGACCCCGGCGCCCGGTTCGCCCACCACTCCGCCGGCTGCTCAGACCGCAGCAGCCACCACCCCGGCAGTTCCCACAGCGCCGGCACCTACGGACGTACCGGCAGCAACCACCGCTCCGCCGTCTCCGATCTATCCTGTGATCAGAGATACACCGGAAAAATTAAACCGCCGGCTGGACGGCGTGGAATACGGGGAACAGATCACGACCACCTATTACTCCAAGACGACCGGAAAAGACCGGAACGCCATTATCATACTGCCGCCCGGTTACACTACAGAGAAGAAATATCCGGTCCTCTATCTGTTCCACGGCGGAATGGGTGACGAAAACGACTGGACGGGCGGCGGCATCCGCTACATGATCGGAAATATGATCGCGGACGGCGAAGCTGAGGAAATGATCGTCGTGCTCCCGAACTGCCGCTGCCGCGAAGATGACTCCGCCGCGAACGCGGATGGCTTCGCCGCCGGCCACGTACAATCCTTCGATAAGTTCCTCGATGATTTCCGCGACAACCTCATGCCGTTTATGGAAGCAAACTACTCCGTTGCGACAGGGCGCGAAAACACAGCCGTCGCCGGCTTATCAATGGGCGGGCGCGTTTCGCTGAACATCGGCATCAAACTGGCCGACCGCGTCGGCTACACTGGCGCTTTCAGCCCGGCATACGGGATTTTCCCATACTCCGCGAACGGACTTACCGAAGAGGGACTGTTTACCGAAGAGACGTTCACGCTGCCAGAAGAGTACAATTACCGCACGTTCCTGATGATCAACACCGGAAATCAGGACAATATGGTAAAAGAAGAGCCGAACCGGTATCACCAGGCGCTGGAAAAGAATGGTGTCCACCACACGTATTTTACATTGGACGGCAGCCATGACTGGCCGGTGTGGAGAAACGGTTTCTATAACTTCACGCGCTACCTGTTCCACACACAGGCCGAAAACACACCGTCCGCTCCAGGCGAACCGGACCCAGATGCACCAGTTGAACTGAAAGAAATCGTTTCCGACGTACCTACGACATTTGACCGTTCCCTGGACGATGTCACCTATGGGGAGGTCGAAAAGATCGAGTATTATTCCACCACGACCGGCAAGAAGAGAAAGGCAAACATCATCCTGCCCGCCGGCTACACTACCGATAAACGGTATCCTGTACTCTATCTGCTGCACGGGATCAGCGGCGACGAAAACGAGTGGCTCGACCAGGGTCGTCCGAAGTACATCATCGGTAACCTGATCGCGCAGGGACTGGCGAAAGAAATGATCGTCGTCATCCCGAACTGCCGCGCCCGCGCGAACGACCAGGCGTCGAGTGAATTTTC
This sequence comes from uncultured Eubacterium sp., assembly GCA_910584065.1. Taxonomy (GTDB): domain Bacteria; phylum Bacillota; class Clostridia; order Lachnospirales; family Lachnospiraceae; genus Eubacterium_F. The sequence continues at coordinate 34,918 of CAJTZN010000005.1, forward strand.
CCTCGAGCACTATGCAGCGTTTGATAATTTCATCAATGACCTGAAGATCAATCTGATGCCCTACATGAAAGAGAACTACTCGATTGCGGAGGGACGCAAAAATACAGCGATCGCCGGCTTGTCAATGGGCGCGAGAGAATCGCTGAACATCGGCCTGCACATGCCGGAAACATTCGGTTACATCGCGGCATTCAGCTGTGGATACGGCGTATTTGCCTACACCGCAAACGGCGTAACTGAGCCAGGGCTGTTTACTGAAGAGACCATGCGTCTGCCGGATGCCTACAAAGACAATACGCTGCTCATGCTGAACAACGGTACTTCCGAAGGCGGCGAAAACGCCATCGGCGGCACGTGCCACAAGGCGCTGGAAAAGAACGGGACTCCGCATATCTTTTACGTGACAGAGGGCGGACATGACTTTAAAGTGTGGAAACACGGGTTATATAATTTCGCATTACAGATTTTTAATTAGTTCCATTTCCAAACGCAAAGAAACTGCCGGGAATCCATTCGTTTCCCGGCAGTTTCTCTTAATTTTCCTTACTTTTTGCCTTCTACTTTACCTTACCATTTACTTTCTATTTTACTTTCACTTTCGCCGTCTTACTCCACGCACCATACACTTTCTTCGAGCCGCTCTTATTGAAAGCCCGCAAGCGTACATAATACGTTTTCTTTGACTTTAATTTCTTGATCGTCACCGAAGAAGAAGCTGCTTTCAGTACTTTCGTCTTCGCCTTTTTAAACTTTTTACTCGTACTGTAGCTCAACTGGTAACCGCCTGCCTTGAACAGCTTCTTAAATTTAACTACCATACTGCCCTTCTTCTTACTCTTGACTGAAGATATCGCTGCTTTTTTCGGTTTGGATACCTTCTCATCCGGCGAGGGCGACGGAGCCTGCGGCGTATTCGTCGGAGTCGACGGTACCGCTGTGGCCGGAGTCGATGGTGTTCCCCCCGGATTCGTGCCCGGACCCGGCGCTGGTTCATTCGAACGGATCTCATACTGTTTTGTCACTTTTCCGCCAAATTCACCGATACCGATCACGGTCACGGTCGCCGTCCCGGCCTTTACGCAGTTGGAATAGTACACGTTGTAATCTTTTCCGGCTTTCAGTGTTTCCCCTTTTCTCGTAACCGTTACAGACGGCGTATTTCTCTGTCCGCTATACTCGTATTCCTGCTGTCCCAAAACGACTTCCGCATCCGAAATATCAGACTTTGACACGGCGATGCGGTCGATTCCCGGCGCTGCCGCATCATCATTATACAGGCAGATCGTATTTTCCCCTGCTTTCATGTTCACGGTAATGGATTTGGATGATACTGCATTTCCATCCCGCAGTACGCCAACCAAATCTTCCATCTTGACCGGCTCTTCGTCATTGACCTTCACATACAGGTCGCGCGCTCCGGCAGAAACAACGTAAACTTTTAACTCGTGTTCTCCGGCTTCCTTTACGTTCACCTTTTCAAACGTAATGTTCTTACCGGCCTTTCCAACATTGTCGACAAATTTTTTGCCGGACACGTAATCGGTTTCCCTTATTGATGTTCCCGTTCCCAGTACGGCATCTTCTGCCTCATAATAGTCATAATTATCGTAAACGGTCGCACCGATCGGATCATTCTTACTTAATTTGACCGCGCATCCACCCGCAGCTTTCAGCGGAATTTCAAGAACATCTTTCGAAGTCACCTCGCGGGTTTCCGTTTTGATGCCGGTTCCCGTCTCATTGTCCGTATAAATATAGGCATAATAGAATTCATCCGCATCGAGGAAATCAAGCGGTATGCTGCATGTCTGCTCATCCTTTGTCATCGCGCCCACATACCAGTTTTCGCCCGATCTTCTCGCCCGCACGACGGATTCCCCAGGGTAACCGGCCAGTAACCGGCTCTCATCCCATGTACTCGGGATATTCGTAAACAGGGAAGAACCTGCATATCCCTGATATACGTATGCGGAGTGCGCTAGTGTCTGAATGGCCGATTCATAGACGATCGGCATCGCGAGCATGAACCCGTCCGTCGCTGATACATTCCGGCAGCTCATTCCCACCGGCGTAAATTCCATCGAACCGATGACATTTCTTGCGTATGGCAGCGTCAGGAGCGACTGCACCGGAGAACCGTTTGACCACTTGAAGTACTCTGATCCCATCACAGCCTCACTCGAGAGGATATTCGGGAACGTCCGGTTCTCTCCATTTGGATCCGTACATCCGTGATAATTCAAAATAAGTTTATGTTTCGCGGCGATCGAGGCCAGATCGTACATAACCTTCATCGCAAACTGGCTGTCACTGTTCAGGTAATCGACTTTTACGCCTTTGACGCCCATCTTTTCACACCAGGCAAACTGTTCCTCGATCGTTTGCTCATTGTCGAGGTCAAAAATGTGCACCGCATCAAGCTTATTCACACCATACCAAAGAATCAGATCTACCCCTTTCGGCTCGGCGTATGCGACAAGTTTCTGGATCTTCTCCTCATAATCGCTCCACAGCTCCCAGCCAAAATCCACCAGACAGTAACGCTGCCCTGTTTCTTTCGCGTAGTCGATATAATCAAACATCGTATCATAGTCAATCGCATCCGATGACGTAGACCACCACGACCAGGAAGATGTCCCCGGTTTTACCCAGCTGAAATCGCCTTCCGCCGGCGGGTTCAAATCCGATACGAGAGAGCTGTTTGCCACGCCCTCCAGATCATCGGACAAGATTGCCAGACGCCACGGTGTATGGAACACATCTTTCATAGACACGCTTGAAATCTGTCCGTAAGAAGCATCATACTTTTTTCCGTCATAGGAATCATCCTCTTCCTGTTTGAGATATCCGCCAAATTTCACCTGGATCGCCTTATTTCCTGATTTGGTCTCAAAAACAGAGGCACAGTATGGCTCCTTCTCGTTATAGACATTGGCCTCTGATAAGAGCAGCCAGGAATCCCCGTCTGCCGTCGGAATCTTGCCGAGGATCGGCGTTGAAAAGCTGCTGCTCAGACCTTTCATCTTGCTCATCTGACGTGTGGTGTATGTGCTCGCTTCGTATGTCGCACTCGTTCCCATCGTCCATACCGTTCCGGAATCCGGAAGAACAAAGGAACTGTTCTCCGCGGTAATCTCCGTCACCTCATCGCTGCTGCCCGTATCCCCGTCCACTTCGTAGCGGTAACCGATTCCGTCATCAAACACGCGGAAGATCATGGTGATCTTGCTATCACCTTTTGTCATCGTAAACGCCGTTTGCGCATATGCTTTGGAAACATGGCTCGAACTTCCCTGTACCCAGTCATACTCTTCTTTTCCTTCGGTCTTCTGCACCTGCGCCTCATCAAATGCAAGTCCCTGTGACAGATCTTCCGCTTTTGTCACAAGTCCGATCGGTGAGCACTGGATCATGACTGCACCGTTGCGGTATGCCGAATAGTAATACCGGTCAGAAGAGTCTTTCCATATACGGAGCGTAATGCTGTTGTCTTTGGACATCGTTTTCAACGCCTCGATCTCCGTCAGGCCATCCGAACCGTCGTCATCCGAAACATCCGCTGTCACCGGCGGTTTCGCCTGCTGCGTCGTATCCAGTCCGTACCCCTCGGCAATCTCTTTCACCTGTGCAGCCGTAAGCGCCGTCTTATACACGCTCACATCATCGAGACTGACTGCGCAGTCATTATCAGTCCAGGTCGAGCACGTCTTTCCGAGCGCATGATTGACAAGGCTTCCGAGGTTATCCAGTCTCTCTTTCAGTACATTGGCACTTCCGGAACCGCAATTCGATTCCGTGAGCACGCCGTTTTTATAAAATTTCACATCCTGTGCCGAAACCGTCACCGTGATCAGATTCCAGATCCCCTTCTCCGGCTCTTCATTGAAAACCTGCTTATAATCGGAACCACTGTCAAAGATCAGGTTCCATACGCTGTCGTTCGCAAATGGCGCGAAGGCAAATTCCTGTCCATTCGAGGAATCGGCCGAACTAAACAGCCTTGAATAACTCGCAACATCCGTCGCCGCCTTCATCCAGAACGACCAGGTCACTCCTGTCTGTGAACTGATACCATCATACAACTCCTTCGGCAGTTCGGCGTAAGAAGACCCCTTCGCCCCGCCGGACAGCGTAAGAACATGGTTGGCCGCTGTAGAATATGTCTTATCCGCAATCTTCAGCTGCTCCTCCTGTATCTTCGCCGTTCCTTTTAACGAAGCAGCGCCTCCGGATACACTCCCGCTATTGGCGGCCTCCGTGCCTGTGGCGTCCTCAAACGTCCATTTATAAGCCGCTTCCGGAATCGAAGCTGCCTTCACGGAAACTCCCCCGCCCGGGAGCACTTCTGCCGCAGAGACGGTGAGGGCCAGCGCAAGCGCCGCTGCGAGAACTTTTTTTCCTAACTTCCGTTTCAACATGATCCTTCCTCCTCGTATAAATTGATAAGGTCATTGTATCAAAATGCACCGGAAAAGGAAATGGTTTTTTCAGTACAACACATGTAAAAATGTAAACTATTCTTTGAAAATGCCTTGAATTTCCCATATTCTTTCTTTATAATAATAACATGGTTTTATCTACCAGAATAGAAATGGAGGGAACCGTATGAGCCATACATTATTTTACCAGGACTTTAACCATTACCGCTGTCTGGAATCGGTCGAAAAGAACTCACATGAACTGTATCTCTGCTACTGCGGAAAACAGGACTGCCCTCCGTCGCATGAATTCGGTCCGGCCACACGCACCGAATTTCTGCTGCACATCGTACTGAAAGGCAAAGGGACATTTTCCACGCCGGATCGCACGTACGAATTAGAAAAGAATAATATTTTCCTCATTTACCCGAACCAAACGACTTACTATCAGGCGGATGCCGATGACCCCTGGACCTATATCTGGGTCGGATTCAACGGCCCGAAAGCGGAAACCCTTGTGCGTTACGCCGGTTTTACACCAGAGTGCCAGATTGCGGTACTGCCGGACACGAAACCATACGAAACGGCAATCCAGGGAATCCTGACCTCATGCCAGTTAAATCTCGCCAGTGAACTGCGCCGCTCGGAATATCTCTATTCTTTCCTGGCACAGCTTGCTCAGGACCTGCATCCGACGCAGCATGGCGATTCCGATCTTTCCTATCCCGGCAGCACCTATGTCAGATACGCACTGGACTATATTGAACACCATTACGGACAGCATATCAAAGTTTCCGATATCGCAAATTATGTAGGCATCAGCCGGGCGCACCTGACAAACTGCTTCAATAAAGAACTAAAGCTCTCACCGCGCGAATATCTGATCAATTACCGGATGAACAAAGCCAAAGACCTTTTGACAACCACCGCCCTCCCGATCAATCAGATCGCTTCCTCCGTCGGGTATGAGGATCCGCTTTCATTTTCCAAGGCATTCAAACTCGTTACCGGCGTATCGCCGAGCTCTTACCGCGAAAATTAGCAGATTAGTCGAAACGAATGGATGGATTTCCACCAAAACTGTAAAACGCAAAATACCGGCACAGCCAGTCCTCTGCCGTGCCGATACCTCATCCTGCATTCGTGCATAATATTATCATGACATTTTCGGTTTGAATACGAGCGCCGCCAGAAAACTGATGATCAGCGCCCCGGAAATCCCAACGGCGGCCTGTTCCAAACCACCGTAAAAAATTCCGATGAACCCCTGGCTATCTACTGCCTCTTTCACTCCTTTAAACAGCAGATGCCCGAAACCGATCAGGGGCACCGTCGCCCCTGCCTTTGCCCACTCGGCAAACGGCTCGTATAACCGCACGGCGCTCAGTACGGCGCCCGTACATACGAGCATTACCATAATGCGCCCCGGCAGAAGTTTCGTATTATCCATAATGATCTGCACGACCGCGCAGATCGCGCCGCCGATCAAAAATGTGATCAGATAATCCATCTTCTTTGATCCCTCCTCTCATCTAATCCTTCTTTATCTCTAACATAATACCGTGTGCGATACCCGGTACAGAATTTCCCTCGTTAAAGCTGACCGTGGAGAGCAGCGCCCCCGTCGGCACAAACAGCACCCTGCGCCAGTCGCGCTTGCGCATCTTGTGCAGGATGTATCCGGTCAGTGTGATCGCGCTGCACCCGCAGCCGCTCCCGCCGGCATTTGTATCCTGCTCTTCGTTATAATAGATCTCCGTTCCGCAGTCCATATGCTGTTTGTCAATGTCATACCCATAACCCAACAGCATATCTTTCAGAATCCGCTGCCCGATCGTACCCAGATCCCCGGTGATGATCTTGTCGTAATAATCCGGCTGAATACCAAAATCCTTAAAATTATTGAGGATACAGTCACAGGCAGCCGGCGCCATACACGCCCCCATATTCATGCTGTCCTTAATGCCGTAATCCGTAATGATCCCGGTAGTGATCCCTTTGATCTCCACATAACTCGTCTCTTTCCGTTTCCAGTTCCCGTTCCCTCTGCCCAAAACGACGGCGCCGCTCCCCGTCACCGTCCATGTCGAAGAGTACGGCCTTTGATTGCCATATGCTAATGGAAAGCGAAACTGCTTTTCCGCACTCGCAAAGTGGCTGGAAGTCAGCGCCACGACATATTCCGCGAACCCACCCTCGACGAGCATCGAACCAATCCCCATTGATTCGCCCATCGTCGAACAGGCACCGTACACGCCAAACATCGGTATATTAAAGTTCATGATACCAAAAGAGGTGGCGATCAGCTGACCGAGCAGATCGCCCGCGATGATGTAACGGATATCCTCCGGCTCGAGCCCCGCGTTGCGGATCGCGATATCCGCCGCGATATGCTGCATCTTACTCTCCGCCTCTTCCCATGTGTTCCCGCCAAAAAGAGGATCCGTCTCCACAATGTCAAAATATTTGCCAAACGCGCCGTTTCCCTCCTTTTCGCCCGCCACGGACGCAGCGCCGACGATACAGGGCGGAATTTCAAACTGGACGCTCCTTCTTCCCACTATTTTATCCATAACTTCCCTCTTTTCCTACCTTTCCTTGCGGCACCTGTTTCTTACCCGGATACTGGACAAAAAAGGTGCACATACCATTTTGACTTAGTATGTGCACCTTACTGAAATTATATTCGATGAATCATAATACTATTTTTTTGCTTTTTTACTGAGCTTATTAAGGAAGAACCAGATCGTACCTGCCAAACATACGGAAGAATAACATCCGGAAACGATACCGGCAATGAGAGGAATCGCGAACTGGCGAACCGAATCCACTCCGAGTACCGCGAGCACAACGACCATGATCAGCGTCGTAATGGACGTATTGATACTCCTGCTCAGCGTCTGCGTGATACTGTCATTTACGACATTCGCCACATCTGCGCGGCTTCCTGCCGTCTTCCGGTTCTCACGCACACGGTCAAATACGACGATCGTTGCGTTGATCGAGTAACCGACGATCGTAAGCATACAGGCGATAAACGTACTGCCAACTGAGATAAACGCGCTTCCAACCGCATACACCATCAATACTACGATGACATCGTGGATCAGGGCGATAACAGAACTTGCTCCAAACGCAAGATTCTTAAAGCGGATCCAAATGTAGATCAGCATACAGATCGCCGCGATCACAACGGCAATGACCGCATCGCTCTTCATCTCATTACTTACCGAAGCCGAAATCGTCTCGATCTCGATATTTTCCTTCGTCACATTGTATTTCGTACCGAGGTCAGCCACTACCTGTTTCTGCTGATCCTCTGTCAGATCCGTCGTGCGGACAATGAGTGTCCTCTCGCCAGCAACATCCGAAATCTCGGCGTCTGTCAATCCTGTAGACTGCTTGACGGTCTCTGTCACTTCATTTTTAAAGTCATTACTTGCATTTCCATTGCCATCAAATCCATTCGCCCCTTCATCAAAGGTGATCGACGTCGAAGAACCGCCCATGAAATCAAGGCTATAATTCAATATCTGTCCGCTCTGTACTTTATTAAAGATCAGACCGCCGATACAGAGTGCAAATAAAATTCCCGAAATTACAATGTATTTTTTGAAATTGCCGACAAAGTTGATCGGTTTTCTCTCCTTCTGCGTTCCGAACCATTTCGCATCATCCAATCCCAGGGACACAAATCCATATAACAGCCATCTCGTAATAAAGATCGCCGTAAACATGGAAAGGATAATACCAATCGCCAGTGTCTGGGCAAATCCCATCACCGTACCGGAACCTTTTATATAGAGCACAACAGCCGCAATCAACGTCGTCACATTACCGTCGATGATCGCCGACAACGCTTTTTCAAATCCAATCTTGATCGAAGAGCGCACGGTTTTTCCCGTCGCGATTTCTTCCCGGATCCTCGTAAAGATGATACAGTTCGCGTCCACCGCCATACCGATTGCCAGAATAACACCAGCAATACCCGGCAGCGTAAGCGTCACATTCAGTCCATTCAGCGCAAGCAGTGTCGCCGCCACATAAAGAACCAGCGCCAAAGATGCTGCCACACCCGGAATGCGGTACATCACGATCATAAACAGGATAACCAGGATCAGACCGATCACACCCGCGATCAAACTCGTTTCCAATGAAGTAATACCCAGTTTCGCTCCAACGATATTGGAACGGATATTTTTCAACTCCAGCGGAAGTGCACCGATACGGAGCGTGGCTGCCATATCCTCTGCATCCGAGAATTTTTCAAAACTTCCGGAAACGATGGCGACACCGTCCGTGATCGCCGTCTGGATCGTCGGGGAAGACACTTCCTTCCCATCATAGATGATGGTCAGATTCGCGCCAACATTTTCTGATGTCACTTCTCCAAACTTTTTCGCGCCTTTGCCCGTAAACGTAATCTTGACCACATTTTCGTTCGCCCCTGAACTCTGCTGCTGCGTCGTCGCCTCCGCATCAGAGATCATGGAACCGTCCAAAAGAACCTTATCCTTATCATAAGTAACTTCTTTTGTGTTTTCGTCAATCTTACAGTCACTTAACATAACAAATTCCAATGCCCCGGCTTTTCCGAGCTTGTCCAGTACCGCCTGCGGATCGTCCACGTCCGGAACATCCACCGTTACACGGTTACTTCCCTCCTGATATACGGATGCTTCCGTGCTCTCATTTTCCACACGCTTCTGCATCTTATAAACCGTATCATCCATTTCCCGTGCCGTAGGATTCTCCTTCGTCGCTTCATACGTAACGCTGACACCACCGGCAAGATCCAAACCTAGACGGATGTTTTTCGCGCTCAACGCATGGCCCTGTCCGATACCAACATACGCAACCACTCCCATTGCGGCGGTCACAAGAAGTATGAGTAATATCTGAAGAAAGCCTTTTACCTTACTATTCATTACGAAAATCTCCTTTTCTAAAAATGTACCTAAAAATTATAGCACAAACAGGCGCTTACATCAAGCAGAAAATAATTTTTCTAGCGGTGATCGCATCTTCTCTATGGCATTCTCTTCTTCTCTATTCATTTCCCTATCCATTTGCATTTTCGAATTTCCATTGAAAATATGCCTCTTGGAACTCTTTGTATCGTTTTCTGCTGACGGGAATCGTTTTCCCGTCACTCATGTGGATATCCCTTGTGCTAAAGTCTATGACATGGTCCAGATTTACCAAAAAGGAGCGGTGGGTCTGAAACATTTCAAAACTATCCCACATGTAATCCTACTCGTCCTCCCCGGCACCCTGCCTGTCCTTTTTTCTCAGTCGGAGTTCACGGAAAAATCCGCTCATCATCTGACTGCATTCCTCTCTCAGTACTCCGGTCTGCACCTCGACCTTATGATTCAATCCCTCCATTTGGAGCAGATTGACGACGGATCCGGCACAACCCGCCTTTGCATTCATACTCCCGATCACGACTCGGGGAATCCTCGCCTGCACGATCGCTCCGGCGCACATGGGGCACGGTTCCAGCGTAACATACATCGTACAGTCTTCCAACCGCCAGTCGCCAACGACGCGGCTTGCCTTATGGATCGCTATAATTTCAGCATGCGCCAGCGTATTTTTCTTCTCATTTCGTTTATTATACCCCCGGGCGATAACAAGGCCGTCACGTACGATCACGCAGCCGATCGGCGTTTCGTTTTTCGCATATGCTTTCTTTGCCTGCCGGATAGCCTCCCGCATATATTTTTCATCACTGCTCATTTCTTTTCCTTTCATTTCGATGGCTAATGTATTGTACCGTTCACGCCTCAGTCTTTCACAAAAAAGGGTTCTTCCACTTAAAGATCGCAGATCCCATACTCCTCCATCAGTCTCCGTTGATACTTATCATCCTGTATGGAGCGAAATAAATCCTCCGTTCTTCCATCCTGTACCAGCCTGCGGTTCAGTTCATTCATTAGATAGCTGCCCTTTTTCACTCCAGTGGCAAGGCCCTCTTTCCTCCCCTCTTTTCGTCCTTCCCTTCTCGCATCTTCCTCCAGTTCCCTCAATGCTGTACACATATCCAGTCCCTCCTTTACTCGGTAAGCTTCCTTATGCAGCTTCAGTTTTACATTGTCTGCATAAATGCTCAGCACATCAAACGCATCTTCCGACAGACTACGGAACGCCTCATTTTCCTCTACATACCGGATCAACTCCGCTTTATTCCCCTGCAATTTCAGAAATCCGAATACTTCCCGCAAATCCGTCCGAAACACATCCACTGACTTCAAACTGTGGATATCCTCATTCCACACAATATTTTTCTTTCCCAACTTCCTACTCCTTACCACTATTATACTATTTGATTTATAATTGTCAAGTATTATCACAGTTTTCGCCTGCATTACACTCTGTGTTTTTGTAATTATCAAAATCCAAACAAGATATCTATCATCTATACTTGTGACAATAACATATTTTTTGACAACCGGCAACAATCATTTTTCGGGCTTTTCGTCCGTAATCGGGACAAATAGCGAAAATACGCCCCTCAAAGTCCTCCGATCCCAAGCACAAACTTTACGCTGTCACTGTTCACAACTCTCTTGACAATCAACTTCCCGAGAAGTACTATAGAATCAAAGTATTTTCCGAAACCTATCAAACAGAAATGAGGAATCATATGAAATGGATCAAATTTACACTGGACACACATACAGACGCCGTAGACCTGCTGAGTTATATGCTGGATGAAATCGGCGTGGAGGGCATTGAGATCGAGGATCATGTACCGCTGAGCGAGGCAGAAAAAAAGCAGATGTATGTCGATATCCTTCCTGACCCGGAAGAAAACGATGGATCTGCCAAAGTACATTTTTATATGGAACCGGAACACTGTAACCCGGAACAGATCATGCTGGAGGTCCAGCACATTTTTCAGGAGATCAAATCCTATACAAATATCGGAAAAGGCACAGTCAGTCTTTCCGAAACCGAGGACAAAGACTGGATCAATAACTGGAAAACCTTTTTCCAGCCATTCCGCGCGGCCGAGCGCGTCATCATCAAGCCGACATGGGAAACCTGTTCCCTACCGGACTACTCGCCGGAACACGATATTGTTGTTGACATTGACCCCGGGATCGCGTTTGGCACCGGAACACACGAAACGACAAAACTGTGCATTCAGGCACTTTCGAAATACGGCTGTGAGAAAAAACGGATATTAGATATCGGGTGCGGAAGCGGCATCCTCGCGATCGCCGCCCTGAAACTCGGAGCATCTTTTGCCGTCGCCACCGATATTGATGACGTAGCCGTCGGAGTTGCCAGGGAAAACATGCACATAAACCAGATTCCCGACGACCGTTTCCGCCTGTTTACCGGTGATCTGCTAAAAAATGAGGCGGATGGCGATCCGGATTCCCATACAGACCATTCGTATACTTATACCTCCCCTTCTCCCACTTTGGGAGTAAATGGGGCCGCTCTGAGCAGCCAGCTGGGAAACGGCTTTGACATCGTAACCGCAAACATCCTTGCCGACGTGATCATACCGCTCTCCGGCGTCATCCGCCCTCATCTGGCAGAAGAGGGATTATTTATCTCATCGGGTATCATCGACACACGGGCAGATGAAGTAGCGGATGCGCTGCGGGAAAATGGGTTCAAGATCCTGGCAAAAGAAACGCTCGGGGAGTGGGTTTGTTTTATTTGCCAATGAGGAGAAATAATTGAGGGTGGATCAATACAGGGAGGTCATTCTGTTTCCTCCCTTAATGCCGCAGGCCTTCGACTCAAATAAACGCAGTAGACAATTGCAACAATAAGTACTGCCAGCACATATCCATATTCCGAACCACCCTCATGCGCCGCAAATATTGAAAAAACATCAACTCCCCCATGAACGATGACACCCACCAGTATACTTCCGGTTTTATAAAATAAGAAGGTAAATAAAAAACCCCACGCCATTGCAAAAAGGATCTGGAACACCGTTTCTAAATTTCCCTGTCCAGTCAGAAGGTTCACAATATGCCCGATACCAAATGTCGCTGCGGAAATCGTCACTGCTACAGGAACCGGATCTTTTTGCAGAAGCGCTCGAAATAAAAATCCCCGGAATATCAATTCCTCGATAAAACCAACAAGCAGCATAGAGATAACCACAAAGACCTGTGCCATCCCCTTATGAGCAATTTCAATACCGCCCCAAAGATTTCCGGTCATTAAAATCAGTACAGGGACAAAATACAAATAATCTTTTACGTTTGAGTGCCATTTCCTCAATCCGTACTTTTTTTCGAGATGAAACTTCTTTATAAAAACAAAAATGCTTATTGCAATCGCCGCAAGCCCAATCAGTAATACGATACTCCCCTCACCGAAAGAGCCTCTTATTGAAGCGCTTATCACGCAGTACACGACAACCCATAAAATGGAAAACAGCAGTTCACTCTTATCATACAATTTCTTCATTTCACTTCTCCTTCAATGGCTAATATCGCACCTGCGTATACCCGTTTCAATTGTGTCGTCACAAGTCTTTCATCATACTCTAATGAGTTGTTGGCAATGAGACTGGCATAACCATGAACAAACAGCGCAAGTGTTACAAAAACTTCTTTTGACTGCTCCAGCCCCATATTCATTGCTTCCCTCATTACGGAAATAACAGGCGTAAGCTCCTCGGACTCTATCATTTCAAGCAGACTATTTTCCACAACAAACCCCGATTGAAAAAGAAAACAGAACAAATTAGGTTCTTCCACCGCGAAACGGATATAGTTCAATCCGATTCCAAGCATGATATTTTCCTGTGTGTCCGGAATGTTCATCAAATATTCCGTATGGTATTCACCCGCTTTTTCATAAACAGTTTTTTTCAATTCTTCAATCGTCGCAAAATGATACATTACGGGCTGTGTAGAACAGTTCAGCTTTTTTGATACGGTCCTTGCATTGATATGTTCCCCACCTGTTTTGCGGGCGACTTCAAACGCAGCGACAACAACCATATCTTTTGAAATTTTAGCTTTTGGGGGCATCGCCTTTCCTCCTTTTTAATTATTTACGTTATATAACATGAATAATATTATAAAACAAGACTACCCTTTTGTCAATCTTTTCGGCTAAACTTTCATCCAATTCTCTTCTTTCCCGCTCAAAAAAAACGGTACAGCCCCTGTAACCGGAGGCCATACCGCCTGATCTGAACTCACTTCATTATTCTAAAAAATAGTCTCCCGCTCCCTGCACGACCACTAGACTTACGCAAGCGCCGCCGTCACGATTGCCATCGAGTACACCTCACTGGCGTTACACCCTCTCGACAGATCGTTGATCGGCGCATTCAGCCCGAGAAGGATTGGGCCATAAGCCTCAAATCCGCCGAGACGCTGCGCAATCTTATAACCGATATTTCCAGCATTGATATCCGGGAAAATAAAAGTGTTCGCATAACCGGCCACTTCAGAATCCGGACATTTTGTCCTCGCCACACGCGGAGACACGGCAGCATCGAACTGTACCTCGCCCTCAATTGGAAGATCCGGCGCTGCCAGTTTCGTCTTCTCAGCCGCATTCCGCATTTTATCCACATCTTCTCCTGCACCGGAACCATGCGTCGAATAGCTGAGAAAAGCAAGCTTCGGATCCACGCCGAAAATCCTCGCGCAGTCCGCCAATTCAAGCGCGATCTCTACCAGTTCGTCCTCCGTCGGCTTGATATTGATGGCGCAGTCGCCCATCGCCAGCACCGCATTTTCTCCGGTAGCCGATGCGCGCACCAGAATAAAGCAGGAAGACACGATTGAATTTTCCGGTTTTGTCTTGATGATCTGCAATGCCGGGCGCACGGTATCCGCGGTGGAATATGTTGCGCCGCCGAGAAGGGCGTCCGCTTTTCCCATTTTTACAAGCATCGTACCAAAATAGTTGGCCTGGGACAACAACTCCCGCGCCTTCTCCTGTGTCATTCCCTTATTTTTACGGATTTCACAAAAACAATCCACCATCTCGTCAAACTCGTCGTATTGCAGTGGATCAATGATCTCGGCGCCGCGGATATTGAAACCGCTATCCTCTGCCGCCACTGCGATCTCCTCCGGATTCCCGACCAGGATCGGAGAGAGGAACGTACTCGCGAGAAGACGGGAGGATGCCTCGAGAATACGGGGATCGCTGCCCTCTGTAAATACAATTTTCTTCGGATTCTCTTTTAAGATACTGATTAACTTACCAAACATGTTTACCCTCATTTCCGCAAAGCCGTCTTTCGGCTTTCGCTATTTTATTTCCTATATTTATCATAACAACTTTTTCACAAAAAACAAGTACCATTTTCTATCCATTACGAATTATTTTCTTTCGTCCGCAGTCCTTTGAGCGCCTTCGTCAACTGGATCGGATTTCCGTAGCGGAGCGTGGAGTTGCGGAACATTTTCGCCGCCACAAATCCCATCGCCACAACGGACGCGTACAGGATCACCGCAGAAACAATGATCTCCCATGTCTCCACTTTTCCCATCGCGATGCGGATAAACATGGCACTATAGGAACTTATCGGAAGATAAGACAGCACTTTCATCAGTATGCCGTCCGGCTCCTGCATCTGGAACAGTACGAGAAAATAAACGATCATTACGAACATCTGCGCTGTTCCCGCGCTCTTGTTCAGATCTTCGATTTTCGAGACGAGGCCGCCGAGCGCGCCGTACATAAAAGCATAGATCAGAAAACCGCCGAGACCGAACACCGCAAACGTCACCAGCACATTTGCCGGAATGTCAAATACCACGTCGAGCATCCCTCCCAGACTCTCCTTATTCAGCTGATACGCACCGAGGATGCTAGAAAAGATCAGTCCCAGCTGGAACAGGATTGCCGTCGCCCCGGCAAACACCTTGCCAAACAAAAGGCTCGAGGAAGAAGTGCTTGTCACAAGGATCTCCACCGTGCGGTTACTCTTCTCATTCGCCACACTCGTCGCAATCATCATGCCGTACATGACGATCACCATAAATACGAGGATCACGAGCGCATAACTATACCAGTAATTGTCCTCGGAATCTTTGCCCAGTATATTCTCGTTGCACACGATCTTATCGGCATTCAGTTTTTCTATTTCCTCGAAATCCACATTATGTTCGGTACAAAATTTCATCGTCGAAGCCGTGCTCATCAGAGTACGGAACATCTCCTCCGCCTCATCAAACATGGAACGGTTAAACACGTAGTAATCAAACTCACTCGATGAGCGGACGACAAACCCTGCCGACACATCTTCCGCGCCGACAGATTCCTTCACCTGTTCCTCGCTGTCCTTCCGCTGGATCTCCGTCTTACCAAACGAAAGCACCATATCATCGCTGAGGATCCCTTCCGGATCATAGAGCGCGATCGACTCGCCAAACACGCTGTCCGCCTGATCCGGGCCGTCCCCTTCACCGGGATCATCGCCTTTGACCGCCGAAATAATGGCCGGCATACTGATCGCAATGACCGCGAGCACGCAGATCAGTATCGTGGAAATCATATAAGATTTGCTTTTAAAATAATTACCCAGTTCAAAACTATATACATGCCGTAACTTTTTCATCTTACTCTCCCCCCTCCTCATCTGTACTGTCCTCATCACTATTTTCGTCTCCCACACAGGCGACAAAAATGTCATTGAGCGATGGTTCATAACAGCCATACGTATCAATATCAATTCCCTCTTCCCTCATCCGGTTCAGCGCGTCCCACTGTTCCACACCGTCCTTCAGGCGGAAGATCAAACTGTGCTTGTTCCTTCCCTCTATGACCAGTACATCGCTTAATTTATCCTCACAGCGCTGCTGCAGTTCATCCAGTGAGGCATTCTGCGCCGACAGGATCTTGCGGCCGCTGCCGTATTCTTCCTTGATCGCATCCAGGCTTCCCGAAAGAACGACTTCGCCGTGATCAATGATCGCGATATCCTCGCAGAATTCTTCTACATAACTCATCTGATGGCTGGAAAAAATAACGATCTTTCCCACCGCAATCAATTCCTGGATCACATCTTTTAAGATTTGGGAATTCACCGGATCCAGCCCGGAAAACGGCTCGTCCAGCACGACAATATCCGGATCGCAGACGAGCGTCGCCGCCAGCTGTACCTTCTGCTGGTTACCTTTCGACAGCGTATCCATCTTACGCTTCTCGTATTCAATGACCTGCAGGCGCCTCAGCCACTTTTTCGCATTCTCGACCGCTCTCTTTTTATCAAACCCCCGCAATTTGGCAAAATAGACCATCTGCTCCAAAACCGTCTTCTTCGGATACATCCCCCGCTCCTCCGGCAGATATCCCACCTGGTTTTTCGAGGGGGAAAACGGTTTGCCGTCCAGCAGCACCTCTCCCTCATCCGCATGGAAAATATCCATAATGATCCTGATCGAAGTCGTCTTTCCGGCGCCGTTTCTGCCAAGCAGTCCCAGCGCCCTTCCACTCTCCACGGAAAAACGGACGCCTTTGAGCACCTCTTTCCCGTCAAAACTCTTATGTAAGTCTTTTACCTCTAGTTTCACCTGTTGTCTCCTTTCCGGCGCTTCATCCCGCGGAGCATCTCCTTATCTTCCTCACTCACCCGAAATGACTCCGTCATTTTCTGTATACTCTTATTATACGTGAAATCATCCAAATTGCAAGACAAAAGATAGTCGAGCGTCATGTCCCGGTAATGGATGAAACAAAGGGAAATGCCCCAGGCCACGGCCATTTTCACATAATAGCCCTCGTGCCGGATCCCGTCGTAAATCGACAAAACTTCGCCAATGTATTCCTCCGTCAGAAAGTACTGCATCAGGATCACCACCGCGAACCGCACCTCGTATTCCCCAGGGGAAGACAGATATGGCTTGATAAATGTAAACATCCGCTCCCTGTTTTTCTTCACATCTTTCATGTCCCCGCACACGATGTCGCACACGGCCCAGTTATCAATACCCGGGAGAAATTGTTCTACATAGGAAAGTTTTTCCTCAAAATCACACTTCGCAAGTCCGATTACCATGCCACAGAGCATCTTCCATTCATAGATGTCCGCGTTCTTCGTCAATTCCACGAATCCCCGCCAGTCCTCTTTGGTGAGGCGTTTCGCGATCTTTCGCAGCAACGGGACCCTCACGCCGTAAAAGACCGTATCGACATTCGGAATCAGGCCGCTGTGGAATTTGCGGTATTTCTCATCGGCGAGTTCTTTTAGTTCCTGATCCAGTTCTTCTAAATCGTTTGATGAAAATGGCATGATCAGCCCTCCCTTTTCAGTTTAACCCATATTATAAGGTTTTACCGTTATTTTGACAAGAACATTTTTTCAGGCAATTTCTTTCTCTGACTTTTTTATACAGTTACTTGCATTTTGTCCACATCTCTGTTATAATTGCCTTGTGACTATTAAAGAAGTCACGAGAGCAGGTAAACTACAGAGATGGGACGTTTGAAATCAAAAACCTGTCTCAAACCCATAACAAAAAGCGATGGACTTAAAATTCCACGCAGAAATGAGGTAGAATATGAAAACCAAAAAATACGCACCACTATTCCTGCTTTTTCTGCTCACCTGCCTGTTGTTTAACACAGCCAGCGCAGACGCGGCAAAAAGCGTATACCGTGTCGATCGTTTCGGCGAATTGTACGATTATTCGGGCAGTCCGGTCGTTCCGATCCGCAGTAATGTATCCGCCATCGGCCCATACACCTTTTACGGCGTAAAGACAACAAGATTTACGACCGCCGGAAATCCCTATTTCAAATCGATCAATGGCGCACTTTACAGCAAGGACGGAACCCTGCTCATCAAATGTCCCTCGGAAAAAACGGGATCTTTCACCGTGCCTTCTTCGGTAAAAAAGATCGCGCATTCCGCTTTCATGGACTGTACCAAATTGACCAGCGTAACAATTCCTGACTCCGTCACCGTGATGGATGACCGGACCTTTAAGAACTGTTCGCTGCTGAAACGGGTCCGGCTGTCCCGCTATCTCACTTCCATTCCGAGTGAAGCCTTTTCCGGGTGCAGCAGCCTGACCGACATCACGATCCCATCTTCGGTCAGTTCCATCAGTTCCAAGGCGTTCTATAACTGCCAGAGTCTGCGAAGCATTTCACTCCCGGACTCCGTGTCGAAAGTGGGATCTTCCTGCTTTGCCAACTGTATCAACCTGAAAAAAGCCCGCCTGTCTTCCAAAATGGACGCGGTGGAGTACAGCCTGTTCAATAACTGTACGGAATTAAAAACGGTGGAAAACACCGGACACATCGAAGAAATCGAGGGAAACGCGTTTCGAAAC
Organism: uncultured Eubacterium sp.; assembly: GCA_910584065.1. GTDB lineage: Bacteria > Bacillota > Clostridia > Lachnospirales > Lachnospiraceae > Eubacterium_F. The sequence continues at coordinate 53,621 of CAJTZN010000005.1, forward strand.
TGCATCCACCTGAAAACCTTTTCCTACTCCAACAAACTGGATTCGATCGGCTCCGCCGCTTTCCTCAACTGTCTGGAACTCGGCACGGTTACGATCATGAAAGGGACGAGGGATATCGGCTATAACGCGTTTAACGGAGCAGCCAGCAAATTTATCGTTGACTCTTCCAATCCCAACTATTCCAGCCGGAACGGGATGCTTCTCAATGAAAAGGGAGAAACGCTCATTCAGGCGCCGATCAACATGAGCGGCGACCTTGACATACCAAAAGGCGTCGTCCGTATTGCTTCCAACGCACTGACCGGCGGACACTTCTCGAGCATCACGATACCCGAAGGCGTAACCTGGATGCGCATGAACCAGTTTCAGGGCTGCGACAATTTAAAGTCCATTCATTTCCCGGCGTCGCTCAAAACGTTTGTCTATTACTCCGGTGATGCCCTGAACCTGAAACACCTGGAACGGATCGTCGTAGCCAAAGGCAATCCAAACTTCTATTCCCAGGACGGCGTCATGTACTCGTCGGACGGCGTTTACGTCATCTTTTTCCCGTCCGGAAAAACAGGAGCCTTTCGTCTGCCCCAGACTTGTAAAACCATCGGAGACCGCATGCGGTATAACCGCCTGTCCTCGATTTCCGTCTCGTCAAAGAGTAAATATTTTTCCTCCACCGGCGGCGTTTTGTATGACAGCAAAGGCAAACAGATCGTCTGTTTCCCGATGTCAAAAAGATCGTACCGGATACCGGCGGGCGTAAAAAATATCAACTATTTGAAGAAGGTAAAAGAAGACCTGAAATGCAAAGCAATTAAAGTTTCCTCTAAAAACAAATGGTTCTCGTCTAAAGCAGGCGTCGTGTTTGATTCCGACGAAGAGACCCTGATATTTTACCCGACTAAAAAGAAGGGCAGCTATAAGATTCCGACATCCACCCAGTATATCGCCGGCGACGCGTTTGACGACGCCCACGAACTGACTTCACTGACGATCACGAAAAATGTAAAACGGAGCCGGTTCAGCACCTTCTATTTCAGGGATTGTAAAAAGCTGAAATCCATCTCGGTCAATCAGGGAGAGTTAAACTATATCAGCATGAATTTTACGGGATGCGATAAATTGGCCAAACTGACCTTCCCGTCCACCATCATGACAACAAACCTGAAAAACCTGCCCACCGGCGTCACGATCCACGGCTGGAAAAATACATACGCCAAAGAAGCCGCGGAAGACGCGCAGGGCAAATTTGTGAGCCGCGGCACGATTCCAAACGTCGTAACCGGCGCGAGGATCAAAAAGATCATTGACAAGTACCAGCTGTCGTGGAATGCTTCAAGCGAGGCAAGCGGCTATCAGGTCTACACCTCTTACAGCACTATCAAGGATTTAAAAGGTTCAGGAAGTACTTCCTGCTTCATTCCGGAGAAGTACAGCGAGAGTACCATTTATATCCGGGCGTATAAGATCGAGAATAAAAAGAAGGTTTATGGGAAGGCGAGATCGCTGGATATTGGATGACGAAGTGAAAGGTAGTGTCATTCTAACAGCACTCAAACTTTTACTTTTAAATTGAAGAGCTACTTGCAAAGCAAGCAGCTCTGGTGTATAATCTACTTAGAAGTGATCGGAATTGAATCTCCGATTGCCCTCAGTAATTAAAACTATAAAGAATAGCATCCTCACTTTAGGCTGGTAGGGATGCTATTTCTTTTTGTGATTGTCTATGTAAGACAGTGCCGCAAATAACACAAGCAATAATGTAAGAACTTCCATTATACTCATAGGGCATCACCCTCTTTCGTAAGAAACTAGAGGGCATCCAAAAAACTAAAGTTCAAGGAAAATCGCGCTGATATTCACGTATTTCCTAAAAGATTTCTAGCATAAAAAACAAAAAAACTAACAACCCTGAATTCCTCTAAATAAAAGAGCGCCCCTATCTGCGAGGCGCCCCTGCTTCCATTCTACACCAATACCTTAGACAAAAACTCCCTCAACCGCGGATTCTTCGGATTGCCAAAAAACTCCTCCGGCGGCTCTTCCTCCAAAATCATACCCTCGTCAATAAACAGCACTTTATTCGCCACCTCCCTGGCAAATCCCATCTCGTGCGTGACAATGATCATCGTCATCCCCTCTTCGGCGAGCGATTTCATCAGATCGAGCACCTCCCCGACCATCTCCGGATCGAGCGCGCTCGTCGGCTCGTCAAACAGGATCACATCGGGGTTCATCGCCAGCGAGCGCACAATGGCCACGCGCTGCTTCTGGCCGCCTGACAGCGTGGACGGGTAAACATCCGCCTTATCTTCCATGCCGATGCGGCGCAGGAGCGACATCGCCTGCTCCCTCGCCTCTTTCACAATCTGTGCCTTACTCGTGTCCACGGACGCCTGTCCTTGCCCTTCGCGAGCTTGCACCTTGCCAAACCCAAAGCGTTTTCTCCACTTACTCCTCCGCAGTTCCTGGCAGCGGATGTAAACAGGCGCCAGCATAATATTCTGCAGAACGGTTTTATTATGGAAGAGATTAAAGTGCTGGAACACCATCCCCATGTGGCGGCGGTGGATGTTAATGTCCACGTTCACATCGGCGATATCAACCCCGTTAAAAATAATCTGCCCGCCCGTGGGATCTTCCATGCAGTTCAGACAGCGGAGAAACGTGCTCTTACCGGATCCGGACGGCCCCACGACCACGACAATGTCGCCTTTGTTGATCGTCACGTTGATCCCCTTTAACACCTGATTGTCTCCAAAATGTTTTTCCAGATCAATTACGTCTATCACTTTTCCGCAGGCTCCTTTCCATGAGTTTCACCGCAAGGCTGATGAGCATTACGATCACAATGTAAATAACGGCCATGACCAGATAAGGAACCATAAATTCATAACTGTTGCTGCCAATGTAATTAAACGCCACATAAAGATCCGCCGCCCCTACAAAACTAACGACCGACGTTTCCTTTATGAGAGTAATGAATTCATTTCCCAAAGTAGGCAGAATATTTTTCACCGCCTGCGGAATCACAATCTTCACCATCGTCGTGGCAAAGCTCAGGCCGACGGCCCGGCCGGCCTCCATCTGTCCCTGATCGACGGACTGGATCCCGCTGCGCATGATCTCCGAAATGTAAGCCCCGCTGTTCATACCGAAAACGAGTACAGAAACCTGGACCCCCGTCAGCTTCACTCCCAGAATGGGGAGAAGTACGTAATAGCAGACCAAAAGCTGTACGACCATCGGCGTTCCCCGGAACAGGCCGACATAAAACGAACAGATTCCGTTGAGTATCCGGGGCAGCCGTTTGTATTTGGGAATGACTCTGACCGTGGCGATCAGCGTACCGATCAGGATTCCGATGATCAGGCCGACAACCGCGATCAGCAGCGTATTTTTCAAGCCTTCCACCACGCGCTGGTAGCCGTTCTGATCAATAAACACCTTAATAAACTGATCGACTTTTGCACCAAAATTATCCATATGACCTTCTTTTTGACCCTCTCTCCGTCACCGGTTACTGCATCTTATTGATCGCTTCCGTGATACATTTTGCCGGAGCGGAATCAATGATCACATAGTCAATGTTTCCATTCAAAAGATCCTGGACAGCGAGTGAGCCGTTTTTATATCCGGTCGTCGTCACAGCAAATCCTTCAAATTCCCATTCTTCATCACCCTCGCAGTAACGCTGCCCGGTCGTTCCGTTCTGGACGCCGACCTTCACACTCTCATCCTTTTTCTTCAGTATTTCCTCGACGCCGGCCGCATCTTCGCACGAATCAAACTCTGTATTGTCCGCTTTTACGATCAGGCTCTGGGAAGCATTGTAATAAGATTCTGAAAAATTCACGTACTCTTTCCGGTCTTCCTTCACCGTAAGTCCGGCCATCGCGATATCGCTCTTGTGCTGGCCAACCGAAAGGCAGACGGCGTCAAAATCCATGTTCTGAATCACCAGTTCTTTTCCCAGCCTTTCCGCCAGCAAAGCGGCGATCTCCATATCAATGCCGTAATAGCTGTCACCGATCATATATTCAAATGGCTCAAACGAAGCGTTCGTTGCGACTACAAGCTGGTCTTTCGTCGAGTCAAGCGCGGCGGACGCAACCGCTGTCGGTTCCCCGTCGCCAAAATATTTGTTGCAGATTTCATCGAATTTACCATTTCCTTTAATTTCCTTAATAAATTCATTCGCTTTCTGGAGCAGGTCGTCCTGGTCTTTGTCCACGCCGAACGCATACTCCTCCTGTGTGAGTTCCACATCGATCACTTTTGCCTCTTTGGCAGACTCCCCGCATCCGCAGGCCAGCATTGCTGACAGAATGACGACAAGTCCCATCGCTACTAATTTTTTCACCTTACCATTCCTCCTGATTTGCAAATTTGAGTACCATTATAGCACGTAAAAAGGAATATAGCAAGGTTTTGAGATCAAATCCGGTAAATATCCACCCCGCCAAACCGCACATTTCCATTGAGGACGAGCGTCGGTCCCTCTCCGGCATCCCTGCTGCGCCGGTGCTCATCCACGCTGCCAAACATGCAGTCCATGTGATTGTCAATCTGCCAGGACTGCGGCACATAAAGCTCCACGCCGCCAAAATTCACATCCAGCTCTACATATGCCGTTCCATGCTGGATGACCGCGTCATCAAAGCTGACTTCCATTCCCCCGAACTTGCAGAACAACTTCGCTTTCGTAAAATCATCGGAAGAAATGCTCTTTTTCGTACCGTTAAACAGGCAGCGCACGACGATCTCATCCCCGCTTATAAATTCACCGCTGCCATCCAGTACCGCGTCCCGCTTTCCCCGGCGGAATTTCCTGGCCTGGCTTCCGAATATCATGTCGAGCCCGATCGTACCCAACAGCGCCGCCACCAGCACCGGCCAGGGCGTGATCACCGTGAGGTTCCATTCGCGGCTGAAAAGGATGGCGAGGATGGCCAGAGAAAACAGCATGCCGCCAAACTCAATCCGTACGAGCGAGCGCACGAATACGACCGCACACACGACCGCCACAGCCAGCCTGACGATATTGACATCCGGCAGAAAACCAAGGCGGTGGATGATAATATAAACACCTGCCAACAAAAGTATTACACCCCAAAAGACATTACTATTTTTTTTCATCGTTACCTCCATTCGTCAGATCATGAAACGCTATTTGTCAGAAATTTCAATATTACCCAGGTCAACCTCTACCGTCATCGTGCACTTCTCCGGCACCGAGAGTGTCTCCTCTTCTTCCTGCGTCAATGGCCGGGGCTGCGCCTGTACCTGATAGGAACTTCCCTGCTTTTTATCGTTCACTTCTACCTCACCCAGATCTACGTCGAGATCCATATCATAGCGGTCAAGCGGAATCTTTGACTGCAGGTGGGAAAAGTTTCCGGCGTTCACATCTGCCTTCAGGCCGTCAAACGAACTCTTCCTGAATTCAACATTCCCCGCGTCCACGTCGATTTCACTCTTGGCGCCAAACCTACAGTCATCCCCTTCCACATTCCCGGCATTGACGTCCAGCGCCAGACTGTCGGAATAAAGCCCATTCATTACCACATTCCCCGCGTCCACGTCCAGCGCCAGACTGTTGGAATAAAGCCCGTTCATCCTCACATTTCCGGCATTGACATCCACGGAAAAGCGCAGGTTTTCTCCATTCAGGTCCACACACCGTTCCTCCGGAATGCGTATCGTCACGGATCGTTTGTACGCCCCGCGCCCCCATCCAAACAGATGAAAATGGACGCCAAACCCGCCATTTCTCGGCTCACTGACCTCAAGTATCCCATCCGCCAGCTTCACCTGCGGAATATCGCGCTTATCCCCGCCAGCATAAGAAAATTCAATCTGATCCACTGCCGCCCGTTCGATATGAAGGTCGCACAGATCCAGATCGATCATGACCTCGTCCACGTTTATCGCCTCATACCGTTCTTCCACATTCGCATTGTCACCGTCTCCGGAAACAGGAATGAGAAACCCTATCAACAGGCTTATTCCCGTTAAAATGGCACACACGACGATAATGATAACGGCCATCGGCAGCCACATCCTGCTCCGCCCGCTCCCGCGGCCGCTCATCCATGCCTGTTTCTCCCCGCCGCTGTTTTTTACCGCTTTCATAAGCTCCGTATAACGATTTCCCACACTAGCCGACAAAACGATCAGGCACACGCCGGTTCCCACGATCATCAGGACGCTGGCGTCCATGATCTCCCGCAGGAACAGATTGCTGAAACGGTTTACGCTGGATGGCACTACACTCACGATACAGAGAACGATCCCCGTTACGCGCAGCCAGAATCTTCTCTGCTCATCCTTCTCTCTTTTCTGTTCCACAAGGTTCTGTGCTTTTTCATCCAGTGAGATCCCGTACTTCGCCACATTTCCGTAAGGTTTCCGCAGATGCGACGCCGTACAGAACAGAACGACCGCGATCGCCACGAAAAAGAACAGGATGCTGCTGCCGCACGCGTCGGCCACACCTGCTGACACATAGTTCTCTGCCGCTGCTCCGTCCATGACGCTGCTCACATAGGGCGACCAGATGCACAGGGCCACGCCAAGCGCGACACAGAGCGCGTGTTTCCAGGCATATTTCAGATAATCCTTCGCCTCGCTGAACGTCCACTCGTACTGCTGTTTCGGCGGAGCCTGATATCTTGGCCTGTTCCCGCGGTTTCTGGCCGCTCCGCTCCCTCCAGCAGCGGAACGCCCTTCCTGCTCTTCCCCCTTTCTCAGAAAGTCCTCGATCCCCAGCTCCTCCGCCAGTTCTTCCAAATTTCCAAATTCGGAAATAACGGTCCCTACCGCTTCTTTCTCCGATTTCCCCTGGGAAACCAGTTCATCGTACTTATCCTCCATCATTTCCAAAAGCGCCGCCTTCGCCCGCAGTACTTCCGGTGTTTCCGGCAGACTCATAAACAGGTTATGCAGATACTCTCTAATCGCTTCCATCAAATTTCCCTCCTTCACACTACAAATCGGTCAATGACATCCTTTGTTACGTCCCATTCCTCACACTTTTGCCGGTAATACTCCTCACCGGCGTCAGTGATCCTGTAATAGGTCCTCCTCTTCCCGCCCGTCTCATCTCCATAAAACGATTCGATGTAACCGTTCTTCTCCATTCTTGAAAAAGCGGAGTATAGCGTCGTTTCTTTTATGATATACTTTTCTTCTGAAATCTGCCGGATCTCTTTCGAGATCTCATAACCATAAGAAGGCGCATTTCGCAACAGATACAGGATAATGGTGTCATTATATCCGCGTATTACGTCACTGCTTATCATACATTTTCCTCCTTTCCCAGAAAAAACAGGGTTTTCGACGTATTACGTCAGTCGTAGTACTTCTGTCGTAGTAATAATATAGCACAATTACTACGACAGGTCAAGTAGTTTTCACAAAACTTCCCTAAAACTTGTAAAATTTTTGTACTTAGAGTATAATGGGATTTCAGGAAGATAAGGAGAAATACGATTGCTATGGATCAAAATATACTTGTCGTTGATGACGAACAGGAGATCGCCGACCTGCTCGAAGTGTATCTGAAAAATGACGGCTACCGCGTGTTCAAATTTTACAATGGCACCGACGCCCTGTCATGTATCAACACCACCCGGATCGATCTCGCTATTTTAGACGTTATGCTTCCGGATCTTGACGGCTTTCATCTCTGCCAGAAGATCCGCGAAAAATACTTCTACCCGATCATTATGCTCACCGCCAAAGTGGAAGACGGGGACAAGATCATGGGGCTGACGCTCGGAGCGGACGATTATATTACCAAACCGTTCAATCCACTGGAAGTTACGGCCCGGGTAAAAACACAGCTGCGGCGCTATACCCGCTACAACCACGCCGCCGACGCGGCCGGCGATGCCAAATATGGCGACACCGAATATGGCAATGCCAAATATGGCAACGCCGAATATGACATCCGGGGCCTCACCATTAACAGGGATACCCACAAATGTACGCTGTTCGGAGAGGAAATCAGCCTGACTCCGATTGAGTTTTCCATCTTATGGTATCTATGTGAAAACAGGGGAAAAGTCATTCCGTCCGAACAATTATTTGAACACGTATGGGAAGAAAAATTTCTCGACAATAACAATACCGTGATGGCGCACATCGGCAGACTTCGCGAAAAGCTGAAAGAACCCGCGCGCAAACCCAAATTTATAAAAACCGTATGGGGGGTTGGCTATACCATTGAATAATTATAAAAGCAGGATCACACGGCGCATTCTGGCACAATACATATTATCACTGGCGGCATTCGTGATCGGAACCGTACTGTTCGTTTTGCTGTCCCACTCGTTCCTGCGCGGTTTTCTGTGGGATCCGACGGATCCGCTCTATATTGTATTACATTTCGTAAAAGAATATATCCTATTGTTTTTAGTTATCATACTATTTGGGGGATGGGCCCTGATCACCTACTATTTTATGGGGCGCCCGCTTCATTATCTCGATGAGGTGATCGCCGCCGCGGAAAAGCTGGTCCGCCCGACCGAGGAACAGATCATCCTCTCTGACGCCTTAAAAAGCATTCAGGACGAATTAAATCGCGTGCGGGAAACGGCACTTTTGAACGCCAATCTGACAAAAGAAGCAGAACAGCGGAAAAACGACCTCGTCGTCTATCTGGCCCACGACCTGAAAACGCCGCTCACCTCGGTGATCGGCTATCTCACATTGCTCCGTGACGAGCGGCAGATCTCGGAGGAACTGCGGCAGAAATATGTAACGATCTCTTTAGGAAAGGCAGAACGGCTGGAAGATCTTATCAACGAATTTTTTGAGATCACGAGATTTAACCTCTCTCATTTTACCCTCCAGTACAGCGAAATCAACCTGACCCGGCTGTTGGAACAACTGATCTTTGAATTTCAGCCAATGTTTGAGGAAAAGCAGTTACAGTGCGCCCTTCAGGCGCCCGCGGACACGATGCTCCGCTGCGATGCCGACCGGATGCAGCGCGTATTTGATAATCTCCTGCGAAACGCCGTTTTCTATAGTTTTGAAAACAGCACGATCGAAATCGCCGTCAGCCAGAAAGACGGGCAGACGTCGATCTCTTTTACCAACAGCGGAAATACCATTCCTCCCGAAAAACTATCGCGTATCTTTGAACAGTTTTACCGCCTGGATACATCGAGAAGCTCGAAAAATGGCGGCGCCGGACTCGGACTGGCGATCGCGAAGGAGATCGTCGAACTCCACGGCGGCACGATAAGCGCGTCGAGCGGGGACGACGTGATCCGCTTTGACATTATGATTCCATGAGCTGATACGACCACAGATTTTTTATCTGCGCCATCAATTGCTCCAGTTCCCATGTCCTCTCACTCCGCTCCCGGCTGTTCGGGTCATGGATCGTCACCATCCCCTCATCATCCATGCCGCACAGTACGATATAATGCCCTGTCGTCGTAAAATCACCGGGCCCCACCACGCAGATAATCGGCTTCCCCTGCCGCAGCTCATTCCGGATGTTCTTCTCGTTAAACGTGACCTCCTGCGCGTCCAGTCCCAGTTTACGTGCGCCCTCTGACATGAGCGTCCAGGAAGAACCGGCTCCGTCCGCGTAGTAACCCCAGTCATCGGCCAGCCGCGCCACCGTGAGCGGATCATATTTCGTCTCACCGGAGAGCCCGCACAGAACCATCGACAGACAGGTCGGCCCGCATCCGTTAAATTCCATCGTGCCGTCCCCGTAAATTTTATACCGCCAGCGTTCATCGAATTGGAAATAGGAAGGGATCGTCCCCGGAATGATGTCATCCAGTGCTTCCATCGTCCGGCCTTCGGTCAGAACGGTCTCATTCTTCTGTGTATGGTACATTTTTCCGACAATGAGCAAACCGATGAGCAGGATCGCCAAGATCGTTGCCCATTTGACAATATAAATCCGTATCTGCCGCCTTCTCCGCGCTTCTCTTTTTATGACCAGTACATTTCCCATAAAAAACCTCCAAACTCCTACGTATTCTGAAAGATATTCCTCTGTTAAAAAGTATATCTTATAGCAACTTATAGTATTTGAAGATTTTCTGAATAAATTCCTATGAAAATATTAATTTTTTCTAATTGATATCCGTTCATTTCGGCATTTGAATAAAATCTTTCTTTTTTATCATGCAGGTTGCAATCCCCCTTCTCTTAGATTATAATAAAAATGTGATGTCAAAACACAAAAAACCAAATAAAAACGTGAGGGAATTTATCTATGGAACGATTAATTTTAAACAAACTCTTAGATTGGAAGGCCTCGCCCTACCGGAAACCACTGATCTTAAAAGGCGTACGTCAAGTTGGCAAGACCTGGCTTCTCAAAGAATTCGGCAGGCGCTGTTATGAAAATACAGCCTATTTTAACTTTGATGAAAATGAAGAATACAAACAATTTTTTGAAACGACAAAAAATGTGGACCGGATCCTGCAAAATCTGATGCTGGCTAGCGGTCAGAAAATCGTGCCGGAAAAGACCCTTATCATTTTCGACGAAGTGCAGGAGTGCCCCAAGGTTATCAACTCCATGAAATATTTCTGCGAAAACGCCCCGCAATATCATATCACCTGTGCCGGCTCTCTGCTGGGAATCGCGTTGGCGAGACCATCTTCCTTCCCGGTAGGAAAAGTCAACTTCATGCAGATAGATCCCATGACTTTCACGGAATTTCTGCTGGCCAACGGCGATAAAACCCTTGCCAGATACTTGGAACAGGTGGATACCATTGAACCGATTCCCGATGCGTTCTTCAATCCACTTTATGACAAGCTGAAGATGTACTATGTCACCGGTGGTATGCCGGAACCTGTGCTGATGTGGACAGAGGCACGCGATGTTCCAGCTATGCAGGAAGCCATGTCCGGGATTATCGGTGCCTATGAGCAGGACTTTGCCAAACATCCCAATATCCATGAATTTCCGAAAATCTCCATGATCTGGAAATCCATACCGTCCCAACTGGCAAGGGAAAATAAAAAGTTTCTCTACAAGGTCGTCAAAAATGGCGCAAGGGCTCGTGAATACGAGGACGCCCTGCAATGGCTGGTGGATGCCAGACTCGTCCACAAAATTTACCGAAGTACTGCTCCCCGCCTGCCGGTGTCTGCCTACGATGATCTATCCGCATTTAAGATCTATCTCGTAGATGTAGGCCTGCTCCGCCGTCTGGCACATCTGGCTCCAACCGCCTTCGGGGAAGGCAACCGCCTGTTTACTGAATTTAAGGGCGCTTTGACTGAAAATTTCGTACTGCAGACCCTTCTAACACAGTTTGAGGTAGTCCCCCGGTACTGGAGCCAGAATAATCCGCCCTATGAGGTCGATTTCCTTATTCAGCGGGAGAATGATCTGTTCCCTGTAGAAGTCAAATCCGAGACCAATACCACCAGCAAGAGCCTGAAAAAATTTAAGGATCTGTTCCCCGATCAGATCAAACTCCGTATCCGATTTTCCCTGGAAAATCTGAAAATGGATGACGAAGTCCTAAACATTCCTTTATTCATGGCCGACCAGTCAGATCGACTGATCGGGCTGGCGTTGGATCGTTGACAGCGTAGAACAGAACTGATTGGATCTGACGACATCAGGAAAGGGAAAATTTACGCACCCTCGCCCTCTACCTGCCCCACACCGGCCGGCACACCTTCCAGATACTCCCGCCAAAATGTTTCCTGACAGGCAGTCGACAGATCATCACTGGCGGCGAGCTCACTCATCATGGTTTTCACACTTCCCCACTGACTCTCATCCGAGAATTTGATCGACCACTCATACTGCCCGGTCGTTTTGTTCAGGCAGCGGATGCCCTGCGAATCATAAATGATCATATACACATCATCTTCCTTCTCGGGATCGTCCGCCGGATATGTACACGTCACATACTGCGCCAAAAGCAGATCCGCGCCATCTTCCTCCTCGTCATCCTTTTCCCCTTTCTTCACATCGTTTTTGACACGATATACGAGGTAGTCCATGACATCGTCGGCCTCTTCGTCCGTCACTTCGTCTTTGGAACTGTCCTTTGATCTGCCTTTCTTCTCATCCGTTTCCAGACCCGCCGCCTCTCGCAACGCTTCCTGCACGGCGTCGAAACGTTTTAAGATCTTATCCCACTCCTTCTCGGTATACGTCCCCGCCCCGATCGGAATGCTCGGCTCCATCGTGCCATTCTTTACCTTGACATAAAATTCCTCCTTTCTGTCCTCGATCATTTCCGAAAATGTTTCCGTCAGGCGCTTCCTGACCGCATTTGTTTCTTTCCCGCCTGCGCCCGGCCGCTTATCCGGCCGCACACCTGCCTGCAGCACATCATCTCCCATCACCGTGCGTCCCCGCGCGTCATCCGCGCCGCCTCCTGTCACTCCTGATATACCCATATCTCTCCTTTCCGCAGTCCTTCTTTATACAGAACCAAGCTGTACTGGCTGTCCGGACCGCCCGCTCTCCTCCAAAGGTCCAAGCGGCTGTTTTTTATTTTTGCCAATAGAAAAACGACTGTTTCCAAAGCATTTCCATCCTTTGAAAACAGCCGCCATCCTTAGCTGTTTATTATATCGTCACATTACACGCATTTATTAACGTCAATCAATCACTTTTACCGACTCGATCTTCGGCTGGTCTTCCGGCTTCACTGTTCCGTTGTCATCCGTGACCGGCGTATCCTCGCAGATTTTGTCAACGACCTCCATTCCCTCCGTCACCTTGCCGAACGCGGCATACTGGCCATCTAAACTCGGCGCGTCCGCGTGCATGATAAAGAACTGGGAACTGGCGCTGTCATAATCCTGGGAACGCGCCATCGAGATCACGCCCCTGACATGGGAAATATCGTTTTCTACTCCGTTCGCGGTGAACTCTCCTTTGATCGTCTCATCCGAACCACCGGTCCCGTTCCCCGACGGATCGCCGCCCTGGATCATAAAACCAGAGATGATCCGGTGGAATGTTAGACCGTCATAAAAACCGTCCTTTGCCAGTTTAATAAAATTGGAAACCGAAATAGGCGCCGTATCGGCATCCAGTTCCACCTTGATGGTTCCGTAATCTTTGACCTGGATCTCCACATGATGCTTGCCGCTGTCAGTCGAACCGCTGGAAGTTCCGCCGCAGCCAGCCAGAACAAACACCATTATGACAGCTACAACTAAAATACTAAGTTTCTTTCTCATGAATACAATCCTCCGTCAATCATCCATATCAAATTCGAGAATCTTTCCCGTCTTCGCATCAATCTTTACTTCATACTCATACCCGTCTTTTACGAGTTCTACTTCATACACCTGGATTCCGTCATCCGTGTCCCGTTTCGCTTTCACGATCGTGGCACCCGGCACTTTTTTCTGCGCAATCGACTTCGCCTTTTCCAATCCGATGTCCTTGCCGCCTGTTTCCGACGATCCGGAGCCGGAAGCCAAAAGCTTCCACTCGTACTCCAGTAACTTGCCGGATTTGGCATCATAAATCAATTTATAACTCTTATTCTTCTTACTCAGTTTTACTTTGTACTCCGATCTTCCATCATCATACGTCAAAGCCGTGCTGAGTACCGTCGCCTTCTTCACTTTACTGCGTGCTTTTTTCTGAATGGCTTTTTTTGACAAATTTTTCTTATTCTGGTCCTGAACCGGCGGATTCTGAATTTCCCAGTCGTATTGGAGCAATTTTCCGTCTGACGCGCGGTATTCAAAATTGTGCTCTTTGCCGGTCTTCAAAAGTTCTATCTCGTAGACCAGAACCCCATCATCATGATCTGATTCCATTTTGATCACCGTAGCCGAAGGAACCTTTTTCAGCGCAGCGTTTTTCGCCTGTTCCGCACTTGTCATCTTTTTCGCTTCCACTGTATCCGTACCGCACAAAATAGAAAAAACAAAAAAGAACATGCAGCAAACCATGATATTACGAATCATCTTTTTCATCTTTTTCATCATTCCTCATCCTTTCTCCATTTCGCATAAAATTTTACTTTTTCGATAATAAAGTCTAATACTCCTTTTTGTCAATCATTTGTCAAATTTTTTAGCATTTTTCACAAACAATTTTTCACAAATGATCTTCCAAAAAAGATTCCGGTCAGGAAACCGGATCGATCGCCCCCCTGCCCGGATCACGCGGAATGCGGAATCCCGCATATGGCGAAAACGCCTGCATTTCCCGCTGATCGCTGCGGTTTCCATAACAGAGATAGCACTCGCACACCTTTCTCGTGCAGACCTTCTGCGTCAGACCCGACAAGCCATCCGTGTACAGATTTCCCATCACCGCATGACAATTGATACAGGGGCGGACCGTTCCGTCTCCCTGCACCAGGACCGCGTCCCCACAGGCAGCGGCATCCGCTGGGATATGGCGCAGTTCCAGCGAAAAAAAGGGATCCAGTTCCAAACAGGCCTTCCTCTCTTCCGCCGCATACGGCCTGCCGAGACCATCCATCTTATTGATCCAGAAATATACCGAACGGTCAAGCCGCGACCGCAGCTCGCGAAGCAGTTCCAACTGCCTCGGCACACCAACTGCCCCGACGCAAAACGACACACCTGCCTTCCGCAGCTGGTCGCATTGTAGCAAAAATGCCTCCACCGACGTCATCTCCGGATGGAAAGTTCCCCAGAGCCGCAGCTTTTCCATATTTCCGCCGCATTCCAGGAACCACTCCAGCATATCTGACACCGGAAAACTGAAATTACTCTGGGCTCCCACGGCTTGTATACCAGACAGCGCGCTCAGTTCCGCCATACCCTGCCAGTAATGCGCATGGATGAGCGCTTCCCCGTACGGCACGATCTGAACCGCCCCATGAAACCGCTCCTGCGCCATCTTCCGGACAAAGCGGGACAACTGCTGCCCGTCGCGCTCCCTCTGCCGCAAACTCCCCCTGTTTTTCGAAAACGGGCAGTAGGAGCAGTTATAATTGCAAAATGCCAGACTCCCCCGGTAATAAATGTGCTTCATCCCCCGCCTCCCAGGCGTTCGCCTCCTGGGCGTTCACCTCCCACACGCGGCACCGTATTTCTCCCAAAGGGCGCGCTTTTCTCAGAAGGCACGGTACTTTCAGAGGGGGCAGTTTTCTCAGCGAGCGTATTTCCGGAAATCGTATTTCTCCCATATGATTCGGAAACGAGCAGCGGCCCCAGATGATCCGATAGCGAAAACCCCTCTTCCGTCAGCCGGATCACTCCCTCCGTCTCAAGGGCGTAATCCCTCACAATCCATTCGCGCAAAACCGGAAAATCCGCTTCCACATCCCGTGAGAAAGCAGCCATGTATTCTTCTTTTGAGAGACCGCAGTCAAACAATACGTTTTTGATTACAAACCGTCGCCGCTGTTCCTCTTCCGAAAGTAGATAGCCGTGCCGGATCTCCCGGTAATCATCCTCATCAATGTACTGCCGCAGATTCGCCATGCACTCACTGTGCCGCACCGCATACGGCGTGCAGAAATGTAGATGGTCGATATAACTCCGCCCGCCGCAGCCGATGGAAACCGTATTGCCAAACCCGCAGCTAGTAGATCTTTTTCCCCCGTTCTCGCAAGCACTATCAGCAGCCCCTGCTCCTCCGATACGTATAGCGTTGCCAGCTTCCCCACCTGCATAGTCCGCTCTCACAAACCGTCTCATTGAATAGGGGATATAACCGTGCTCCCGCAAATACCTTCGGATCCCCCGGTACATCTCATACGTATCCGCAGAACGCCTAACCCCTTTTTGAAATAAATAAGTATCCGGCTTAATATATAGCGGATACACGAACAATTCCTCCGCTCCGAACGAGATCGCCCGGTCCACCGATTCGCGCAGGCTCTTCCACGTCTGTCCCGGAATACCGTAGATCAGATCCAGATTGACACACGCAAATCCCACGCTCCGGATCCGTTCCAACGCGCGTTCAATCTGTTCCGGCGAATGGTTCCGGTGGATCGTGCCCAGCTCCTCCGCCTGGAAACTCTGCACGCCCATACTGATTCTCGTCACGTGATGCTCTTTTAATAGAAGCAATTTTTCCTCCGTCGTCTGTCCCGGCGATGTCTCAACGATGACAGGATGTCCCTGTTCCTCAAATCCCATCGCGTCCGAAGCGATGCGAAATACCCGTTCTAGCAGCCTCTCCGGCAGGAGAAGCGGCGTACCGCCCCCGAGCGTCAGATCGGCAAAAACCGTCCGCGGATCTAAGGCCGCCGACCACTGGGCCGCCTGCCGCTCCATCGCTTCCACATATTGCTCCATCAAGTCCTCCCCCTGCCCGGCGACGGAAAACAAATTGCAGTAACCGCATTTACTGCGGCAGAAGGGAATATGAATATATAAACTATTTTCGCGGCCGGACAGCCGCCCCGCGTAATCTTCCCATCGGATCCCCGTAAGCGGGCCGTACGCCGTCTTGTGGGGATAACTGTACATATATTGTATGTAAGGATCCATTTCAGCCCTCATTTCCATTCCTTGAAGGCGCCGTCACTCCGTTTGGGCCCGGGGACTTCTCATTTTACCCGGACATTTACCCGGACATCATCATAATTGCCTTTGACGCCGTCATAAGAAAAAATGTTTATACGGAACCGTATTTACGAGCGGATGATTGAAACCGTGATACCAGTATCCATCCTCCCCATAACACGTCCCGTGGTCGGAACAGCAGATAACAAACACGTCCCCCTTTTTCCGGAACGCCCCAAATAACCGCCCGAGCTGGTGATCCACATAGCGCAGCGCCGCCCGGTGCGTTTCTACATCATCCCGCCGCTTCCCCTCTTGATAAAAGTAATTCGGATAATGAAGGGCGGAAATGTTCAGATAAAGAAAAATAAGCGGTTCCGCTGACAGTGTTTCCAGCTTGCGCACCGCAAAGTCGATCTGATTTTTTGCCGACTCCTTCACCTTGCAGCCGAAAGAAGGGTTCCAGTAACTGTGCTGGAAATAGGCTGGCATCACTTTTCCCACATCCGTGCGCTTATCAAAAAAACTCAGGCCGCCGATACAATACGTCTCGTACCCTGCCCGCCTGAGTCCCTCCACGAACGTCGCTCCCTCAAACAAATAGGCCCCTTCGGGCGCTTTGCGCCCCATGCCGATATCTTCAGAGAAAAACAGCTTTTCCCGCTTCTTCATATCGCGCACGCCGTCATCAATCGGTAAAAATCCCGCGAACATCGCCTGATGGGACGGGTAGGTAAAGTTGCCCGGCGCCTGACATTTGCGCCATTTGCCATAGCGGTTCAGCACCGGCGTCCCCCCGCGCTCCTGTTCCCCGAGCGCCGCGTCGTACCGCAGGGAATCCAGACAGACAAATAACATATGGCATTTGCCCACGATCTCATTCATATCAATTTGATCCATAATTTCCACCATTCACGCAAACTTCGTGTGTTAATCATTTATTTTCCCATTTTCCACATTCTCTCAACCTGCTGCTTATAGATCGTATTTTCCGCGTAAATATCCTGATAGATCAGGTCTCCCTGGCCATTGATTTCAATGATGCGCGGCCGCAGCGTTCCTTTCTCCAAAAGAATATCGATCCCCGCCGACATAAGACCCGGGAACAGCTCCATGGCATCCCGGCAGATACAGCGGATTTCCGAAACGACCCCCTCGGCGAGGCCCAGTTTCCGCCAGTCCAGAGGCGCATTGTTCAGATGGAGGTTTGTGATCGGCCCACCTGACTGTCTGGCGACGATAAACGCGATTTCCCCGAACTGCCATACGACACGCAGGTCAAAACTTTTTCCCTGATACGACGCTTTCGGGTGCCACCGCTCGACGATCACGCCGAGGGACAAAACGGAGCGCAAAAGGGCCGCGATCTCCTCGCGCCGTTCCATCCGGCAGATCTTTTTCGTATTAACAAGCTCACCGCCAAGCACCCGGCACGATGTATACGCCGCTTCCCGGCCGCTCCCTGGGAATTTCCGGTAAGCAACGACACCGGCCGCGCCGGAGCTGCACGATGGCTTAATAAAAACAGAGGACGCCCGACAGCGGCGCATCATGTCCTCCAGACGTTCGACTGCGCCATCTGCCCTTTCCGGTTCCTCTGCCCTCAAAACCTCTTCTGAGATCATTTCAGTCACGGCGATTCCATGTTCCATCAGTTTCTTCTTGCAGGAAAACTTGTCCAACACACTCTCGATACCCGAAGGCGTGTTTAAAAAAACACGCCCCCGGTTTTCCAGTCCCCGCAGCCGGGAACGGTATGCCGACACCTGCCCGTTCATCTGCCAGAGATCTGACGTCGTGTACGAGGGTGGGTCGATCTTCACGGCGCCGCCGCTCAGGCTGGCTTGTTCAACTTCCGTCCAGTCGAAAAATTCCAACGGCACCTGACACTCAGCGGCCGCCTTTTCAAAAAAGCCCTTCCGTTTGGAACCTTTTGTTCCTATCAGATACAACTTCCCTGTCATTTGCACTATTCCGTCAGCATCGGATAACGATAGATCTCTCCGTCGTATTCGTCGTCTTCCTGCTGGTCATCCACATCCACTTCCGCTTCCAGTGCCTCTAGTTTTTCCATCATCTCATCCGACATATAGTGATAACTCAGATTCACTTCCTTTATGTTCCCGTATTTCGGGAGCTCATCGAGGATCCATTGACCGCCCTTATCGGTCATCGTTCCGCACGAGAGATCGAGCGTATGTATCTGCTTCATATAGTGGCTCTTCACCACCGCCTCCGCGACCTCATCCTGAATCTCGCTGTCCAGGATGCCGAGTTCTTCCAGCTGTGGAAAATCAGACTTTTCGAGCATGGACGCAATATCTTCGATCCCGCCGTCAAAACCGTAATCTTCCACTCCCATATAAAGCGACAGCCGCTTTAACGCCGGCAGTTTTGCCGCCCCGATACTAGCCAGCACCTCTTTGGGAAGTCCACCGCAGATGATCTCCAGGTCTTTCAGATTTTCATGCTGGATGCTGCCTAAAGAAAGATTCGTACTGCCTTTGATCGTCAGCTCCTCGAGCTGCGGCAGCGCCGCCCACAATTTGCTATAATCGGCCTGCTCGATCCACGATACCTCGCACTCTTCAAAATCCATATCCCCAACGAACAGACTCTTGATCCCGGCAAACTGGTCGGCATGTTCCACGATACCATCAATGATCGGCTGCGCGCTATTGTCCCACGATTCCCCCCAGCAGCCGATCACGAGCTGATCCAGCTGCGGAAGTTCCGGATCCGCCAAAATGTCGTCGATCAACGTTCCTGCATTTTTGCCGTTCTCACTATAGTCTTCCCATGTGTAAAAAAATTTTTTGCCCTTCATCCTTACCTCCTGTTTTTTACTTTCTTTTCTACCACCTTGCGCGGCACCATGACCTGGCGCCCGCACCCCATGCACCGCAGCCGGAAATCCATGCCGACGCGCAGGATCTCCCAGCGGTTTTCGCCACAGGGATGAGGTTTTTTCATCTCCACTATCTGACCTACTTCAAAATCCATCGCTCTTTTCCCTTATCCTTATCAAAGGAACATTTTCAGTATCATCACAACCCAGAACCCCAGTCCGAACAACAGCAGGCAGAACTGAAAAATATGGTCCGCCTTGTCAATATTCCCCTGCATACTTTCCTTTCTCTTCCTGTCCGCATCTACCGTGCCGTCTATGATATCCCGGATCCTGTCTTTTATACTGTACTCTGCCGCCATCGTACCATTCCTTTCCTGCTGCTTTTTCCTTCCATAATAGTAACACAGATCCGCCGGCAATACAAGAAAATTTCCCGCTGGATCTTACATTTGCAGATCCTTTTTTACAGAACCGGTCTTACAAATGCAGCACCCGGTCTTTGATCTCCTGCGTGCGCCCCTGATTCCAAAACTGCGTGCCGATATACCCGCATGTACGGCGGGCGACAAACAGCTTTGACTGGTCGGTGTTTCCGCAGTTCGGGCACTCCCAGACAAGCTTGCCGTACTCATCCTCCTTGATCACGACTTCGCCGGAATATCCGCATTGTTCACAAAAATCACTCTTCGTATTCAGTTCGGCGTACATGATATTTTCGTAAATATGCCGCATCACCGAGAGAACGGCGGGAATGTTGTCCTGCATGTTCGGCACTTCGACATAGCTGATCGCGCCGCCGGGCGACAGCTTCTGAAACTCCGACTCAAAGCTGAGCTTGCTGAACGCGTCAATCTCCTCGGTCACATGGATATGATAACTATTGGTAATGTAGTTCTTATCCGTCACCCCTTTGATCACTCCAAACCGTCTCTGCAGGCATTTGGCAAACTTATATGTCGTGGACTCCATTGGCGTCCCGTATACCGAGTAACTGATGCGCTCAGCCGCTTTCCACTCGGCGCATTTATCATTCAGGCGTTTCATGACCGCCAGCGCAAACTCCCGGCCCTCCGGGTCCGTATGCGACTTCCCGGTCATGCGCATACACATCTCATACAAGCCGGCATAACCGAGCGAGATCGTAGAATATCCGTCGTAGAGGAGCTTATCGATCTTCTCGCCTTTTTCCAGCCTCGCCAGCGCCCCGTGCTGCCACAGGATCGGCGCCACATCCGAAGTCGTTCCGAGCAGGCGCTCATGACGGCAGCGCAGCGCGCGGTGGCACAATTCCAAACGCTCATCCAGAATCTTCCAGAATTTATCCTCATCGCCATAGGAGGAACATGCCACATCCACGAGGTTGATCGTCACGACGCCCTGATTGAACCGGCCGTAATATTTATGGCTTCCGTCCGGATTGCGCTGCCCGTCCTCCACGGTCAAAAACGAGCGGCACCCCATGCACGTATACACATCCCCCCGTTTCAGCTCGCGCATCACTTTGGCGGAAATGTAGTCCGGCACCATGCGCTTGGCGGTGCAAGCGGCCGCCAGTTCCGTCAGGTAATAAAACTCCGAGCCTTCCTCCATATTGTCCTCGTCGAGTACGTAAATGAGTTTCGGGAACGCCGGCGTGATCCACACACCCTTTTCATTTTTCACGCCCTCGATCCGCTGGCGGAGCACCTCTTCGATCAAAAGTGCCAGATCGCGGCGGGTCTGCCCCTCCACTTCGTCCAGATAAAGGAACATCGTGACAAACGGAGCCTGTCCGTTACAGGTCATCAGCGTGATCAGCTGGTACTGGATCGTCTGGATCCCTCTCTTGATCTCATCCGCCAGCCGTTTTTTCACGATCTTTTCCAGTCTCTCATCCTCTTCGACAAGACCGAGATCAACGTACTCCTCCCGGACTTCCTCCCGGATCTTCTTTCTGCTTATGTCCACAAACGGTGCCAGATGCGCCAGGGAAAATGACTGGCCGCCGTACTGGTTACTGGCCACCTGCGCCACGATCTGGGTCGTCACGTTGCACGCCGTGTAAAATGAATGCGGCTTTTCAATCAGCGTATCACTGATGACCGTACCATTCTGCAGCATGTCCTCCAGATTCACCAGATCGCAGTTGTGCTCCTTCTGCGCGTAATAATCCGAATCATGAAAATGTATGATCCCCTCCTTATGGGCATCCACCACCTCTTTCGGCAGAAGCAGGCGCATGGACAGATCCTTGCTGACCTGGCCCGCCATATAATCGCGCTGTGTCGAGTTGATCCCGGCGTCCTTATTGGAATTTTCCTGATGGATCTCCTCATTGCTGCACTCAATGAGGGAAAGGATCTCGCTGTCCGTCGTGTTCGCCTTGCGGGCGATCTCCCGTTGATACCGGTATCTCACATACTTCTGCGCAATCTCATACCCGCCCTCTTTCATGATCCCGATTTCTACCATATCCTGTATATTTTCCACGTTTACCGAAAACGGCGACGCCTCGATCTGCGCGCTCACCTGGTTCGTAATGTCTGCCACCTGCAGCAGCGTCAGTCTTTTGTGCTCCTCAACTTCCAGATTTGCCTTTTGGATTGCATTACTTATTTTTTCCGGATCAAATTCAACCTCTTCCCCATTCCGCTTGATCACCCTTGTTTTTACCATGTCTCACATACTCTCCTTACTTGATATAGTGCGCTGTTTTTGTAGACAATACTATATATTGTGTTCTAATCATATCACTTGTCCTGTCGTATGTAAAGAATAATTTCTAAAA
Source organism: uncultured Eubacterium sp. (assembly GCA_910584065.1). Classification (GTDB taxonomy): domain Bacteria; phylum Bacillota; class Clostridia; order Lachnospirales; family Lachnospiraceae; genus Eubacterium_F. The sequence goes on from CAJTZN010000005.1 coordinate 75,700, forward strand.
AAATTTTTAAACAGCTTTTCACCATTTTTTTCTTGCATTCTTCCGCTTCCCGTGCTATAATGTAACTCCGTGATGTAAAAAATCATATTCCTTGTTCTCCCCTGAGCAGAGTCTTTCCAAAGCCTTTTAAGGGAGAGCCAGAGACCAAAAGGAGGTGCAGGCAACTATGAATAAGTATGAATTAGCTTTAGTTGTTAGTGCAAAAGTTGATGACGAAGTAAGAAATGCCACGGTCGAAAAAGCCAAAGAGTATATCACAACATTTGGCGGTACGATTACAAACGTCGATGAATGGGGCAAAAAAAGACTTGCCTATGAAATTCAGAAGATGAACGAAGGCTTTTATTACTTTATTCAATTCGATTCCGAGCCGACTACGCCGGGCGAGATTGAACAGCGGCTTCGCATTATGGACAACGTGATTCGATACTTATGCGTAAAACAGGAAGCATAAGAAAAGGAGGAATCCTTCCATGAATAAAGTAATTTTTATGGGTAATTTGACAAGAGATCCCGAGATCCGGTATTCTCAGGGAGAAAATTCGTTGGCAATTGCTCGGTTTAGTATCGCTGTAAACCGCCGGTTCGCCCGCCAGGGGGAAACGGACGTCGATTTCTTCAACTGTACCGCGTTCGGCAAACAGGCTGAATTTGTTGAGAAATATTTCAAGCAGGGTTCGCGCATGCTGCTCACCGGCCGCGTGCAGAACGATAACTATACGAATAAGAATGGTGAAAAAGTATATAGTGTGCAGATCATCGCCGATGAGATCGAATTTGCCGAGAGAAAGAGCACGGCGGACGCCAATGCGGCCGCTTCCCGTGGAAACGGCGGATTCGGCGGCGGAGCACCGGAGCCTGCCTTAGCGGCAGACGACGATTTCATGAACATTCCAGACGGCATAGAGGACGGTTTACCATTTAACTAAATCCGAATGATTGCATCAATCAAAAGGAGGCAATTCAAATGGCTTATAACAAGGGAAACGGCTCAGATTCTCCGGCGAGAAGAAGAGGCCCTCGCAGAAGGAAAAAAGTTTGCGCGTTTTGTTCTGACAAAGAACATGATTATATTGACTACAAAGACACGAACAAGCTGAAACGCTACATGTCTGAGAGAGGTAAGATCCTTCCGAGAAGGATCACCGGCACATGCGCGAAACATCAGCGCGCGCTCACGGCAGCGATCAAACGTGCCCGCCACGTTGCATTGATGCCGTACACACTTGACTGATAAATCATAAAAACAAATGCTGCGGACTGGCCGGCAGACATCTTTTTGTCTGCCAGCCAGTCTTTTTTTGCTTCCATTTTCGTCCTATCCGTGGTATAATGTTGGTACATATCGCATTTTGCCTGATCACGGATACAGGATAGGAGGAAACCTTTGAACGAGAAAAAAATCCAGGAGACGATGCGTTCCTATCTGCGATGGCCGCTTCTGCTCTCCTTGCTCCTGATCGCCGTAAATCTTCACATGTATACGTTAGATGTAAAGATCGGCGCTCTGATGACCATATACGTCATCCTATATATTGCCATTGCCCTACTCTTGTTTTTCTACAAGAGAAAGGCCCTTTTGGGCGATCTCGTACAGTACGCGATCCGCTTTAACCGCACGGTAAACCGTCTGGCAACCAATCTGGATCTGCCGCTCGCCATTACCGACTGGACGGGAAGCTGCCTGTGGTGCAACTGGCAGTTTACCAAACTGTTCTGCACCGGGTCGACCAGGCGGAAATTCACGATCGATTCCGTCATTCCGAACCTTTCCGTCAAGACGTATCCGCAGACGACGGACGAAAATTCGGAAATCCATTTCCATACGGAAGATAAATATTACAAAGCCGTGATCCAGAAAATAAACATGATGGAAAACGAGCCGGAATCCGGGGATCAGGCGGCCACCCCGTTTATCCTCGGCGAAAATTTTTACGTTTTTTATCTGTATGACGAAACGGAGATCGTTCGTTATATCAAGGAAAATAACGAACAGCGGCTCGATGTGGGGTTACTGTACATCGACAACTACGATGAATCGCTGGAACCGGTCGACGAGGTGCGCCGCGCCCTCTTATCGGCCCTGATCGACCGGAAGATCAACAAATACATGCTGAAGATCGACGCCATTACGAAAAAACTGGAGAAGGACAAATACATTTTCCTCTTCAAACACAAATATCTGTCCGAACTGCAGAACAATAAATTTTCCCTTTTGGACGAAATACGGAATGTCAACGTCGGGGAAGATGTCAGCATCACGATCAGCATGGGGATCGGCACACAGGCGGAAACGTTCAATAAGCGCCAGGAATATGCCCGGAGCGCGATCGACCTCGCGCTTGCCAGGGGCGGCGACCAGGTCGTGATCAAAAACAGGGACAATATTTTGTACTACGGCGGAAAGAGCATCCAGCAAGAGAAAAACACACGGGTGAAAGCGCGCGTCAAAGCACACGCGCTCCGCGAGTCGATCATCGCCGCCGAACAGATCATCATCATGGGACACCAGCTGCCCGACGTGGACGCGATCGGAAGCGCGATCGGCATTTTCCACATCGCCGCCGCGCTCGGGAAAACAGCGCATATCGTCGTAAACAAAGTGACGTCGTCACTGCGGCCCCTGCTCGCGATGCTGAAATCACATGAGGAATACCAATCCGACTTATTTATCACCGGTGAGACGGCGCGCTCCCTGATGACAGACAATACACTGCTCGTCATCGTTGACGTGAACCACCCGTCTTACACGGATGAACCGGCCCTCGTGGAACTCGCATCGTCCCTCGTCGTACTCGACCACCACCGCCAGGCAGGCGAGTCATTCCAGAACCCGACTCTCTCCTACGTGGAGCCGTTTGCTTCCTCCACGTGTGAGATGGTGGCGGAAATCCTGCAGTACGTCGGCGAAGAGGTCAAACTGAAATCGTATGAGGCCGACGCGCTGTACTCCGGCATTATGGTCGATACGAACAACTTTATGAACAAACCCGGCGTGCGCACGTTTGAAGCCGTCGCGTTCCTGCGTCGTTCCGGTGCGGACATTACCCGCATCCGCAAGTTATTCCGTACCGACCTCAATGAATATAAGGTAAAGGCAGAGGCCATCCAGAATACCGATATTTTCCTGGATCATTACGCGATTTCCCTCTGCGACGCCAACGACTGCGAATCGCCGACGATCGTGGGGGCAAAGATTGCCAACGAACTGCTAGATATCAACGGCATTAAGGCCACGTTTGTGCTCACGGAATTTGAAGGAAAAATATACATCAGCGCCCGCTCCATTGATGAGCTGAACGTTCAGGTCGTGATGGAAAAACTGGGCGGCGGCGGGCACATCACGAGTGCCGGCGCCCAGCTCCACGACTGTACCCTCAAAGAGGGCGGCGATGTAATACGGAAAACATTATTAACTATGAAAGAAGAAGGTGACTTATAAATGAAAGTAATACTGTTAGAAGATGTAAAATCACTGGGAAAAAAGGGCGAAGTCGTATCGGTCAATGACGGTTACGCGAGAAACTTCATTCTGAAAAAAAATCTCGGCATCGAGGCCACGTCAAAAAGCATGAACGACCTAAAACTCCAAAAACAGAACGAGGAAAAGGTCGCCGCCGAAAATCTGGAAAAAGCAAAAAAACTGGGCGAAGAACTTGAGGGTAAATCCGTAACCCTTTCCATCAAGGCTGGTTCCGGCGGCCGGGCGTTCGGTTCGGTTTCCACAAAAGAGATCTCCGCCGCTGCCAAAGAGCAGCTCGGTTACGACCTTGACAAAAAGAAGATGCACCTCAATGAACCGATCAAGAGCATCGGAACGTTTCATGTGCCGATCAAGCTTCATCCCAAAGTAACGGCTGAACTTAAAGTGATCGTCAAAGAGCAGTCTTAAACGACGCATGAACGGTACCATACACTAGTGTGATGCGCAAAAGACGTGCGCGCATGAGGGGTAAACATGGAAGAACAGATCATAAAGCGAATCCTCCCACACAGCGCAGAAGCGGAACAATCAGTGATCGGCGCGATCCTGCTCGATGCGGACGCCATCATTACCGTTTCCGAACTTCTGCTGCCGGAGGATTTTTATACGCTTCAATTTAAAACTCTATATAACGGAATGCTGTCCCTGTATCAGGAGGGAAAACCGATCGATCCCGTCACGCTGCAGAACAAGCTGCGTGAACAGGAAGTGCCGGAAGAACTGTGCAGCGTGGAATTTATCAGCAACGTCCTTTCCTCGGTCCCGACATCTGCCAATGTCAAATACTACGCGGAGATCGTAAAGGATAAGGCCGTCTTGCGAAGACTGATCCGCGTCTCCGAATCAATCGCCAATGACTGCTATCAGGACACCGAGGATCTGAACGTCCTGTTGGACAACACCGAGCGGCAGATTTTTGACGTCGTGCAGAACCGGACCACAAGTGAATTTGTCCCCATCAAGCAGATCGCGCTCGAGACGCTGGAAAGTATCCAGAACGCGGCAAAAACAGTCGGCGCCGTCACCGGGATCTCCACGGGCTTTTATGACCTGGATTCCCGCACGGCAGGACTTCAGAAATCCGACCTCATTTTGATTGCCGCCCGTCCCTCGATGGGAAAAACGGCGTTTGTGTTAAACATCGCGGAAACCGTCGCCATGAAACATAACACGTCAACTGCCATTTTCAGTCTGGAAATGTCCCGCATCCAGCTGGCCAAACGACTGATCTCGATGAATTCCAAAGTGGACTCCCAGAATATGCGCGTCGGCAACCTGGCGGATGAGGACTGGGGAAAGATCACCGAGAGCACGATCCTTCTCGGCGAATCCCCGCTGATGATCGACGACACGCCCGGCATTACCGTGGCGGAACTGCGTTCCAAATGCCGGAAAATGAAAATAGAAAACGATCTCGGACTCGTCATCATCGACTATCTGCAGCTGATGTCGGGAAGCGGCGGACGGCGCAGCGAATCGCGCCAGCAGGAGATTTCCGATATTTCGCGCTCCCTGAAAGCACTCGCCAGGGAAATCGACTGTCCGGTCATCGCCCTGTCCCAGCTCAGCCGCGCCGTCGAGGGGCGCGAGGATAAGCGCCCGATGCTCTCGGATCTGCGTGAATCCGGGGCGATCGAACAGGACGCCGATGTCGTGATGTTCATTTACCGGGATGAATATTATCATAAAGATTCCGAAGACAAAGGCATCGCGGAAATCATCATCGGCAAACAGCGAAACGGCCCCACATGTACCGTTAAGCTGAAATGGCTCTCGCAGTTTACGAAATTTGCAAATTTGGAAACCAATTAGGCGTTTTATCATTTTTTATGTCGCAAAAACAGAAAAGCTGTCAACCGCTTTTTCAAAAAAAGCGGACAGGCTACTTGAACTCCGTTCCCCTTTTGTTATACTTAAGTCAACTTTAAGCTTCACGGAAGCGTCAGGCTATACCGAAGTGTCAGGCTTCCCCGGAGCGTTAGGAAAGGACGGAATATATATTATGAAAGAACCTGTACAGCTTTGCTACACGATCTCAGAGGCCGCCAAACTGATGAATGTCGAACCTCATGTGCTGCGCTACTGGGAGGATGAGCTTAACCTGAATATCGCCCGCAATTCGATGGGCCACCGCATATACACGGACGACGACTTAAAAACTTTTAAATCGATCCAGCACCTGAAAGCAAGCCATATATCGCTGAAAGATATACGGGAACAGCTGCCGTCCGCGCCTTCCGCGGCGGTCTCCCCAGCCGGAAACACTTCAGTGAAATCTTCCGGCCCAAACGGAAATGCCGATAAAATGACACAATTTAAGTCTATACTTACTAACATCATAAAAGACGCCATGAATGAAAATTCCAAAGAAATGAGCGATACGATCAGTTCGAAGGTTTCGGACAATGTCCGCAAGGAGATTGATTTCCTCGTCAGGCAAAGGGATGAAGAGGAAGAAGCCCGTTTCAAGCAGCTGGACGAGACGATACGAACATTTCAGAAGGCGCGCCAGGAGGCCGCCATCGCAAAGGTGAGCGAAAAAAAGGAAAAGAAACGGAATCTTTTTTCGAAGCGCAAGCAAAAGGAAAAGTAAAAATTCCCATAATAATTTTCGCTTAGGACTTGCATTCCCTTTATGGAAATGTTATAATGTCTTCATAATATCGCTATACATATTTGTGGATTTTCACAAACATGGCAGCAAAAATTAAAAGGAGGAAGAATGTTTATGTTCTCAAAAATTTCCAAAAAAATTGTTGCAGTAACATTGGCCTCAGCTGTAGTCGTAACTTCCGCAGCAGTTGCAGCGCCATCTGACGCATCAGCTGCTAAGAAAGCGAAACTGAACAAAAAATCAGTGTCTCTCGCAGCAGGTAAAACGGTAGTATTGAAAGCAAATGCTAAGGCCAAATGGTCTACGAGCAATAAAGCGATTGCTTCCATTAAGGCAAAAGGCAAAAGCTGTACAGTAACAGGCGTTGCAAAGGGAAAAGCAACGATCACCGCTAAAGTCGGCAGCGCATCCGCTACGTGCAAAGTAAAGGTAAGTGCACCGAAGTCCGGTACGGTTATTTATGACCTTGCAAAAGAAACAGGATCTGATTCTGGTACAGGCGAATCCTTCGCTGCACCGGTAAAATGTCCTTACAGTGACTTTAAGTACAATTCATTCAGAATGTGGCTGTGCCGTGCCGTTTTCTATGATCCGGCAAACGGCGGCGTTGACTACAGAGGAAAGAAGATCAACATCTCTGTAACACTTAAAAACTCCGGTAAGAACGACCTTGCTGAGTTAGGTTTCTGCTTTAACTACACAAAGGGCGGAAGCGACGGAAGTTACCCATTCGTTTACCATGTGATCGACTCCAAACTTCGTGCTTCGATCGCTAAAAAAGCTGGTAAGAAATGGAGCCTTGCATCTGTGAAGAAAGATTCTTCTCACAAACGCGCAAAAGTAGTAGAAGGAAAGATCAAAAAAGGCAAGACATATACTTACAACTTCTCTTACACGATTCCGAAGGATGCTATGAACGGCGATAAAGATCCGGATACGAACATCAACTATCCGATCATGTTCTACATCCCGAACCTGAAAGATAACTGCCCGTACAAAGACGGTGACCAGATCACTGTTTTGAAAGCTAAGTTTACACTTGCATAAGTTTACACTTGCATAAGTTTACACTTGCATAAGTTTACGCGTGCATCAGTTTATAAATCAGGCAAAATAAAAAGAGTGCCGCACCAGCGATCTTGATTGCTAGTGCGGCGCTCTTTCTTTATTCTTTTTACGTTATTCTTTTTATCTCTATTTTTTCTTATGCCTTTTTCCATCCTTTTCGGCAAAACTATCTTCCAACTGCTGCAACAGTTTTTTCTGTTCCTTGCTGATCGTCGTAGGTACATCGACCACGAGATCCACATAGTGATTTCCGCGAAGCTTCTTATTCCGCAGGGAAGGAACGCCCTTGCTGCGAAGCCTTACCCTTGTTCCAGTCTGGGTTCCCGGCTTCACGGTATAAGCCACATCGCCGTCGATCGTGCGGACCACGATCTCACCGCCCAGTACCGCTTTGGGATAAGATATTTTCACCGTCGAATAAATATCATAATTCCGCCGCTCAAACATCGCATTCGGCTCTACATACACTTCGACCAGAAGATCTCCCCTGGCTCCGCCATTTGTACCAGGTTCGCCTTTTCCGCGGATACGGACGCTCTGTCCGTGATCAATACCGGCAGGAATTGATACCTGGATTTTCTTTCTACTCGATTGATAACCACTTCCGCCACAATCACTGCACCGCTCTTTAATGACTTTACCTGTTCCGTGACAGTTTGAACATGTCACGACGTTCTGAACCATACCAAAAAGAGATTTCTGCGTATGAACAACCTGGCCTTTTCCCCCGCAGACTGTACAAGTTTCCGGCGTCGTACCGGGTTTTGCCCCTGTTCCGTGGCAGGTCGCGCATTCATCCTTCAGATTCAGATCCAGCTCCTTATCCACGCCAAAACAGGCCTCTTCCAGAGTAATCCTTACCTGGGCCCGAATATTGGCGCCTCTCGTCGGCGCATTGGGATCCCTCCTGCGGCTCCCGCCGCCAAACAGGTCGCCAAATATATCTCCAAATATATCTCCCATATCCATACCTGAAAAATCAAACCCGCCGGCGCCGCCTCCGCCGTTTTCAAAGGCCGCATGGCCAAACTGGTCATACTGTCTCCTCTTATCCGCATCACTCAGTACGGCATACGCCTCAGAAGCTTCCTTAAACTTCTTTTCCGCCTCTTTATCTCCCGGATTCGTATCCGGATGATATTTTTTTGCCAGTTTCCGATATGCTTTTTTCAATTCAGCGTCACTCGCGCCTTTGCCTACGCCAAGAACCTCATAATAATCACGCTTGTCAGCCATTTAATCTCCTCCTCATGCAAGTCACTTCGCACCTGATCCTCCCGTTTGATAAAGCGACATTGACTCGTACCATGACAGTACGAGTCGCTTACGAATGTCTCCTGGCCAGCCGGCCTGTATTTGAATGTCGCTCTACAACTTATTTTCGCGCGCGGATCACAGCTCGCGGAAATCCCCGTCTACCACATCTTCCCCGCTGTTATCCGGTTCCGCACCTGCGCCGCCAGCTGCCGCTCCCATGTCAGGGCCTGCTCCCTGCGCACCGCCGGCTGCCTGCTGTGCCTGTTCATATACTTTTGCGAACACCTGCTGAGCGCTTGTCATCAGCGCCTCTTTCGCCGCTTTCAGTTCATCAATATCCGCATCGGACATGGATTCTGCCTGCGTTCTCTCAAGGATCGCTTTCACCTTGTCGATCTCTGCCTGCACTTTTTCCTTCTCCGCAGCGTCCACACCTTCACCGACATCCGTCAGTGCCTTCTCCGTCTGGAACACCATGCTGTCCGCTTCGTTGCGGACATCAATGCCCTCTTTCCGTTTCTTATCCTGTGCCTCGAATTCAGCCGCTTCTTTCACCGCCTTGTCGATCTCATCATCCGACAGGTTCGAGCCGGCCGTGATCGTAATGTGCTGTTCTTTTCCTGTTCCCAAGTCCTTGGCCGATACATTTACGATACCGTTCGCATCGATATCAAATGTAACTTCAATCTGAGGTACGCCGCGCATAGCTGGTGGAATACCGTCCAAACGGAACTGTCCCAGAGATTTATTGTCGCGGGCAAACTGTCTCTCACCCTGTACGACATTGATATCTACGGCCGTCTGGTTATCTGCTGCCGTAGAGAAGATTTGGCTCTTCTTCGTAGGGATCGTCGTATTTCTCTCAATCAGCTTCGTCGCTACGCCGCCCATCGTCTCGATCGCGAGGGAAAGCGGAGTGACATCGAGAAGAAGGATGTCTCCGGCTCCGGTATCTCCGGCGAGTTTTCCTCCCTGGATCGAAGCGCCGAGCGCAACACACTCATCCGGGTTCAGCGATTTGTTCGGATCGTGTCCGGTCAGCTGTTTTACTTTGTCCTGCACGGCCGGAATACGTGTGGATCCACCGACGAGAAGGACTTTACCCAATTCAGACGCCGTAATGCCGGCATCTTTCAGCGCGTTCGTTACTGGCATCGCCGTTCTCTCCACGAGATCTGCCGTCAACTCGTCAAATTTTGCCCTTGTCAGGTTCATATCAAAATGCTTCGGCCCTTCTGCCGTAGCTGTGATGAATGGAAGGTTAATATTCGTCGTCGTCGCTGACGAGAGTTCCTTTTTCGCTTTCTCTGCCGCCTCTTTCAGACGCTGCATCGCCATCTTGTCCGTAGAAAGGTCAATTCCCTCCGTATTCTTGAACTCACTCACCATGTAATCACACAGTTTATTATCAAAATCATCTCCGCCGAGCCTGTTATCTCCCGAAGTCGCAAGCACTTCGATAACGCCGTCGCCAATCTCGATAATTGATACGTCGAACGTTCCACCTCCGAGGTCATAAACCATGATCTTCTGCTCGCCGTCGTTATCGAGGCCATACGCAAGCGCTGCCGCCGTCGGCTCGTTGATGATACGTTTTACGTCAAGACCTGCGATTTTTCCAGCATCTTTTGTTGCCTGACGCTGCGCATCGTTAAAATATGCGGGAACTGTGATGACTGCTTCGGTCACTGTCTCTCCCCCGAGATAATTCTCTGCGTCGCCTTTCAGCTTTTGAAGGATCATCGCTGAAATTTCCTGCGGGGAATATTTCTTATCATCGACCGCAGCACGGTAATCCGAACCCATATGCCTCTTGATCGAGGAAATCGTATTGTCCGCATTCGTAACTGCCTGACGTTTTGCCGGTTCACCGATCAGACGCTCCCCGTTTTTCGTAAATGCAACGACAGAAGGCGTCGTTCTCGCTCCCTCTGCATTTGCGATCACAACTGGCTTACCGCCTTCCATAACTGCCACACAACTGTTTGTCGTACCCAAGTCGATACCAATGATCTTACTCATAACTATCTCTCCTTCTTTAAATGAATTAATCTATATAAAGTTTACAAACTTACCACATGAAGATCCCCGAATGGCCACTCTAATTCACTACTTTCACCATGCTGTGCCTGACCACGCTATCCTTGTACATGTACCCCTTCTGCAGTTCCTCGGATACCATGTTCGCCTCCATCGAGTCGTCTTCCTCGTGCATGACCGCATTGTGCAGGTTGGGATCAAATTCCTTGCCAACCGCTTCGATCGGCACGACACCCATTTCCTCCAGCGCGGTACAAAACTGTTTGTATACGGCTTCCATCCCTTTGATGAAGGGGTTCTCCTTTTCCTCTGCGGAAACCGCATCCAGTCCCCTCTCAAAATTGTCTACGACTGGAAGGATTTTTTCTACCACGGATTTGGCTCCGATCTCAAACATCGCTGTCTTTTCCTTCTCCGAACGGTTGCGGAAATTTTCGAACTCCGCCATATTTCTGAGAAGGCGGTCATTTAATTCCTCGATCTTCTCATCTTTCTTATCTTTTTTGGCCCGGTTAAGCAGTTTCTTATTTTTTTTACCGGACTCTTTCTTTTCGTCCGCTTTTTCGCCTGCTCTCTCTCCCTTTTCTTCCTCCGTGCCTTCTGAACTTTCTGTTTCTTCCTTCTCTCCGTCCTGTTCTTTCAAAGTTTCACTGGCCGTATCCGCCTGTTCTTCCTCCGGCGCCTGTGTATCCGCCGCGGCATCCTGTGCCTGCTTTGCTTCGTTTTCCACCTCTTCGGCTGATGCTATTTCTTTTTCTTCTGCCACCTTTTAAACCACCTTTCAATATTTTACCATCACGGCTCCTAACATTTCACGTCTTCGACTTAAAAATGTCGTCCAGCTGCTGCATGCAGTTTTCCAGCGTCCCCACTACTTTTTCATAATCCATGCGCTTCGGGCCGATGATGCCGATCTTTCCATACACGCCTTCCTTGATCTGGTACGTCGCCGTCACGACGGAGCAGTTCTTCATGGCCTCCACCGGAGATTCATCCCCGATGTACACCTGAATGCCGTGTTCTTCGGAATCCGCCTCATCGTTTACCCACGCCTCCAGCCGCTGTTTTTCCTCGAATGTCGTGAGCAGTTCCGCCATCTTCTCCTTGTCGCTGAGTTCCGGGTATTTCAAAATATTCGTGGCACCTGACGTGAAAATCTGCGATGTATCCTCATCGCTCATGGCTTCGGCGATACAGTCGAGTATACTCGAGGCGAGATCGCCGTACTCCCCGGCCTTTTCCTTGATCTCCTGCATGATCGCCATATTGATCTCTGTCACATCCAGACCATTCAGCGCCGCGTTGATAATGAAATTCAGCTGTGAAACGACGTTATCATCAATCGGGCCTGCCAGATTGATAAATTTGTTATTGACGTGGTTGTTGTCCAAAACAACGATCACCAGTATCTGCACTTCCGAAATCGGATTCAGCTGGATAAATTTGATCTTTTTGTGCGCGTACTTCGGTTTGGAAACCATCGTCGTGTAATTCGTATTTTCCGCCAACAGCTTTGCCACCTGCTGCAGGAGCAGATCGATCTTATCCGCTTTCTCAATCAGGACGCCTTTCATGTCTTCCACTTCTTTTTCCTTATTCCCCAGCACAGTGTCCACATACAGTCGGTATGCCTTATCCGAAGGGATCCTTCCCGCGGATGTGTGAGGCTGCAGGATATACCCCATCTCCTCCAAATCTGCCATCTCGTTGCGGATCGTCGCGGAACTGAGGTTCAGGTCCGTGTATTTTGAAACGGTGCGCGAACCGACAGGCTCTCCGCTCTCCATATAGTTATGGATGATCGCTTCTAAAATTTTCTGCTTTCGTTCATCAAGCTGCATTTCACCACTTCCTTTGTTAGCACTCCATCACAATGAGTGCTAATTCTTGGCTAAATTAAAGATAACACCCTTGCTTCAGTTTGTCAAGGGTGTTTTTCATATTTATTATATATTTTGCCAATTTTTTTATTCTATAGCACGGTAAATCCCATACTTTTCATCACGGCTGGCAGCGGACTGCAAGACTGGAACCACATCACAACCCGGTCTTCTTTGGCCGACTGCACGATTTCTCTGCACCATTCATATTCCTGAAGGCTTCCCAGCACCGCCAGTATCGACCAGGCGATACAGAATCCAACGACCAGGCCGGCGACCGCCCCGCCAAACCGGTCGAGACCTCCAAGAAGTGGAACATCCCGGACGCTTTTGATGAAACTCCCGATAATATTAAATACAATAATACTGACGACTAACGCGATCGCATAGCCGACGCCTTCTTTCACCATCACCGAACTGGGGAGCTGCTTCGCGATAACCGGAGCGGCTCCGATCGCTGCCACGATGATCACAACATTTTTCACCACACTGTAAACGCCAAAAATCAACCCCCTCCCTGCTCCGATAAATATACATCCGACAACTGCTGCTACTAAAATGAGCGCCAACATCTGCCCCTGTAATGCACTAGACATAAATATCCTCCTTTTTCATAAGCAAAATAGAATATTCAACCTGATATTTTTATCTGCTGAATGGATGCTTCATCTATATAATAGTAACGTTCATCCCCCGCTGCAGGCAAAAAATAATCAAACCCCTTTCCGAAGTCAAACGAAAATTTCTCGCTTCCATTCTTTCTTATTATATAACAACTCTGCGCATCGGTGAATATGATTTCTCCTCCGGACATAACAAAATCCGAATACCGGCAGGAAATTTTTTCCGCCAGTTCTTCTTTGCCCCGCAAATTGTAAAGATACAGTTTCTGATCATCCGTACTTCCCGCCGTACCAGTAATGACTACTATGTTTTCATCATCATGATCCGCGCTCTTGATCTCATCTTCAAAAATTTTCTCAAACACCTGCTCTGGTTTCTTCATATTTTCAAACAGCGCAAATCCGTCTTCAAAAAAAATGGCCGCTTTGTCGTCTGAGACAAAACCGATGTGGGAAATCATTTTTGTCTCGTAGGATTTTCCTCCCACGAGCGTATTCTGATCCTGTCCTACCTCTGTAAAATTGTAAAAACAGACTTTATTCTCCATCGTGCCGTTTTGAACTACGATATAGGCAATCACCAGACTGTTCCCATCGGGAGATATGGCAAAATCAAGCGGGAAGCCATCATCCAGCACATTTGTCGGAACCTCTACCTTGAGCTGTTCTGCCGTACTGTACGGATCATAAATACTAATCACGTCAGAGTCTTCATCCTGGAGCAGCACGGCCGCTCTCCCGTCCTCACAGATCTTCGCTTTCCCGATCGGCAAAGTCGTCTCAATGCCGACGCCCTGATCCTCTCCATTGTATACGTAAAACATTTTGGCGCCGATGTCAGCGACCAGAACATAATTTCCGCGAATATCCACTACCGGCTGTTCCATCTCATACCCACCGTTCCACAGCGTCTCGCCGGAATCATCGATCAGCGAAATACCATCCCGGCTGTATTTGAGCAGATCTCCGTGAAATGGCAGATAAGATACGCCGTTGCTGTCCTTCCTCGCCTGCTCGTTCACGACATCATAACCGGAAAAAGAACGATGCGCATAATAATAAGAGAAGCAGACGATCACGACAATTCCGATCAACACGCCCGCGCCGATCAGGCCAAAAAATAAAATCGTCTTATTTCTTTTCTTTCTGCGTCTCCTGTTCTCCTCTTCTACGCTGTTCTCAAATATGCTGCCCAACTTTGTTCACCCCGGTTCCAGACATCTGCCATTTTCGTCAGTATATCATAAAGCGACATTTTTTTCAAGCACCAACAATTTTCACTCATACGTGTACACTCATTTCGCCGACACGCCTCCCCCCGACACCGCATTGGTCATCGCTGAAACGCCCCCCGGGCTGACATTTTCCAGCGCCTGGCTATCTCCTTTCCCGGAAATGTTGTTCCGGCCCGTCCCGTCAGCGGCCGCATTTTCCTGGCTGGCTCCATCTGCAGCTGCATTCTCCTGACTGATCCCGTCCACAGAAGCATTTTCCTGACTAACTCCGTCAGCACTCTGCCCGCTCACGGCTCCTTTTGATACGACACCACCGCCGAGCGTCTCGACATCGGTCTTACTTCCTTCCTTTCCGCCCTTGATCGCTTCCTGCAGTCCGGCCTGAAGCCCGGAAATCTGATCCCGCAGCTCCGAAAAGCCATTGCGGTTATTCAGCGCGACAGCGCCCAGCACAAGTCCCAGCACGAGTACTAGGCTCGCGAGTCCGAACGTCGCCTTGCCCTCCGCCTCTTTTTCTTTTTTCTTCTCTTCGTTTTCTTTGATCACGCCGCGGATATTGCGGATCACACGGTCGTCCTCCTGCTCTACGATATGTACAAAACGGTTTGTTTCCTCCATCATATAATTTCTCATCTCGGCATTTTTTTCATAGTAAATATAGTAGCCGCCCTGTTTTTGAAAACCTGAATTTTCATACAAATAGAAATCATCCTGGCTGCCGTCCTCTTCATAGACATATAAAAGCCTGTCCCCTTCCGAGAAATTCCTGCGGTGAATCTCCAGCAGGCTGTCCGGGATACTGTCTTTTGCTTTTTCGTTGGAATAAAACCACCCCACTACATCGAGATCGGTAAAATTTTCCTTAATATCCGTATAAATGCCTGTCCACATCTCCTGTGAAAAGGTATCGCTGTTCCTCATATGAAAATCTTTGACCGACACCATGCCGGACACGAGAAAAACTTTTTCCCTCGCGTGGTAAAAACGGTGTCCCAAAAGCACGCCGCCGATCTCTGTATCCTTTCGCTCCCTCACGAGCCTTCTCGCGAAAGACATCACGTAATCTTCGACGTAAATCTTTGTTTTTCCTTTTGTATCGCCTATCTGCCGTACGCTTTTCGGTGCGCTCCAGTCCATACTCTAACCTCTTTTCTAATCAAATTTGACGCCTGAGCCATTATTTTCATTATAAGGCATGGAAAAGAAAATTTTTGTCAGTTTATGCCGCCTACGGCATAAAACGTTCGCCCGATCCAGACGCAAATCGACATCTTCGCCGTCCGCAAATATTTTATTTTGCATGAGTATTTTTCGCTGAACTGCCAATACTTTTCTTAGAACAAAAAGAAATGAAATGAGGTAGAACATGATACATTATTTCAATCCCACCGATGAATACGCGTTGCGTGACTTTTCCAAAACGCTGACTATATTGATGCGAAAACATGATATATCAAATAGAGAAACTGTGATCGTCTGCATTGGCTCCGACCGCGCCACGGGGGACTCCCTCGGGCCGATCGTCGGACATCTTCTTGCCATGCATCAAAAAAACTTCCATCTTTACGGCACACTGGAAAACCCCGTCCATGCCAAAAATCTGGAAGATGCTTTGGATTTTATTCGTTCTCATCATAAAAACCCGATCATTATCGCCGTGGACGCCTCGTTAGGCATCGCCGAACACGTCGGATACATTACCGTCGGAGAGGGCTCGCTCTCCCCGGGCGTCGGTGTTTCCAAAAAACTGCCGTCCGTTGGCGACCTGTTCATTACCGGTATCGTCAACCTTTCCGGTTTTGGCGGACAGATGCTTTTGCAGACGACGAGACTCAATCTCGTGATGCACCTAGCCGACTTCATTTACAAAGGACTGGGACGCTGCCTGGCTTCCGAATGCCGGCCTTCCTATCAAGAAACCGCGTCAGAGCTCCGTCCGGCCCTTTAGCGCCCGGTAAAGAGTCACTTCGTCGATATATTCCAAGTCCCCGCCCACAGGGACGCCGCTCGCGATCCGGGTCACTTTAATGCCCGCCGGTTTTAACAGCTTGCTGATATACATGGCCGTCGCCTCCCCCTCCAGCGAAGAATTGGTGGCAATGATCACCTCGTCTACTTCCCCCTGGAGCCGCTGCATCAGCTCCTTGAGCCTGATATCAGATGGGGTTATGCCAAGGCTCGGGTTAATCGCGCCGTGAAGGACGTGATACACGCCCTCATACTGCCCGGTCTTCTCATACGCGATCAGATCCCTTGTATCTTCCACGACCATGATCGTCTTTTTATCCCGTTTGGGATTTCCGCAAATTGGGCAAATCTCGCTGTCTGTCAGCGTAAAACACTCCTTGCAGTACGTGACCTTCTTTCTCGCCGTCAAGATCACGGAAGAAAGTCGCTCCACGCGCTCTTGTGGCATATTTAATATATGAAATGCCAGACGCTGTGCCGACTTGGCCCCGATGCTCGGCAGCTGCGACAACTCCTCAATGAGATTTTGGATGGATTCAGCATAATAATTCATTAGAACGGGAATCCTCCGCCCAGGTTCAGGCCGCCCGTCAGCGCCTCCATCGCTTTGGCATTGTCTTCTTCCATCTTGCGAAGGGCTTCATTGGTCGCTGCTACGATCAAGTCTTCGAGCATCTCGATATCGTCGGGATCCACTACTTCCTCAGAGAGTTTCACGGAAAGAACTTCCTTTCTTCCGGATACTTTGACGGTAACCGCACCGCCTCCGGCCGTCGCCTCAAATTCTTTCTCCTCCATCTCTTTCTGCTGCTCTTCCATCTGACGCTGCATCCTCTGTGCCTGTTTCATCAGATTGTTCATATTCCCGGGCATTCCGCCCTGAAATCCTCCACGTTTCGCCATTTTTACCTTTCCTTTCTATTCCATCATCTCAATTTCAATATCGCTGTCACCGAACATCCCCCGGAGTTCCGGGAGTGAATCGTATTCCTGACGGTCTTTGATAAACCGGTACTCGATGTTCACCTGCTTACCGGCCACCTGCTCCGCCGCCTGCGTCAGTGCCGCTTTCCGCTCTTCCTTGCCTGCAAAATACGAATAACACGTATCCTGCGCAAACGCGATGACCAGACTGCCATTGTCATCGACCGTCAACGTCGCCTGCGCGAGCATCGTCTTATCTTCACGGCTCAGCTGGTTTAATACCTGATACCAGTTTGCGGCCAGCTCTTTTACCTCTTCCGGCACAGCTTTTGGCAGCCGCTGTTTCGTTTCCCCGGCTTCTCCCGGCGAACTTCCACCAGCAGCGGGAGGCTGTGCGGAATCGCCCTTGATCATGCCGCCCTCGGCGGCCGGCGCTGCTATCCCGCGGCGAATCTGCTCTTCAATGTTATGCAGCCGGTTGACGACAGACTCGTAATCTCTCTCCATCTGCGGCCGGCATAGTTTGATCAGCGCCACCTCAAAAAGCACCCGCTTCTGCGTCGCATACTTCATCTGGTTCTGGACTTCAGACAACACACGGATGTAGCGGAATACCATCTCCATCTCCATGCTCTCACCGATGTCCATAAGCGTTTTCAGGTTTTCCTCCGACATATCTATGATATGGCCCGGCTGTTCCGTACTCTTTACAATCAGTATATTTCGCAGATACCAAATAAATTCATCACAAAATCTCGTGAGGTCTTTTCCCTCCGCGATGATCCCGTCGATCATCTCCATCATGGCGGCCACATTATTTTCCGCCAGTTTCCCCGCAAACGCGGCGTAGACATCATTGTCCACAGCTCCCAGAACACTCAGTACCTTTTCATACGTCAGTTTTTCGCCAAAATAAAAAGAAATACACTGCTCCAACAGGCTGAGACCATCCCGCAGCGCGCCGTCCGCCAGTTTCGCGATGTACTGCAGTGCCCTCTCCTCCGCCTGGATGCCCTCCCTGTCCAACAGTTCCTGCAATCTGGCCGCGATCGTTTCTACCGAGATACGCTTAAAATCATACCTTTGGCAGCGGGACATGATCGTCAGCGGTATTTTGTGCACCTCGGTCGTCGCCAGGATAAAGATCAGATAGGACGGCGGCTCCTCCAATGTTTTCAGGAGCGCGTTAAACGCGCTGGTGGAAAGCATGTGCACCTCATCGATGATATAGACCTTATATTTCCCCTGTGGCGGCGAGTACTGCACCTCTTCGATCACCTGACGGATGTCATCCACCTTATTATTGGAAGCGGCGTCCATCTCCACGACGTTCATGGACGCCCCGGTCGCGATCGAACGGCACATCTCACACTCGCCACAGGGGCCTTTTTCACCTGGGTTCTCACAATTTACGGCTCTGGCAAATATTTTCGCCACCGTCGTCTTACCCGTTCCCCTCGTTCCGCAAAAAAGATAGGCATGTCCGATATGATCCGCCTTTATTTGGTTTTTCAATGTCGTCACAATGTGTTCCTGACCTTTGACATCATCAAAATCCTCCGGTCTGAATTTCCGGTATAACGCCTGATAGGACATGCCGCTCCTCCTTAATCCCCGAAACAGATGCCGAGGTTTTTCGCTTCTTTTATGATAGAAGAATTCGGGTCAACCATCTTCAGCTTACCGGCAACCTCACTCAGCGGAACCGGTACGATCTCATCCCCTTTGAATCCTACCATATATCCATATTTTTCTTTCTTGATGAGCCGCGCGGCCGCAGCACCCAAACGACTGGAGATCACGCGGTCGTACGCGCAGGGACTTCCACCGCGCTGTGTGTGCCCCGGCACAGTGATACGGATCTCCTGTCCGGTCCTCTCCTGGATCTCCGCGCCGATCTTATAGGAAACACTGGGATACGGATTGTTTTTCAGCTTCTCCTTCAGTTCTTTTTTGGATAATGCCGCATCTTCTTTCGAAATCGCTCCCTCGGCCACCGCCAGGATGGAAAACCGCTTGCCGGCCTCCGTCCTCCGCTCGATCGCCCCGATCACCGAATCAATGTCATACGGGATTTCCGGGAGCAGGATCACATCCGCGCCGCCCGCAATACCCGCGTGCAGCGTGAGCCAGCCGACTTTATGCCCCATCACTTCCACGATAAAGACCCGTCCGTGCGAATACGCCGTCGTATGGATGCGGTCAATACAGTCCGTCGCGATATCGACTGCGCTCTGGAATCCGAACGTCATATCCGTTCCCCAGATGTCATTGTCGATCGTCTTCGGAAGGCCCACGACGTTCAGTCCCTCTTCACTGAGCAGATTCGCCGTCTTCTGTGTGCCGTTTCCGCCCAGAATGACAAGACAGTCCAGTTTCAGTTTCTGATAGGTGTTCTTCATCGCCAGAACCTTGTCCATGCCGTTTTCGTCCGGCTTTCTCATCTGCTTGAACGGCTGCCTGGAAGATCCAAGGATCGTGCCGCCTTCTGTAAGTATGCCCGAAAAATCAGACGGTTTCATCTTTACGTACTTTTCATACATCAATCCTTTGTATCCTTCCAGGATACCGATGATCTCCACATCCTCATCGGTCTCGTACAGCGTCTTTGCCACGCCGCGCATCGTCGCGTTCAGCGCCTGGCAGTCTCCTCCGCTCGTCAAAAAAGCTACTCGTTTCATATGCACCTTCCTTTCTAATGTTTGTATACGACTTTGTCACGCCCCGTTTCTTTTCCCTCATAAAGCGCCTGATCTGCCTTCTTTATGACATCATCAATATTCTCCTGGGCATCGCCGTCTGTCACACCAAATGTCATTGTTACTTTCAGCACCCGGTCCTCATAAACAGATTCCATCGTTTTTATGTCTTCCGCGATCCGTTTGACAAAGCCCTCAACATCCTCTATTTTTTTACCGGACAGGACGAGAAGGAATTCCTCGCCGCCCCACCGGGCCGCATACCCGTTCTCCCCGACCCCTTTCTTTAATGTACGTGAAACCTCGCGGAGTACCATATCACCGCAATCATGCCCGTAGCTGTCATTGAATTTCTTAAAGAAATCAATGTCGCCGATCGCCACATGATAAGAACATCCGGACTCCTTCGCTTCCTTCCTCGCTTCTCTCAGCCAGATTTCCCCATAATGGCGGTTATACAGTCCCGTCAGGGAATCCCTCTCGATCAGCTCGCGAAGCGCCGACTGCATCTGGACCGCTGATTTCCCGATCCGTCCGAGTTCATCTTTTCTTTTCATTACCTCAGGACCGAGTTCCGTCGTCAGATCGCCGCCCTCTACTTTCACAAAAAAGTCCCCGAGCTGCCACATGCTCTTGATCAGCTTATTTGCATAGGCCCATATGACAAATACGACAATAGCCACACAAACAAACATCGCAATAAGCACAGGCATAACACCTACCAGCACGCTGCTCCTTACATATCGAACTTCTTTTCCTGCAAACAGCATACCGGTACAATTCCCCTGTGTATCGTACAGCGGCCGGTAATAGGAAAAATACCGGTTATTATTGATATTGGTATTTTCATAGAACATTTCCGCGCGTCCGTGAAATACGTCCTCCGTCACTTCCTCATTGGCTTTTGTGCCGACGATCGGATTTCCTGAATCAGACCGGATCGTCGTGGCAACCCGCTCATCACAGTAAAATATCGTGACGTCCACATCGAACATCCTCTTATAGCCTTCCAGTATTTCCTCCGCATCCCCGACCTGTTTCAATCCTTTGTACAGATTTCCATCGTCACCTTTGCGATAATCACCTGGATATTCCCTCTCATACGTATACACAGCCGAACGGGCGACATCCTTTAACTGCGTTTTTACTTCCTGATGCACCCGCGCGGTCAAGTGATACGAACTATAAGCTATAATTATGATTCCGAGCAGAGTAAGAGGCAGCACCGTAATCCGGAGCAGCGACGTGCGTAATCCTGATTTCGATTTCACCTTCATTAATATTATATCCCCATTTATCTGTTACTTTCCTTGAATATACTCATCAATCGCCTTCGCTGCCGACTTTCCTGCGCCCATCGCGAGGATTACGGTAGCGGCCCCGGTCACGGCATCTCCGCCGGCATAAACGCCTTCCCTGGTCGTCTCGCCTTTTTCGTCTTTCGTGATCAGACAGCCGTGGTTATTGGCATCGAGTCCCGGCGTCGTCGAACGGATCAGCGGGTTCGGGCTCGTACCGATCGACATGATCACCGAATCCACATCGAGGACAAACTCACTTCCCTCTTTGACGATCGGACGGCGGCGGCCACTCTCATCCGGCTCACCGAGCTCCATCTCGACGCATGTCATGCCACACACCATTCCCTCTTCGTCACCGAGTATTTCCACCGGATTGTGCAGCGTTTTGAAAATGATCCCTTCTTCTTCCGCATGTTCCACTTCTTCTTTTCTTGCCGGGAGTTCTTCCATCCCACGGCGGTAAACGATGTACACTTCCTCCGCCCCCAGGCGTTTGGCGCTCCTTGCGGCATCCATCGCCACATTTCCACCGCCGACGACAGCCACTTTCTTCGCGTGCTGGATCGGCGTTTTGCTGTCATCTTTGTACGCCTTCATCAGGTTGATACGGGTGAGGAATTCATTGGCTGAATAGACCCCCTTCAGGCTCTCTCCCGGTATGTTCATGAATCTCGGTAGTCCTGCGCCGGAGCCTACAAAAACAGCCTCATTTCCCAGTTCAAACAGTTCATCGATCGTCAGCACTTTGCCGATGACCATATTCGTCTCCACATCGACCCCGATCGCCTTCAGGTTATCGATCTCCTTCTGTACGATCGCTTTCGGAAGACGAAATTCCGGTATTCCGTATACAAGAACGCCACCGGCAAGATGAAGTGCTTCATAGATCGTCACTTTATATCCCATCTTAGCCAGGTCGCCTGCCACAGTCAGTCCGCTCGGCCCCGCGCCGATGACTGCTACTTTATGTCCATTCTGCTCCGGCATCACCGGCTTGTCATCACAGTGCTCCCTGTGATAGTCCGCCACGAAGCGCTCCAGACGGCCGATGCCGACCGGCTCCCCCTTGATCCCGCGAACACACTGTCCCTCACACTGGCTCTCCTGCGGGCAGACACGGCCGCACACGGCAGGGAGCGATGTTGATTTCGATAGGATTTCAAATGCGCCATCCATATCCTCATTTGCCACCCGCTCGATAAATGCCGGAATGTCGATCTGTACCGGACAGGCGCCCACACATGGCTTCTTCGGGCAGTTCAGGCATCGTCTCGCCTCATTGACTGCCATATCATACGTGTACCCCAAAGCCACTTCTTCAAAATTCTTATTTCTCACGTCCGGATCCTGTACCGGCATCGGACATTTTTTCATATCCATATTACGTTCCGCCATTTTACTTAGCCTCCTTTAATAAATTGCAGGCCGCTTCGCGGGCATGTGTCTCAAATTCCTTATACATCGTACCCCGGTGCATCGCCTCATCAAAATCCACCTGATGGCCGTCAAAATCCGGCCCGTCCACGCAGGCAAATTTCGTCTCACCGCCTACTGTCAGACGGCAGCCTCCACACATGCCTGTACCATCTATCATGATCGGATTCATGCTCACCATCGTTTTTATATTATATTTTTTCGTCGTCAGGCACACGAACTTCATCATAATGAGAGGTCCGATCGCGATGACTTCATCGTACTCATTTCCCTCCTCGATCAGCTTCTCGAGCGCGTCGGTCACGAGACCTTTCTCGCCATAGCTGCCGTCGTCCGTCATCATAACAAACCTGTCGCTGGCATTCTTAAACTCATCCTCGAGGATGACGAGATCCTTATTCCGGAATCCTACGATAGAATGGACCTCAGCCCCCATCTCATGCAGCTTTTTTGCCACCGGATACGCGATTGCGCAGCCGACACCGCCGCCGACTACCGCCACTTTTTTCAATCCTTCCGTATGCGTCGGAACCCCGAGCGGACCGACAAAGTCATGAATGCTTTCCCCCTCGTTCAGCGTATCCAGTTCCATTGTGGAACCGCCGACGATCTGGTAAATGATCGTCACCGTACCAGCTTTCCTGTCAAAATCAGAAATCGTCAGCGGGATCCTCTCGCTGTCTTCCTTCGCCCGGAAAATAATAAACTGCCCCGGCTCGGCCTTTTTTGCAATCAGAGGTGCCTCAACCACCATTTTTGTAACAGTCGGGTTCAGGGACTTCTTTTCTACTATTCGGAACATAATTTACCTCATTTCTGCGCATAATAACATTGAGTCCCAAGTAAAGGGACACAAAATCCGCGTCTTTTTTCTGTTGAAACGTGTCAGAACTTCATGACAAAATTCCATCTTTTTTCTCACTCATCATATCACATTTTTCACTGTTATTCAAGAAGTTCATGTAAGGTATTTTCTAATATCTCGCAAGCTTCACCTACAAGGCTCACACATGGCCTCTTCCTGTAGTACTCCTCTGTCCGCGGCTCCGGAGCGGCGCCGTTTAGGTATCCGTCTCCCACCGACGGCTTTTCCCTGTCCAGTCCCAAAAGTTCCCGGCAGATAATGCTCCCGTTCCGTTTCTCAAATTCTTCTGCCAGCTTCTGAACCACTTCATAATTTTCCTTTTTCTTGTTCACATCTTTCGGATCGGATGAACCGGTCAGAAGCCCCGCCACGATCGACATCCCGGATACGGTGCCGCAAACATGACGGAGCCTCCCCAGCCCCCCGCCAAACGAAGCCGAGTACTTAGCCGCCTGATCCCAGTCCAATCCGAGCACGTCCGCATAGGCGAGTACGACCGACTGCGAACAATTATATCCCTGTTTAAATAATTCCATCGCTTTCTCTTTTCTCGATTCCATCATCCGTCTCCTTTCCTTCTTTCACTTTTTTGCGCGCACGGTCTGCCCATCCACTGTCCGTTCGCCATTCCCTTGCGCACACCTCTTGCACACGCCTTCTGTACATATAATTGTAGCACAGGCCCCCTCCCGGTGTCAAAAACTATTGACAAATGGCTGTATTCGCAATAAACTTAAATGAGAGTGCATTTATTATAATGAGAAAGTGAGGAACAGACACGATGAGTGATTGTAATCACGATTGTTCAAACTGCAGTTCAAGCTGCGACGGGGCACAGGCTCCGGATCCAAAATCCTTTATTGAAAAACCACATCCGGATAGCAATATAAAGAGCGTCATCGGTATCATCAGCGGCAAGGGCGGCGTCGGCAAATCAATGGTGACCGACTTGATGGCCGTGGCGTACAGCCGGAAGGGTTACCGATGCGGCATTATGGATGCCGATATTACCGGTCCTTCCATTCCGAAGGCGTTTGGCGTGACTGAAAAGGCGACCGGCAACGCCACCACGATTTTTCCGGTAAGATCAAAAACCGGCATTGACATCATTTCCATCAATCTGCTGCTGGAAAATGAGACAGACCCGGTCATCTGGCGCGGCCCGGTGATCGCCGGTACCGTCAAACAGTTCTGGACCGATGTTTTATGGGAGGATATTGACTGTCTGTTCGTCGATATGCCGCCGGGAACCGGCGATGTCCCGCTGACTGTATTCCAGTCGCTGCCGCTTGACGGCATCATCGTCGTAACAACTCCTCAGGATCTGGTGTCCATGATCGTCGGCAAGGCTGTAAAGATGGCGGAGATGA
Organism: uncultured Eubacterium sp.; assembly: GCA_910584065.1. GTDB lineage: Bacteria > Bacillota > Clostridia > Lachnospirales > Lachnospiraceae > Eubacterium_F. Next base: position 100,462 of record CAJTZN010000005.1, read on the forward strand.
TGGACATTCCGGTACTGGGTATCGTGGAGAATATGAGTTATGTACAGTGCCCGGACTGCGGGAAAAAAATATCCGTGTTCGGTGAAAGCCGCGTCAAGGAGATTGCCGCCAAATACGAACTCCCGATCCTCAGCCAGCTTCCAATTGATCCAAAACTGACCGAAGCGATCGACGCTGGTGCGATCGAGGATTTCACCTTTGACTACATGGACGACGCGGTTGCGATCATTGAAAATATGAACTCGTCCGCGTCCCGGCACGGAGGCTGAAGATGGATACTCCAACCTGCTACATTTTTGGCGCCGGGGAGTTTTCCCCCTGCGAGATCACTTTGACGGACGACGACCTTGTCATCGCCGCCGACGGCGGATACGACCATCTGATCCGGCTCGGCCTGCGGGCAGACGTAGCTCTGGGCGATTTTGACTCCGTGACTTCACATGAGATCTGGGAAGACACGATCTGCGAGAAAAAAACGTACCCGCCCGAAAAAGATGATACCGATATGATGCTCGCCATCCGTTTCGGACTTACGAAAGGCTATGAGCAGTTCGCTATATTCGGTGGACTGGGCGGACGGCTCGACCACACGGTCGCGAACATCCAGGCGCTGTCTTTTCTCGCTGCCAGCCACGCGCAGGGCATTTTATATCACGAGGACTACGCGCTGACAGTCATCCAAAACAGCAGCTTTACGCTGGCAAAAGATTTGTCCGGCTATGTTTCGATTTTCTCCCTGAGCGACACGAGCGAGAACGTAACGATAAAGGGCTTAAAATACGAAGTGGAAGGTGCGACCCTGTCGAACACCTTTCCGCTTGGCGTGAGCAATGAAGCCATAGGAAAGAAAGGAATCATCAGCGTCGAGCGCGGACTCCTTCTGATCCTCTGGCACTCAAATATATAAAAGAAAGAGGTATTACTATGCAGTACGAAATCAAAGGAACACCACTTCCCGTGGTAGAATGCACACTGGATGCCGGTGAAAGTATCGTTTGTGAATCCGGCGCCATGAGCTGGATGACCGACAACATGCAGATGGAAACGTCCGGCGGCGGCATCGGAAAAATGTTTTCCAAGGCGCTGTCCGGCGAAAACATGTTCCAGAACCGCTACACCGCACAGGGCAAACCGGGTTTAATCGCTTTTGCCTCAAGTTTTCCGGGAGACATTATCGCCGTGGACATTCGTCCGGGACAGGAAGTCATCTGTCAGAAATCCGCTTTTCTGGCGTCTACTTCCGGCGTTGAGCTTTCGATCTTTTTCCAGAAAAAGGTCGGATCCGGCTTTTTTGGCGGAGAGGGCTTTATCATGCAGAAACTTTCCGGAAACGGCACGGCTTTTCTGGAAATCGACGGCTCCGTCGTCACAAAAGAACTGGCTGCCGGCGAAAAGATTACGATCGACTCCGGATATCTGGCGATGATGGACGGCACCTGTTCGATGGACATTGTTTCCGTGAAGGGCATCAAAAATAAGCTCCTCGGCGGAGAAGGCTTTTTCAATACGGTCGTGACCGGCCCCGGCAGGGTATCCCTCCAGACGATGCCTGCCGTTCAGGTGGCGTCGGTATTGAGTCCGTTCATTTCCACCGGGAATTGACAAACATTCCTGAATTTTCGAATATTATTTCTCTTTCCGGCCACACTATTGTTATCAGTTTCTGGTGAAACCCAAAATATGATAACGCATTCTGTGCAGAAATGAGGATATGATGGAAAAAAAGGACCTTTTTACCAACTGCCATCGTACGAAGGGCAGTCGGAGCCAGACAAACAACATTCCCGGCGCTTCGGATGATTCCGATCAGGATTCCTCCACTTCAAAATATGTTGTGAAGGAGGATCAAAGGGAACGAAAAGACGGACCAGGCGGTGATTGATCACCGCCTGGTTTTTTACCATATACGCCCGCTGTAAATTAGACTACAGTTCTATCCGTGTTTTCCCAAAGTAGACAGCCTTCACATGTTCGACATCGATCAGTTTCTGGAATAGCAGATAGTCTTTATATTTCCCATCTATGCCAATTCCGTATCCGCCTCTGCCGTCCTCGTGTTCCAGCCAGGAATCCAATGTCTGATAACCGATCCTCGTACCATCTTCCATTTCCAGATAGATCTGATCCCACGTCAACGTCGATTTATCTATCGCATCGTGGGAAAACGTTCTCTCATACTGGATATAATACGGTGTAACGGTAACGCGGTCGAGCGTTCCAGCCGAGATATATTTTCTCATACTGTTCAGTTTTGGTAACTTGATCTTCTTTCCGGGTTCGATCACCTTTTTAGGGCAGTCGCCGTAATCCAGCACAAATTCCACCTCGGTAGTGCCTTTTATACACATACTCTCTTCTCCACCTTTTCCAGCGGTACCGCCACCGAATCCACGCAGTTTCAACCGACACTTTTCCCCCTTGTGAAAACTGCTCACCCCATCCTGCTTCCGCTCGTATCCATAAACGACCGCAAGATAGATTTCATTCGTGCCCTGATTTTCAATCATGACCCCCGGATCTACCACACACCGCTGCTCCATACCATCGGTCTGCAGTTCGTCTCCATTTCCTTTTATGGAAATGGTAAAGTTACTTTCCGCTTCTCCTCCTGCAGCTCCACCCCCGGCTTGATCCGCGGCTCCTTCCTCGGCTCCGTTTTCCCTGTCACTGCCAGCCTGCTCATCATACAAGTCATGTTCCCCTCTCACGGCAACCTGTTTGAAATAATAGTCCATATCCTTGTCAAACGTTTTGCCATCCGTACGCTTTACCTTTAGCACGATATAGCTGATCTCTTCCGTTCCCAGTACCTGCTCCACCGATACATCCAGATCCTTGAATGTACTTTTATTTGAGGACACTTCCGGCGTCTCCGAGGACGATTGGATCTGGCTGACGTCCCCGCCGCCAAACAGCCCTGAAAGTTTTTGAAAACCTCCGCTGGCCGCCGCCTGCACCGTAGTCGTTACCATCAGCGCAAACAGGATAAAGGATGCCGCTTTTACGTAGCGCGTTCCCATTCTGCCTATATATTTTCGATAAGACTTCTTTTCGACCTTATCCATATCCGCTCCCATCTGCCGATACGCCTCGTGCATTTTTTCCTGCACCACATCCGGAATTTCCAATTCCCGTTCAAACATCTGCCTCACTTGATCATCCCGCATAATATTTTCCCATCCTTTCCTGAAACATTGGATCTACTGCTGCATTACTGCTCTCTCCCTGTCCCCTCCGCTTTCCCATCTGCTTTTCATACACTTGACACAGATTCTCCCGCCCGCGTCTGAGCCTCGTGCGGACTGTCGCGTCTTTCATCCCCAGCACCTCGGCGATTTCTTTTGACTTGAATCCTTTGACATAATGCAGTACAAGAATATCCCGGTACTGCTCTTCAACTGCCTGGATCAGTTCCTCATACAGCAGATCGTCGAGCGCGGTGTCGCTGTACGCCGTTTCCGGCAATTCACCAAACGCCACTTCCCAGCTGCGCTTATCCAAAAAATCCTTGCATTTATTCATCAGAATCCGCGTCAGCCAAGTCTTGAAATATCTCGGTTCTTTCAGATCACGTATTTTCTCAAACGCAGTCAGGATCGTATCCTGTATGATGTCTGCAGCATCTTCCGGATTGTTCACGTAACAGATGGCCACCTTGTACATGTTCTGCCGATTCTGCTCCATGAGTTGTACGAAAGCATCTGCATCTCCGTTTTTTGCCTGTTTGACTAGTCTGTTCACGAATGATCACCTCCTGTATCTTATTGAACGTTCATATATTAGACGGAGATTTTGGGGAAAACGTTTCAGGAAAATGAAAAATGTAAGGAGCTGCCACACTAATCATTTAGTGCGACAGCCCCTCTTATAAATACTATTCAAGCCCAAGCCACCCTTTTACCTTTTCCACTTCATATCCCAGCCCTTGTGCTATTTTATCAACTTCAAGTCCGAGATTGTAAAAGTTTCTAGCTGATTCCTGTGCTTTTTTTAATTCACCTTTTTGTACGCCTCTCTTTTCTCCTCTCTTTTCTCCTCTCCTTTCCCCCTCCTGCTCTCCTAAACGTCGTTCTTCTCTTCGCATTTCCTGAATTGCCTGGCAAACACGCCTTTCGTTTGCCTTACACATTGTCAACCGCCTCCTCTTCCTCATCATATTTAATTCCCGAATTAGTAATTGCCTCGATAACATCTACCGCCCTGCGTTCCAATTTCCGAAAACGCTCTTCGTTTGTCTCCAGTATACTGCTTAAGTTTTCCCAGTCTTTTGAATATTTAATAAAAAACAGAACTTCCCGCAGACTTGACTGAAATTTCATGATCTCCTCATCAGTCATCTGGGCCGGAGCGATCAGATGCACACGGTAATCATTCAGGCAGGTACGCACCTCTGGGTCTGAAACATCCATCATCTCAAACAGACTGAGAAAGAATTTATTTTTTTTCAAGCATTTCAGGGCGGTTATCTAATGTATTTATGACTTCAAAACAATTCATCCAACAAAATATAATACCGTATCTTCTCCCAATCCGGCTCAACCCCCAGTTCCCGAAAGAGCTGCCGATCATCATACTCCGAACACACCACATCGAAACGCTGCCCATATCTCCCGCTGTAATTATGCGATAAACTCCTGTAGCAGATCGCAATATCGCACCACTTGTCCGCAATCCCCGTTTTTCCTAAATCAATAAAACCTGTGATCTCATCCTTGCGGCCAAAAATATTAGGCAGGCAATAATCCCCATGTGATAATACCAACTCCTCCTCCGGCCTGTTTTCATATAGCCATGCCAGCAATTCCTCCGGATCCCGAAAACCATCCTCGCCAAACGTATCCGGCTCCACATTTTCCATATCAACCAGTCCGTGTTCGATATTATATCGCGCCATTTCCAGTTTTCGCATCAGCGTTTGATCCGAGGGACAATCGGAAATATCCACACTCCACAGCCTCTTCAGCCCCTCTGCCAGAAGCTTACATAAAACAATCGGATGACTCATATACTCGCGGGCACATGCCATCTGCCCCTCACATTTACTCATTAACAGATACGACTTCCCCTCGTAACCCTCGCAGGCATATACGCGGGGAACCGGCAGCTTCCCTCGGAGAAACCGCATCATCCGGGCCTCATTCTCCGCTTCCTCTGCATCTTCCTGTACTTTCAAAACCTGATTGCCAAAGAGGAAACTGGATGCTCCGGACATTCCGATCTCATCCTGCTCATACGCCTCATCTGAGATCATATTACGTATTTTTTCCGGTAAAATCATTGCTTTTCCTCGCTTTCTTTCATTTTTTCTGTCCCACCAATTACTAATGTCCCGCCGGCACACGTTCCAGCATTCCCTTTTCCTTCGTGAGGTCCGCATGAAGCAGATCGATAAATACAATAAACAGCAGGATGGATGCACCCCAGATCGCCTTTCCCGCAAAACGGTTACATAAAACGGTACCCAAAACAGCCCCTACAACGAACGCCAAAAGCATCCCACCATGCCGGAGGGACTTTCGGAAATATGCCGCATCACCTTTTCGCAGCCAATTTACCAGACTAATCCCTGTCTGACGCACATGATTGGTGCAAAACGTCGTCGCCATGGGTATCCCCTCCGCCTGACGGAACGTATTGTACTGCATGGAGCAGATAAAGTTGATCGCCACCTGCGAAACCTGAAACGGTACACTTTCCGGCAATAATCCCAGCAGTAATGTTACCAGCATCTCAATACCGACCAGAAGTGTATCCCATCGCATGAGCCCCGCTTTTTTCACCGAACCAGGCAATACTTCTGATACTGCGGCACCAATTCCATATGCCGTGATCGGAATGATAAAATATGCTGCTCCTTTCCAGTCCCCATTTCCAACCGCCATTCCAAGCAGTACGATATTACCCGTTTGCGCATTGCAGAAGACGCCGCCCCGGATACAATATGTAAAAGCTCCGAGTAATCCCCCGCTCATCATCAGCAGATAAAACACTCTGCTTCTTTCACATTCTAAAAAAGACCGTTTTTCATCCAAATGTGATCTCTCCTTTCTTTCCTCTTTCTTAAACTTAGCATAATTAAACGGTAACTGCAAGAGGTAAACCTCATTTTTCATATAATGGCAGGGCAGAGTTTGACACTCCGGCATTTTCATATTATAATATATATTACATTCGTAAGAAACAGGAGGTATCAACGTGAAATCCCTACCGCAAATTTCCGAAGCCGAATATGAAGTAATGAAAATCATATGGAAACATGCTCCCATCAACACAAACGAAATTACTGAAATGTTAAGCAAAACCACCGCATGGAGTCCCAAAACGATTCATACGTTAATAAAGCGTCTCGTCAATAAAGGCGCCATTTCTTACGAAAAAGACGGCCGGGTATTCGTCTACACGCCTCTGATCAAAGAAAACGAATACATCGGAAATGAAAGCAGTCATTTTTTAAAACGTTTTTACAATGGGGACATTACCCGTATGCTTTCTTCGTTTATTGAAAACAATAAATTGTCCAAAGCTGAAATTGAGATTTTACGTTCGATGCTTTCATCAAACAGAAAAGACAGGGGGGATACGCATGACTGAATTCATCGTTCGTTTTCTTATTTGTAACATGGCGATATGCATCATCATCGGCATTCTTCTTTTAGGTAGAACCGTGTGTAAACGTGTGCTGGCTAAACGACTGCAGTATCATTTATGGATTCTTTTCCTCGGTCTGTTGCTGATCCCTTTTTTACCGATTCCGCTTTTTGGTTTTCGACCATCTTTCTCATGGATACGTTATCTGCAGACCAGACTTTCACTCTGCGGATTTATGCAAACCGGGCTCTTTCCATCGGGATCTGATACAGGTATCACCACCTCTCCAAACACTGCAGCCCTGACGACAAAGGGATCAACGGACTGGATAAATGATTTCGCTCTGTCTGTCCACAGGGAAATGCCCGCCTCCCTCTTTCTGATCCTTTGCGGAATATGGCTGTTCGGAATTCTGGCTATGCTGCTCCTGATCGTAAGATCCTGGCTGCGCCTGAATGCCATACAGAACTCGGCCCTCCCTCTGCAGCATGAGAAAACCCGTACGCTTTACGCTGAATGTCTGGCGGAAATGAAGATTCGAAAAAATATCCCTATTTTCAGCACCGCTTTTTTGAAATCTCCGATGATCGTCGGCTGGCGAAGGCCACAGATCTATCTGCCCATCCATCTGATCTCGGACTATGACGAAGCACATCTGCGCTATATGCTATACCATGAACTACAGCATTACAAGCACCAGGACGCACTAATCAATCACTTCATTAATCTTGCTACCGTGTTCTACTGGTTCAATCCCCTCGTCTGGTACGCGCTGAAAAAAATGCGGGACGACCGCGAACTCGCATGTGACAGTTCGGTTCTCACCCTATTAAAAGAAAATGAGTACGAAGAATATGGCAATACCCTGATCCATTTTGCGGAAAAACTATCGCTTCCCTCATTCCCTTTTGCCACTGGGATCAGCGGGACGATGAAACAGATGGAACATCGCATCTCCAATATTTCCACTTACCGGAAACCATCTTTCCGAAAAAAACTGGCCAGCGCGGCATCCTTTCTTCTAATGTTCGCGCTGCTGTCCGGCCTGGCCCCGGCTCTTTCTACCTATGCGGCCAATGGTGAACACTATAACTGGAATACTGCTTCCCAACATGTCGCGAACCTTGACTTATCTTCCTATTTTGATGGATACGAAGGCAGCTTTGTTTTATATACGGCCGAAACCGGCAGATGGGACGTGTATGATCTGGAACAGGCGACATACCGGTCATCACCAGATTCCACTTACAAGATATATGACGCGCTGTTCGGACTGGAAGCTCAGATCATCACGCCGGCCTCCACACAGATCAAATGGAACGGGGAGCTCTACCCCTTTGAACAATGGAACGCCGACCAGACGCTAACTTCCGCGATGCAGGCTTCTGTCAACTGGTATTTCCAGTCCATTGACCGACAGCTGGGCACCGCTAGAATTGACAGCCTCCTGAAAAAGATCAAATATGGAAATGAAAATACGGCCGGCGGCCTGTCCTCTTACTGGATCGAATCCTCCCTCACGATCTCACCGGTCGAGCAGGTTGAACTTTTGACAAAACTCTTTCAGAATGGCTTTGACTTTGCGCCTGAATATATGAGTACCGTGAAGGACTCCATCCTCCTCTCTTCCTGTAAACACGGGAACATATATGGAAAAACCGGAACCGGACGCGTGGATGAAAAGGATATAAACGGATGGTTTGTTGGAGCGGTCGAAGTTTCCGGAAACACCTGCTTTTTTGCCACGAATATCCGCGCCTCCCATGACGCCGCCGGAAGCAGGGCACGGGAGATCACGATGTCGGTCTTATCCGATCTGGGCATCTGGGATCATCCTTTCCCGTGACCCGCTTTCCCGCGCCCCATTTTCCTACGACCTTCTTTCCCACGCCCCACACGGTACTGGTAGGCCGGCAGCTCACGGAGCACCTCCTCCCGTATCCGATTCCCGAGGTACTTGAAACTCCCGTTCTTTCCCATCTCTATCGTCAATTCATGGGTTATGAGCGCGTCATCATTTAACACCATTTCGCATACCGCCGCTATGGTCAAAGTGTATGTTCCATTTTTGTTTTTTTCCGTTTTTAATACCTCCGGAACCGAAGTGCCGAAAAAACTAAGAGTATAATTATAATATCCCAGCCGGACCCAGTCATACGTTTTGCTTTTCTTATCATAACTCGCGTACTCCCGTATATGTTCCGCTTTTATGGGGAGATATTCCATGATAATTGTTTCAAACAGATCTTTCGGTATTCCATCCGCGTACTTTTTTTCATCAAATTTCTTTTTAAATTTCATCTCATACAAATATTCATACAGTCCGTTATAATCCAGGTCTTTCATATGGTTCCTGTCCCAATTGGAACTCAGCAGATTATTGCCCTGATATCCCAGGCCGGCCACCACTTTTTTCGTCATACTGCGGTTTTCACGGCTCATCGGTTTTACCCGGATCAGGCGGCTCCCATCAACCATTTCCGACACTTCCGGATACTCAGGCACACACAGTTCGTAGCGAAACCAGCCATATTCTGTATAATTCCACTGTTTTATCCTGGTAAAGGACATGGAACCCATTTCTGGCTGATCATTTTCATTCCACACGGCGCCCGCGTCAAACTGGTACATATCCGTACCATCAAAAATATATTTACTTCTTCCTATCCCACCGTCGGAATGGACCGTATAGAGAATCACGGTACCTTGTTTTCTGTTCTTACAATCTTTGAGAAATCGCCCCACCTGTTTATAATTTTTCATGCTTGAGTACGATACATTTGCACAAACCGGATCACCGTTCTCCTTTATTCTGTCCCGCATGGCAAGAAGCGTCTGATCTGACAGGATCACATTCGTCGCCTCTCCCTTGTCGGCCGATTTGTATATGTCAGAAATAAGATTCATGATCTTGATACATTCGTCTGCCGCTTCTATTTTCTCACCATCTCCGATCGGAAGGTCGTACCCCTTTTTCCAATGTTCTTCCGCCTTCCGATCACCCGTTTCATCCCGTTCAGATCCCGCCCCAGGCGCTCCGCTTTCCCCCGCCTCGTCCTGCAGCAGTGTGACATCCTGCGGCGCGACATCCTGCTGTGTGGCATCCTTCGGCGCGACGTCTCTCCGCTCCACTGTCTGAAAACCCACAATCCCGATCACAATAATACAGGCTGATAATGCCCCAAATACGATTCCTGTTTTCCTTTTTCGCCGTCTCAAAGACCTCACCTTCCTATTTTCCCATTTCGCACCCTGACACAACTTCCTACATGGCTCCTGACGCAAGATTTCACATTATCGCAGTGAAACTTTCAGCCAGTTTTCTAACACCTTACGATCCTGCGCCACCACGTAACCACTTCCACCCCTGCCCTTTACATCCTCCACCATACTGATCAGCAGGAACGGCCTTTTTGCCGCTTTGTCCGCGGTAAAAATGGCAAACCAGCCCAACTCCGTACCGGAAGTATCATTCTTATCTGCTTTGATCTCCGCTGTCCCGGTTTTTCCTGCCAACACAATATCCTTTCTATGAGCCGCATACCCGGTGCCGTGCGGATCGTTCACCACCTTTTTCAGTCCACTCAGCACAGTATCTGCTGCAGTTTCTGAAAAAGCCTGCAGCTTCCAGTATTTCGGTGTGGATTCTTCATCCTGCACGATATGCGGTTTGATCACGCTGCCGCGATTGCAAAATGCGGAATAGATTGCTGCCAGATGCACAGGATTGACCAGAATCTGCCCCTGCCCGTACCCGCTGTCTGCCAACTGGATTTCTGTCTCGATCGTTTCCGTATTCGAAAACCTGGATTCCGCCATTGAGAATTCAAATGGAAGATTTTCCCGAAACCCTATTTCCAATAACGATCTCTCCATCTGTTCCGCCCCGATCTTCAGGGCAGCCTTTGCAAAATAGATGTTGTCTGAGTAGATCAAGGCATTTTGTAAAATGACAGGTTGATATGTATGCAGCGTTGTGATCCGATACGCTCCCCATGAACTGTCCTTCCTCCAGCTCCGGCCCTCGCTTCCAAAATCTTCGTCCGGATCTAACGCCCCGCAGTCCAAACCAATCGCCGCCGTAACTGGCTTAAACGAGGAACCCGGACACCATGTTTGGCGGAACCGGTTATAGAGCGGCTTTTTCTTATCTTTGTTCAGTTTCGTCCATTTCTTTGTTGATAATCCTATGATAAAATCATTGTTATCATAAGACGGCGTACTCACAAGCGCCAGTATTTCCCCAGTGTATGGATCCATGGCAACCGAGCAGCTCTTATCTTTCCTGAACTGCTCATACAGGGCCGTTTGGAGTTCGGAATCCAGCGTTACTTTTATATCTTCTCCATGTTTCACTTTTCTTTGCGCGATGGCTTCTTTTTCCTTTCCGTCCGCATCCACAATGTAGATCCCACACCCATCCTCCCCTTTTAGTTCACGTTCAAATACATGTTCCAGACCGCTTTTTCCCATGACGCTATTTGCCGTATATCCTTCCCCTTTGTGCTCTTCCAGATCTTCTGCCGTGACGTTCTGCACATAACCGACCACGTGCGCGGCCGCTTTACCGAGCGGGTATTTTCGAATTTCTGTGTCCGAGATCATCACTCCGTCGATCGCCAGTAACTTTTGCTGCCGGTCGTATTCTTTTTCAGCCTCCTGATCGGGTGTTTGCGAACGCAATTGTATTTCCTCTACATTTCGCAATGTTTTTATTGGTACGAGTGAATCCTCTTTGACCCACTTTGCCCCTAATTTGTTTTCGATTTCTGCCGGTTTTATCCCCAGAAGGTCCGCTATTTTTTTCACAGCAAGGTCCTTGTTTTTTAATTTGCCGGGAACGATCCCCACAGAAGATGCTTTGCCAAACCCTGCGAGGATCCGGTCATTGCGATCCACGATATTTCCTCTTTTCGCCGGTACTGTCCGAATGCGCACTTTATCTGCTGAGTCCAGGCCGGGAAAGATCAGGGAATCTTTCCATAGCAGTTTATACCCGCCGTCACCGATTACAAACCATGCCTCGTTATCAAAACTGACGCCTCCTGCGAGAGTGTCGAAGGAATTGTTATATTTTATACTGTTTCGTTCTCTGTCGCAGGAAAGAATTGTAACTTTCATATTTTGAGTATCCATTCCTTCATAGATGGCGGAATTTCGTTTTATGAAATCTTCTCTGCTGATACGGGCCGCGGCTTCTTCCGCCAGCATGGCATACATCGCTTCGTAATCGTGATTTTGGGCATGCTCCATATAGGTGATGAGCAGTTCTTCTGGTTTTGTCCAGGTTTGCTTTTGTCTGGGTAAAAAAATCAGAACCACGGCGGCGGCACATATGGATAGTGACATGACGATAAGTGCTCCTAATAAATGATTGCGTTTTTTCTTTTTGCGTTCCCTGTTCTTTTTTCCCATCAGGCTATCCCCCTCGCTTTTAAGTCTTTTGTGCTAACATAGTTCATGTGCTTCAAATCTTACACGTGTAGGATTTTTTGTAAAAATTTTTTATCATTAGTTTAATATTACATCTGTAATAGATAAAAGTCAAGAAAAAAATTTTTTATATCTGGCCGGACTAACTAAAAAACAGTTTCCACTCTCAGACTTGACTTACTTATTCAGGACTTGATTCCCTCAATACAAACAGATATAATAGAAATTGCAAAAAATAACTGCGCAGCAAAAAAACTTCTAAGTGAAAATAAAAAGGAGAACTTTTTGATGAAATCGGTAAAAATTTTAAAACCGCTCGGGTATTCCTCGATTGCGGTAGGTATCATTTATGGAACTATTTCATTCGTATTACTTTTTGTTTCGGAATATTCAGGCCTGCCATTCAATTTTGGGGGGAGGGAAATCAAAATCGTTTCACCACAGGTGATTTTCTTTACACTTTTAACTGGTGGAATTTTTTTTGCAGATTCCAAAATAATAGAAAGAATAAAGAAAAAGCACGATGACAAAGAGAGTTCTGCCGTTACGATTCTCATCATTGTGATAAGTGTCTTTGTGCTCGCTGCTGTCTACTTTAGATTCGAAATAGGCAGAGAAAGCGGTAGTATAAAAATTCTCTTATGGCAGGGTGCTGTTTTCTTTTTGAAACTAATAATGAATTCATACAATCGCAAAACATCAGAATGAAGTAATGCAGGTCCTGACCAGCCGGTTAAACACATTGGAATTAGAACTCCCTTCCAGCTGATTGTGATCAACTTATTTTTTCGCTATATTATTTTTCCCAGTATTAAAATGTACTGAAAATGCTGCCGGTCATTCCCCGATCAGCACCTCTTTTCCCCGGAACGCAAAGCCGTACGTACGGATGCGGTCTTTTCCGATTCCCTGCGCGAGCAACGCCTGCTCGTACTTTTTTTCCCTGATCTGGTCGAGCGCGGCCTGTACGGTTTCTTCCAGTGAAGCCTCCTTGCGGGGGTTATGAACCTTGAATTCCAAAATAAAGCCATAGTCAGCAGGCTGCTTCGGCGCGAGCATCACGTCATACCGCCCGAAGCCGCTTTCCCGGTTTGATGTCACGGTGTATCTTTCTTTCAGATCTACGAGCAGGCCCAGTACAAAACCATGATAAAACCGCTCGGGCGCTGTCTTTGCTGATGCTTTTTTCCCGCCATCGAAAGAACTGAACAGTGATTCCGCAACCACGCCCATGTAGTCATTCATAGACTCCACATCACCTTTCAAAAGGGATTTGACAAAATCATTATAATCGCTGGCGTCTTCGCCAAACCAGTCCCGCACCATATCTTCAAACGTCTGCCGCACTTCATAGTTAGTCAGGGAGAGTTCGTATTCCCGGCCTTTTATTTCTATTATTTTCAGATATCCCGCCGCCAATAGCAGGCTCCAGACCGATCGTTCGCTTCCGGACAGCTGGTTGAATACCATCTCTTCATTGATGTCGGTCCGGATCGTTTGGTCGGACAGCAGTTGTTCAAACTGTATCTTGATCTCCCGGCTCCCTTCCCGGATCAGGCGGCTGATCAGTCCGTTGGAACTCGTATTCGCCCAGTAGGGTTTCAATTTCTTTTTATCAAGAAAACAGATAATCGACCAGGGGTTGTAAATATCCCGCAGATTCCCGATCGTAAAACCGTCGTACCAGTATTTCGCCTCTTCTTTATTTGTCAGACCAAACTCATCCATCGCACAAAAAACCTCTTCCTCAGTAAACCCAAAACAGGAGGCGTATTCGTCAGATGTGGTAGTGACTACATTTAAATTGTTCAAATCCGAAAATAAAGACTCCTTACTGACCCTCGTGATCCCTGTCATCACAGCCCGCTCCAGATACGGATTGGTTTTAAACGTATTATTGAACAGAT
>CAJTZN010000006.1 GCA_910584065.1 uncultured Eubacterium sp.
GACTTGCTTGTGGTGACCTTGTAAGGTACTGGGTTGTATTATTCAGCAAGCCCTACTTATTCTCATTACCTTTAATTATAGTTCCTTTTGCTAGTGAATGTTGCAAACAACTTGATACACCTCTTAAATTACTTCCCAACACAAGAACACTATATTGTGCCCTAGAACAAGATAAATATAATTTATTCAGCGCACTATATTTAAGAAAACTAGATGATATATCAAACAAGCCACTTTGTGGTACCCTCCCTTCATCAACCGCAACTAAGATTACACACTTAAATTCAAGACCACTAATATAATCTGGAAGAGTACATATGACTTTTGAGGTGTCAGTTTCAAGTGAATTAGCCTCTCTACCATTAATAAAATTAACGGGATACCTTCCTACTGATTGTGTAAAATTCTTGAGTAACATTTCTTCATCAAAAAAAACCAAAGCAATTTCATGAGGTTTGCATTTATATTTATTGATAAAATGCTTAATATGCTTTTCCAAAGATGTCTTCATCTCAACATCATTTTCATACATCAATAATTGTGGAGTTTCGCACATTTGCTCCTCACGTGCTGTAAAGCTACTTTCACAATATTTATAAGGATTAATAAAACCATCAAACAAAAGAGCGCCTGATGCCGTTATAGAAGCACATAACTCAGCGATCTGTTGTGAACTCCTAAATACAGTAATAAATTCTTGTCTCAATGTTTGGCCCACAGATAATGTGCTCTCTATATAGTTTTCTTTAATATTTCCGCGCTCCCCTACAATCTGTCCATAATCTAACGCAAAACATATTGGTATTTTCTGCTGTTCGCCATCTTTTGTCAAAAAATGAAATACTTGTTGCTCATTGAGATTAAATAAATGCATCTCATCAACCAACAAATAGTCTATACCCTCTTTAGTACGTGCTCTTCGCCATAGAGGGGCATTCAACCTTGCCAAGGCTTCTAAAATAATATCATCTGTGTCATATACTGATTGGACTTCTAATGATTGTTGATACTCCTTAAATATCTTGTATACATATTCCTTATCCGCATCGTATATAAGCGGTATGCCATTTCCACGAGAATCTAATTTCTTATAACGCTCAAAATCTCCTTCTGCCATTCCTTTTATTCTTATACTAAATTCATGCTGCAACATTAAAACAACTTTATTTTCTTCTTCATTTTCGTAAAATGTCACAGCTTCTTCTGACATTAAATATTTATATGTGTTAAAAACTGCTCCGCTCATTTTTTTATATGAATCTTGAATAAGTAACAACTGATATTGTTTAGCTTCTGATGCATCCAAATCAATAATTTGTGTATCTTTAATACCAATATATGCAGTACAATATCCTTGTAATGTAGTGATTCTTAATTTCTGCGAGTTCTCTGGATTAAACCAGTCTGTCTTCGCCAAACGCAGAAGCATTTGAGTAACCGCATTTTCTGTTGACTTACTATGTGTAAAAAAAGCCACTGATAACTCTTGATTATTCTCCTCTGCATCAAACAATAGTTTGATTGCTCTTAAAACTAATGCTGCCGTTTTTCCAGTCCCCGCAGGCCCCTCCACTCTTATCGGTGAATCCATATCCTTACAATTAATAATATTTGACTGTGACATAGTAAGATTCTCAACCTGCTTTTCATAATTCATAAATTTAAACTCTGCACTAGATATCATATTGTCAGATACATACACATGGATTGAACTATCCGAACTATCTTCTTTATTTTCATATTTACGTTTTTGCTCTTCTATTTTTCGCTTTAGTTTATATAAATGTTCAAGATAGCTTTCTCCAGCCTTTCTAAAAATATACAAATCCGGATTTTCATCTTCGCTAGACGAAGCACCTTCCTCTCCATATTTATATGCTAATAAGCAATTATTTATGCCTCTTACATTTAATCTTCTATCAATAGGATTCCTTTCCAAAACAATTCTATAAGAAGACCCCGCTGAAAATGGAAATGGAAAAATTACAGTTTTATTCTTAAAGATTTTTTCACAATTTGTAAAAGCTTGTCTATTCCAAAAACGCACTGCAAATCTAAATGTTTTCTGTAATACAATTAACAACTCTGTATCGTTTGTTTTTTCCATCATTTTACACTTATCCAAATCAAAAAATAGAAAAGTTTTCGTTGCTTCTTTCCCACAGAAAATAATTCCACTTTTATCAGTTATATATGTAATATCTTTTATGAAAAAATCATCTGTTTTCCCTCGTAAGAAAGCCAAAAAGTTTTTGCTCAAAAGAAACTCCATACTTTGTAAAGCTGGATTATTAATTATTGATTCAACTGCACTTTTTTCAAACAATAAATACTTCATTTGTTATCCTCCATAAAAAAATTCGTACAATAGTCTTCAATCTCATAGCTTAATGCATTATCCACACCTATTCGAATAAATGAATTGGCAAACATCTGTAACACATATTCGATCCAAGGTGAAGTCACTACACTATCAGCAATAACAAAATCACTTTCAGATTCAAAAAAGAAATATTTATTTATGTATTCTTTCATTTCTTGACTTTTTTGAAGCGCATAATCATATTCATAAGCTAACATCGGTTCTTTTACTTTCATATCAAGTTGAATTACATCTTGCAAATCCACAACCAATCCTTTAACATTTGATTTTCTGGTACTATAAGCTTTTTCAGGAATGAAAGCAAATTTAGGAAATGAACTATTATAAAGTGATTTCAGCTTACTCTCCACTATCTTTTTGTTTTTAAAAAGAAATGCCTTTTTTTCTTTCTTTTCTACTTTTGTTTTCAATAACCCTTCAATATTATTTATCTCATCAATTATTTTCTGTATACTTTTTTGTTCTTTTTGAGAAGCGCTCTTCATAAGAATTTGTCTAACACTATCTACAGCCATCCCATATAATGTACCATAGTCTAGATTTTTTTGTTCGCAATACTTTTTTATATTTCCAGAAATACTATTTTTTCGCTCATATATCACATTTTCAAACAATACCTCATAAATCCATTTGTCTATATTCATAGCTGACAAACAATGAAATTGACTTATTTTTTCTTGTGCCAGATCACATCTGGCTGATATCACTATTCCTTCACATTTAATGCTGGGATATTTAGCCGAACGTACATATTCTATAGTAGTTCCTTGAGTAAACTTATCACTCATCATTAATCCTCTTTCCTACTATGTATTTCGTGTTTGATTTTTCTCACGCTCATATACATGATTTTATGTAACTATTCAGAACACCCATTATCCAAAGATAAAATCCGGGGTGCCTGAAATTGCATTCCTGATTGCTTCATAAGCATTATATCCCTGCTTATGTGCCGTGCCAATATATGACATGATTTTTAAGTAATCCCTTGGGCCCTCTTCGGTACGAAAGCAGCCAGATACCTTCATTACCGATTTATCCATGTAACACAACGGATTATCACGCTTTGTTAAAATCCCGATCAAAAGTCTTTCTTCCGGGAAAACAGGTCTTATGTCAGTGGCTGTATACACACCTTCTGTACCACAAACAGGACAAATTTTATCAAAAATCGGAACATTACATTCGTCACACCAATATATCGTACTCGAAGTAACAGTTTTTCTTCCACAACTTTCCTTAATGCATTTATCTCCAACCATGGGAACATTGCATTTAGGGCATATTCTTTCAAACATAGCCTTCCCTCAAATCATTAATTGATTTTTTCAACCACCGCACAAATATCCCTATACCAAAGTTTTTTCTAAACTCCTGTTTGCTAAGTTCCTTCTCTGCTAAAAATACTCATAATCTTGTGTAACCCATACTCATCGTTCACTCTTAAACAACAGATATATGTATTATACCACCATAAGCGAGCAATCACAAGGGAGTTATTCAATTAATCTGGCTCCCCTCCCCCCACCCGCAACCGACAACAGATAATGCCGGAATTCCCTCTACATCTCCTTATATAAAGTCCAATGTCATTTGCATAGCCTATGTCAAGAACTTTAGTAACTTTTGATAACAAAAACCGCTGGAATATCCTTACAGCGTAATCATGCTGCCAGCATTTATATCTGCCGAATGTGAAATATTATCTCTAACAAATTCATAGGTTTTTCATTCAGGCAAAACCAGTGCAACGAAAATTTGGTTTTGCTCCGGTCACGTCCTTTTTATTTACCGCTATTTTTGCCTGCGACTGTCGTATTTCACAACAATCTGAAAAAAGGCAGCTGCTAACTCCCACGATAATTTTTTGATAAGTCTGCTCTCCCCGCCTATATCAAATATGAAATAACTGACGACAAGTGAAACAACACTTATAAATGTCAGAGCGATCATGACTGCATATTTCCATTCGTCCATCTGCCTTTCCTCTAATTTCTCTAAAATCTTCAAATCAGCTAAACATATCCCCCCTGCCACAAGCGTATACAAAACCATTCGCATTGTAGGCAGATTCATCCTCCCTATCAAAGCGTCAAAAGATATGTCTGCAATTAGGGAAACTAAATGTAATACACCAACAACCACTCCAAATGCTACCCCTGTCGTAATGGCAGCATATCCCAACATTTTTAAAACAAATCTCGGCTTCATCCATTCCATCGCTCCATTTCTTTATTCAGATCAAAAATAGCAGTTTCATAGTCTTTTACAAAACATCTTATCTTTTTTCCAACCTTATCTTTTTTACCCTCATTCCCCGCCCGCAGCCGACAGCAGATAATGCAGGAATTTCCTCGACATTTCCTTCTTCTCCGAATTAAACACAATCCCCAGGATCGGCTTTTCCACGATCCCGCCCCCGCCTTCAAAGATCTGCCGGTAAACGCTGCTCTGATCAACATAAACCCCATACACATGCCCTTCCGCATTCTCGGGCACCGCAGGTACATAAAACCTGTCCGCAAACTCATTTTTCTCTTCTTCCGTCAGAAATTCCGTCAGATCCGTAAAACATTTATTCGCCATATACCCGTCAAAATCCTCCTGCCCCGCGATCATCGCATCCAGCTTAGACGCATAGATCATGGACGAGAGCCTTGTGAGATCCGAGGAAACGACCGCCCCTACTTCTTTTGCCAGCTCCTGGTTCGTATAGTACAAATAAAAGGACGCTTTATTCTGCGAGGGATCCATATCCATCGACCGCATAAAACCGTCCGCGAACATACTCATCGGAATTTCGGTTGCTTTTTCATTTACCAACGCACACTGGTACACGACGTTTGTCTTATGAAATACATCCTGATAAATGAAAAAAACGACAAGCGCGAGTACACAGCAGCCAAGTATCGTGAGCCGCAGATAATAGGTTTTAAAATGAACCCATTTCTGTGCTCTGTCCATCCGGCGCCACTTTGATTTTTCTGATTCCGACTCATCCCGTTTCTGATATATCGATGCCCCTTCGCCAAGGGACGTTTTCTTATTTTGAAACGCCTTCCTACTTTGGGATGTCTTTTTCTCGTTCTCGTTCATTGTTCCTCTACTCTCCTTTGATAAAAATGATCCAGCGGCCCGTTTCCCCTGCCCAGATCCAGCCCCTCCCGGATCGCGCCCGCCACGTACTGTTTCGCCTGCCGCACACTGTCCTCCAGCGTCTTTCCCTGAGCAAGCCCGCAGGCGATCGCCGTAGACAGCGTACAGCCCGTGCCATGCGTGTTCGCGGAAACGGTCCGCTCCCCCCGGTACCAGATCTTTCTGCCAGACTCACGGTGATACAGCAGATCATCGGCTCCCGCTGCCGCATGGCCGCCTTTGATCAGTACCGAACACCCGTATTCCTGCGCCAACCATTTTGCCGCCTGCTCCCGCTCCACTTCACACGAAATACGGCTGCCAAATAACCGCTCCGCCTCCGGCAGGTTCGGAGTGATCACCGTAACCAGTGGAAATAACTCTTCCGTAAGAACAGCCACAGCCTCCTGATCCAAAAGTTCCCTCCCGCTCGTGGATACCATAACGGGATCCAAAACGGCTTCCGTCGGGTAATCCTTTAAGACCGACACGATCGCCCGGACATTCCCACTGTCTGCCACCATACCGATCTTTACCGCATCCGGCCGTATATCCTCAAAGACCGCCCGCATCTGTTCCTCCACAAGCCCGGCAGACACCGGCTCCGTGCGGGTTACTCCGCATGTGTTCTGAACGGTGATCGCCGTCACCGCGCTCATCCCGTAAAGGCCAAAAGCCCCGATCGTTTTCAGGTCCGCCTGGATGCCGGCCCCGCCGCTGCAGTCGGAGCCGGCCACTGATAATACTGTCTTCACATTTTCACCCTCCTACAGATCGATCCTCATCGGCGTAAACCGCATACCCTCTTTTTTCTGCTCTTCCGACAACGGATAAAATCCCATCGCCAGATAAGCCGGCACCCCGTTTGGCGAGGCATTGACCGTGATGTGCCTGAGAGCGGGATCCTGCTCCAGGCAGTATGCCGCTGCTCTCCGTATGAGCCTTCTCGCCACGCCCTGTCGCTGATACTCTTTGCCCACAAATAACAGGCTTACATGGAACCCGTTCCGCATCGCCACGACTCCGATGAGCTGGTTGGCCTCATAGGCGCCAAAAAACACCATTTCCCCGGAATCCATATTCTGCTCCATGTTCTCCCGGCGGATAAAATGCTCAAACGTCCGGATCCCCTGCTCCTCATAGTCGATCCTGTCGCACTCGTCAAACACGTTCTGGACGAGACCGAGCGCCTTCGTCAAATGTTTTTTGTATAATCTGCAAATCTGCATCCGTTTCTCCATTCTTGTGTGAATTTCCCTTGAATCTTTATCTACAGTATAATATAATACAAAGTAAAGTGCAAAACATTTATGCAAAAGATCTTGGAAACATTTGTGCGCGCGAACGGAGGATTCATGCCATGAAACAACTTTTTAACGATAACTGGTATTTTTGTAAATTCCCACTCGATGTCCCTTTAGAAGATATTTTCACGGCCAGCGGATGGAACGCGGTCGATCTGCCTCACGACTGGATGATCTACGATACGGCAAATCTCTATGAAGAAGCCGTCAGCTGCTATAAAAAAACGATCACAAAAGAAATCGCCGGCCCGGAAGCGGAAAAGATCTGGCTTCTGTTTGAGGGCGTATATATGGATACGACCGTGTATCTCAATCAAAAACATATCTTTACCTGGAAAAACGGCTATTCTGAATTTCTCGTTGATCTGACAGAACATTTACAGGATGGGGAAAATGAAATACTCATCCGCAATGAATATCATCTCCCAAACAGCCGCTGGTATCCCGGCTCCGGCATTTACCGCGACGTGTGGCTCGTCACTTCCCCCGCATCATATCTGGCACATAACGGCACATACCTTTCCACGAAACAGCTGGGAAAGACATGGGAGGTATTCATGGATACGGAATATGTATGCGCACAGGATCCGGCTGAGGCTAACGGCGTGATCCGGCACACGATCACCGATGCCGAGGGGAATGAAGTGGTGACTCACGAACGGGATATTGCCCTCTCGCATAAAACAGGCGTGGACAAGCAGGTCATGACAGTCATTGACCCACAGCTTTGGGATACAAAGACGCCGTATCTGTATGAGATCACGACAGAATTGTTCCTTGACGGGGAACGGAAGGATTCCCTGAGCCAGCATTTGGGATTCCGCGCGATTTCATTTGATCCCGACCATGGCTTTTTCCTCAATGGCGAGCATGTCCCGATCCAGGGAACGTGTGAACACCATGTCCTCGGCTCCCTCGGCGCCGCGATGAACAAGGCGGCGCTGCGCCGCCAGCTCCTCACGCTGAAAGAGATGGGCGTCAACTCGATCCGCAGCGCCCACAATATGCCGGCAGAGCATCTGCTCGACCTCTGTGATGAACTGGGCCTTCTTCTTTATACCGAGAGTTTCGATATGTGGGAGCGCACGAAAACCGATCACGATTATGGCAATGACTTTAAGGAGTGGTGGAAAAAGGATCTGACGAGCTGGGTGCGCCAGGACAGGAACCACCCCTGCGTCTTCATATGGGGGATTGGAAATGAAATATATGACACCTATTTTGACCGCGGACTGGAAGTAGCAAATGAACTGCACGACGCAGTGCGCGAACTGGATTACCGCCAGAACGCCTATACGGCGCTCGCCTCCAATTACATTGAATGGGAAGCCGCGCAGCGTACCGGGGAAGTCGTCGACCTCGTGGGGTACAATTATCTGGATAAATGTTACGACGAACATCATAAAAAATACCCGCACTGGAACATGTTCGGCAGCGAGACCTGCTCCACCGTCCAGAGCCGCGGCATCTATCATTTTCCACTGACAAACCGCCTGCTGACCTTTGATGACCAGCAGTGCTCCTCCCTCGGAAACTGTACGACGAACTGGGGCGCTAAAAATTCGGAACACGCGATCATCGCGCACCGCGACCGTGATTTCTGTTTCGGCCAGTATGTGTGGAGCGGTTTCGATTATTTGGGGGAACCGACGCCATACTTTACCAAAAATTCATATTTCGGGCAGGTTGACACGGCTGGTTTTAAAAAGGACAGTTTTTATATGTTCCAGTCCGCGTGGACAGACTACCGGGAATACCCGATGGTTCACATACTGCCCTACTGGGATTTTAATGAGGGCCAGCTCATCGACATTCGCATTTTCTCAAACGCTCCGAGCGTGGAACTTTTATATCAGGGAGTGAGCCAGGGTGTCGTGCCCATTGACCATGCACACGGTACCGTGCTTTCCGGAGACTGGCAGATCCCATACGGAAAGGGCACGATAACCGCCCTTGCCTACGATGAGAACGGAGCCGTGATCGCCAGGGACGAACAGCGGTCGTTTGGCGACCCCGCTTTCATCCGCCTCACGCCGGATAAAACGGCGCTGAACGCGGACGGGGAGGACCTGATCTTTCTCACGATCGATACGCTGGATGAAAATAATATCCCCGTTGCCAACGGGCGGAGCCGCATGCACGTATCGGTCTCCGGAGCCGGACGGCTGATCGGCCTCGACAACGGCGACAGCACCGACTTCGAGCAGTACAAGGGGACGAGCCGGAAACTGTTTGGCGGCAAGCTTCTTGCCATCATTGCCGCGAAAACAGAACCGGGAGAGATCCATGTCCATGTCTCCTCTCCGTCCCTTCCTGATGCCAGCCTGACACTGGACGCCATTCCGGCACAGCCTAGGAACGGCATTTCCTGTTTTATGGAAAACACGCCCTCGATGCTATCCGAAGAAAAGGCTAACGAGATTCCGGTCCGCAAGATCGAGCTGACAAATCACGGTACAAACCAGCTCGACAAGGAAACAACTTCGACGACGATTACGGCAAAGATCTACCCGGAAAATGCCACATATGATGAGATCACCTTCAAAGCCGTCACCTTAAACGGCGTCGAGAGTAATGCCGCGAAAATCGACTGGGATCACGATACGAAAACGGCCACTGTCACGGCGGCCGGCGACGGGGAATTCCGTCTCTGCGCGTCCTGTAACAACGGTTCCGACCACGCTGAAGTCATATCCGAGCTGGAATTTGAGGTGACCGGTCTCGGCGCGGCTTCCTATGACCCGTACCGTCTCGTGCCGGCTATCGACTACACGTCCAGTTCCGACGACGGACTGATCCTGAGTTTTCAGGGCGGCGTCTACATTACAGGAAATACGCGGACGACGATTACCTTTGAACAGATTGATTTTGGCGATTACGGCGCCGATGAGATCCATCTGCCCATCTTCTCGTTCAGCGATGAACTTCCACTGGAAGTATGGCAGGGAATCCCTGGGCAGCAGGGTATCCCTGAACATCAGGGCGTTCCTGACACAAGCGACGGTTCGGGAACGGAAGCTGTCGTTCCAGCCGCTCCCGGCACAAAGTCCGCTGGCGGCGAATGCCTGCTCCAGCAGACGTACCGCGCCAAAAGCTGGTACAACCATTACCAGGAAAATGTATTTACTCTCTCCAAACGGCTCAAAGGCATCCAGACGATCACGATCGTCGTGTATCCGGAGATTAAAATGTCGTTACAGGGATTTTATTTTACGAAAATAGAAAAGGCATATGCGAGACTTCTTGCTTCTGACAGCACGACAGTGACCGGGGATATGTTTACCAGAGACGGCGACGCCATCCGCGGGATCGGGAATAACGTCACGATCGAATACAAAGATCTGCATTTTTCAGAACAGGGATTTAGCGCCATCACGATCTGCGGCCGCTCGCACATCGAAATGAATACGATCCACGTCCGCTTTATACCAGCGGATGGAACGGGCGAAACAATCAATCAGGTGATCGATGTTCCATACAGCGAAGAGACCACGACACTTCGTTTTCCGCTGCAGCCTGTGTCCGGCGACTATGACCTGAACCTCATCTTCCTTCCCGGGTGCAAGTTTGATCTGGAGTGGCTGCAGTTTGAAGAATAAAAATGGGAGTAAAAGAACAGCTTATCTTTTGCATAAGCTGTTCTTTCTGTGGGACATACCAAGTACTCTTTCTACATCGCCGCGAACAATAACCCCTTACTGTGATATCGCTCCGTGTCTGCATTCATCTGTTTTTCTTTTTTTGTTACACCGATTGAACTTCCTGTTTTAGAGTGATTCACCGAACATAAAGCAGCCTCCTCACACCATCTCCCACTGTACGCCTTCCCTCGTATCCCGGATCAGGACCCCCTTCTCCTTCAGTTCATCCCGGATCGCATCCGCTCTCGCA
Source organism: uncultured Eubacterium sp. (assembly GCA_910584065.1). Lineage (GTDB taxonomy): Bacteria > Bacillota > Clostridia > Lachnospirales > Lachnospiraceae > Eubacterium_F. The sequence continues at coordinate 10,714 of CAJTZN010000006.1, forward strand.
AAATCCTTTTCCTTCTTTGCCGCCGCGCGCTCCGCGATCTTCTGCTCGACGTACGCCGTCAGTTCCGCATCTGCTCCGGACACCCCCGCCCCAGACGTCTGGTCATCCTGCTCCCACGCCCTCGCAAGCTGCAGGGAAAGCACGGAATCCATTGACTTCACGGCTTCCCTCTTCGTCGCGCCCGAACAGTCCTCCTTTAGAAGATCAAACAAAACAGTCAGACCCATCGACGTATTCATATCATTCCCGACAGCCTGTGCAAACCGGCTGTTATATTCGTCCAGCTTCTCCTTGTCAACCTCGCCATCCTCCGGTACTGCCCGCAGCCGCTTGATCAGCTTCTCGTATGCCGCCGCCGCGTTGTCGAGCGCCTCGTAGGAAAATTCCAGCGGCTTGCGGTAATGGGACTGCAGGCAGAACAGACGGTAAACCATAGGATCATATCCTTTTTCCTCCAAAAGGGAAACGGTGAGGAATTCCCCTTTTGACTTACTCATCTTTCCGCCGGTCGTATTCAGATGGTTGATATGGAACCAGTACTTGCACCACTTGTGACCGAGAAATGCCTCGCTCTGCGCGATCTCATTCGTGTGGTGGGGAAAGATATTATCGACGCCGCCGCAGTGAAGATCGAGGTATTCGCCGAGGTGCTTGATGCTGATGCTCGAACATTCAATGTGCCATCCCGGGTATCCGACGCCCCACGGACTATCCCATTTCAACTCCTGATTCTCAAACTTGGATTTCGTAAACCAGAGGACAAAATCGGTCTTGTTCCGCTTATTTGTATCTTCCTCCACATCCTCCCGGACGCCCACCTGCAGTTCCTCTTCTTTCTGGGCGGACAGCACGTAATAATCGTCCAGCTTTGACGTGTCAAAATACACGTTGTCCCCTGCTTCATACGCGTATCCTTTTTCCATCAGGACCTCGATCATATGAATAAACTCATCAATACAATTCGTCGCCGGTTCTACGACATCCGGCCGCTTGATCGAAAGCTTCCGACAGTCCTCGAAAAACGCGTCAGTATAAAATTTCGCGATATCCATCACCGACTTATGCTCCCGCTTCGCTCCGGCAAGCATTTTATCCTCCCCCGTATCGCCGTCACTCGAAAGATGTCCGACATCGGTAATGTTCATCACGCGTTTCACGTCATATCCCGCAAAACGCAGATACTTCTCCAGCACATCCTCCATGATATAACTTCTCAGATTTCCGATATGGGCAAAATGATACACGGTAGGGCCGCACGTATACATCGTCACCTTTCCTTCCGTATTTGGCTCGAACAGCTCCACCTGCCTCGTAAGCGTATTGTATAAATAAGTTTTTTCTTTCATATCTTCCTCTCATTTCTGCGCGAAACTTTAGTTCCGTGTCTTTTTTTGCGCATCCTGCCATATTTGTGCAGGCAGCGCACAATCGCAACCCTGCATCGTATCAATCTTTATTCATATCCAACTCTAACAGCGATCCAAACGCCGTAACCACATCGTCTACCGAGCGCTTGTCAACGAGGAAATAGTCCATCCCATCTTTATCTACCCGGTAAAAGTTCGTTCCGTCATACGGAAGATAGCGCACGGTAACGTCTCTCTTTTCCTCGTGGAATACGATCGTCATGACCGGCTCTTTGCTGTCCGGTTTTACGCTGTCTTTTGCCGCAGCCGTAAACTCGAGCAGATACTGTTTGGAATACGGTGTCAGAAACTCCTCTTCCTTACTGTCCGGGACGCGCGTTCCGTTCAGCGTCCAGACATTTTTCTCATTTCCGCCCTCGTCCTGTTCGGTCGTACGGGAAACGGATATTTTCTTTTTCCCGATCGTCACATCGTATCCGGTAATATCTGTGGCAAGCGTTGAATAGACGCAGTGGTCCATATACGTATAGGCGTCCACGCCGAGTATATTTTCCACACTCTGCGCCGTCATCGTATAAACCTGTGCCGAACCGTCCATACAAACGTAATAATCGCCGTCTGCCGTCTTCTTTCCAAAGAGAAGCCTGTAATGTTTCGCGTCCTTATACTCGTCCGGCACAGTATTTGCCTTGTTCTTGCTGGCGCCCGTCTGGGCGCTGCTGTTCGGAGACGCCGTCTCTTCCGGCACCTCATAGCCGTCTTTTAACTCAAAATAATTTACTTCCGCGTAGGAAGACGGTTTGTCGAGACCGTATTTTCCCATGTCCTTGCAGTCGTACTCCACGAGATCGCCGAACGTGACGTTCGTAAAATATCCCTGCATCGTCGACCAGTCCTCGGTGGACGAACCGGCAAGACGTTTTTTATATGGTTTGGAGATGACCCAGTTCGTATAGGCATCCACCTTTTTATCGTCGGAAACGACTTCTGCCAGAAATGTTTCTTTTCCATCCTGATAAACGGAAATGGACGTGAGATAGTCCTCATTGATCTCGGCCAGCTCCTCTTTCTCGATCAGCGAGTTTTTCTCGATATCGAACGAAGTGAACAGCGAATCCTCAAATGTATAAATCTCATTTCCATCGCCGCACATCCCGTACACGCCGCCGGCGGCCGGAACCGTTTCCCCAAATTTAAGTTCATGCTCTGCCCCGTCCGACGTGCCGATCGTCACGATCATCCGGGGAGCGTCCAGCCCGTATTCGGCCAGCTCTGTCGTATCAAGCCGCTTTGTGGCCTTCACCGGATCGAGGTTCGTAAACAGGCCCTCGACCGTTTCTTTGGCAAGCGGCGCTTCCCGCAGGTCGGAAAGCTTCCACTCTTCCCCCTCCCGGGCGAGGGAGATTTCCTCCCTGCCCTCTCCCGAGATCCGGACGGAAGTAATCTGGTCTGAGGCAACCTTCATGACCTCGATCGTCTCCCCGTCAGCCGTACCATCTTTGTCTTCGTCAGATTCATTTTCGGGTAAAAATACATAGAGACAGACTGCCGCCGCCATCAGGACACACAGTGCGATCAGTGTCAGTGCCCGTTTTTTCCCCTTCGCCATCAGTTTTTCCTCCTTCTGTACCAAATGACAAAACCAAACGCCAAAAGTGCCAGCGGCAGCAGCACGACGAGCATCACGGTAAAGAATACGCGGTCGCCTTCCTCAATGGATACGTGCTCTTCGTTCAGATCCCGCGTGGGGATTGCCAGCGTGTTCGTCTCCGCTCCCGACAGATGGGAGATGCTGTTCAAAATGACCGAACGGTTTCCATACTGGTTCGTGGCAATAAAATCCGCCGCCGCGATATTACTGGAACCGAACACCACGATTTCGGTAGCCTTCCCTGCTCCCTCCGTCTTTTCCGTATACGTATCCGTCACCACAAGACCGATGTCAAACGGCCCGTCCACATCGCCCTCTTCCTTCGTGACCGCCTCCGATTTCCGGTCCACTCTGGAAAAAGCCGTATCAGTCGTTTTCAATAACGAGGTGGCGCTCAGCGTACTGCGCACGTCTTTCTGGACCGTCATTCCTTTGCTCACCGGCACCGCGACAAATGTTTTTCCGACATCCGCCGTGATCTCATGCTCCTCGGTCTGCGGGACGAGCATCGTCGGGTACGATTCATTCAGCGCCCCTTTGGCATCGATCACATACCCGTCTGCCACATCGACGCCGTAATCCGACAAAAGCTTATGGTAATTCGTCATGTTTTCCGTCGTAACGGCATTGAGGAACAGCATGGCCTTTCCGCCGCCAGCCAGATACTCTGACATATATTTATACTCAGCTTCGCTGAAATCATACTGCGGCGCATTTGCCATTAAAATATCGCAATCGTCTGGAACTGCTGTGGCCGAAGCTGTTTTCAGTTCCTCATACTCAATGTTTGATTTTGTAAAAAGGTCGGTGAGGCTTTCATTTAACGGTGCCTCATTGTGCCCGGACGTATAGTACAGTTTCACGTCGGCCGCCGACGTCACGGTCTGCAACGCCGCCGTGAGCTGTCCTTCCGCATCCAGTGTGTACGTATTCGCATACGTCGTATAGTCAAAATCCTCCAGGACCATGGCGGAACTTGCCACAACTTTATTCTTTCCGTTCGTTTCATTTACCACGATCACATCGTTGCTGTTGATCTCTTCATCGGTATATTCCTTTGAAAACTGAGGATACATTACCGGATCCTTTTCGATGACCTCGATATTTCCGAGGCCGTTGTACTGATCCAGAACCTTTTCGATCATGACATTTTCACTGCCATCCTGGCACATATAATACATCTTGATCGAATCTTTGATCCCGCTGGCAAGTTCTTTTGATTTTTCTGTCAGCGTATATTTCTGGTCGCTGCTCAGATCCACCGTAATATTTAATTTGTGGACCACGAGATTGAGCACGATGACAAGCACGATCACAATTACCATTACCAACGTCTGATAACCGCCCATTTTAAACTGACGGCTCGTAAAATTCTTTTTTAAGTCCTTCATCTTTTCCCTCCATTTGCGCACCGTTTGGGTGTATTTTCCCTTCTATCTAGCTCCATCTCTTTTTCCGGATCCGCTGTATCGTGATGAACACGAACAGGAAACACACGCTAAGGTAATAGATCAGCGCGCTCACATCGAAAATACCGAGCGTAAAGTTATCGTAGCGTTCGATGATGGAAACAGCTTCCAGCGACTTGCGCAAAATCCCGTCAAAAGCTTCCGTATTGAGAATAAATGTGACCGTTAGCGCAATCTCCGCTATGAGGCCGATCAGGGCGGCCATCCAGCCGTTGTGGATCCACATATGGAGTCCAAACGCGAGGGCAGCGACCAGTACCGCTAAAAACCAGAATGAGAACGCATGTCCGGATGGAAGGAGCGAGGCAAGGCTGCTCATTAAATACGTAAAAATCATAATCACCCCCGACGCCACCGCCGCGATCACCTGACTCTCCGTCAGGGAGGAAATGAATAATCCGATCGCGATATAAGCCGAGCCGAGAAGGAAAAACCCGAGGGCGCTCCCGTAGGCGATCGCGAAATCCACACTCTCCGTTCCCGTTGCCGCGCCTTTGACAAGGCCGGATAAAATGAGGGGATACGTACAGACCACGAGCATCGCCAGTCCAAACAGCGTGATCAGCGCAAGATATTTCCCCATAATGATCTTCGAGATCGAAACCGGCGCCGTATATAACAGCTGATCCGTTTTCTGGCGGTTCTCTTCTGCCACGATACGCATCGTCAAAACCGGGACGAGCAGAAAGACGAAAAACATCTGTACACCCTGAAATACATAGGAAAAATTCGTATACCCGTTCAGCAGGTTATACACCATAAAATACAAGCCCACGAGTACGAGCATAAATGCGATAAATACCCAGCCGATCATCGATGTAAAATAGGAACGTAATTCTTTTTTATAAATTGCTAACATCTTGTTCTTCCTCCTTTACCTCTGCCGTTTGTTCCGGGGATTCCTCCTGTGAGGAAACTTTGGCTGCTTTTTTCGAAACTGTCCGCGCCGCTCTCGCCTTCTTCTTTTCCTCTTTTGAGAGCCTGCCGCCGTACTGTTTCGTCCCCTCCCCGGTCAGGCGCAGGAATACTTCCTCCAGCGTCGGCACCTGATTTGTCATTTCCAGAATCGGGCACTTCGCATCTGCAAAACGGTAAAATACGTCTTCCCGTATATCAAACTCGATGAGGCTGGAAATCTCCACCTGGTAAATCCCCTCCTCACCCGTATTCAGCACTTTGGAAAATTCGACATGTTCGATCTGATCCAGTATGCTCTTCACCAGTTCTTTATTGCCTTTTACTTTCAGCGTCAGATCATTTGTCTGTGCGATATGCTTCGGTATGTTTTCCGGCGTATCTGACAGGATCAGTTTTCCCTGATTGATGATCATGATCTGGTTGCAGACAGCGCTGACTTCCTGCATGATATGGGAACTGAGCAGGATCGTATGGTTTTTACTGAGCTCGCGGATCAGATCACGGATCTCAATGATCTGTTTCGGATCGAGACCAACCGTCGGCTCATCCAATATGAGGATCTCCGGGTCGCCGAGCATCGCGCCGGCCAGTCCCACACGCTGCTTGTATCCCTTCGAAAGATGCTTGATCAGACGTTCGGAAACATCGTGGATTTTCGTATCCATCATGACCTTGCGGATCTTTTTCTCTTTTTCTGACTTTTTCACTTTTTTTAAGTCGGCTGTAAAGTCCAGATACTCCCACACTTTCATATCCGGATAGAGAGGCGGCTGCTCGGGAAGATACCCGATGCTCTCTTTCGCCTTTTCCGGCTCATCATAAATATCATATCCGTTTACCACGACAGAACCTTCAGTAGCGGATATATAGCCGGTGATCATATTCATCGTCGTAGACTTTCCCGCTCCATTCGGGCCGAGAAACCCGACGATCTGTCCCTTGTCAACAGTAAAACTCAGGTGATCGACCACATTTCGATTGCCATAGCGTTTGACTAAATCTTTTACTTCTATCAAAATTTACCTCTTTTCCGCACGGATGCCCATGCCTTTTTATGTGCATTCTATCATTCATTTGTCTATTGTACTACGTTAATGTTACGAAACTGTGAACAAAGCGTCGTCTTAGGACGACGCTTTGAAAGTTTGCCGGAGGCAAACTTTAGCCATTGTAGAAAGGCTATCATTCTTTGTAGAACCACTGGATGAGAGGGGTGTTGAATTTGGCTTCTAAGAGGCAGGCGGCGAGGAAACATGCTGTGATAAATAGTATGGCTGGCGTTTGTTTTTCTCTTTTCCGCTCGAAGAGGCGGTAAAAGGAATATATGTAGAGCGGGGCTAGTATGAGTTGATGTGGAAATCCGGTGGCGAGCCAGTAGAGAATGCCCCTTGTGCCGCGCACCATGACAAAAAACGTGAGAAGAAAACCGGACTGCAGGCCGGTGTAAATGAGGAAGGCGCAAATATAGGCTTTGTATATTTTTGTGTAACCGGCCAGCCAGAGGACGGCAAATACTTTGCCGCGCTCCCATAGGATAAAGAGGAATACCTGGAAAAACTCCCGCTCTTCAGACGCCCATAAGACCATGTTTTCCTCTAACGCCGCCAGAGCGTCCCCGGCGGGTTCCTGGCACAGATAATATAAAATGCCTCCTGAAAAAAAGCCGGCAAGAAAAAACAGTACTGCTTTTTTTCTCCGGCTCTTTATAAATTCTAAAAAAGTCATGACTCGTCCTCCCCCAACCGGTAACGTGATCTGTTTTGTCATCGGTTTGCATTCTTTCCAGTATATGATTGGGGGAAATAAATTATTCGTCCATTTTCCTTGAATGTTTGTTTTCTATATGGTATAATCAGTTTGTATAATCGAACAGGAAGTAGGATGCGACTTTCTCCGAGAATTTTAATTCTTTTAGGACTTTAGTTTTTAGAACTTCAGTTCTTTTTGAACTTCAGTTCTTTTTGAACTTCAGTTCTTTTTGAACTTCTGTTCTTTTGGATGCCCTCTAGTCTATAGAAAGAGGGTGAGGCCCTATGAGTATAATGGAAGTTCTTACATTATTGCTTGTATTATTTGCGGCTCTGTCTTACATAGACAATCATAAAAAGAAATAAGCATCCTGTACCGTCCAAAGTGTAGGATGCTTATTCTTATAATCACTTACTACTGAGGGCAATCGGAGATTCCATTCCGATCACTTCTAAAATAAATTATACACCAGAGCCGCTTGTTTGGCAAGTGGCTCTTTTTAATTTTAAATCACAGCTTACAACCGCCTTTTCGCAGATTTTTATAGGCCAAAACACCGGCAATCGTCTTTGCGTCCGTGATCTCACAGGAGAAGATCTTCTCTTCGATCTCTTCTATCGTATAACGCTCGATATTGACAAATTCATTTTCATCGAGCCTTTGTTTCGATGGAATCAGATGCTCCGCGTAATAAACGACGATCTTTTCACTCGTATAGGCGGCTGCCGTATTGATATCGATCAGATGGTGGATGTCATCCGAGCGGTATCCGGTCTCCTCCTCGAGTTCCCTCGCTGCGCAGATCTTAAAATCCTCATCGGCACTGTCCCTGCCGCCGGCCGGGATCTCCAGCATAATGTCATCGATCGCGCCCCGGTACTGGCGCACCATCAGGATCTTTCCGTCTTCATCGACCGGAACGACCGCAGAAGCCCCTTTGTGCTCGATATGATCCCACTTCGTGATGTTCCCGTTCGGAACCTTCACATCCAGCGTATAAAAATCCACGATCGAACCGTGATGCTCGAGTTTCCGGTTCAATATCTCAAATTTTTCCATACTTTCCCTCCGTTTACCTTTTTCTTACAACTTCTCCAGCACACGGAGCAGAAAATCAAAATTCCGTTTCGCAGATGAAATGCTCATCCGCTCCCTCACCGTGTGGATATCCAGTATATCAGGGCCAATTGAAACAATATCCAGCCCCGGGATCTTTTCTGATAAAATACCGCATTCCAAGCCGGCATGGATGCCCTCTACGACCGGCTCCTCTCCGAAACACTCCCGATACTCGCGGACCATCCGTTCGCGCAGTCTGGAATCCCGTTTATAATCCCATTCCGGATAATCACCCTCCGTCCGGAACGAATAGCCGCAGCCTTCTTCTGCCACGCAGGCGGCAAGCCGGCGAATCTGGGAGAGCATATACTTTTTATAACTTTTTTTCTGGCTCCTCACCGCGAACCCGAACGTGATCCCCGACTCATCGGTGCGTGCCACTCCCATATTCAGCGAACTCTCGACCATGCCCGGAATATCGCGCGAATAGACCTGCACACCAGTGATCGTCAGACTCAAAAAATGCAGCACGGTTTCCGTAAACGCCTGGTCAAAACAAAATTCCTCCTTTGTCTCCGGATCCATAACTACAACAGCCATGTCCGGTTCCTGGGAGCAAAGTTCCTTCGTCAGTACGACGGCAAGCTTCGACAGGTGCGCCGCCAATTCCTCCGCTTTTTCCCCGCAGTAAAGATACGCCGTCGCCTCGTTCGTGATGACATTGTCTTTATCCCCGCCCAGAAAGGAACTGAGTAAAAAAGGATGCGTCTCATACGCTTCCGACAAAAGCCTTCCTAACAGGATGGAAGCATTCAGCGGATGCTTGTCGATCTCCGTTCCGGAATGCCCGCCCACAAGCCTGCTCACGGACACCTCGAGAAATGCTCCGCTTCTCTTTTCCCTGAAACCGTCAAATTCCACGAGCGCCCTCGCGCCGCCGGCACAGCTGACGAGCAGCTGCCCTTCCTTTTCATTGTCGAGATTGATCAGCGTCTTTGCCTCGAGATCCGAAACATCAAGCGCCGACGCGCCGTGCATACCAACCTCCTCATCAACGGTAAATACCGCTTCGATCGGCGGATGCGTGTAACCGTCCCCGTCGAGCAGCGCCAGCATGTACGCCAGCGCAATCCCATCGTCGCCGCCGAGCGTCGTTCCCTCCGCGGAAATAAAATCCCCGTCGATGCGAAGCGTTAGTCCTTCCTTTTGAAAATCGTGGGAGACGCCTTCACTCACACAGACCATATCCATATGCCCCTGGAGCATAACAGCGTCCCGGCTGGCCGTGTTCCCGCATGCCGGCTTTTTGATGATGACATTCCGGGCATCATCCACCCGGTAAGAAAACCCGTGATCTTTCGCAAATTGAACGAGATACTCGCTGATCTTTTCATTGTGGTAAGAACCTCTCGGTACATTTGAAATTTCCTCAAAATAAGTAAAAATCTTTTTGTAATCAATTGCTTCCAGCATCGTGTCTTCCTTTCTTCCCTTTCAAACTAATTTTTGAAGCTGTGGATCGGCGCCGGAATCCGCCCCTGACGGTTCACAAAGCCGTCACAGTCAAATCCATTGACCGGCATGATCGGCGCATAGCCCAGAAGACCGCCGAACTCCGCCTTTTCTCCCACGCCTTTCCCCTGAACGGGTATGATCCTTACCGCTGTCGTCTTCTGGTTGACCATACCGATCGCCATCTCATCGGCGATAATACCAGCGATCGTCGTCTCCTTCGTATCGCCCGGTATCGCGATCATATCGAGGCCGACCGAGCAGACACACGTCATCGCCTCCAGCTTTTCCAGCGTGAGCGCGCCTTCCGATACCGCATCAATCATTCCCTGGTCCTCGCTGACCGGAATAAACGCGCCGCTCAAGCCCCCCACATAAGAAGATGCCATTACGCCGCCCTTTTTCACCTGATCGTTCAACATCGCAAGCGCCGCCGTCGTCCCCGGCGCGCCGGCCCTCTCAAGTCCCAGCACCTCAAAAATTTCCGCGATGCTGTCGCCCACGGCAGGTGTCGGCGCCAGCGACAGATCAATGATCCCGAACGGAACACCGAGCCTCTTTGAGGCCTCCTGTGCCACAAGCTGCCCGACGCGCGTAATTTTAAATGCCGTCTTCTTGATCGTTTCGCACACTTTCCCAAAGTCGTGATCTTTCACCTTTTCAAGCGCCGTCTTCACGACTCCCGGCCCGCTGACTCCCACATTGATGATCGCGTCCCCCTCTGTTACCCCGTGGAACGCCCCCGCCATAAACGGATTATCGTCCGGCGCGTTGCAGAACACGACGAGCTTCGCGCATCCGAGCGAATCGTTTTCTTTCGTAAGTACCGCCGTCTCCTTTACGATCTTTCCCATCAGGCGTATCGCGTCCATATCAAGACCCGTCTTCGTCGAACCGACATTGACCGAACTGCATACGCGTTCGGTGCAGGCAAGCGCTTTCGGGATGGAACAGATCAGACTGCGGTCGGCTTCGGTCATTTTCTTTGACACAAGCGCCGTATACCCGCCGATAAAATTGACGCCGACCCGTTTCGCCGCACTGTCAAGCGCCTTCGCGATTTCCACGAAATCATCCGGCGACTGGCAGGCGGAACCGCCGACCAGCGAAACCGGCGTGATCGAAATCCGCTTATTCACGATCGGGATTCCGTACTCCCTGCTTATTTCTTCCCCAACTGCCACTAAATTGTGCGCCATACGGACAATTTTATCCGTAATATTCTGACAAAGACGCCCGAGATCGCTATCCACACAATCCAGCAGACTGATCCCCATCGTGATCGTGCGGACGTCCAGGTTCTCCTCATCGATCATCTTATTTGTTTCGATGACTTCATTTATATTGATCATGTTACGATTCCTTCCTCCTGCCAATTGATTCCTTCCACCATTGCATTTCACTGGTCAGATCCGGTGCATCATATCAAAAATCTCTTCCCGCTGTGCCCGGATGATACAGTGAATTTCTTTTCCCAACTCCTCTAACTCACTGGAAATTTCCTCGGAGTTTTTCGACGACATATCTGTATTCGCGATCATCATCATATTGAAATAGCCATCTACGATCGTCTGGGAAATGTCAAGGATATTGATCCCATTGTCCGAAAGATACGTACACACTTTTGCAATGATCCCCACACTGTCTTTTCCCACCACGGTAATGATTGTTTTTTTCATCGTCAACCTCTCTTCTTTCCACTCATGCCTTTTTATGCGGAGACGTAAACCGGCGCTGTCGGCGCCTGCCGGCCCGCGACTCCGAGAAATACCCCGCTGTCCTTTCCAAAACCGCTCTCCTGTTCCAATTCATATTTCACGGTTTCGTAGGCGAGCTCCGGGTAATTGTTTTCCTTACTCAAATGCCCCAGAAGAATATGTTTCACCTTCAAATGGATCAGCCGGCGCAGCATCCTTCCGCAGGCATCGTTCGACAAATGCCCCTCTTTCCCCAGAATGCGCATTTTTAAGTAATACGGATAGTGTCCGGCCTGGAGCATGTTGATGTCATGATTCGCTTCGAGCAGGATGCCGTCACAATCCTCCAAATGGGAAAATGTATAATCCGTATACTCGCCCATATCCGTGGCTACCGCCACTTTATCCCGTCCTTCCCGGACGGTGTAACAGACCGGATCCGCCGCGTCATGGGACACCGAAAACGGCATCACTTCCATGCCGCCCACCGAAACCGGTACATCCGGCTCCACACACTGGAACAGTTCATTCTCCACTTTCCCGCATTTTCCGTTTTCCAGTATGTATCCGATCGTCCGCTCCGTCGCGTAAACCGGGATCCTGTACTTTCTCAAAACCGGCCCCAATCCACTAATATGATCCGAGTGCTCATGCGTGATAAATATGCCGTCCACATCTTCAAACGACATATGTTCCATCGCCAGTCCGTCCTCGATCCGCTTCTTACTGATCCCCGTATCGATCAGGATCCCCCGCCCCGTACTGCCGGAGCCGACAAAAATGCTGTTTCCGCTGCTCCCGCTCGCAATGCTGTAAAGTTTCATTTTGAACTGCCTCACTTTTCCCAGTAAAGATCTATTTCATCGTTTTCAAAAACCGGTTTCGTAAAATCCCTGACCTCCATGCCATTGACACGGCAAACCATGCGGTTTCCGCCCGCCTTTGTCAGATCGAACGGATAGACGTCAAACACATCAACAAACATATGATTTGCTTTGGACAATAATTTTACTTTTTTTCCATTCACTTTTACTTCTATGCTGCGTTCCCTTGCCGACGAAGAACCCGACATCCCCCCAAATACCGGAGGTGCCGTTGATACCGGAGGTGTTGAAAAACCTGAAACCGGCGGGATCGGTGACGGCGCCGGCATAACGGGCGCGGCGTACGGAGCCGTCGCCTGCGGCGCTGCCTGATACGGTCTTACGGCCGGGTTACTGATCGGCAGGTCATTGGCCCATGCCGGTAACGGCCGAACCGGCGCCAGTAACGGATCCTGACCCGACGGCGTCGTAAGATCACTCAGATCAGAGAGGACATTTTCCACCACCGGCTTGACTTCCGGTTTTTCCTCAGGGAGCCGTTCCACTTTCGCCCCTTCCTTCAATTTTGTCCTCGCATCCACTTCTTCGCCGTCCACCAGGACGCGCTCCTCCTGCTCCATTCCCATAAATTCAAGAAGCTGTGCCACGGAGTAAAAGTCGTGCACGGTCACCTCGTCCCCGTCATGGAGTTCGTATTCCGCCGAGCGCAGTTCCCCATTGACCTCGGCACGTTTCGGGCACGTGACCCGTCTGCCAAACAGCGTAAACGAAAGCTCCTTCTTGAACTCCGGAACCCTTCCGATCGTCAGCGAAGCGTCTTCCCCCTTCGTGGCGGGCCGGATAGAAATTTCATCTTCATCTTTAATCAGTTCATTGAGATTTGTCTCCTTCCCGTTCATGTGGACCTCCGCGGCTTCACCCGTCCGTCCTTTCACTTCCCGTTTTCTTCCGTTCACCGTATAAGAAAGGCTTTCCCCGCGTGACGGGAACAGGCTCTCCTGCGAAAAACCGGCGTGGATACACGCATCGAGAACCGTCGCCTTTCCATTGTCATATATTTTCACCCGCTCTTCATTCACACGGACATGGATGAAATTACTCTTCTGCTCGTAGTACTCCATGCAGATACCGATCGGCGTCACGAGCGTCGAATCCTTTTTAATGCCGGTCGCCGAAAAATCAATCTGCTGCAGCACCTCCGCCCCGCGAATAGCTACCCGGTTTTCCGGCAGTTCCAGTTTCTCCGCCATTTTCGCCGTAAAGCCCGGCATTTTTCCGCCGCCGCCCACGACAAAAACCGCGCTGACTGACTTTCCACCATTGAGTTCCATCACCTTTCCCGCCACCTGATCGACGATCATCTCAATGGCCTCATTTACAACCTCCATCACTTCATCACTTTTCAGCCGGTACGATTCTCCCATAATATTTTTAAATGACGACGATTTATTTTTGGCAGTCGTCTTTTTAATCTCCTCCGCCGTCTCAAAATCCACAAGGAATTTTTTGGCGATGGCTTCCGTTATTTCGTCCCCGGCAAGCGGAATCATGCCAAAGGCGATGATGCTCCCGTCTTTGACGATGGAAATATCCGACGTCCCGGCGCCGACATCCACCAGGGCGATGTTCAGCAGGCGGAAACGGTCGGGAATCGCCAGATTGATCGCCGCGATCGGCTCAAGCGTCAGGCTGGCCACGCGCAATCCCGCGTCTTCCACCGCCGAGTACAATCCCTCGACAACTTCATCCGGCAAAAAAGTAGTAATCATTTCCACGCCGATCGAAGAGGCCATATGCTGTTCGATCATTTCCATCGGATACCCGTTCAGATAGTATCTGACCGGAGAATACCCGACACAGTAAAATCGCTTGTCCTTATGATCCGCCTCCTTGCGCACCTCATCGTACGCCTTTTCGACTGCAATATTATCCAATGAAAAAATGTGTTCTTTCGTCACCCTCGTCTCTGACGGCATCTCATATTCGGCATAGATGGTTTTCGTCTTCAGCACGCGGCCGGCCGCCGCTATACTGACATCCAACAGTGTTTCCCCCGTCATGGACTCCAAACGCGCCTTCACCTCGGCGATCGTCTTTGTCACGGTCGGTATATCGTGAATCTGGCCGTCGATCACGGCGCGTGTCTTATGCTCGATGGAAACCTGCGCCACCACGACAAACCGATCCGTTCCGACACGGTATCCCAGCGTACCGACGATGCTCCGTGTGCCAATATCCAATCCAAATACGTAATCTTCTCTCTTTTTTCTCATAATCAGACCTCATCCCCAGCGTCACATACAAAAAATCTAACATAAACTTGCTAATACGTGCGGCAGCACTTATTTTACCATACCTTCGAAAGAATTGCAACGACCTCATTCGCATATGTACCGATCTGCCGCCGCAGTTCCTCCCGGTCCCCGTCATTAACGATCAGACGCTGGCACCGTTTCGCCAGCTCGCCGTTTCCCATTTGTTTTTTCATGATAGATTCCGCTTTTTCCCGCGTGTACCCCCTCGACTCCATCAGGCGCCGGATGCGGATCTCATCCTCGGTAATTACTCCCCAGACCTCATCACACAGTTTATCGCACCCCGATTCAAACAGGATTGCCGTCTCGAGTACAAAGAGGCGGCCGGGCGGACATTGATCGATCTGGCTGCGGATCACCTTCTTCACATACGGATGGATGATCCCATTCAGGAGAGAAAGCTTTTCTCCGTCCCGATAAACAATGTCGGAAAGCGCATTCCGGTCAACCCGGCCGTCGCCGCGCAGAATTTCTTCCCCAAAGACGGCGACGACCGCCTCATACGCCTCCGTTCCCTGTTCGAGCGCCGCATGCCCCAGTTCATCCGCCATGCAGATCTGCACCGGATATTCCTGCTCCATGATAGAAAGCACCGTAGACTTTCCGCTCCCGACCCCGCCGGCCATCCCGATCACCATACTCGTTCCTCCATTCCCGCATGCCCTGCACGGATCACACATCCCGCATGCCTTCGCCGCACATTACCATCACCTGGTTCAGACTTTTCCATTCCCGCATGCCTTGCACGGATCACACATCCCGCATGCCTTCGCCGCACATTACCATCACTTCGCTTCGTACCAGCTTCCGCCCTGCTTCACCTCCGCGATGAGCGGAACTTTAAGATCGGCAGCCGCCACCATTTCATGCTCCAAAATCTGCTTTACCTCGTCGATCTCGTCCTCCCTCGTCTCGATCAGCAGTTCGTCGTGAATCTGCAGGATAAGCCGCGAAGCCAGTTTCCTCTCGCGCAGCTTTTCATCCACATGGATCATCGCGATCTTGATTATATCCGCCGCTGTTCCCTGGATCGGGGAGTTCATCGCGATCCGCTCCCCGAACTGCCGCTGCATGAAATTTTTGGACTCCAGTTCCGGGATCGGACGGCGCCTGCCAAACATGGACGTCACATACCCCTTCTTCTTTCCCATGTCCACGAGAGAATCCATATACGCCTTTACATCTGGGTACGTCTCAAAATAATCGGCAATGTACTGTTCCGCCTGTTTGCGCGTTATGTTTAAGTCCCTAGAAAGGCCGAATCCGCTAATACCATAGACGATTCCGAAATTGACGGCCTTCGCGTTCCTCCGCTGCAGTTCCGTCACCTCTTCATAGGGAACATGGAAGACGAGCGTGGCTGTCGTCCGGTGGACATCCGCATTTTCTCGATACGCCTCGATCAGCCTCTCATCCCCGGACATGTGGGCGAGCACGCGCAGTTCGATCTGCGAGTAATCCGCGTCCAGAAACACAAAACCTTCTTTTGGCACAAACACCTTGCGGATCTGGCGTCCCAGTTCCATGCGGATCGGTATGTTCTGCAGGTTCGGCTCGGTACTGCTCAGCCGTCCGGTCGCGGTAACCGTCTGGTTAAACGTAGAGCGGATCCGGCCATCGAGGTCAATATCGGCCGACAAACCGTCCGCGTACGTTGATTTCAGTTTGGTCAGCTGGCGGTACTCGAGGATCATCTCGACGATCGGACTCTCAAACCGCAGCTTTTCCAGTACTTCCGCAGAGGTCGAATAGCCGGTTTTCGTCTTCTTCCCATATGGCATCCGCATCTTTTCAAACAAGATGACGCCGAGCTGTTTGGGCGAATTGATATTGAACTCTTCTCCGGCCATTTCATAGATTTCCTTCTGTAATACGTCAATTCTCTCGCCGAGCTTTTCTCCATACTCCCGGAGCGCTTCCCGTTTTACGGCGATCCCCTCCCGCTCCATCCGGTACAGCGTGAATACGAGCGGCATTTCAATCTCCGTAAACAATTCATACGATTTCATTTGTTTCAGCTTCCGCTCCAGCGGCTTGTGGGCCAGAAAGGACGTAAGTACACAATAGCACGCATATCTGGCAAAATCATCCGGCGCTTCCCGGCTCGCCTCATAAAAACTCTTTTTGCCTAACATCTGCTGGTACGGCGGCATCGTCAATCCCGCATACTCCAGTGCCAGATCCTCTTCTAAAAAATCTTTTTGGATGGGATTGGCGAGATAGGCCGCAAGTCCGGTATCGAATGCCTGTCCCGCGTCGATTTCCGGCATGTATTCCAGCTGGCTCTTCAGATCATTCGTCACAAAAACAACGCCTTTTTCTTTGAGCAGGGCAAGCTGCTCCCTGACATCCACCTCCGTGATGACACGCGCCGGACAATAGAGGACTTCTTCCCCGGAAACGGCAAATACTGCCGCCACCATGCGTTCCTCGTCCTGCGAAAACAGCGACAGCTGTCCGTCCGGCTCCTGCCCCTGCTCCGCTTTGGATTTCGCAATAATCTTGAGTGAAACAACCGATCCCTTTTTACAGGTTCCCAAAAGCGCCGTGAACTCTTGCTTTTTCTTCGCGATGTGAAACTTCTTTTCCAGCGACAGGTTCGCCCCGGTATCGCTCTGGAACCGCGCCATCATTGATTTAAACTCCAGCCGTTTTATGACGGCATACGCTTCTTCCGTAAAGATATTGCCGATCTGGCAGTCGTCCATTTTCACACCCAGCCTGCAGTCCGTTTTGATCGCCGCCAGTTTCTTACTTAACAGGGCGAGCTTCGTATTATTTTTCACGGCCTCCCTCGCCCGGTTTGGCGTAATGTCGTCTACGTGCTCGATTGCCTGTTCGACCGTGCCAAACAGTGTCAGTATTTTCACGGCCGTCTTCTCACCGACGCCCGGAACACCCGGGATATTGTCAGAAGAATCTCCCATCAGTCCTTTCAGATCCACGATCTGTTCCGGCGTCACCCCGAATTTTTCAATGACCTGCGGGCGGTAATAGTCCTCTACAATCGTCTTACCTCCCTTTGTCTTGGGAATCCGGATCTTGATCTTATCCGTTGCCAGCTGTAAGAGATCCCGGTCGCCGGACACGACGCACACATCCATACCGCTCCCCTCACCGCTCTTTGCCATCGTCCCTAAAATATCATCCGCCTCGATCCCTTCCTGCTCTTTCATCTGTATGTTCATGGCAGACAGCACTTCTTTCAGCACTGGGATCTGCTCCCGCAGATCATCCGGCATCGGCTTTCTCGTCCCCTTGTACTCCTCATACATTTCATGCCGGAACGTCGGCGCCTTGACATCAAACGCCACGAGCAGATGCGTCGGCGATTCTTCTTCAATCACTTTGATGAGAATATTTAAAAACCCGTAAATGGCATTTGTATGGAGTCCTTCCTTATTTGTCAGGTCAGGCACCCCGTAAAATGCCCGGTTTACGATACTGTTTCCGTCGATCAATACAAGTTTATCCACAACTTACCTCTTTTCCGCGCACGCCGTGCGCACCATGCTTTCCATAAACGGCAAAAGCCGTGGCATTCACCACGGCCCGCCCGTTCCCTTCCGCTCACTCTGCTTACTCTAAGGATATAAAGTAATAATAAATCGGCTGCCCGCCGTACTCTACCTCTACTTCAATGTCTTCCCTGATTCCGGACACCGCTTCAGCGATCCCGTCCGCCTCTTCTTCCGAGACATCTTTCCCATAATACAATGTCACTAACTCCGTCTCTTCCTCCATCAGCTGCCGGACGAGTTCAACCGTCGTCTCTTTGATATCACGGCCGACTGCCTCGATCGTCTTGTCACTCAGTCCCATGATGTCGCCCTGCTTGATCTCTTTCCCGTCAATGGACGTATCGCGCACCGCATATGTCACCTGACCGCACTGGATCTGTCCGATCGCCTCGGTCATCGACTGCTCATTTTCTTCGGCGCTGCTCCCATCCATATAATGGATCATGGCGTTGATCCCCTGCGGGATATTTTTCGTCGGGATCACCCGGATATCCTTGTCTTCCGTCAGCACTTTTGCCTGATTTGCCGCCAATATGATATTGGAATTGTTCGGAAATACATAGACCGTACCCGCGTTTACCTGAGAAACCGCCTCCAATATATCTTCCGTGCTCGGATTCATCGTCTGCCCGCCCTCGATCACGACGTCCACGCCGAGCTCCCGAAAGATCGTACTCAGCCCGTCTCCGGCGGAAACACTTATAAAACCGGCCTCTTTCCGCGGCTGCTCCGCCTTCTCCTCCCGCGGCGCGCTCTCTGTCTGTCCCGTGTTGTCCGGCTGGCTCTGCGAGGAGAGGATCACCCGCTCATTGTGTTCTTCCCGCATGTTGTCAATCTTCATCCGCGACAGTTCCCCGTATGAAAGTCCCTTTTGGATCGCCAGACCCGGGTCATTTGTGTGGACATGGATCTTTACAATATCCTCATCGGCTACGCACACGATCGAATCTCCGATCCCCTGCAGATATTTTTTCATCTCCGACTCGTCAGCAGAAGAAAATTCCCGCTCGAGCTGGATGATAAATTCCGTACAATAACCAAACCGAATGTCTTCCGTACTGATCCCTCCGGCAGAAGCGCCCCGTATTTCGGCGGAACCTTCCGCTGGCTTTTCCGATGGCTTCTGTACCACCTGCTCATAATCGATCTCTTTTCCCATAAGGGCATCGCGCATTCCTTCGAGGATCGTCACGAGCCCCTCGCCGCCGGAATCAACCACGCCCGCCTCCTTTAGTACCGGAAGCATTTCCGGCGTCTGGTTCAGCACCCGGCGCATCTCCTCGATCACCTTGTCAGCAAACGCGACCAGATCGTCACATTCCTTCGCGATCTTAGCCGCCTTGACCGCCCCGCCCTTCGCCACGGTGAGGATCGTCCCCTCCTTTGGCTTCATCACGGCTTTATAGGCCGAATCGACCGCCTTCTCAAACCCCTGGACAAGCGTGTTCACATGGATCACATCGGATTTTTGGATCACTTTCGTAAACCCGCGCAGAAGCTGGGAGAGAATGACTCCTGAGTTCCCCCTCGCCCCGCGCAGCGACCCGCCGGAAATCGCCTTACAGATATCTTCCATCTTCGGGTTTTCAAGGGCCGCCACTTCATTTGCCGCCGATTGGATCGTCATCGTCATATTCGTCCCCGTATCCCCATCGGGAACCGGAAATACATTTAATTCATTGATATATTCTTTTTTTGCCTGAATCGCCGCAGCGCCTGAAAGAAAACATTTCTTTACAAGCAAGGCATCCATCGTCTTCACTGTCACTCTATTTTCCTCCAAAATCACACTAGTTTACCACTTTGACGTCCTCTACACATATGACTATTTTCCCAACTTCCATCCCGGTAAATTCCTCTACCCTGTACTTAACATTATCTACCAGGTTTTCTGCCACCGTCATAATGCTCACACCATAAGCGACA
Source organism: uncultured Eubacterium sp. (assembly GCA_910584065.1). Classification (GTDB taxonomy): domain Bacteria; phylum Bacillota; class Clostridia; order Lachnospirales; family Lachnospiraceae; genus Eubacterium_F. The sequence goes on from CAJTZN010000006.1 coordinate 30,722, forward strand.
ATGATGTGCATGGCAATATAAAGGGTATTATTCTCGATCCTCACCTCAACCCCGTGCCGGATATTATCCCGTTTCAAAAGCTGTACGATCCCGTCCTTCACATTCACGGATGCCATCCCGACCACGCCGAAACATTCCACCGCCGCCGACCCGGCATACTTCGCCAGCACATGCCCATCTACTAAAACCTTCCCCATATCATTGTCCAACTGCCCTCTCATAATGACCCTCCAATCTATTCATCACCCAAAAACTACTTCTATTTTACCTCAATCTGGCAGAAAAAGCAAATCCCATTTTTGTGTTGCTCAGCTTTCCCTATAAATGTTATAAACAGGTAAAGTGAACCAACATGTTCATACGATTCCTGAAAACAGTCACATTTATACATCATCCGCATAAAATAAAATAAGAATCTCCCATTCCTCAAACAAAGAAAGGCGGCGACGGAGCATGAAACGACTCTTAGGCTTCATCCTATTCTGGCTCGGCATCGGCATGACCATCATGCTATTCATCACCAACGGCTTCCTCGCCATCATCATAATCATCCTCTGCCTCGTGATCGGCTACAACCTCTTCACCTCCTGCTAAAGAAAAACAGCAAAAAAAATCTCCCCCCCTGAAAAAAACCAGGACGGAAGATATTTTATAATCTGTTCGCTCTCCTTGCGCGGAGCAAGTTTGCCTCCGGCAAACTTTAAGGCCTATGTCTTTCAGCTAGGCCTTCGCCTGCGGTTTTCAGTCAGGCTTTCGCCTGCGGTTCTCAGTCAGGCCTTCGCACGCGTTCCTTAGGCGCGTTCCACTTTCCCAGAACGAAGACAGGAAGTACAAACATACATCTTTTTTGTACCACCGTTCACTTTCACTCTTACCGATTTCAGGTTCGGTTTCCACATTTTATTGCTTCTTCTATGTGAGTGACTGACAGCATTACCGAAATGTACGCTTTTATCACAAATTGCACACTTAGCCACGAAAAGCACCTCCTTTTATCAGTCTATGTTATTCATCTAAACACACAACATGACTATTTTACCAAATTCATCCGTAGAATGCAAGAATATTTTTTATTTTTCTTTCGTTTTTTTATCTTCTTCGTCATCTTTCTTCTTAAACTTATCCACAAACTCCGGCACCATATCGAGTATTTTTGTGATCCCGTCCTGATTTTTCACATTGACAAGCTTCGAATTTCCGTCTTTGATGACGAGCACCGCGCTCGGCTGTATCTTTCCCCCCATACCGCCGCCGCCATTATTTTTCTTCGAGGACTCATCGGTAAACGCACCTGCGGCCACGCCGAAACTCACATCGACGAGCGGGAGCACGATCGTTCCATCCTCAAAACGCACCGCGTCGCCGATGACGGTTTTCGTCGTGATGAAACTGTCCATCCCTTTGAACAGAGACTCTACTGTACTGTTAAAACTATTATCACTCATGAAGCATACCTCTCTTTCTCTCTTTATTCAAAATTCAATACTTTTGAAATCAAAGTCTTTATATCGGCGTCCATATATCCTCTGACGAACATGCGGAGGAAGTAAAAGAAATGGACCTTTCCTCTCGCATATATTTCCGCGTCCAGCTTCTTTTGCAGAAAATCCGGGACAATGTCGATCTCGTCCGTATAGGCCGCCGGCAGCAGACTGATCAGGCCAAGCACCCATCCTGTCGTACACGGATCCCCCGTTCCGAAATACAAATGTCCCCGGACATACGAAGGCTTCAGATAGCGAAATAGAACGAGCAGTTCCTTTTTGATCTTCTGCATCCCCCGCTTATTATCACCATCTCTGATAAACGTTATTATACTGGATATCCCGTCAAAAGAAAAGCTTTTTTTCTTAAAAAGGGATTTTTTTCCCGGGTTGCGTGTTTTACCACGGACTTTCGCCTGTTTCTCCGTATTTTGATGTGACTTCGTCTGATGTAACTCCTTTTGCTCTTGATCCGCCCGTGTCCCGCTGTTTTCGGCAGGTCCTTCCGAAACACCAGGGCCGCTCGGACATTCTTGCTCTGTATCCTCTTCCTTCTTCTTTTTTTTTCTCTTTTTCTTCTTCCCGATCTTCCATCCGAACAAAGACAAATGAATCTCCTGTTCTGATATCTTCTTCTGCAATTTCACGATGCGCAGACACCAGGACGCCGAAAATCCGAAAGAAACCGAGCCGTCAGCCGTAAATTGTGCCGCATACCGGAGCGGGATGAACAGCAGCGCTGCACAGACGCAGACAAGCAGGCCCAACAGGACGAGCAAAATGATCCCGATCACCTTTAATATAGCGAACAAAACTGTCAAATACAACCACCTCCGGGTATCCGCCGCCGCATGATCAGTTCGGGAAAAACCGATTTCTAGTAAAAACGGCCCGTGGGTCAAACGCCTGATCGGCTCCGTACCCCTCCGTCAATATGCGCCGCAAAATTTCCACCGCACCATCATATTTTTTCGCGATACCCACGACATACACATCCGTATACTCATAATATCGGAAAAACATCTGGTTCGTATTCACTATTTCAAACAAATTTTCCTGATTATTGGCAAGTACAAGAAGATAAAAATGCTTCGAGGGGATCATCTTCTTAGAAAATATTTTCCCGGCAGTACTCTTCTTTACTTTATCCTCTACCACTTTTTTAAAATCCGGCGCCTTCCTGCGCACAGCCTCATCCGTGTAAAGATGGTCATACCAATAAATCATCCGGATCGCTCCAATCCACATCAAACAATTCTTCCTCCGCCATCAGATGAGCCAGTGATGACACAGCCGCTTTCTGTTCCGCTATATTCTGACAGCCGAATAGATTCGTAGTCGCATACGTCACGAACTCCTCGGCATTTTGGAAAATCGGCGGAAGTTCTGCCAGGAGCAGGGACATGACAGTTCGTTTTACTTCTTTTGGTACCTCGGCGAATAACTGCGAGAGCTGATCCGTAAACTGCCTGGCTGCCTCGTTTACCATCTTCTCATCGAGGATTTCTCCCTCGCCTTCCTCCTTCTGCAGATCGATAAACAGGCTGTCTGACAAAAGATCCGATATCATGGCAAACTCATTGTAATCCATAACGGAAGCAACGCTGCTGTCACCGTCCGGCCCCAGATTTTTTATCTCAGGCAGAGACGCATTCAAATAGTAGGAAATCTCGACATAGTGTTCGATCTTCCCCTCTAAACCTTCCAGTTTGATCTCTGGAAAGATGCCTTCTGTCACATCGCGCAAAATCTCCATGCAATCCGCATAAACATCCGTTTTTTTCTCCGTATGCCGTTCGATCAGGCACAGCGCGCAAACTTCATTTACGATTTCCTGCAGCTGGATATATAAATCTGCTATCTCATGCATCTTATTAGTTTCTTCTTCTAACCTGCCCAGTATCTCCATAAATCCGTCTAAATCCAATGTAGAAAAATCCATATGGAAAAGCTGCTGGAACCATGGTCCGAGACGATTTTCTGAAATTACGCTCTCATCCGGTCGGCTTAACGTCGAAGCAGAACGAAGGATGTACAAATATCGCTCCAACGATATCCTCTCACTGCCCACATAAGTGGAAAGTGTCTGGGTTATGTGCGAAAAAAGTTTATTTTTTGTCATATAGACTGGAATTTCACGAATGACATCCCGCATCCGTACTGCCCGGACTGACGTTACATCCGGCTCAAACAGAAATCGCGTCAGATGAAGGATAAAATTCTCTTCATTGATATCATTCATCTGCCGCTGCTGTTCGGCCTCGTCTTCATAGCGAAATTTCAAACGATCAAGCACATAATTAAAACAGTTCAGGCAGTCCACATAGTACATATATACTTCCATCACGGCCCTGATCTGTCCATGCACCTTCCCTGCCCGCTCTGCCAGTCCGCCATAAGCTTCCGCACTGTACGGCTTGTCTGCCAGTTCCAGCAGACTCCGCAGCAGCGACTCTGTCTCCCCGAACCACTTCGCCGCATCCGGAGAATCCCACATGCCTTCCTCGTCATCCGCCTTCTGCTCATACAGCAGATACGCGGAAAAGGTGAGTTTCAGTACTGCTTCATGGTAACAAGTATCCACAAACGCGTCTGCATATCGTGGAAGGTTTTTCTTTACATTTACGCCCCGGCTCAGATCCCGCAGCATTTTTTTCACTTCTTTCATATCCTCATTCCCTTCTGGCAATATCCCGCAATTCTATGACGTACGATCACTTTACAGCACTAATACCCAGCCGCTCAGCCATTTCAATCCATTTGTTACATATTCCAGCGCGACCGGCTGTCCCGACAGCACCGGATAGAACATCACGAAGAGGGCTACCGCCGCCCCGCAATAGGCAAAGGCAAAGATGCGCTTCTTCTTATCATCGCCGATAAAGCAGTACAGGCTGTAAACGACCATCAGCGTCACGAACGGAACACTCGGGAAGTAATGGTAGGCAAACGTACAGCGGCTGACAAGCATCCACGGGAGATACTGCACGAGATAAGCAAACGACAGGAAGCAGGCCGTGCGGTCACGCTTCGCGAAAATGCGGTAGATCATATATGCAAAGGCAAAAATGCCAGCCCACCACACGAGTGGATTTCCAAACGCACTGATCCCCTCACGCAGATCATTTGCCACGGTATTGCTGTAATAAAAGACCGGACGGATCATCGTGGGCCATTCATACCAGATCGAGGAATATGGATGCGTGGCATCAAGCTGGGAATGGTAGCTAAACATCCCCGTCTGGTTGGCGATCATCCGCTCCCACAATCCCATCTTCGGCGTATCCCCCTGGAACGGGATATAGGAGAGCAGATAGATTACTCCCGGTATGACGATAAAAAATACGACGCACGCAACCAGTGTTTTTATGAGCAGAGGCTGGAATCCATCAATGATATGGCTGTGGGAAATCCCCGCCGTCTCCCCGTTCGGATTTTTCTGCGCCAGCCGGAACTCCATGTACCGGCGGAACATGATAGCGAAGAAATAAATGCCGAGTCCGGCTCCGGCGTAGATCGCCGTCCATTTGCTCGCGCAGCCGAGTCCCATCATCAGACCGCTCAGGCCCAGTGGAATGAGCGTCTTTTTGAAATCGGTATCATAAAAACTTGTCTGCGAATACCGCAGCATAAAGTAAAACATGGCGATAATGAAAAATGTCCCGTACACGTCGATCGTCGCGATCCTCGTCTGGGTAAAGTGCATGAAGTCAAAGGCAAACAGCGTCGTCACGATACCCGCCAGCCATGTCTTCCCAAAGAGCCTCTTCCCGAACATGTACATAAACGGAAGCATCCCGATCCCGAACAGCGTGCCGACGATCCGCCAGCCAAACGGCGTCATGCCGAACACCCGGACGCCGAGGGAAATAAAGAATTTTCCGAGCGGCGGATGCGTGTTCTCATAAGAACGGTACTCGTGGATCATCTCGTACGCGGTCCTGCCGTGATAGATCTCATCAAAATATGTTCCGCTGCGGAAGCCCATTTCCGGATCAAATTCGTCCTGTTCATCAAACAATTCTTTATACTCCGACGAATTGGCCGGTACGATCTCGTTTCCCTCACCGTCTTTAAATAAAAACTCCTTTACGATGGATTCATTTTCCAGCGACGTAAGACGCAGCCATCTTGTCTGTAAATTAAAATCCCACTTTTCGGAATCTTCCCCGCCGTCATTCGAGAGCTTGACATCGTTCCAGCGGAACACGCTGCCGATATTAGCCACTCCTTTATTTTCGTAAGTCACGCCGTCATTCGATATCTCCACCGTAAATTTACGGTCTTCAAAACAGCCCGGATAACTGTACAGATTGGTAAGCGACTTCGTTTCCCCGAAATCGAGCACGATCTGTTCGCCGTTCTGGAACGACTCCCAGCCGGATTCCGGCGCACTCATATTGCCCAGGTCATACAGGGCAAAACACGAATACACGAGCATGATGGCAAATAAAACGATCAGATCGACGCGCCCGAACTTCTCTAACGGCTTGGACGGCGTGATCGTAAAACGGAATCTTTCCTTTTTCTTTGCCGCTCTCGCATTTGCCTCCGCGTATCTCGCTTTCTTCTTCTTGCGGAAATCTTTCCCCGTATCAATATTCGGCTCAAAGACCACGTCTCCTTTTCGGAAGATCCCAAAGAGCACGTACCCGAAGAAGAAAATCGTCAATACGGCCGTCGCCCCCATAATATAGCCTTCCGGCCCCGTCGTGCCGAGTTCCATAAACGTATAGTAGACATGGGCCGTATTGATAAACTGCACGACCGAGAAACCGACAAACGCGTAAAAGAATTCTTTCGTCGGATGGTAAAGAAAGGCCGCCAGCATGAGAACGATCGCCGGGAACAGATACCTCTCGTGCATACGCACTGAAAACAGGAATACACAGCTGATCAATACCGCCATGCTCACAAAATATTTCGACTTATCCTTTTTCATGCGGAAAAACACGAACGCGCTCAGGAGTACCGCAGCTATGATCGCGATATTTCCCCATCTTTCACATGGAAGGAACAAAAATTTCTCCGTCTGCGCCACCCAGTTTTTCCCCATGATCATCCAGAAATTGTAGGCGTTGACCGTACAGTACTCAAAGAGACCGAGGCTGTTTACGTACTTCGGCACGACGACATCGAGCCCGAACGGCACCGCGAATAAAAACATCGCGGCGATCGCGCTCAAGCCGCCGATCAGATCGCGCACCATTTTCTTCACGCTGAAATCGTTGAGGAACACCTGCTCAATGATCGTAAAGATCAGGATCGGCGCAAACATGATCGTCTGGAATTTCAGCAGCGCACCGAGACAGAACACAAAATAAGCCGGGATCCTCTTCTGCTCCATGCAAAGGTAGCACGTGAGCAGTACCGTAAGCGTAAACACGCTGTCCACCTGTCCCCACATCGACGAATCAATGATCATCATCGGGTTCAGCGCGTACAACGTACTGAGCATAAGGGAAACCCCTTCTGAAAACCGCTTCTTCGCTAACAAATAAATAACAAATGCCGCTCCTAAGTCACACAGGATCGGAAACAGCTTAATCAGAAAAACACCGGTACCAGAACTTGTCTCAATCCCGAATATATGACGGAACACCGCCATACACCAGAGGACAAACATATATCCCGGCGGATACCCGTTTCCTTCATCGACATAATAAAACTTTGAGATCCCATTGTCATAGATCATATCCGACCATGCCTTAAAGCAGGTCATATCGGTCGTATATCCCTCGTAATTTACGGCAAACAGCGCTTTTACAATTAATGCCGCCACAAGCAGGCATGCGATATTAAACCAGTTCGGTTTCATCTGCTTTTCCATCAGCCTGACTTCCCCAGCTGCTTCCCTCTGAAACCACATCTGATACAATACAATACATGCAAGCACGAAAAGTATGGTCACTGTGTAATAATTCTCCATCGTTCCTTAATTCCTTTCTTTCACCTCTTAAAAGTTTTTCTTATTTTCACACGCGTTTGAACAGGCTGGTCAGTGCTTCACATGTTCATGCGTAAATAAATGATCGGAACAGTACTCATAATTCCCTTCACATTTGGAACAATACCGAAATTCCAGCTGCGGCGCATCCTTCTCGGTCCGCCCGCAGATGGCGCAGCGATGCCTGGCCTTTGACTGCTGCTCCCTCGCAGCCTCCCTGTACACGACCCGCCTTTTTTTCTGCCGCATCGTACCAGCGATCCCCTGCGGGTTTCTGGCAATCAATAGAAAGATGACAAAGTTAAGAAGCACAGCCATCAGCAGGAACATAGACATATAACTCAGATAGGATCCCTCCTGGATACATGCGATGATATCCGCGGCGTAGACGACTAAATTTATGATTGCCAGCCATCTCGCCTTGATGGGAATGATAAAGTACAGTAAAAACTGGACATTCGGAAACAAAAAGGCAAATACCAAAAACATCGAATAATTCAGATCTCCCAGATCAAACTGCACTGCCAGGTTGAACCCGATGACCTGTGCCAGTCCGCTCCCGTTCGCATTCACCACAATGAAATAATACCCAAACATCACTAAAATCTGCAGGAGGATCCCCGAAAAGTAAAATAAATTAAAACGGAAACTCCCCCACGCCTGTTCCAGTACGCCGCCGATCCATAAAAAGATATAGAGCATCAGGCCATAAAACACGATGTTCATTAAAAATCCGGACCCGACCTGAACCGACGGATACAATAAAAATGTCACGAGCCTCCATACCTGTCCGTGCAGGATCTCATACACGTTAAAACTCAGATAATTATAATAAATCCCCGGCTGGAACAGACCTAACAGCGAGCCGGCCAGACTGATCGCCGTCATATACCGCATCAGGTTGGGGATGGCGTATCTTCCAAATTTCCGCTCCATTTTCGCTAACCACTTCATCGAAATACCTCTCTTTTCTCTCTTCTTATCATACTTCCGGCGTGAACCCGTTCACGCTTGTCCAACTGCTTAAAACAGATTTTTTCTCTGAAAGAAAATCGTGACCAGGGCCGTTAAGACCAGCGTACAGACCGTTACGATCAAAAATCCGTGGGGGTTGTCCCCCAGCGGGATATTTACAAAATTCATGCCAAATAAACTGGCAATAAGCGTCGGGATTGAAAGTACGATCGTCACCGTGGATAAAAATTTCATCACTACGTTCAGATTGTTCGAAATAACCGACGCAAACGCATCCATCGTGCCGCTCAGGATCCCGCTGTATATGTTCGCCATCTCGATCGCCTGTTTATTCTCTATGATGACGTCTTCCAGCAGCTCCTCATCTTCCGGGTATTTTTTCACCTTATCCGTCCGCAGCAGTTTTTCCAGCACCGTTTCATTGGACCGCAGCGACGTCGTGAAATAGACAAGGCTCTTCTCCAGCTCGAGCAGTTCGATCAGTTCCTTATTTTTCTGTGAAATGTGAAGCTTTTCCTCGATCTGCTCACTCTTGCGGTCAATGATGCGCAGATACCGCAGATAGGATGTGGCGTTCCGGTACAGGATCTGAAACACGAACCGCGTCTTCTTAAACGTGTAAAATTCCCTCACACGGTTATTCATAAACGCCCTTAATACCGGCGTCTCCTCCAGACAGACCGTCACGATCGCCTGTTTTGTCATATAAATACCGAGCGGGATCGTCACATACCGGTCCTTCTCATCCAGAGACGGGATGTCCACTAAGACAATGACACAGTCGCCCTCCTGCTCGATACGGGATCTCTCCTCATCATCGAGCGGGGCGCGCAGATCGTCGATATCAATGCCCGTTTCCCGCGAAACCGTCTGTAGTTCCTCGTTGGTCGGTTTCGTGAGGGCTACCCAGCAGCCCTCGGAAACCATGTTTTCTTCCTGTAATTTATCCTCTATCGTCTTAAAAATCTCGAGCATGATCTTCTCCATTCTTCCTCAATAAACTCCGCACCTTTTAACATTATACGTTTTCCCCGTCTCTTTGTCAAACATTAACCACGAGAATTGTTGTGTTTTTTCGGAAGATAAAGTACGACATCCTCACAAATACTGATCTGGCTGAGATCATTTCTCTCCGCGAAATCATCCAGATCCACATCGTACTCATTCAGTATGTCCCCTAAACTTCTATTTCCTGATGTGATGTAAACTTCCACCTCGTCATCGTCGTCCTCGCGATGATCCTCATCCTGCTCATATACGTCTGCCTCGGACTGGCACGGACAAGGGCTCTCTTCCGGCCACGGCTGGCTGGACTGGGCAGACATATCACTCGGCGGCGCCATGCCGGATTGCGGCATCTGTGGCGGCATTTGCTGGTCCATGCCACCTTGGTTTCTTTCGCCCTGCATCGTCTGCTGCGGCATCTGCTGCATCGTCTGTGGCGCCATCTGCTGCATCGTCTGTGGTGGCATACCTTCCATCTCCGCCTGCCTCTCTCCCTCCATCTCCTGTTCATTCCCGTCCGGCATCTGCTGCTGTCTGTTATCCATCATCCGCGGATTTCCGTCATTTCTCTGCTGAATCGGCATACAAACCATGCCGTTAAACGGGCGGACAACGGGAATGCAGATTTCCTGTCCCACCTGGAGATTATACACATCGACGTACGGATTCGCGCGCAGGATCAGCGCGAGCGGCACCCGGTACCTCCGGCTTAACTGATACAGCGTTTCTCCTTGCTTTATGACATGCACCATACCGTTACAGTAACGCTTATTCATGTTGCACCTCTCATGATTTTCATTCCCTATCATTATATTCCTGCGATGGGAAAAGGTGCCTGATGATTTTATTTTGTTTACAAATGACGAAATTTGTCGTATACTAGTGCATGGGTTTGGACTGGAGCAATTGAATTATAAATAGGAAGATGTTTTGCAGAGAAACATTTCCGTTGTGAGAAAACGCTTCCCCGAGACTGCCATCATATCCCGTCCGGCGCCCGCATATATTTTACACAAACGAAGGAGGCACCCATGAACAGAGTAGGTATTGATATTGGCTCAACCACTGTCAAAATCGCAATATTGGATGAATCCAATCATATTATATTTTCTGCTTATGAACGACATTTTGCCAACATACAGGAAACGTTAAAAAATATAATCAAGCAGGCGCACAGCGAACTGGGCGACCTGACCATCGCCCCAATGATCACCGGTTCCGGTGGCCTGACGATCTCCGAACATCTGGATATCCCCTTTGTCCAGGAAGTCGTCAGCGTGGCTACTGCCCTAAAGGATTTCGCCCCGCAGACGGACGTCGCCATCGAACTGGGCGGCGAGGACGCAAAGATCATCTATTTTACAGGCGGTATCGAACAGCGTATGAACGGGATCTGCGCCGGCGGCACCGGTTCGTTCATCGACCAGATGGCGACGCTTTTAAAAACAGACGCGGCCGGCCTGAACGAATATGCCAAAGACTTTCAGGCAATCTATCCGATCGCGGCGCGCTGCGGCGTCTTTGCCAAGACCGATATCCAGCCGCTCATCAACGAGGGTGCCTCCAAACCGGATCTCTCGGCTTCGATCTTCCAGGCCGTCGTCAACCAGACGATCAGCGGACTTGCCTGCGGAAAACCGATCCGCGGCAACGTCGCCTTTTTAGGCGGGCCGCTCCACTTCCTGACCGAACTAAAAGCGGCCTTTATCCGCACGCTGAAGCTGGCCGATGACGCCGTGATCGCGCCGTCGCACTCGCATCTGTTCGCGGCGAGCGGCGCCGCCATGAATTCCAAGGGCGAAGGCGTGACGACACTGAAAGCGCTGTCCGACAAACTGAGCGGCGAAATCCATATGGAATTTGAAGTGACGAGGATGGAGCCTTTGTTCGCCTCGGAAGCGGACTACGACGAATTTGTCGAACGGCACAGCAGACACGCCGTGCAAAAAGGGTCTCTCGCCGATTACGAGGGAAACGCCTTTCTCGGCATCGACGCCGGATCGACAACGACGAAAGTCGCCGTCGTCGGGGAGGACGGCTCCCTTTTGTACTCTTTTTATGATAATAACAACGGAAGCCCGTTAAAAACGACGATTCAGGCGATCAAGGAAATCTATGAGATCCTTCCCGACAGCGTCAGTATCGTCCGCTCCTGTTCGACCGGATACGGGGAGGCGCTGATCCAGTCCGCCCTCATGCTGGACGAGGGGGAGGTCGAGACCGTATCCCATTACTACGCCGCTTCCTTTTTTGAGCCGGAAGTGGACTGCATTTTAGACATCGGCGGGCAGGATATGAAGTGCATCAAAATAAAAAACAATTCCGTGGACAGCGTACAGTTGAACGAAGCCTGCTCTTCGGGGTGCGGTTCGTTCATCGAGACATTTGCCCGCTCGCTCAACTATGAAGTAAAGGACTTTGCCAAACTTGCCCTATTTGCGGAACATCCGATCGACCTCGGCTCCCGCTGTACGGTATTTATGAATTCCAAAGTAAAACAGGCGCAGAAAGAAGGCGCGACCGTGGCTGACATCTCGTCCGGACTCGCGATCTCCGTCATAAAAAACGCGCTTCTCAAAGTGATCAAACTGACGGATCCGAAAGATCTCGGCAAAAAAGTCGTCGTACAGGGCGGGACTTTTTATAACGATGCCGTACTGCGCAGCTTCGAGCGTGTATCCGGCTGCCAGGCCGTACGTCCGGACATTGCCGGTATCATGGGGGCCTTTGGCGCCGCGCTCATCGCCAGGGAACATTACGAAGAGGGCGCGGTTTCTACCATGCTCCCGCTGGAGGACATCATTTCCCTGAAATTCGAGAGTTCGATGGCGAGATGCAAGGGCTGTACGAACCACTGCCTGCTCACCATCAATAAATTTACCGGCGGCCGCCAGTTTATTTCCGGCAACCGCTGTGAACGCGGACTCGGCACCGAAAAGAAAAAAAAGGAAGTACCAAACTTATACTACTATAAAAACAAGCGGCTGTTTGAGCACTACACGCCGCTGCGCCCGGAACAGGCTTACCGCGGAAAAGTAGGCATTCCCCGCGTTTTGAACCTGTACGAAAACTATCCGTTCTGGTTTACATTTTTCACGGAACTCGGCTATCAGGTCGTCCTTTCGCCCAAATCGAGCCGCGATATTTACTCGCTCGGCATCGAGTCGATTCCCAGTGAATCCGAGTGCTATCCGGCAAAACTGGCGCACGGCCATATCATGTGGCTGTTAAACCAGGGCGTTACCTATTTGTTTTATCCGTGCATCCCTTACGAGCGCGAGGAGTTCAAGGGCGCCGGAAACCATTATAACTGTCCGATCGTCACCTCCTACGGGGAAAACATCAAAAACAACGTGGAGGAACTTTCGGCTGACGGCATTACGTTCCAAAATCCGTTTTTGTCACTCGAAAGCGAAAAAGCAGCGGCAGACGAACTGGCCGACTATATCGGGAAGGAAAACGGCATACCGGAGCGTGAAATACGCGGAGCCGTGCATGCCGCCTACGCGGAGCTGTTAAAGACGAGAGAAGATGTGAAGAAGAAAGGGGAAGAAGTTCTGCAGTGGATGAAGGAGACCGGCAAACGGGGAATCGTACTGGCCGGCAGGCCCTATCACATTGATCCGGAAATCAACCACGGCATTCCCGAACTGATCGCTTCGTATGACATCGCCGTTTTATCGGAGGACAGCATTTCCCATCTGGCGCCGATCGAGCGCCCGACGATCGCGATGGACCAGTGGATGTACCATTCGCGCCTGTATGCGGCCGCTTCTTACGTGCGCACGCAGGAAAACCTGGAAATGATCCAGCTCAATTCGTTTGGCTGCGGACTGGACGCCGTGACGACCGACCAGGTCAACGACATCCTGACCGGTTCCGGAAAAATATGCACGGTACTGAAGATCGACGAAGTAAACAATCTCGGCGCGGCCAGGATCCGTATCCGCTCCCTGATCTCCGCAGTCAAAGACCGGGCCCGCAAAGGCGTCAAACCCCATGTCAGGGACGCCTCTTATAAGCGCGTTTTATTTACAAAAGAGATGCGCAAAACGTATACGATCCTCACGCCGCAGATGTCGCCGATCCACTTTGACATGCTGATCCCGGCGCTGGCTGCCGCCGGTTATAACATGGTGCAGCTTCCAACCGGAGGGGACGAGCTTGATTATGGACTGAAATACGTAAATAATGACGCCTGCTATCCCTCTCTCATCGTCGTGGGGCAGATCATGAAAGCGCTGCTGTCCGGAGAATACGATCTTGACCGGACCGCCGTTATCATTTCCCAGACGGGCGGCGGATGCCGGGCGACGAATTACATTGGATTTATCCGCCGCGCGCTTCAAAAGGCAGGCATGGAACAGATCCCTGTGATCTCGCTCAGCGCCGGCGTCGAGTCGAACCCCGGCTATAAGATCAACTACCGGCTGTTAAACGGTGCGATCCACGCGCTCGTTTACGGCGATCTGTTCATGCGTGTCGTATATAAAACAAGACCTTATGAAAAAGTGCCCGGTTCGGTCAACGCCCTGCATGAGAAATGGAAAAAGATCTGCATTGAGGCAGTCAAGCACCCGAAGAAATCGGAATTGAAGAAAAATATCCGGGGAATCGTAAAGGATTTTGATGAAATCGAACTGGATGAGACATTGAAAAAACCAAAGGTAGGTATCGTAGGAGAAATCCTCGTGAAATTCCTGCCTGCGGCGAATAATTATATCGTCGAACTTTTAGAAGCCGAAGGCGCGGAGGCCGTCTGCCCGGATATGCTTGATTTCTTTATGTACAGCGCCTATGACAGCGTATTTAAGGCGGATCACCTCGGGCATTCCAAAACCGGTAAATATATGGGGAAACTCGCCATTTGGTTTTTGGAACGCTACCGAAAGGAACTTCGCGATGCCCTCACGGAAAGCCGGCGTTTTGAACCACCTGCCAGCATTTACGATCTGTCAGAGTATGCGAAGCCGTTCGTATCGATGGGAAATCAGACCGGCGAAGGATGGTTTTTGACCGGCGAGATGATCGAACTGATCCAGAGCGGCGTACCGAACATCGTCTGCACACAGCCGTTTGGCTGCCTGCCAAACCATGTCGTCGGAAAAGGTGTGATCAAGCCGCTCCGCAAAGCATTCCCCGGGGCCAATATCGTTGCTGTCGATTATGACCCGGGTGCCAGCGAAGTCAATCAGTTAAACCGGATCAAGCTGATGCTGGCAACGGCGATGGAGAATTTGTGATGTGGATTGTTGATAACAGAAAAATACAAGAACGAACGTCTCATCTGTTATAATGGAAAAAATAAAAACTCATGAAAGGACATAAGATGAAACTTTGTATTGCAGCAGCTCCATGCAGAGTCTGAGGAGACTGCATGGAGGAATCGCTTATACAGATCTCCTCAGGCTTTGCTTCTGGTTTTTAGAAATAAAGAAAACAAAAGGAGCAAAGAAATGAAATTTTTAAAAAAGAATGAATACGTCGAGTTGAGGAACTTTTTGATCCTTTGGAGCACCCAGGGGTTATCCCAGCTCGGAAGCAGTATGACGGGATTTGCCCTGACATTATGGCTGTATGAACAGACGGGTTCCTCCCTGAGTACAGCAGCGCTTGCAATATGCTCTTATGCACCGTATGTGATAATGAGCATATTCGCCGGAGCCTTGACCGACCGATTTGACAAAAAGAAAGTTATGCTTGGTTGTGATGTGTTTGCCGCAATCTGTACGATCCTTGTATTTGTATTATTCCGGACGGATCGTCTGATGGTATGGCATTTATACGTTTTAAATGCTGTTTCCGGTTTAATGAATACCGTTCAGCAGCCGGCCTCTGAGGTAGCTATGACACTCGTTACGCCAGAAAAATATTATCAGAAAACGAGCGGACTCCGTTCTTTGTCGGGAAGTCTGATCTCGATACTGAATCCGCTGCTTGCTACATCATTGTACGCATTAGCAGGACTTCATGCGGTAATAGCGGTTGATATAGGAAGCTTTAGCGTCGCGTTTACGGCATTGCTGTTTTTTATTGATATTCCGGAAAACAAAAGGGAGCAAAGGGAACGTGTACTCGTTCTCGCCAAAGAGGGGCTTATGTTTTTGTGGAAGAATCCGCTTATTATGGCACTGATCTTATTTATGTCCGGTGTTAATCTGGTGGCTTCCGCCTTTGACGCAACGCTGCCTGGTTATGTGCTTCCCAATCCGAACGGCGGTTCATCTGTTCTGGGAATGGTTACCTCCTGCTCTGGTATTGCTATGATCATTGGCAGTTTGATCGTATCCGTCCTGCCAAAACCGAAAGACAGGGTAAAAGTCATTTATCTGACCATGCTGTTTTCATTGGGCACTGAAAATTTTTTGTTAGCATTTTCCAGAGAACCCGTATTATGGTGTATTGGGCAGATGATCGGATGGATTCTTGTCCCGGTTATGAACGCAAATCTGGATGTGATCCTTCGAACTACCATTCCTGTGGAACTGCAGGGGCGTGTTTACGCCTGTCGTAATACACTTCAATTTTTTACGATTCCGATCGGACTGTTTTTAGGAGGTTTTATGGTAGATCACGTATGCGAGCCATTGATGAAAGTATATGGTGGTTTATCCATTCTAAAAACACTTTTTGGTACAGGGAAAGGTTCCGGTGCTGCACTTATGATGCTGATACTTGGAGTAAGCGGAAGCCTGCTTTGTCTCTTCACAGGCAGGAAATTGAAGAAATATCAATATATCGAAAAGTAACTTTATCTAATAGGGGGCGGTCATCTCCGCCCCTGTATTCCTCTCCACACACATGTCAATATCAATTCTTATAATAAAACGTTGGAATCCCTTTATAATCTATCCCTTCCTTTTTGCACCGTTCACAAAAGTCACCATTCCTGCCATCTGCCCGCCAGTCAAAATAAACATGATACAGTTTCACGTAATATTCAAATTCTGCCACGAGTTCCGGATCTACTCTTTTCTCCGCCAGGATCTGGTTTGCCGTACACACAGTATGGTGAAATTCCTCCTGCGTGATGATACAGCCTTCCGGAAAATGGTGCTGTCCCCACCACAAAAAATCAACCTGCTCGCCAAAGTAAAGATCAACCGTTTGCTGATCGCAATCCTTATGCGCGTATGCACGTTCTAATATGTGATATGGATCATGCTCGTGTTTCGGATCATGCGGATTATAACGATCGCCAAAAATCTGAAACGCCCACCTCATCTGCGGCATTTTATCTTTATCACACTCACGATTCAGGTAATCATTTAACAGTTCTGTCACCTGAAAGGGTAAGCGGCGCCGCGGAAGATGATCACCGGGAAATTTCATTTCATCGATATATTCTCTGCAAAATTGAAATAGGACCACATCTGCCTCCCGAACGGATACATGTTCTTTAAAGTGCTTTGTAAACGCGAACAGAAAGTTGTTCGCCTGTTTTTTCAGCCCTCTTTCGCGCAAATCCCAATATTTCTGTATCTCTGTGATAAACTGCTCGTAATTCATGTTAAGGATCCTCATTTTTGATATAAATGCAGCACATATGTATCTTGAAAACTTATGTTGTTCCCATGATTTAAAATCGCATCACGGATACCATGAAAAAACGGATTTCGGTTTTCTTCTCTTAGTGTGATATGATCCGAATGCGTTTTAATATATTCGATGTATTCATCCGCGGAATAGCTTCTTCTTCCATGAAAATCCTTTCTTCCCAAATAATGAAATCCATATTTTTCACCGTCTTCATAGTTAAATTTCTGCTTGTACGGCGATTCTGATACAAAATAGGTATCGTAGATCTGCTGAATGTCTTCAAACAAAGCGGGATCATCTGTTTTATAATCACCACACATATAACACATTGCCAGGTATCCATGATCCTTCAAAATGGAATAACACTTTTTATATGCGATCTCTTCATTGATCCACTGGATCGCAGCAGCAGAATAAACCAGATCAAATTGCCCGGATTCAAAGGGATAGATCTCAAAATCTGCGTTTATGACTTGAAAATTTTCAAACTTATCATATTTTCTCTTTAATATCTCTGCCAAATGCGTGCCAAGTTCGATCGCGCAGTAATCACAGCCTGTTTTAAGTGCGAATTCCGTTGCCTGACCTGTACCCGGCCCTATTTCCAAACATTTCTTTTTACGATCGAGACTGCATTCTTTTACGATATGATCAAATAGCTCCTGACTATACCTCACTCTCCATTTATCAAACAACTCCGGGATCGTATCAAATACAAGACGTTTATCAAAGTACAATTCCTTTCTTAATGCCTCACAGATTCCCGCCATCTCCCACATTTCTTCTTCCGAACACATCTCACTTATATCGTATGTCAACGGTGCGGAAACAAAGTCTGCCAGCGCCCTGTTTATCAGATCGTGTTCCTCCGGTGTGGCTGTGATACGCACGATCGATATCGCCGCCTCCCCTTCCAGTTCGCGCAGATCAACATGTCCATTCATTTTACATTCCAGCAACAGCGCCGCAAGATCCATAATGACATCAATCGCATAATAGAGCGGCATTTCCCATCCTTCTGGTGTTGTATATTCAAGTGGAATATCCGGACTTTTAAAATCACCGCGCAGTCTGTCCAGACCAAAATCAGAGAATATTTCTCCTACTGCGATTTCTTCTTTCTGCTTTCCGGCCAGATACTCCACAAGCGTCAGGCTGTCGTCTGATCCGCCGATATAGTCGTTCCAGTATTTGTCCTCGATATACATTTTGGCATACCTCCCTTTTCATTATATTTTCTTTACTATTTTACAACAGATATTTCAAGAGTTCCTCCTCAAAAACCGTCACCGCCCGTTTCACGAAATCCACTCTCTCCTGCGCATCTGCCAAACGAACCGCGCACTCGTTCATCTCTTTAAAATCCGGCACATCCACATAATAGTCATCCCTGTGTTTTCGATTTGGATAGCACCATGTAAGCCACCACCCTTCCGGCATGATTATATCACGATCGAGAAACCCCGCTGCTTCTTCTAACAGTTCATCGGATATGTTTTCCACCTCATACCCTTTCAAGTATCCTTGTTGGGGACCCGCCTCCGTATCAAACAGCGATATGCCTGCATAAAGATTATGTTCTACTTCTATCCGAAACCACATCTGCACGCTTCGGTTATGAAACACCGCTTTTGTTATGACATAATTTAAACCCGGATAGGTACTGCCGTCATCATCATAAAACCGTTCGTGACGTTTTACGTCATCATACGAATAATAGTTATAATTTTTTTCCAATTCCAACCCATACTTTGGCGCTATTTGATCCATTTCAACTTTAAAATCATCAAATACAAGCCGTATCAATCTTAATTTAGCCGCTTTCATGGATCTTTCGATCTGTAATCCCGCGCTGAAATAATCCACAGATTGATATAAAATCTCCAAATTTTTGTCCATGATCCTGTCATCCTCTTGATCCGCGATCCGGTTTATCGTATCGATATACTGCATGACCATCATTTTTACAGGTTCTTTTAACTGATCCAGCATTTTAGTCAGCCATTTACATACATCTCTTTGCCATGATATACACATTATTCTCTCTTTTGGCAGGAGTTCATCCCTATCTTTCGCTTTCCTGCTGCATTCCGCAGGCTCTTTTCCGGATAGCGTTAGATAAATGATCTTTGTATTTCCGTCAACCGATTTGGTTTTCGCATACTCAAAATAATCGTAACACTGCCCCTCCTGGTCTCCGGCGTATATTTTGACTTCCATCGGGATAAAAAACCGGGTATTGTAAATAGCAATATCGATCCGACGCCCATGATCGATCGTAAATTCGCTGACGACATTCGTATGAGCGAGCAATGTATCGCTGATGCGGCTTTCTTTTAATATATCTTGGAAAAATGACTTTAAAAACAATATACCGCATCCGTGCTGTCCTTCGGGATGTAATAAATCAGTCAAAAAGCGGCACATGACAACCTCTTTTGCCTCCACACCCAAAACATCAAATATATTATACACCGATAGCGGGGCATCAGGCAAAGACTTATGTATAAACGCTGTTAAAATTTGTTCGTCAACCACTGCTCTGTTTCCTCCCTCGTTTTGTAATCATTCAGGCTGTGTAAAATAACGATAATGCGGCATATCAATCCCCCGAAAATGTTTGATCCAGGTATCTGCTTTTGTCATACCATTTCTAATGGCTACATTTTGAGAGGCAGTATTCGTATCCCGAATGATCGAACAAACTTCATCTGCCTTTAAGATTTCAAAAGCATATTTTTTACACGCCTTTGCAGCTTCTGTTGCATAACCCTTATGCCAGTATGACCGATTAAACAGATATCCGATTTCCAACACTTCCGTATCTTTCCACGGCTGCATGGTGAGTCCGCACTGGCCTATCATTTCACCCGTTTCTTTCAAAATTACTGCCCATAAGCCAAAGTTCCATCGGCGATAACGGGAGATCTGCCTGTCAAGCCACTCCCTGACTTCAGTATCGCTGAACGCTCCCTCATAGGCGTACATGGTATCTTCATCTTGCAATATTTTACACAAAGAGTCGTAATCAGCTTGATCCATCTCTCGTAAATACAATCTCTCTGTTTCAACGATCATATTCGTTCCCCCTCAGCTTCCGTAATTATAATTGCTTCTCCCGATTGTTGTTCTATCTTGTATGTAATATTGGATAAAGCCGATGGGGTTTTCATCCTTTAAGATAAAATAGGGGAATACATCTATTGGGTTCTTGATCCTGGAACCATATTTCTCAATGATCCGTTCCAAAGGAACTGGCGGTTCTCCCTTTTCATCACACCAAACCCACTCTTGAAGTTCCGGCTCCAAAAACCAATTCCTCATTGCCGTATAATCATCCATCGTATCTTCCATTAATCTTAAAGTGATCATTGTGCTTTCTCCTTAAAATTACAATCTTTCTGACGTATAATCTGTCACATACACTACTAATTTTCCTTTCGCAGCTCGGAATACCACCTTATCCTGATCTCTCATCATTCCTCCATTCGCCGCCTTAATTCATCCCAATCCGTTACGGTTAAAATATTTTCATCTTCGGAATACGGTAGATCAATCGCCCCTATGTACCATACTGGTAACATACCTGCATTTAAAGAGCCTTTTATATCACATTCGTACTCATCCCCAATATACCAAACTTCCTCCGGATGCAAGTCCACTTTTTCCAGCGCCAGGTCAAATATCCTTCCATTCGGCTTCCGGAAAATATAATTGCTTGAGGTAATGATAAATTCAAACATGTTTTCCGGAATCAGTCTGTTAATACGCTCTGCAACCACAGATGGGGCAAAAGAAATATTGCTGATCACGCCTGTGCGGATCCCTTTCTTCTTCAGGTATTTTAAAAAATCTTCTATTCCTTCCGTCGGCGTTCCCGGTGCGGCAGCGTTCCAGAATACTGTATCAATTTCAGAATTGCTTAACGCAATTTCTATTCCCTGCGATTCATAAAGATAAGGCGTAAACATCGTATTCGGTATTTCAACCTGGAATAGATGCCGTTTCTCAGGATCAACTCTCCCGAGTTCCTGATTTATTTCATTTGCTTTGGTTTGTATCTGTTCCGCCGACAAATGATATTTATTTTTTACCGCATACTGTAAAACTGCCTCTGTCCCCTTTACTGCATCAAATTTCTGTTGCGCAATAAGTGTTTGACCATAATCAAACAATACCATTTTGGGTAATTTCATGTATCAATTTCCTTTCTAAGAGAAAACGACCGCCTGTTTAATTCAAGCGAGCGTCTTTACTGATATTTGATTTTAATATTCAGAACTGAGCAGGAAATCCGCAATGTGCATTGTTTTAATGCCTTCGTAATTTCCCCCTGCAAATTCATCTGTTGTGAGAACATATTTGGGATAATTATCGTGTATTTCAAGCAGGCGGTCATACTCCCGTTTTTCCGTCTTTTCAGAACCGATTTCCTGCGTGACCTGAACATAGATTTTTTCGTTCTGCCTTACCGCCATAAAATCAATCTCTCCGTCGCTCGTTTTCCCAATATTGACGGTATATCCTCGGCGGCAAAGTTCCAGATACACAATGTTTTCAAGGCTTGAAGCCACGCTGTCAGCGTTATAGCCGAGAACGCTGTATCGCAGGGATACATCTGCAAGGTAGAATTTTTCCTGTGTTTTCAGGATTTCCTTGCCCTGCAAATCATATCGGGAGCAACGGTGAAGCAGATATGCCTTTTCCAGCTTCTCTAAGTAACTGTAAACTGTTTCGTTATCAAGCGCCCTGCGTTCTGATTTCAGATAGTCTGAAATCGACTTTGCAGAAAAGGTATTGCCAACATTGTTGAAGGTGTATTTGACCACCCGCTCCAACTGGTCGATTTTCCTGACCTGATTCCGTTTCACTATATCGGAAAAAATCGTAGAGTTATAAATATCCCGAACGATTGTGTAAATCTCGTCCTGAGAATATGCCTGCAAATGAGTTGCGGGGAATCCGCCCAATCGTACATAATTTGCAAGCTCGGTTTTGGAATCGCTGACAGCGGTATACTTCTCCCTGAACATCAGATATTCAACGAAGGATAGGGTAAAAATCCGAAAAGAGATATATCTTCCGGTAAGATAGGTCGATATTTCAGAGGACATCATTCGGGAGTTAGAACCCGTTATATACAGGTCAACATCAAAATCCGATGAGAGCGAATTGACAACCTTTTCCCAGCCCTTGATTTCCTGAACTTCATCAAGAAACAAATAGGTTTTGCCATCAGGCGAAAGCCGTTCCTTCAACTGAGCGTATATCTGCTTCGCTGTCATATCCTCATATTCCATTGAATCGTAACGACAGCTTACAATGCGATCTTCGGGAATGCCTCGCTCTGTTTTCAGTTTTTCCATAATCATTTTCAGTATAGTAGACTTTCCGCAGCGGCGAACTCCCGTGAGTATCTTAACAAAGGGAGTGTCCACATAAGCCATTATTTTATCTACATACATTGGTCTGTAAATCACGATAACCACCTCCAACTATGAAATAGTGTACCGAAATTTCATCAAAAAGTCAATATTATCCAGAATTGGAGTACCAGTTAAAAAGAAAGCCGATGGAATCATGTCTGGAAGCAGGACCGAGGAAAGGAAAAACGGGAAGGTCGTTTTCCGAATCGGAAGCGGTCTGTTAATACGCTCTGCAACCACAGATGGGGCAAAAGAAATATTGCTGATCACGCCTGTGCGGATCCCTTATTTCTCTAACCTATTTATATCTATCCCCATACAGAACTCTTGCTTCTTCCGTATACTTTTGAACAAATCCAGTTTTCGCATTTGTATATCCATCCCTGTTATGCTCATATTCTTTCCATAATTTCAATTTCATTTTTTCGTAATTGTCCGCCACATCTGGATGCTCGATCAGATAATCCCTGAAATACAATTCATTGTTATCTCCGATGTATCTTACATGTAAATGAAACACCCTTTCGGCAAATCCATTTTCTGTATACCCCTTGTTAAAAGAAAAACAATTTGCATTTTGGGCCATACATATATAACCACTGTTTACAATGAAATCTTTATAGTCCGGTAAATGGCATTCGATGGGAACTTCCACGAGAATATCAACAATCGGTTTTGCACAGATCGAACTGATCGCTGTACTTCCTATATGACTGATTCTTTTGGCTTGTGGAATTACTTTCTTCAGGAAAACTTCTTCCTCTGCGTACCATTCTTTCCAACAAGCCTGATGTTCTATTAAAAAAATAGGGAACAGTTCCCACAACTCTTTCAGGTTCATTTCTGATAATTTCCTGCCAATTGTTTACACCTTTCTATTTCTGGTATTTCTCAAAAAACACAAACTGTAACTCATCATTAACCGTTTCACGTTTAAAGACGGCATGCCCGCCATACACAAAAAGAGACCGCCGCCCGGACAGTCTCTTCTCTCTTATCAATTATTCCTCTGCCAGTGTAAACTGATCCACCATCTCTTTTAAGCACGCCGCCTCCGCGGAAAGTTCCTCGCTCGCGGCCGCGCTCTCCTGCGCGACGGCGCTGTTGTTCTGTACCACGATTGAGATCTGGTTAATGCCCTCGGACACCTGCGCCACCGCCTCGGACTGCTCGTTGGACACGGCAGCGATATGATCGATGGCATCCACCACCGTCTGAATACTGTTTACAACGCCCAGCAGAACATCCGCTGTACTCCGTGCAATTTCCGTACCGATATGTACCGCTTCCGTAGAGTTTCCAATCAGTTCCGAGGTGTTCTGCGCCGCCTGGGCGGATTTCCCGGCCAGACTGCGGACCTCCTCCGCAACGACGGCAAATCCCTTGCCGGCATCTCCGGCTCTTGCCGCCTCCACCGCCGCGTTCAGGGCAAGTATATTCGTCTGGAACGCAATGTCGTCTATTGTCTTGAGAATCTTTTCAATCTCTTCGGAACTTGTCTCAATTCTTCCCATGGCTTCCACCAGATTCTGCATCTTTTGGTTGCACAGAAGCACTTCCTCACCAGTCTGGTGCGTCTGGCTTCTCACATCTAACGCGCCGCCCGCCGTATCCTTCACCTGCTCAGCAATAGTGCTGATCCGCGATGCAAGCTCTTCTACCGAACTCGCCTGCTCCGTCGTGCCCTGACTGAGCGTCTGCGCGCTTGCAGACAATTGGTTGCTTGCATCGGACACCCCGCCCGCAGAATGGTTGACCTGAAGCATGGCATTGTTCAATGCCAACTTCATATTACGCATA
The DNA here is from genome assembly GCA_910584065.1 of uncultured Eubacterium sp. Taxonomy (GTDB): domain Bacteria; phylum Bacillota; class Clostridia; order Lachnospirales; family Lachnospiraceae; genus Eubacterium_F. The sequence continues at coordinate 54,898 of CAJTZN010000006.1, forward strand.
GACAGCAGAATATTGTGAAAACTGCCCACATACACGTCCTCATGCGAGGTATGGACATTCATATTCTGATTTGCCATCTCATTCAATAAATAATCAATATCCTTGATTACAATACTCAGCCCTTCCACAAGAGATGCGGTAGATCTGGCAAATTCACCTGTCTCATCCCTGTTGGCAATCTTGGGCATCGGGGTCTCCAAATCGCCATCCACCAGCAGCTTCATCCGATTGACGCACGCCTTCATCGGTTTGCCGATATTACGCGCAAGCGCCAGCGCAATGACAACGGATACCAGAATGGCAATCCCCATCACCGTAAGATCAATGATAATGGCGTCTCTCGTAGATGCCAGATAATTGACCTGCGGAGCCGTCACCGCAATGCTCCAGCCGTCCGTGTCCGGCACGGACGCATAAGCCGCAAACATTTTATCCTCGCCGTTTACATAGCTTCCAAACCCGTTTTCCCCTTGCCGCATCTCGGTATGGATGGCCGCCAGCTCCTGCAGCGCGGGATCGCTCTGGGCCTCCGCTTCTATGTTCTGCACCGTAATCGTCTCAAGCGTAATGTCCGCAATGGTATCGCCTGATTTATTAATCATATAAGCGCGGCTGTTCTCACCGATCTGAATAGCCGAAAGTTCAAAAAGGTTTCCTGCGGCACAAAATAGACAACGCCGACAATAGATTTTCCATTTCCCTCAGCATAGAGGGGCGCCGCTACCATAATGGACAGTTTCCCGGTGATCTTGCTGATCAACGGCTCTGATACAAAAACATTTCCCTGCAGAGCCTGGCGCACATACTCCCGGTCGGAATAATCTTTGCCGTCAAAAATGCTGATACCGTCTTTGCCAATAATATTTCCCCTCTGGAAATTGTGCATGGCGGCGCGCCCGTCAATGATCGCCTGTTTCTCTTCCGTCGAAACATTCGGATCAGACAATTGCGGAATGCATCCAACCTCTATAACAACGTTTTTATAAGCCGTTAATTCCTGCTGAACACGCCCTGCCGCAAGAACCGCAGTTTCACTCATCATCTGCTCCACAGTAGACATGGTACTGTCATAATTAAGAGCAATACTAAAAGACCCGGATACTGCCAATCCCGCCAGAACAGTCAGAATAAGACATAATGTGATTTTAGTTCGTATGCTTCTCATGTCAATACCTCCTCATTTTTAATGCAAAATTCTTGTCAACGCTTGTCAATACTTTCCTTCTCCAGCGGTGAAGAATAAATTTCTTAAATCCAGCCGATATTCCTTTTTTATCCTTCCCAGCAGCCGCTAAAAACAGTCAGAACAATACTTCTCCTAAATATTTATCATGTGGAACTACTAAGCACTTTTCGATCGGCTTCCAATAGCTCTCGTAAAGATTTTTTTGTGCCGCCCCGTAGCTCTCCTTCGTATCAAATTCCCAGTAGAGTACGTATTTGACACTCTTTACAATACGGGTGAGCTTACGCGGGGGAAGCCCTTCTTTTATTTGTTCCATATCTATGCGGTACTCTCTTTTACTGAACCGAAGCAAACGCAATCCCTCCTGTTTTTCCAAAAAGCTTTTCACTTCCCGCATCAGTGTTTCAAATTCCTCTGTTTTTTGAGGCTTCACCTGATAAATACAAAGTTCTGTAAATGCCATATTTTCCTCCATCTCTCATTGAAAATCATTTGTCTGGTTATCCTTCACAACGGATAATCAGGCAATGTGATCAAAAATCTGTCAAAAATATCTTAGCGATACTGGTTAAACCAAATACATCAACCACATTTTCTATTCCTAATTTAATCTCTTCTCGACAGAAATCATTTTCTTCTAAGAAATCATCGGACTTGTCGTTTAAGTAGGAATAAAACAATAGTGCAATTTCTAAACTTGACATATCCATATCACGGATCAAATCATATAATCTGTTTTCAGCTTCATTGATTTTTCCAGCGTCTATCATGTCTAACAAATTTTCCAATGTTTCCTTTTCTTCTTTGTTGTCTAATAATTCTACTGTCGGAGATTCCGTATCAATGTTGAATAATAGCTTTAAAATAGTTCTCACCATTTCTTTGATGAGCCTCATTACATAATCTTGCTCAAACATAATCATTCTCCTCGTCCTTCTGCATCTTATTTGCAGAAAAAATCAAGTTGTCTATGCGAACTTTTACAAATCTCTGCTTTTATCACTAACATCACCTCACAACTCCCAAGTTGTTGACATTATTTGATTGTCCAATACCCATCATAAGCATATCCATTTTTACCAATCAGCAAATTATCAGATTTTGTGAATCCTGCTTTTTGAATTGCTTTTATTCTTTCTACCGCATAGATCGGCGCCTTCGTAAGCACCCCTTTACACCCAAGTATTTCATCAATTTCTGGTGTGATTAGTGAAAAAATATCATACAACATATCTTGCTGTTCATAATCACTTTTCACATCTACTCTTAAAATCCCCATGTTATTAAATTCATCTTCTGACACTCTCAAACATAATTCAACTGTTCCAATTACACTCGATACCGCTTTATCAACGATAGAAAGTCTAACAAACCAACCATTATCATATGCCATATTCCAAAAGCCAATAGCCTCTGCCATTCTTTCTTTTGTTGCATAATAAAAATTATCCCCGTCACAATTATCACTATTAAAAAATGGTAGTGCATTCTTGTCACTATATACCTTCCACAAATCATCACAATCTTTGTCCTGGAATAATCGAACTAAAAATTTTTCATTTTCTAATGCTGGACATGTTTCATAAATATTCATAAGATACCTCCAAATACCGTTTTTACGTTCTCTGCAACTCTCCTGCAAACGCGGATTGTTCAAGGCAAGGCCCCAAAAGTCCTGCGGCGGCTATTCAATAATTGATATTTGCTTTTCTCGCCTGACTGCATAAGTCACGAGTAGATAATGTGTAGCTTTTCCCGTCCTTGATAAAATGTGTCCCACACTGCCGAAACTCAAAATGTACTTTGCGGGCGATACATTGCTCCCGTATGGAAAGCACCCACGCATAGTCAAGCAGTCTGGCATTTCTGTCTGATTCGCCGCCGACTACAACTAATTCAACATGATCAAGATAGGCGGCAAGGTTTATTTCCTCAATCAATGGCTGACAGATAATATTTTTATGCTTTATAGGCAGTTCATTGAAAATGGAAAGCCTGTAATCAGCTCTGTCTTGATTTTCTACCGTGCAGCCAACCGTGACATTATCGTATCCATCGTTCCAGTCCTTTGGAATACAATCCATAAACCGCTCAATACGCTTTGTCAAAAACAGAAAGTGCAGGTCAGAACGCTCCCGTACCATCTGCCAACATTCAGGACGCCATTCATCGGCATCCTCAACCAGAAAATCCGTGGAGAAGCAGAGATACACGATCTGTCCCGATTTAATTTTGTATGCTCCCGATTTATTTTTAGCGATAGGGGCGTAGAAGTTATCCGTCTTTACAATATTGTTCGTATCAATCCCACGTTTGAAGTCGCCCTTATGGATGTAACAATACCTGCATCCCTCGCTATGTTTGTGGCAGCCACGCCACGGATTCCACATTGCCATAATCTATCACCTCACTAAATGCCATTTTTTCTCTGTCTAACTCCTACACAAACGAGAATTTAGTAATTACCATTCCACTTCAATCACGCACTTGTCTGCCCCTGTCTTTATGCTTTCAAGTAATGTAACATTTACATCTGTCTTAAATACTTTACTAAAAATTCCTTCTGCATTTCCCAATGTACAATAGCACCATGTTTTTGATAATTCTTGAGGTACTCTTTTTACACAGGCACAATAGCATTCAGGATAACAAAATCGAATCTTGTTGTCAGATATGTATTCAAGACAAGCAAAGGTCTCTTTTTGATTAAATAAACACACAAATTCCTTTATACTATCTGCCTTATTCAAATATTTCAGAAGTTTGTTTGCAATTGATTTGCCATCATTACATCTACACTCTCTTCTAATACTGATTATTGTATCTGTATCAAAATGATCTTCAAGATAGTTGCAAATTGTATTCGCCCATAGATATTTTTTCTTAATATCAGCACTCTTTGACAATGGATAATTGACTTCAAATTCTCTTGCCGTATCATATCCAATATGTCTTTCTAAGCTATCTACTAATCTAACAGAATGTGCATTATCATTTTTTGCCATAATGTCCTCCTTTAAATTCCGATTTTATGCTTCCTGCAACTTCCCAGCAAATGGAAATTTATTGTTCCAATTCTTCCTTGGTAGGTATTTCAAATAATTCTGACCATTCATCAAAATTTTCTTTCTCTACATAAAATATAGCGTTTTTTCCAGCCAATTTATTACGGACAGACAATCGTTCCCAAATAATGTCGTTAGGAACATTCATATAATGGATTTTGCAATTTGCCCCAAAGGAATTGGCTCTTCGTCTAAATTCATCACGTTCTGATTTTGTCCAAAATCCGAAATCAAGAATAACATCGACACCCGACTTCAAAACTTTTACAGCGATTTCCCACATTAGTTCTTCAACCTTGGTATGACGTTCATCATGTTCCTTGTCTGAGATGTCATGACCGAACAAAAAATACTGCCACTCATCAGGTGTTAATCTCAATGCTTTATACTCGTATTCTAATTTTATTGCTTCTGTAGTTTTTCCACTGCCTGGTAAGCCTACCATCAAATGAAGTGTCGCCATATTATACCTCCACAAATCCCGATTGTTTATCTCTAAAAACAAAAATTTCATAATATTCTCAAAATTAGAAATCCGTTACATTAGTCTTTATATTTTAAACAAAGGGATATTTTCTTTATCGGTTATAGATTTACTGTAAAACCCTAAAAAATCTTTTTTCTCCCAACCTTTGTCAATCCAGAATTTTTTCCCTTGCTCATTTGTTTCCATTACATTTAAACATACCCTACTTTCTCATTTTCTAAAATGGAATAACTCCATTTCCCGTTTTGATAACACGGCAACATACGCCCAAAAAGTTTAAATGGCTCATTTTTAATGTTAAGTTGTTTATATCCACCACTTAGGAGTAAGTTCACCAAGAGTAACGATTTCCTCTGTTTCAAAATCCATCAGCACTTCAATTTCTTGATAACTATTGGGCATAAGCTGAACCATCAATTCCCGGCAAGCACCACATGGAGCGCCGGATTTTCCGTTTGGCATGATTGCAAGCACTTTTTTTATTTCCTGTTCGCCATTTGTAATCATATTAAAAATCGCATTTCTTTCAGCACATATTCCCAATGTAGAGCAAGTATCTACACAGACGCCCACGTATATTTTTCCCGATGATGATAGTATTGCAGCAGCCACTCCTCCCGCATCTACATAATCAGATATTTGCCGCCCGTTCTGTACTGCTTTTGCCGCCTGAAACATTTCTTTCCATATCTGTTCCATAATAATTTCCTCTGCTTTTATCAATAAATCCCGAGTTGTATTTCTCTATTGCACTGTAAATTCAGTCCATTCAATATGATTATATTGCATTACATCATTTGCCTTTTTCATACCAAGTTTCTCATAAAACGGGATGGCATTTTCATTTGCGATCAAATATACCGCAATATCTTTTTCACCACCTGCCTTATCGTGTGCAGTTTTCATAAGCTGTCTTCCAATACCCTGTCCCTCATAGTCTCTGTCAATCCCTAAATCTGTTACATAGAGCCAATAAACATAATCCGTCAACCCAAATAAAACGCCGACGATTAAACCATTCTCGTTTCTTGCAATAAGACTTATCGTAACATTGTTTACAAGTTTAGATATTCTTTCTTCAAACCGTTCCTTTGGATATTGTGAACCCAAATCTGTCCTTTTTAAAAAACTAATATATTCCGCGGAAGATATTCGTTCTTCCCTGATTTTTATTTCTTCACTCATAAAAATTTCCTCCATCATAAATTCCATAATATCACTCATGATGTGCGCCTCCTTTCGCACTCCTAATCTACGAAAGGCGCACAGTTCCCATTTAGTGGTTGATCAAAAAAAGACCTATTCCACATACAACAATGCCCACAACTTGTCGCAGTGAAATCGTTTCTTTGTAAAGCAGGAATCCTATTACAATCAGTGCAACGGCAAGACAAATGTTTGCTGTCAATGCTCCGTTGCTGACTTTCCAGCCTGCTCGGTATAGGAAAACATACCCTGCTTCGAGTCCAATGATGGACAAGCCTAAAACAAAGGATGTCCAATTGACCTGCTTGATTTCAGCGATTGCCCTCGCCGGGCCTGCGCTGCTTACAAAAAGAATGGATGAGAGCACTGCTCCGATCAAGTATGTGACCGTTAATGCTCCAAACGTATTTACATTTTCCGGCGTTGACTTCGCACATATGTTATAAAAACAGTTTGACACAACAATTAACACCAACGGCCATATCATGTTCCACATATAAAAATTCCTCCTGCTGATTGATCTGGCCTGTAAAACGGCAGGATCCCAGGTCTGAATACACACAAGTTTTTGGATCTATCTCCCTTTGCATCCAATCTAATTTTCTAATTGACTATCATTTAATCCCACCAGAAATACCACACGTCAGATTCTTCAAGCCCGGCTGCCAGTTCAGACACCGTATAAGTAAGCGTCCCCTGATCGATCCGATCCGGGCAGAACGCATAGTGCTCTTTCGCTGCTTCGATACTGTCCACCTGGTTTAATCCGTAAGGTGCATAAAACTCCATGACATCATGGGTAAATACAGCGGGAACCGCCTTGTATTTCTCATACCAGTATTTACATACCGCGATCATTTCCTCCGGCATGGGACACTCATTCCACCCTCCCATAGGCAGGTATCCCACAATCTCCCACGGATTTTTAACCGGAATCTCTAATAGCAGCGTATCCGCCTCCAGCATCCCATCATCAAAAGAGATATATCCGGAAAATTCATGCAGCACCTCGCCTTCCGTTTCCTCTCCGATAAAATCTTCCCATTCCTTTTCATCAATTTCTTCCGTATACTCTTCCAGTCGTTCTTTCAAAATATCCCTGCCGTTATCTTTACAGCCAGTAATGATCTCTTCCCTGTCATATTCCTGGCCTGCTACTTCCTCCAGCCACTCTACCGCACATTCATCCAAAGAGAGGATCGCCGGATAAATCCCCTCCGTCTGTCTCTTCTCATAAAGAGCCTTATATGCCTGTTCCACCAATTCAGGACTGCTTCCCTTTTCAAATACGGTATAGCGGCACTGAAAACTTTCTGCTATTTTCTTCGTTGTTTCATCCATAACTCATTCCTCCTGCTTTCGCAATTTTAAAATAGTTATACCGACCGAGCATCTATTACTCCCGATAATTCTTCCTCCTGAACGGATCTTCAATTTTTGTATCAATAAGAAGTCCATACTTCTTCGGATGGCGAAAAGAATTGCCGTGTACTTCCCTCATGCGGTAATTGCGCAATTGCTCCAGATCAAGTTCGGCAATATAAATCCCCTCCTGCCCATCCGCCTGTAAGATGCAGGTATCCCGTGAATGATCTAACTCCGGAAGGTAAGCGACGCCATCAAAAACACTGGAGCCGCCGTTACAATCAGGTACAGATTCCGGATAATTACAAGTAGCAACTGCCGTCATATTCTCATACGCTCTGGCCCGGAGCTGTGAAAGACGGTTTATTTCCATTGGACAGGCATTCGGCACAAGGATCAGTTCCGCGCCTTTCAGCATTAAAATTCTCGCACTTTCAGGAAATTCCCTGTCATAACAGATCATCGCGCCGACTTTTACTTCTCCGCAGGCAGTATCGAGCGTCGTCACATAAAAATCTTCACCGGGTGTTAAATTCCGTTCCACATCAAAATCACAGGTATGTACTTTGGCATAGATCAATTTTCGTTCTCCAAACCGGTCAAAAAGAATGAGTGAATTGCGCGGCTCGTTTTCATGCTTTTCCAGCAGAGTGATGCCAATCGCCATATGAAGCTCCTTTGCCAGATTGCCAAAAGCATGTACAAAATCACTGTCAGCCAAAACCGCTTCCGCTTTCCACTCACTGACAGGACGGTCATAAATGTTATATCCATTGCTCCACATTTCAGGAAACAGCGCAATGTCAGCACCACGTTCTTTTGCTTTGATACAATACCTGACACCCTTTTCGAGATTTTCCGCCAACGTATTACAGGGCGCAATTTGCAGTAAAGCGATTGTTAATCCATTTCTGTTCAAATGATACCTCTCAAGTGTTTCCGAAGTGTTGAACATTTTTACGGACGTATCCATCATCTCCTGAATGTAATCGCCATCACTCATCGTTGAAAAGAAAAGAATATCTTCTCTCTTAAAGCCATTTTTTTCAAATACCCCATCAGGAATCTGCCTGATACTTTTTTCCAGTACAGAAAGTAAGGTCTGAGCAAACTCCCACTTTTCATCTGACGGATTGCAAAAATCAATGTCCTTACAATCTTCAACAATGTCTACAAGCGGCTGGTAAAGAAAATCCGGTTCAAGTCCATGTTTCCACTCGTAATACTCATTTATGTTATGGCTGTAATCCCATGCCAGATAGATCCCATAAAAATCATCTGTTGTTATGAAACCAATCGCACAGGCCTCTTCATCTTTCGCCGCATTCAATATTTTATCAATTTCATCCGGCAATTCTCTGAAACAAAGCTGACGAAACGTTTCAAACTTTGTCGTATCCATTTTTATCCTCCATTCCCACGATAGTTATCTTCCATCATAAAAGTTGACTTCTGATCATTATTTATATGCCGTTATATATGTATTTCTGTAAAATGGCATTTTCATCGTACTTGTATTCCACAATTGTTCAAACTCCCTGAGCGCAATTTTTCTATTATAAGATTCCTCGTTGCAATTAACAAATCCATCTAACGATTCAGCAATAAAAAAATATTGTTCATCATAACCGACAACAGGCACATAATGCAACCCGCTCTGATCCGGTTGTGTTCGTATCATCACGATTACCGGATTTCCTTTGCTGACCTCATTTTTCAATGCAGCAATATTCCCGGCGCAATACGTTGCCTTTAAGCCATATTGAGAGAGCAGATTCCGTATCCCCTTCGGATACACACATCCATCTTTCATTTTATTGGGAATAACTTCATATAAACGATTTCCGTCTGTTTCAAGATTCCAGTGTCTCAGGATATAAGCTGTCGAAAATCCAGCACATTGATACCCATTTTGTATATCTATTCTATTCTTTTTGGTAATAACAAACTCCTTTTTCCTGCATTTCATTGAAAAGCGAAAGTGCAGCACACCCATAACAAAACTATCCATAATCGTTGTAATTATCACATAATTTGCCAGCCATAAAAGCAAAATAAGCACCGCCATATCCCCCCGATCAATTGTTACTCCTTAGATTCTCCAATGCCTGTTCACCATTCCGAGTTTTTCACATTGATCCATTTCATCACAATTACCGCAGGTGATCATCTTTTTAGCTTTGTTTTCTCAAGCGCCTGTATCGTTAATTTGATCGCCCCGTCCACGAACTGCTCGTACTCCTCTTCTGACACTGCGACATACGGATATGTACTTATTTCTTTCCTGGGAATATACCCCATAATATTTACCTTCCGCACAATTGCCCCTTTCGGAAAGTAATCAATATAATCCGGGAAATCGTTCAGTTCTAATATCTCTGTCAAATATCCGGATTCCGGATGCCCTTCCAAATAATCCGCTTCCATTGAATAAATATCTTTCATTCGTTCTTCACTTTTAATAAGTTTTTTTACAGAATCCCAATCTTCCGGCATACCAAATGCTCTTTCACATAATACCGAATGTGCTTTGATCCGATTCCAGACAGAAGCAACACGATCTTCATCCCGGACGAACCTCTGAAATTCAGCATCCGCGATCAAATGTGAATAATAACCCATCAAAAATGAATATTCCTCATCTGTTTTTATCTCATTTTTTCTTTTTTCAATATATTCTTTATAAAATCTGTCACAATCAGAAGCCACTTTCCTTTTTTCAGTCATCCAATGCGTTACTTCGCGCGAAGGTGTGAAACAAGTCCAGTCCTCATTCTCCACATTGCAATCTGGAGCTATGTTCCCCACGCAAAATCCGTGTCGGTCTAATCCTGAAATTTGATCCAGCACCCTGTCTGCTATCATCAAATGTGTTACCCACGTTGCCATAACGTTCCTCCAGTCCGATCCCACAATACATCGTATCACCTCGCCTACAATAACAGTATACCATCTCCCGTCATAATTTCAATTACTAATTTAACAACTTGACATCCTTATATCGCAGTGCTATACTATATATATCGAAGTTCGATGTATCGTAATGCTAAGTGAGGTGGTATCATGGACAGTCATATCCGGAAAGTATATGTGCCGATGACAGAAACAGGCTTTTACATTTTACTGTGTCTGAGGGAAGAAGCGCACGGATACAGCATTGTAAAAAAAACAGAACAATTAACACAGGGTGAAATAAAAATCAGTCCCGGAACGTTATACGGAAGCCTGTCTAAAATGGAAAAAGACGGTCTGATCACATTGATCCGAAAAGAAGAAAACCGTAAAATCTACCGCATTACAGAACTTGGATCACAAGTACTTGATATGGAAATGAAACGGATCGAACGTTTATATAACAGCATGAAGGAGGCAAGATAGTATGAAACATACCAAAACAGAAATCAAATTTTTCCCCATTCCGGCATGGAAAAAAGAAGAAAACTATCTGAGGGAACAACACAAAAATGGCTGGGAATTTGTTTCAGTCAGCGGATTCTGCTTATATCGCTTTCGTAGATGTGAACCAAAAGATGTCGTTTATCAGTTAGACTACAATCCGGATAGTCTCACTAACAAATATGAATACATTCAGATGTTTCGCGATTGCGGATGGGAATATTTGCAAAATTATGTGGGATACAGCTATTTTCGCAAAGATTTTTCAGAAATGGACGGCGCCGAGGAACATATTTTTTGTGACGATGCTTCCCGGCTGGATATGATGAAACGGGTATTCACAGGACGAATGACACCTCTTTTGGTCGTTTTCTTTTGTATCATTATTCCGCAGATGATCATGCAGAGTCTGCACAACACATATGAAACCCACGTTTTCGCAGTGTTTTTCTACATTATGTTTGTAATATATCTGGGGCTATTTATATCATTCGCCATTCCGTTTTGGAAATATTACAAGTCGGTCCATAAAAAATAGCGGACAGATAAAAACATGGATTTCCAATTGTTTCAACAGCAGTATCTAAATGAAGTGGTAATATTATACATTCCAGCCATAACGATCTGCTAATATGTTGGATCCATTTTACACCTTCTGGCAAATAACCAGTATCTCTTTTGCCCGGGGATCTGTGGCAGTATACTCTTTTCGCCAATCCGACGCATTGACATACTTTTCTTCTACAATCGTAAAACCGACCTTCTTACACATCGCTGTAATCTCCTGCATCGTAAACCTGCGATCCCTGACAATGAGTTCAACCGGAAGTTGAAATCCCTTTGAAAACTGCTCTTTGCGATAGACCAAGTGCGATTTCGTATCAACCATATAGTACTCTGACTGGAACACATTCCCACTCTCTTCCATTATGTTAGAAGCTGGCAGTTCCAGCAATCGATCCGCCTCTTCATCAAACGTAAAAGTATTGACCGCATTTGCTGCCGTAGACTCGTAATTCATCACAGTAAATACAGCAAATCCATTTTGAGCCAGCAATTGATACGCCGTATTTATGATACGCTCATTTTCATGATCTATCGCAAAAGAACCTACCACATCATACAGGCAAAGCACAACCGCTGCTTTTTTGTCACTTCTATAAGATCGGCAGTCTTCCTCATAAATCTGAATTCCCTCCAACGCCTTTTCCTGAATAACCCTGTTCGCTTCTTTTACATTTCCTGTAATATAATCAATTCCAGTTACCTCAATATCTCTTTTCGACAGTTCAATGGAATGCCTTCCCGTACCACATCCCAAATCATAAACAAAATCCCGCGCACACAACCCCGTTTTCTCTATTACATAATCAATCTCAGCAGAGGTATGCCTCATCCACTTTTGTTTCGTTGCATCGAGATCCATCCGTGCGTATGCCTGCCGAACAACGGAATCTGATGTAGCGATCATATTTTCAATTTCTTCATTAGAAAGAGAAATCTGTTCCTGATCTCTGAATGTAAAAGCAAACCATTCCCAGCCATCCTCAATCTTCCCTAAACACCAGGGAATATCATGATTTGTAACATTCCTAAGCATCTGTTCCGTATCACTGTGATCCACAAAAAACTCTGTATTTACTGTCGATGAATCATGGGTAATCCGAAAAACGGTATCATCGTTAATAAATGGAACATTCTTACGGCCTATGTTCCGTAACTTGACCGCATTCTTTTTAATACGCACTGGCATGGCCCTTCTCCTCGTAGCCTTCTCCAATGCGCGCACCGCATAAGGGTTCGCGCTCACGATTCCCCACGCAAAATGATTCGAAAATCCCCAAATGGAAAATAAAATATTTTTGGCAATACCATTTTGGCGGTAGTCTTTATGAACAACTAACTGTGTCACCCAAGTTACCGTTCCATAATTGTTTTCCTTCCGGCTAAGCGCAATCGCATAACCGATCAACTCAGATTGATCGGTTGCATAATAGATAGAAACATCTTCACTTTCCAGCCAATCTGAAATTCTTTCCTCTGATAAACGGATATTTTCATTTGGGCGTACCCCTTTTTCTCCCCATTTACCATAATGGTTCGAATACAGGTCCGCGCATTTAGACAATAAATCCTGATTTACGGCAGCATATACTCCCGGAAGACAATGATACTCAATATCTAACAACATATTACCATATTCCTTTACAAAATCGCCCATCATTCCTCCTGACACAGATTCAGCTTCGACGCATCGATCACCGCGTCACCGCCCTCGACGCTCACCGAACTGCCCTCTCCTTCTTCCTCATCCTCCAGAATACTGTCATACTTTTTCTTATCCTCATTCTGGGCGAGCGCCTGCATGGATTTGGCGCCCAGATACATGTCCTTATCAAAATCCATCAGAAATTTTTCATCTGACTGTGGCACAATGTCCCCGTGCATGAGCCGTCTCGCAATCTCGACTGCTTTCGCCAGATCGCCAAATTCCTCACTCATGGCATCTGCCGCCTCTTTCGCCGATTCCACCTGCTCCTGATACGACTCCCTCATCCTCTTCTCTGCTTCTTCCTTGCGCATCTGCTCGAGTTCCTCTTCGGTAAAAACGGATTCCTCCGCCGCTGCCCCCGAAAGTTCCAGATCCACTCCGCTGTTCCGGTACTCATCTAAAATCGTCCCCTGCTTCGCCGCATTGACCTGTATGCGGTCTCCCTTGACGGAAACTGACTTGCGCACGCCGCTTTCTGCCGGCCTCACATGCCCTGCCAGATTATTTTGAACACCCGTACCTCCTGTACTGATCACAACTGCCATCCCTGACACCTCTCTTTCCCACAGGCAGACAAACCCTCTGCCAGCTGCCAAAACAACACAGATAACATAAAAGGCAGACGGCGTTCCATGCCGCATGGCACAACCATCTGCCTACACTTATTATATCGGCACAGTTACCCCTGTGCTAAACCCGCATACCTACGCTTCCTCCGTTCCCTCATCTGCCAGAAACCGGTTGATTGCACTGAACAGCGCCCGGATCGACGCCCTCGTGATATGGGAGCTGATGCCCACGCCGTGCGTGACGATCCCCTTGTCTTCGTCCATCAGATGGATATACGCGGCTGCCTGCGCGTTTGATCCCTGCGTCAGCGCGTGCTGCGAATAATCCAGCACTTTGATGTGCATCGGGATTTCCTCCTGAAGCGCGCGTAACGCGGCGTTGATCGGCCCGTTTCCATAGGCCTCTGCCTGTCTTTCCTCCCCCCGATACGTATACGTCAGATCTATTTTCGTGTCAAACGGCGTCTTTTCCTCGTCGCTTCCTAAGTCTTCTACCTTGATCTTGCGGAAATGGTAAGGTTCTTTGCGGTCGATGTAATTGGCCTTAAATTCCTTCATGATCTGCTCCGGCGCCACTTCTCCCTGACGCTCGGAAATGACCTGGATCACATCCGCAAATTCCTTGTGCATACTCTTCGGAAGCTTAAATCCAAAATACGTATCCATGACAAAGGCCACGCCGCCCTTCCCGGACTGGCTGTTGATCCGCACGATCGGCTCGTATTCCCTGCCGAGGTCGCTCGGATCGATCGGCAGATACGGCACCGCCCATTTCTCCTGCTTTCTCTCATGCAGCGCCTGAACGCCCTTGTTGATCGCGTCCTGATGGGAACCGGAAAAAGCGGTAAACACGAGTTTCCCGGCATAAGGATGGCGCATATCCATTTCCATCTTATTGCAGCGCTCATATACATCAATGATCTCATTCACGTTCTCGATCTCCAATTCGGGATTGATCCCCTGCGAAAACATATTGTAGGCAATATTCAGCACATCCACATTTCCCGTGCGCTCCCCGTTGCCGAATAACGTTCCCTCGACGCGGTCCGCCCCGGCTAAAAGCGCCAGCTCGGCCGACGCCACGGCCGTTCCCCGGTCGTTGTGCGGATGGATGCTTAAAATCACGCGCTCACGGTCGGTAAAATGAGTGGACATCCACTCGATCTGATCCGCAAATACGTTCGGCGTATTCGTCTCCACGGTAGAAGGCAGATTGATGATCACCTTTTTATCGCGACTGGCGCCCCACTCATCCATGACGGCCTCGCACACCTCCAGCGCGTACGGAAGCTCCGTACCGGTAAAACTCTCCGGCGAATACTCGAGAATCACTTCCCCGTCGTAGCCCTTCATATATTTTTTCACCATTTTCGTGCCGTCGATGGCAATCTGTTTGACCTCGTCTTTGGACATGTGGAACACGACATCGCGCTGCAGCGTGGACGTCGAATTGTAAATATGGACGATGGCGCGCTTGATTCCCTGGATCGACTCAAACGTTTTCTCGATCAGGTGGTCGCGGCACTGGCACAGCACCTGTACCGTCACGTCATCCGGTATCAGTTTCCGGTCTACGAGCTGGCGCAGGAAATCATACTCGATCTGGGACGCGCTCGGAAATCCGATCTCAATCTCCTTAAAGCCCAGTTTGACGAGCAGGTTAAAAAATTCAATCTTCTCCTCTACAACCATCGGCTCGATCAGAGCCTGATTCCCATCCCGTAAATCCACGCTGCACCATACAGGTGCTTTCTGTATCTCCCTGTTTGGCCATGTCCGTTCCGGAAAATCCACAACAGGTACCCGATCATATTTTTTATAATTTAACATTTTTTCAACCTCATTTCCTATTTTTCCATATTCGCATTCATCGCAGAGCATCAATGGACACTCATTTTAAGAAGCAGTCGGCGGAACAATCGTCTCCGGTGTTTGTGTCTGTTCATTCGGTTTCGGCTGTACATCCCCCGACTGCGTAAGTAGGACGTCCACCCTCACTTTGGATTTTAGCCGCAGATTTCCCGGCAAGTCAAACATGATCTCCACTGTATGGAAACCGGCGCCGAGATCTTTCAAATCAATGTAGGCGCCGAGGCTCGTCAGCGTTACCCGCTGCAAATCCTCTTCCCCTCCGGTAATCGTTACATTGTGTCTCGCATTTTCATCAATATAACTAAAATTCAGATTGGCAGGAAGATTTTTTACATTGATATCGGAATTCACAAACGAAAACGTCCTCTTCCCGTTCTTTTCTACGACACAGCGTATTGACACCGCGCTAAAATCATCTACCAGTTCACAGCCAGTGCCTTCCACATACTGTGCCAGATCGATCTCTCGCTCCACATTACTATTCGCACCTTCGATATTCAATGGGACCGTAATGGATTTCACTTTCTCCAGTTCCTGTCTCGTGCCCGATACCATGACAACATCGGGTTTGAAATCTGTCTGTATCAGCGTAAAGCCCTCGGCCGGATTTCCCTGCACATCGACATGCAGCGGAATCGTCTTTGTCGGAAGCACCTTTACCTCCACATGGACCAGATCTTTACTGAATGTCACGTTCGTACCATCGATCACATCTCCGTCACTGTCATACAGGATCGGCGTCACATCCGTTTCAAAATCGCTGCTTTCCCCATTCAGGGTAAGGATAACTCCGATACTCGCAACCCGTTTGATTTTTGACTTTCCGCCCGACACTTCAATCATGTTCGGCTGGGCCGTCATCTCTCCCAGCACATAGGAATCTGCCAGCACGCCCTCGGAGTTGATCTGGACTTTAAACTGCTGACTGCTTTTCTCTTCCAGGGAAATCCGCAATACTTCGTTATTCCAGTCAAGTTCTACCGGTTCTTTCGTCGATTTATTCAACTTCACCTGAATACCGGCTGTATTCACGGTAGAAAGTTTACTCAGGTCAGCGCTCGCCGAAAAATCAGATTCATCAATCCCCTCGATAAAACTCCGTTTCCCTTTTACCGTAACATCTACCTTATCCCCGGACTCCACCTCAAATACCTGATTGGCCGACGTGATCACGTTTTCATTCAGGATTTCCACCGGAATATCGGTAAAATGCCTTGTCGTCGTGGGATCGATGACGTTAATGATGACGAGCCAGACAAAAAAGGCTACGACGATTGATAAAATTTTCAAAACAAAATTTTTCATTATTTTTTTCTTCATGCTCGCCTTCTCCCCTTCCACCATCTCATTCGGGCACCGTCAGACGCTTTTTTGGATATTTTCTTTAACAGCTTCTCCAGAGATTCCGCATCTACATTCCTCTTTAGCTTCCCCTCTCTTGCCACCGAAACCATTCCCGTCTCCTCGGACACGATGATCGTCAGGGAATCCGATACCTCGCTCACACCGAGGCCGGCGCGGTGCCTGGTGCCGAGTTCCTTACTCAGCGCGAGATTATCCGACAGCGGCAGATAGCACGTCGCCGACACGACCCGGTTATCACGCAAAATAACAGCCCCGTCATGCAGCGGCGTATTGTGCTCGAATATATTGATCAAAAGCTGGCTGCTCACTTCGGCGTCGAGCGGGATTCCCGTCCTCTCAAACTCACGGCACTGGATATCCCGTTCCACCACGATCAGCGCTCCCGTCTTCACTTTTGCCATCTCATATACCGCTTTGATCACGGCGTGGATGCAGCGGTCGGAATACCTCTCATATTTTGCCTTGCTGTCGTCAAACGGCGAAATGGAAGTAAACGACTTCCTCCCCAGCTGCTCCAGGGCATTCCGGAATTCCGGCTGGAATACGACCACGATCGCCGTAATTCCGATCACCATGACATTCTGAAAGATCCAGAGAAGCACATTCATATCGAGGATCGCCGCCACAAGCCAGATAAAGCACAGCACAATGATCCCCTTCATCAATACCCAGGCGCGCGTATCCTTTACCCAGATCACGATGTGGTAAACCGCGAATGCGATCACCAGTATTTCAATAATATCTATGATATTTATGCTCGGCATGGAAAGCCATGCCACGTAATCCCTGAAAAATGTCCGTATTGTTTCCATTACTGCTCAACTCCTGTCCGGTGATGTCACTTGCTATCGGGATTCAGATCTTCTTCCAACACTTTTTCAATTTCCTCTTTCAGATCGATCTTTTCTTCCGTCCGATCCTCTTCAATTCTCGTAACCGTCTTGTCCACGACAGCTACTTTTAGTTTGGGTACCGCTTTTACATAATAATAATATTCATCGTCCTGAAACTGCATTTTCCTAACCCCTGTGTAATCAAGACTCATACGGAAAAACTGGATCACATACGCGATCACGGCCGTAATCGCGAGGCCGATGAACAAATCGCTCATATTTGCCGGAATCGACCACAGAACATCTCCTGAAATGACACCGGCCATACACGTCACCAGGCCGACAAAAATGCCGACATGGGAAGAATAATTAAACCTCCCCTTGCGGATCGCGTACACGATCAGGTACACGAGGGAAAATGTCACTATCAAAATGATCATCTCGCGGTTTCCCATTACATAATCGACCATATACTGGAACGATTCCATCGTATTTCCTGTATCCACGGCATTCTGGGAGAGGATTTCGTATTCCCGTATCCCCATGAGCACGTACTGGACGAGCACGCCGACCACACACGCCGGAATCATAGCCGGCGAAAGGAAGAGCGCTGCCACGATCGGAACGACATAGGAGAGATTCCAAATGCCGAGAACCGGAATGAGAAGGACGATATAACTCTGTTTTTTCGTATAGCGCCCAAACAGTAAAAAATAGATGGCGAGCAACGCAAAAAAACCAAAAGCCGCCACGACAGACACGGCTGCGACCTCATAGATCACAAACAGCGCCACCAGGCACATAATGGCCAGATCCGGAATAAACCCGCAGATCAGCGCGATCATGATCACAAACGGAACTTCGTACTCGTTCCATTCCGGACGGAACGGCAGAGAGTAAAACACTGCCGCGAACAGCACGGCCGATATGATGATCTTCAGGATCGAGCGGATCATTTTATAATGTTTTTCATACAGATCTTTTAATCTCGTCTTGAAAACAAGTAATGCCATTACCATAAAGCACGTTCCTCCCTGACGCCCTCTTCCTCTTCCTCATAATATGCCAGTAGATCCTGGAGCGTCGAATAATACTGCTTCACACGGTTTTTAGATGCCTCATACCGGATTGATGAAACACTGACCGTCACAAAAGAAAATAAACATAACAGCAGGATATAGATCACAAGAAAATATTTTGCCATACCCGCGTAGTCGAGTTCCAACGCATTGGTAATGATAAACTCCATATAATACATACCGATCAGCACAACGACGAGAAACACCGCCCCTGTCACACAGACAAGCGTCTTTAGAATCTGATACCGGATATAATCCAGTTTAAAATATTTCGTGCGTTCCAGATCGATCTTTCCCTGACCCTGTTCATAATCCGCCAGGCGTATCATTAGCTTGATCTTTTTTTTACTCAGCATAAAAACTCCAATCCTGTTACTTTTACTGTGCACGTCTCTGCACCAATGTTGCGAAACAACTCGCTGATAAGTTCGTCAGAACTTATTCTATCACAAAAGAAATAAGAAGAAAAGGGGAAAATCAACATAACATGGAAATTTGCGGACAATTTGCGGACAATCCCCGGCTTATCATTGGCTTTACCAGACACTACAGCATCTCATGCAGCGGTTTTCTCACCTTCATCCTCGTAATCTCCACAAGTCCCAGCTTTGTCATATCGACGACCGCCGTCCGGACCGGATCCTTTTCAAATTCCCTGCGCAGTTCGCTCAACAGCGCCTCTTCGTGCTCCCTCTCTTTCATATCAATAAAGTCTATGAGGATAATACCGGAAAGGTTACGAATCCGGATCTGTCTGGCCGCCTCCTTCGCCGCCTCGACATTGATGCGGAAAAAAGTGGTCTCGCTGTTCCGCTTTCCCCCGATCGCCTTCTCCGTATTGACATCAATGACCGTCAGTGCTTCCGTCGGCTCGATCACGAGTGAGCCGCCGCTCTTTAGCCACACATGCTTCTTTCCTGCCTTCTCCAACTTTGCGCTGATCCCGAGCAGCTTATCCAACGGATACGAATGATCTTCATAAAACACGACCGTCTCGTCGGGACACGTGGATTCGTTTCTCAGTTTTTCATAAATTTCACGCTCATCCGTGATGATGCGGTCAAACGCCCCGCTCTTCCTGCTGCGGATATATTTCACCACTTCCATCTCCGAACGATATACTTTTGTAAACCGCACGCGGCTCTTCGACCGTTCTACGATTGTCTCCGCCTGCCGCAGCAGCGCCTCGCACTCTTCCCGGATCTGTTCCTCCCCAGCCTCCTGGCAGTTCGTGCGCAGTATGATACCAAAAGGCGCGTCTTCATACTCTGCCAGTAACCGCCGTAAACGCTCCCTGACCGTTTCCTCTTTTATGTTAGCCGAAATTGCTTTGGCGCGGTTTAATACGGTTATGACCGCATATTTCCCCGCAAATTCCAGATTTCTCGTGACGACCGCCTGTTTCGCCTTCACCGCCGCCTTTTTTACCTGCACGGCAAACTCCTGTCCCGTCGTGACCTTCTGCGGAACGCATTCCTTCAGCGGCAGATAACACATCTTGTGTTTCTGCACTTCCACAAATGCCGCCTGGATATTTTTTACCACATGGTCTACCCTGCCGACATAAATATCTCCGACCCTTAGCGCCTGCTCATCCGCCTCCTCCAGGATAACATTGTCCAGCGTATTCCCTTCCAATACGGCGGAAATATAGTACGCCCCCCGGCGGATGACTGCCAGCTGCCGATTTATTTCTTTCATCATGATCCTCCCGGACAATCACGCGCCCATCCCCTCTTGCGCCTTGTCCATAAAATACATCTGGATGCGGTGCACCTGATAGGAAAATGGCTCCACTTCCACGTTCAGATAATGCGCATAAGCCTCCAGCACGAGCTCTGGTTTGATATTGGCCACGCTGCCGGAAACAAGTTTCAGGTAAAGTTCATCCTCACTGTCATATTCGTTGTTCAGTTCCGGCAATACGGCTCCTGTCACGCCCTCAAACTCTTCCCCTGAACACGCAAAACCGAGGATAAACGGTTTCAGATCGATCTCCTGCACACTCCGCTTTGTTTTCTTTTTCACCGGAATACTCTCCTGCGCCATAAACGAACGAAATGTTTCCCGCAGGTCAATTTCGGACTTCGGGCTTACATTTGCGCCAAACGTCGTCCCGTCCTTCCATGTGATCATATAATCGCAGGCGTGCAAAAGCGCCATCGACGTTTTTTTCGCAGCCACGTCCTGCTCGTCCAGCACATGGATTTCCGAGACAAAGATTTCCTCCGTCATCTGCGCGTTGATGCGCGCGAGCAGTTCCGCTTCCGGCACATCCGGCAGCGAATGAAAGGTTACATCCAGATATTCCCCGTCGCTCGTCGTACCTACGCTGAGCGGCGACGCAAAACTCATGATCTGGTGCGGGCTGAACCCGCCCGTATACGCCACATCCAGTCCGGCCCGGCGGAACGCTTTCTGAAAAAAGCGCATACAGTCCAAATGACCGATAAATTTTAGGGAACCGGTCTTCGTAAACCTCATCCTCGTTTTCATCGGGCACTCCCTCCTTTCTCCACGCAGACGCCGGTACCAAACCGGTGCGCCCCGCAGCCGCTGCACTTCTCGCGGCAGTTTGGCGTGACAACCTCCTGCCCGGCCCGTTCATATTCGCGGTACAAAAATTCTTTTGTCACCCCGATATCAATAAAATCCCAAGGAAAGATCTCATCTTTTCCGCGCTCCCGGTAATTGTAAAATTGCCTGGATACGTGCTTGTCCGAAAGCACCTGCTCCCACACGTCCTCTTTGAACCAGTCCGTCCAAGCGTCAAACAGACAGCCGCGGCGGTACGCCTCCTCAATGACGCCTGCCAGTCTGCGGTCGCCTCTGGCAAAAAGTCCTTCAAGTTCCGAAGTCACCGCGTCGTGGCAGTGATAGCGGATCGTTCTCCGGTTTATCTGCTGTTTTACTTTGTCACGCAGGAAACGCCGCTTTTCCTCAAACTGCTCTGCCATATCCATCGGCGCCCACTGGAACGGCGTAAACGGTTTGGGCACGAAAAAGGACGAACTCACTGAAATCTCCGGCCTTCCGTTCCTCTCTTCCTTGGGACGTTCAAAGTACACGGCCGCTACCTGGTCGGCCAACACCGCGATCGCCTCGATATCTTCCTCCCGCTCCCCGGGCAGTCCGAGCATGAAATAGAGCTTCACCCGGTTCCACCCGCCCTGAAACGCCTGTCTCGCGCCATCTAAGATCACCTCTTCGGTCAGTCCTTTATTGATGACGTCGCGCATGCGCTGCGACCCGGCTTCCGGGGCAAATGTCAGGCTGCTCTTTCTGACATCCTGCACTTTCTCCATCACATCGAGGGAAAATGCGTCGATGCGCAGCGACGGAAGGGATACATTTACCTTGCGCTCTTTACATTCCTCAATGAGAAAATAGACCAGTTCCGCCAGTTCGTTATAATCACTTGAGCTCAAAGAACTTAATGTGATCTCCTCATAACCGGTGTTCTCCAGCATTTCCACCGCCAGCCGTTTCAGTTCCTCTACATCCCGGGGGCGGATCGGACGGTAGATCATGCCAGCCTGACAGAACCGGCAGCCGCGGATACAGCCGCGCTGGATCTCCAGGACCACGCGGTCCTGCGTCGCCCGGATATACGGAACGAGCGGCTTTTCCGGATAATACGTATGTTCCATGTCCGTCACGACCTGCTTTTTCACCTTCCGGGGCGCCGCTTCGCAAAGAGGCCGCATTTCCCGGATCGTCCCGTCATCCTCGTACGCCACTTCATACAGCGATGGCACGTAAATACCTTCTACTTTCGCGGCGCGTTCCAAAAATTTCCTCCTCGTCTCCCCGCTCTTCTTCCACGCTTTATACTGGTCCAGCAATTCACGGTAAGAAGTTTCCCCCTCCCCGATATACACAAGGTCAAAAAAGTCAGCGACCGGCTCCGGATTGTACGTGCACGGCCCGCCGCAGATGACAAACGGGTCTTCGGACGTCCGGTCTTTCGCGTACAGCGGAATCCCCGAGAGATCGAGAATCTGCAATATATTCGTATAACACATCTCATACTGGAGCGTGATGCCGAGAAAATCAAATCGTCTGACCGGCTGTTGGCTCTCGAGCGCGAACAGGGGGATCTTCCTCTCCCGCATGATCCGGTCCAGATCCGGCCAGGGCGAGTACACCCTCTCACAATACGTATCGTCCCACCGGTTAAACATATCATAAAGGATCTGTATGCCCAGATGGGACATGCCGATCTCATACACATCCGGAAAGCACATGCAGAAACGGATATCGACAGCAGATGGATCTTTTTTTACCATGTTGATCTCATTTCCCGTATATCTTGCCGGCTTCTCGATCTGCATCAGAATCTCGTCCGGAAGCGCAAGCGTTCTCTTCTTATTAAATGCCATTTTTACCTCCATCATGCGGGCGTACCGCCCGGCACAAACAATTGTTGAAGAACGCTGTTTCTCGCGTTCTTCCGGTGTGACTAGGCGGCAAAGCCACCTAGTCACACTTTGCACTGAGTACCATTATAGCATTCCCGCAATTTCCCGACAAGAAAAAATTGCAATTTACGAACGAATATGTTACTATACATAAAAAAAGCAAAGGAGTTAATCTATGTGGTGTCCAAAATGTAAAAACGAATATATTGATGGAATTACAACGTGTGTCGACTGCGGATGCGACCTGGTGGCGGAACTTCCCGAGGAAATTGACGAGACAGCGCCCCAGTTGATCGGTTCCGTCGTCCATGAAGATGTGGGAAATAAATTGATCCGCTTCTTAAAATTTTCGGGGGTCCGGACGTGCGGGCTCATCCCGCTCGAGGATGAGGACGGCGAAGGCTTCCATATCGCCGTTTCTTTTGCGGAAGCGGAACGCGCGCGCGCGATCCTGAACGAGCTGTCGGCGGACGGGGAAGCGGATGGCGCGAATCTTGAAAAACTGGAGCCGGCGCTGGACGCGCAGCTCGAAGAGATCAAAGAGGAAGAAGCAAATGAACTGCTGTCGGATCTGCGGACAGAGACAAGCACGGTTTATGTCAACAAACGGGACAAATACACCGACCTTAAATTCACCGCCTACTCCTTTATCGCTTTTTCGATACTCGGCTATTTATTTGTTATTGCCAACGCAGCCGGGATCATATCCATCTTCAGTACGTTCTCGACCGCAATACTAGCCATCGTGTTTACGATATTCCTCGGGATCGGCATTTCCTCTTTCCGGAAAGCCGGAACGATCAAAGGACTTGTTTCCGAAGAAGAACGTGTCGTTGAAAAAGTGAAAGAATATATTGAAGAACATTTTACAGACGAATACCTAGCCTCTCTCGGAGATGAGGAATTAAGCGAAGAGGAAGAATTTTTACATGTTTCAGAACAGTTAAAAGCAGAAATCGCCCAGCAATTTCCGCTTTTTAATAAAGGATACATCGACCAGCTCGTGGATGACAAATATGGGGACTTCTGTGACAGACGGACAAACTGACCCATTCTGTTATCCCCGCGGGCAGCCGGCACCTATCACAAACATAGGTCATACGACATATCCGATCTCCCGGAGCATGTTGCGATCCGTTTCGATTGATATACCCATCGTTGTCAGGAAATCGCCGCTGATCGCGGCATTTGCCCCGGAGAGAAAACAGGATCTTCCCTGATCTTCCAAATATTCCCGTCCAGCCGCCAGACGAATAAAAGTATCCGGCAGCGCAAAACGGAATAACGCAACGATCCGGCGCATATCATCCACACCGAGCAGGGGCGATTGTTCCAACGGCGTTCCCGGCGCCGGATCGAGCATATTGACCGGAACCGATGTCACGCCGAGCGCCCGCTCATTCAGCGCCAGTTCAATGCGGTCTTCCATCGACTCCCCGATCCCGAACAGCGCGCCGCTACACACCGAAAGTCCGGCTTCCTTTGCCGCCAGGATCACATTCTTTTTCTCTTCATATGTATGCGTAGTACATACGGTGCTAAAATGATGTTCTGAACTCTCAAGATTATTGTGTACCATCTGCAGTCCCGCGTCACGGAGCCGTTCCAGCTTTTGCCGGTCCAGCAGGCCGAGCGAAGCACACAGGCGAAGGTTTGTGGCCTTTCGCAGTTTGACCAGGGACTTTGCCAGCTTGTCCGTCTCCTTTTCGGAAATCACCCTTCCCGATGCCACGATGCCATACGCCATGATACCTTTTTTGTCCTTCTCTAGCGCATCAC
Organism: uncultured Eubacterium sp.; assembly: GCA_910584065.1. Lineage (GTDB taxonomy): Bacteria > Bacillota > Clostridia > Lachnospirales > Lachnospiraceae > Eubacterium_F. The sequence continues at coordinate 79,793 of CAJTZN010000006.1, forward strand.
GGACGAGTTTTTCCGTTCCGAGCAGCGGAAATTCCGGTACCTTGCCAATGGCTTTTGAAATGCCTGACTGCGGACAAAAAACACAGTCCTCCGTACATCTCCCGCCTTTCGCGCTGATCACCGCACAGAGATCAAACGCATCCCCGCAAAAATGCCTGCGTATTTCATCTGCCGCCCGGCAGAGCTGCTCCAACGGCTCATCCGATAACTCCATCAATTCTTCTTTTTGAAGCAGTCCGCCTTTATACAGTTTTTTCTGATAATACTCTATTTTCTTCATATTGATTCATTACCTTGAGAAGCGGCCTTGCCACGGCCCCCGCGACAACGCATTTTGCGGCATCCCCCAGCAGAAACGGCGCGCAGCCAACCAAAAAGGCATCTCTTATGGGCATCCCGGTGACACAGACCATCCAGCCCAGCGCAAACAGATATATAACAGGAACGCCAACAAATACCGTTACAAGCGAGTAGCGGACAAGACTGTACTTCTTTCCTTTCAAAAGCGAGATCAAAACAACAGCTACAATAAATCCGGCGAAAAAGCCCCCCGTAGGCCCCAGCAGATAGCCAATCCCCCCATTTCCGCCATTAAACACCGGCAGCCCGATCGCGCCCAGTAATATATAAATGGCAATCGATAACCCCGCCTGCACCGGTGGGAGCAAGAGCGCGATCAGGTTGACCGCCAGCGTCTGTACGCTGATGGCCGCTACCGCAAACGGGAGCGGAATGACAAGATAGGAAGCAGCTACTAAAAAAGCTGTCATAAGCGTGATTTTTGTAATCACGATCGTCTGTTTGGACAGATTCACAATGTCAACCACCTTTCTACATTTGGTTGACATTATTGTAACCGAATTGTTCCCTTTTGTCAACTACTCATTTTTCCATGCCAGGACGATACATCTCGAACGTCAAATATCACAATGAAAAAGATTGAATTTTTTGTGAATAAAGAGTATAATGATTTTTGTCAGGATAAATAAAATGCTATGATTCTTACTTATTATAAGTTCGAAAGGAGTATGTACATAATGGAAAAAAGGGAAAATATTGAAAAACATCTAAGTGTTTCTATTTTCAAAGTATCGATGATCATCGCCGCTGGCGCTCTCATCGGTCTGATCGCCTTAGTGACGATTTCCAACAGGTATTCATACGCGCTGGAAAATTTCGGTTTTGCACAGGGAGATATTGGAAAAGCTATGTTTGAGTTTGCCGATCTTCGATCATCCCTGCGGGCCGCCATCGGGTATGATAACGAAGACGCCATTAAAAAAGTAGTAGCTCAGCACGCCGAGCAAAAGGAACTATTTGACGGCTACTTTACCCAGATTGAAGATACAATTGTTTCCGACGACGGGCGTGAAACTTACGATGCGATCAAAGCGGAACTGGATGCTTACTGGACGCTGGATGCAAAGATCCTTGAACTCGGCGCAACGACAGACAGGGCGCTCTGTATTCAGGCACAGGAACTGGCGCTTTCCGAGCTTGCAAGTGCTTATGACAGTATATATACGAAACTGGAACAGCTTCTGACCGTCAAAATAGACGAGGGAAACCATCTGGCAAAAGCACTGACGATCGCGGGCTGGATCCTTGCAGCCGCCATCGTTGTCCTTATCATCATGGCAATGCTATTTGCCTCGAAGATTAGTAAAATGATTGCAAAGAGGATTTCGGTTCCCCTGCAGAAACTGGGTGAGAGACTCAAAACGTACGCCGCCGGAGACCTCTCATCTCCGTTCCCTGTCGTAAACACGGGTGACGAAATTGAGGACATGACGAAGAACGCCGAAGAAATGGCAGCGAACTTAGACGACATTATACTGGATATCGGTGAAGTACTCGGTGAAATGGCAGCCGGAAATTATACCGTGCGGTCAAAAATTCCCGAAAAATATACCGGGGATTTCCAAAAACTGTATGCTTCTATGCGCGGATTGAGGGATCAGATGACGGAAACACTCGTATCGATCGGCGATGCATCGAACCAGGTATCCGCTGGCTCGAACGAGTTGGCAAACGCTTCCCAGTGTCTGGCCGAAGGAGCAACTGACCAGGCAAATTCCGTGGTAGAACTTCATGCCACGATTTCCGACATCACCGAAGCAATGGAAAAGAGTGCCGCAAACGCCGGCGAATCTTACACAAAGGCACAGCAGTATGCGGACGAAGCTGATAACAGCCGGCAGGAAATGGATACGATGATGGCAGCGATGAACCGCATCAACGAGACTTCTACACGGATCGGGGATATCATCTCCGAGATTGAGTCCATCGCCGCACAGACAAACCTTTTGTCCTTAAACGCCTCGATCGAGGCGGCACGCGCCGGGGAATCCGGACGCGGTTTCGCCGTCGTTGCGGATCAGATCCGGGAACTGGCCGATCAGAGCGCGCAGGCCGCTGTCGATACGAGAGAACTGATCGAAGCTTCGATCAAGGAAGTTACGGAAGGAAACCGTGCCGCAGACCACGCTTCGAATGCGATCGAATCAGTCGTACAGGGAATTAAGCAGATCGCCGATTTCTCAAAAAACCTGAAAGTCATTATGGAAGATCATGCGGAATCAATGAGACAGGCCGAAATCGGTGTGAATCAGATTTCGGGAGTTGTTGAAAGTAATGCCGCTACTGCCGAAGAGGCCTCCGCGACAAGTGAGGAATTATCCGCACAGGCAACGATGCTCGATGAATTGGTTGGACAGTTTGAATTGAAGAAAAAGGCTTGAGATAACTTTTTTTGGAAAAAACTACTATAAAATCCAGGAAAGGATTAAAAAAATGATTGAACTTTTTCAAACAACAGATTTTGAATATCGGGAATCCGATCAATCTCTTGTCATTTGGGGCGATTGTATTACAAGCATGAACAAAATGGAAGAAAAGTCAGTAGATTTAATATTTGCCGACCCCCCGTTTAACTTAGGAAAAGATTTTGGCAATAAAAGCGATACATGGACTGACCGAAAACAATATCTGGCATGGTGTTATGAATGGATTGATTCCTGTTTCCGGGTTTTAAAAGACAACGGTACATTTTATTTAATGAACTCAACACAAAATATCCCATATATTTCTGTTTACCTTCAGGAACACTACCACATCATCAATGATATTGTATGGACATATGATAGTTCTGGAGTTCAGTCCAGAAAGAAATACGGCTCTTTGTATGAACCAATCATTATGGCATCCAAAACCAGTAAATCAAAGTTCACATTTAACAGTCAGAATATTTTGGTAGAAGCTAAAACAGGTGCAAAGCGTGGTCTGATTGATTACAGAAAAAATCCGCCTCAGCCATATCACACACAAAAAGTTCCGGGAAATGTATGGAAATTTGCGAGAGTCCGTTATAAAATGGAGGAATATGAAAACCATCCTTCTCAAAAACCGGAATCATTGCTTGAGCGAATCATAAAAGCATCCAGCAATATTGGTGATATCGTGCTTGATCCATTTGGCGGAAGTTTTTCCACAAGTGCTGTTGCCGTAAAACTTGGCCGCAGGGCAATTAGTATGGATATTAATAAAGAATATTATAAGATTGGATTACGCCGTACCGGAATCACCACAGAATATGAGGGCTGCGAACTAAAAAAAGATAAATCCCGAAAGACCAAAAACACTTCCAAAAAAGATCATATCCATAACAATAACCAGCTATCACTTCCTCTTTGTAAAAGCTGCTGATTTATCAAAATCAGCAGCTTTTGCAGACTATGTTTCCTCAAAGTTATACTCTACTCTGCATTGCTCTATTAGTTCATCAACCATTTGCTCCAAAAACCCGTTTTCTATATTATTTTCCAGCATCTTTAACAGAACTGGGATGGTAATAATCTCCTCAAAACATTCCAAATAATGTTTTAACACCTCATCAGAATAATTTCCCTGAGCCTCTTCTACAATTCGATCCATCGCCTCTTCTGGAGAAAGATCCTGCTTTACAACAAATGTTATTGGATAATGTACTAATTTATCAATGTCGAGAAAGTATTTCTTGAAATTAAGTACCTCAGTAACTTGAAATATTCGCCCAAGAGGAATCATAATGTAATCAATCCCACCATCATTAGCATTTGTCCGGCCAACCTTATATATTCTCAAAGGATGTGTCTGTGGCATCTGATTCCCGACGGAATATGTAATGGTTTGGGTAATATAATGATATTTTAATATTACATAAGATACAATTTCAAATATTCTGGCATCCGACGCAGGGTCAAGCGTGTGCGCAATAAAATCAATCGCTTCCTGTGAATTTTTTCCAACAAGTTCTTTGAAGCGTTCCAATTCTGCAAAAAATAAGGAAAAACCCTCCTTCTTGAGTTCAACATACTTGTCAATAATTTCAAGACACAATTTAGCTATATTATGCCTTGAACCATCACCATTATGAACAAGTAATAATTTCTCGTTGATCCAGTATTTCCTTGTTTTTAGATTTCTGATAATCGGAACTTCATCTGTAAAGTCGTGGAAAAACTTTCTAAAATCATCATTGCAACGATCATTTATAGCATGGTTTTGCAACTTATTTCCAAACGGAAGTTTTCTCATACGCGTAATTACATCTGTAAACGCCATACCCTCATACTCTCCATAGTCTCGTTTTGACTTTTCAAATCCTTTCTTAACATAATCCTCTGTCAAAACATAAATGGTATATAAATTTGCAAATGACCCCCTTGCTTTCGAGGATCGTCCAACGGACTTCGTTTTCTTATCCAAATATTGCAATAAATAAGAATGATCATATAACTGTGTACCCTCCGCAGAAGGATACCTCTTTTGAATCATTTCTAAAATAAAAGACATACCTGTCACCTTTCACACCCGCCGTATTGTTAAAACAGCCCAGTGATCCTCCCGCTCTCATCGACATTGATCCGCTCTGCCGCCGGCACTTTCGGAAGTCCCGGCATCGTCATGATCGTTCCCGTTATAGCCACGACAAACCCTGCTCCTGCCGAAACATATACATCCCGGATATGGATCGCAAAGCCTTCCGGCCGGCCGAGCACTTTCGGATCATCCGAAAGCGAGTACTGGTTCTTCGCCATACAGACTGGCATATTGCCAAATCCCAGACGCTCCAAACGGTCGAGTTCCCGACTTGCCGCCTCCTCATATACGACATTTCCGGCTCCGTAAATCTCCTTCGCCACCATCTCGATCTTTTCGCGCAGCGAAAGGGAATCCTCATACAGACAGTGGAAATGACTCTCCTTCGAGGCGATGGTATCCACGACTTTTTGCGCCAGTTCGATGCCGCCCTCTCCGCCCTGTTCCCACACTCTCGAAAGCGCGAACTCACAGCCTCTCTCCTCACAGAAATTCCTGACATACGAAATTTCCGCCTCGGTATCCGTCACAAACTGGTTGAGGGTGACGACACACGGCACATCATACTTCGCGATATTTTCCATATGTTTTTCCAAATTGGCAATTCCCCGTTTCAGGGCGTCCAGATCCTCCGTGCCGAGATCCGCCTTGTCCATGCCGCCGTTGTACTTCAACGCGCGCACCGTCGCCACCAAAACGACCGCATCCGGCTGGAAACCGCCCATGCGGCACTTGATATCAAAAAACTTCTCCGCTCCGAGGTCCGCGCCAAACCCGGCCTCAGTGATGATATAGTCCGCAAGCTTCAGCGCCGTTTTCGTGCCGCGCATACTGTTACATCCGTGGGCGATATTGGCAAATGGCCCGCCGTGGACGATTGCCGGCGTGTGCTCTAACGTTTGGATCAGGTTTGGCTTTAATGCCTCCTTCAAAAGAGCTGCCATCGCGCCCACCGCGTTCAGCTGCTCTGCCGTCACCGGCTCACCCTCATAATCATAGGCGACGATGATCCGTCCGAGCCGTTCTTTCAGGTCTCTCATATTTTCCGCCAAACAGAGGATCGCCATGATCTCAGATGCCACCGTTATGATAAAATGATCCTCCCTCGTCACGCCGTCAGCCTTCCGGCCGAGGCCGACCGTAATATTCCGCAATACCCGGTCATTCATATCCACACACCGTTTCCATACGATCTGCTTCGTATCAATGCGGAGCGCGTTACCCTGCTGGATGTGGTTATCGAGCATCGCAGCCAGCAGATTATTGGCCGATGTGATGGCGTGAAAATCACCGGTAAAATGGAGATTCAGCTCATCCATCGGAACGACCTGGGCGTATCCGCCGCCGGCAGCCCCGCCCTTCAGGCCAAAACACGGGCCCAGAGATGGCTCCCGCAGAGCGATCACCGCCTTTTTGCCAATCTTGCTCATCGCCTGTCCGAGGCCGACCGTCGTCGTCGTCTTTCCCTCCCCGGCTGGCGTCGGATTGATCGCCGTCACGAGAATGAGCTTTCCGTCCTGTCTGTCCTTGATCTTTTCCCACAGTTCATCGGTCAGCTTTGCCTTATACTTTCCGTACAGATCCAGATCATCTCCCGATATCCCGAGCACCTCTGCCACTTCCTGTATCGGCTGGAGCTCGGCCTCAAGCGCAATATCAATGTCTGATTTCATTGTAAAACCTCCTCTTTCATTCCGGTAGTGTCAAATTCACTACCGGTTCCAAACACGTCATAACATAGTCTACATACTGGCTGACAATATCTATGTGCGGCGCACACTCATAGAGCATGCGCGAACCTGCCACATCTTCTATCTCATTTAACACCATATTCCCATCCCTGTCAAATAAAAAATCAATCCCTGCCATACCAAAATCGAGTTCATCCAAGATGCGGTTGACGATCTGTTTCTGGGCATCACGCAGTTCAACGAGCGCCACGTCTCCCCCGCGGGAATAGTTGGCCCGAAAATCCCTGCCGGAACTGCGCATGACAGCCGCCACGATCCGTTTTCCGATCACATACACGCGCATATCGCAAAACCGTCCGCCGTTCTTGATGAGTGGCTGCAAAACCATTTTCCGCCCGGCAATTGAGCTATCTCCCGCAACCGAATCCTCCCCGGCAATTGAGCCACACTCCACAACCGAGTTTCCCCTGGCAATTGATCCACACTCCGCAACCGAACTGCGTTTAGCGATGAAACGCCCGCCCGCATCTTCCTCACCCGCCCGCCGACTTGCTGCACGGATCCGCTCGCGTTCCCCGCAAACAAGATACACTTCGCTCCCGCCGTGTCCGTCCACGGTCTTTAGCACAAAATCCTCCGCCCGCTCGATCATCTCGCGCTCCAGTTCCCCAAAGACAGAACAAGATGACACTTTGCCGGGTGAAAGAGGGTCGGACAAAGAGGCAAGGGTTGAAAACCGCTCGGAAAAATATCGGCGGAGACGAAAAACCTCCCGTCCTTCCTCCTCCATCAGGCGCTCCCAATCCCCGCCGTCGAGCGTAATACTCGGGACGGAGAGCACCTTCTCCCGGAACCGCGCCAGCGTTCGCCCTTTGTCATTACAGATCCGGCTCACCTCATACGAGTTAAAAACAGGAATCCCCTTCGTCTCAAAAAAACGGTTGACTGGCGGATTGATCGTGCGCACAAACACACAAAACGGACGCTCTCCCGCCAGAACCCTCCGCTCGGCCTGATCGTCAAGAACGGCCTCGACCTCCCGGCCATACGCCCGGAAATGCCTGCGAAACATTGAGACATACTGCTCGTTTCGCGCCAGCCCTTCCCGGTCATACACCATCCAAACAGACATCATCAATTACCGATCCAATTTGTCAATGATATACTCGATAATAGCATCCGCCGCATTGATCCCGGTACAGTCATACAAATTTTTAAAATGGGCATTGGAATTGACCTCACACACGAGAAATCCCTTTTTGCCGAACAAAAGGTCGACGCCGCCGAAATCACATCCAACCGCCTTACAGGCGGCAATCGCCAGCGCGCAGGCTTTCTCGTCCGGCTCATATTTCTCCTTGCTTCCGCCATATGTAATATTTGCACGGAAATCCTTATCGGAAAACCGCCGCATACTCGCGATCACCTTCCCGCCGACGACCTGAATCCTGACGTCCTGGCCGTGGCTCGTGCTGATATATTTCTGGAATAAAAACGGGGTCTGCTGCAGATCGTGCAGCAGCCGTTTCAGCATTTTCGCATCGTCCGCTTTGTACACCTGATCGCCAAAAGAACCAAACGCTTCTTTCAAAATAATAGGGTATCCCAGTTTGGTAATGATCGGCTTTACAAATTTCAACGAAGAAAAACCGATATTTTCATATGTCATCGGCGCCGATACCGTCGGCGGAATTGGGAGGCCGGCTTCCAAAAAGGCCGTATACGTCTTTCGCTTATCGTCACAGATTTCGATGGCTTTGCTGTTATTAAATACCGGTATGCCTGAAATTTCCAGATATCTGGCTAAAATAATATCCTTATCCCAGAACAATACAAAATCAGGTTTTTCTACCGACGGATCCATCTCAAAGATCCCGCTATAGATTTCGCAGTTGGATTTCACTTCCAGACGTATGCGATGGGCCGTCGCCGCGTTCACAAACATCTCGGCAATCTCCGAAAACTTATCTGTGTACAAAAATCCGTTTACAATGATCCATCCTTTCATATTGACCTCCATTTCTCTGTCTCCGCGTATTTCCGCCTCTGACAGCTACTGTTCCATTCCCTCATTCTCAAACTGCTCCATCGTCATCAGGATCGTCCGTGGCTTCGTCCCCTCTTCCGGGCCGACGACACCCGCCTCACACAACTGATCCATAATGCGCGCCGCGCGGTTGAATCCGATGCGGAACACGCGCTGCAGCATGCCGATGGACGCCTTATCCTTTTCTATAATAAACCTTGCAGCCTCCGTAAACAGCTCATCCTGTCCGGTGTCCGATGTAGAACTGCCGGCAGCGCCCGTCTTTGTTCCGACCGGATTGGCCTCGATATGCTTCGTGATCTCTTCGTTGTAAGAAGGCCCCGACTGCTGCTCTTTCAAAAAGGCCACGACACCGTCCCTCTCCTCATCCGAAACAAACGCCCCCTGGATCCGCACCGGTTTCGGGTAATCCTGCGGCGCAAACAGCATATCCCCGTTTCCGAGAAGCTTTTCCGCCCCCGCGCCGTCTATGATGGTGCGCGAATCAATGGCCGACGACACCGAAAGCGCGATACGAGATGGGATATTCGCCTTGATCAGTCCCGTGATCACGTTGACGGACGGTCGCTGGGTCGCGAGCACCAGATGGATGCCCGCCGCGCGCGCCAATTGGGCCAGACGGCAAACGGCATCCTCGACCTCGCCAGGGGCGACCATCATCAGATCCGCAAACTCATCGACGATAATGACAATCTGACACATCTTCTCGTGTTCGCCGTCCTCCGGTTGTTTCTGCGCAGTAATTTTTTTATTGTAACTCTTCATATCCCGGACGCCCATCTCCGCAAATTTATTGTAGCGGACTGTCATTTCCTGTACGGCCCAGTTCAGCGCAGCCGACGCTTTTTTCGGATCGGTCACGACCGGTATCATCAGATGCGGGATATCCGCATACGCCGTCAGTTCTACCATCTTCGGATCGACCATGATAAACTTGACATCGTCGGGAGAGGCTTTATAAATAATACTCATGATCAGCGTATTGATGCACACCGATTTACCGGAACCCGTTGCGCCTGCCACGAGCAGGTGCGGCATTTTCGCAATATCAGTAACGATCGTTTTTCCTCCGATGTCCTTTCCCACGGCAAATGACACATTGGACTTCGCCTCCTGGAATTCACTGCTCTCCAACAGTTCGCGGAGCGTTACCATGTTGCGTTTGGCATTCGGCACTTCGATGCCGACCGCCGCTTTTCCCGGAATCGGCGCTTCAATCCGGATGTCAGACGCGGCCAGGCTCAGTTTGATATCGTCAGTCAGCCTTGTAATACTGCTGACCTTGACGCCCTGCTCCGGCACCAGTTCATATCTCGTCACACTCGGCCCGCAGCTCACGTCTCCCATCTTCACCCTGACGCCGAAACTCTCCAGTGTTTCCTGCAACTTTGACGCCGTTTGCAGCAAATCGCTATCACTGATCTTTGCCTTATTTTTCGGTTTTGAAAGCAGCGAGAGCGGCGGAAACTTATATGTACGGGCATCGCCGTCCGCTTTCCTGATCTCATCCCCGATCTTTTCAACTTCACTCCTGACCTGTTCCTCCCCGATTTTCGCATTCGTCTTCCGTCCCTGAGTTCCTGCGCTCTGTGCAGTGCTGCCGGCTGCCTCCGCGCGGCGGGCCTCCTGTTTCCCGTCCTGTCTCACGCCGAATTTCGACTCGAGCTCTTCCTGATAGATCGGTTCCACTGGCTCATGACTACTCTGCTCCGGCGCCGAATCGCCGCGGATAATCGAAATGTTCGGCTTCTTCGCCGCCGGTTCTGCCTGACTGCCCTCTGCCCGCTTGCGCTCTGACTGGCTGGTATCTACACGCTCACTCCCTGCCTGACTGATCCCCGCACGCTTATCCTCTGCCTGGCGATTTCCTGCCGGCATTTCCGGCCCATTCTCCTCACCCTGCTTTTTTTTCAGCTTTGCGCGTTTTTTCTTCTTTTCAAATGTGTGTACTTTCATTTGCCGCTCAGTCGCGTATTCCGGCCCGGTTTCCTCTTCCTCGTCATCCCACTGATCCGACATGCCCTCGCGCTTTTCCTCATACAGATCACGGATCGCCGCAAAAATCAGCTTTCTCGTGATCAGCATGACAAACAGTAACATCAGTCCTAAGATGATCGTGAGCGAACCCGCCCGTCCTGCCGCCAGCGTCAGCAGATCAGAGAGAATACCACCGATCAGGCCGCCGCCAATCCTCTCACTGCTGCAGATTTTGAAAACCTCGATCAAACCATCTGCCCTGCTGTCAATGACCCACTGGAAAATGGCACACAGACATATGTAGAGCCCGCCGCTGTAATAGATTTTTCTCTTTAGTTCCGCATTTTGCGGATTTGAGATATACAATCCGCTGGCGACGAGCAGGCAGACTGGAAACACATACGAAGCTGCCCCAAAAAGACCAAACAGCAGCCCCGCCAGCAATTTCCCGCCCGCCCCGCACAAATCAAATAAACTCAACAATGACAAGATGGAAAAAACAATGATGACCAGCAGGATGATCTCCCTGGCAAGCGGAGACGCCTCCGGTACCTTTTTCACTGCTTTTCTTTTTTTCTTTGCCACTTTCATCAAACCTTTCCCTTAACTTTTCGTCAGATTTTTTACATATTCCAATGCTTTGGAGATCGTACCCACCTCATTGACCAGCTTCTCATTCACGGCTTCCTGTCCCACAAGCACGGTTCCCAGATCTTTGGAGAGCATGCTCGGATTCATCATCAGCTCCTCGATCCGCTCTTTTTTCGCCTCGCAGTTACGGACGATAAAATCCACGATCCGGTCCTGGATCTGCTGAAACTGCCCGTACGTCTGGGGCGCTCCGATCACCATGCCGCTCATGCGCACCGGATGGATGATCATTGTCGCGCTCGGCACGATAAAAGAATGATCGGTCGCTACCGCTAACGGCACCCCGATGGAATGGCTGTCCCCGATGATCAGCGATACCGTCGGCTTACTGATCCCGGCAATCATCTCCGCAAGAGCCAGTCCACATGATACGTCCCCTCCCACAGTATTGACAAGAAATAAAATCCCCTTTACCGCCTCATCGTCTTCCACGGACGCGAGGATTGGGAGAAGATGCTCGTATTTCGTCGATTTGGTATTTTCCGACACACACTCGTGTCCCTCGATCTCCCCAATGATAGATAACAGCTGGATCCCTCCAAGCTGACATTTTCCGTATTCCTTTATATAATCGGTTCCCATGCACACACCTTTCCTTTCAAATGATAACATACTTCATCACATTAGGTAGTGTGGCATTTTCACACATAATTATACGCATGCCTTTTCGCACATTATTTTTCCAAAAAATGCCTATCTATTTTGTAAAAAGAATCATAAGGCGAGCCCCGGAATCCGAGGCCCGCTTTTATGCGTCATAATATCCGTACCGATTACTTCCTGTTTTCTTTCACATCTTTGATACTGAAAGAAATCCTGCCCATCTTATCCTTGCCGAGACAGACGACTTTCACCTTGTCGCCGAGCGTAAGCTCGTCCTCCACGTGATTGATCCGCCGTTTACATATATTGGAAATGTGGACCATTCCTTCCTTACCCGGCGCAAATTCGATAAACGCGCCGAAATCTTTAATACTGACTACCGTTCCTTCTAAAATCTGACCCTTTTCAAAGTCGGCGACAATGATCTCAATGAGACGGATCGCCTCATCCATCATCGCCTTATCCGTGCCGCATACCGATACGGCGCCGTCATCGGTAATGTCAATCTTCACGCCGGTGCGCTCGATCAGCGTATTGATCGTCTTACCGCGCTGTCCGACTACATCGCCGATCTTCGACGGATCGATCATGATCTGACGGATCTTCGGCGCGTATTCATTTACCTCTTTACGCGGCTCAGAAATCGCCTTTGCCATCACCTCATCGAGAATGTATGTCCTCGCCTCTTTCGTCCTGTGGATCGCGCCCTCGACAATCTCGCGTGTCAGACCGTGGATCTTAATATCCATCTGGATCGCTGTGATCCCTTTATGCGTACCGGCAACTTTAAAGTCCATATCGCCGAAGAAATCTTCAAGTCCCTGTATATCGGTAAGGATCAAGTAGTCATCGTCCGCATCACCGGTCACGAGTCCCACCGAAATCCCGGCTACCGGAGCTTTGATCGGTACACCGGCCGCCATGAGCGAAAGCGTCGATGCACATATACTTCCCTGAGAAGTAGAACCGTTAGATTCCATGATCTCCGACACCGTACGTATCGTGTAGGGGAACTCTTCTTCCGATGGAAGCACTGGTACGAGCGCCCGCTCTGCCAGCGCCCCGTGCCCGATCTCACGGCGTCCCGGCCCTCTGCTCGGTCTCGTCTCCCCGACGGAGTACGACGGGAAATTGTAGTGATGGATGTATCGCTTCGAAGTCGCGTTTTCATCCAGTCCATCAAGCTTCTGCCTCTCCGCAAGCGGCGCCAGCGTCGTTACGTTGAGAACCTGTGTCTGTCCTCTCTGGAACAGACCGGAACCGTGTACCGTAGGAAGCACGTCGATCTCCGCGGCCAGCGGCCGAATCTGCGTGATCTCTCGTCCGTCCGGGCGCTTGTGGTCTTTCAGGATCATCTTGCGCACCGTCTTTTTCTGGAACTTGTATACCGCTTCGTCAATGAGTTCCAGCCATTCCGGATGTTCCTCGGCATAGCGCTCTTCGAGCTGGTCTTTGATCTTTCTGATATTTTCCTCTCTTACCTGCTTGACATCTGTAAAAACAGCTTCCTCCATCGCTTCCGGCGTAATAAACGAAACGATGTCTTCATAAAGTTCTTCCGGCGTATCACAGTGCTCGTACTCATGTTTTGCCTTTCCGCACTCCGCCACGATCTTATCAAAAAATTCAATGATCTGTCCATTCACCTCATGTGCTTTGTAAATCGCCTCGATCATCGTATCCTCCGGCACTTCATTGGCACCGGCCTCGATCATGATCACCTTGTCCCTCGTCGAAGCAACGGTAAGCGCCAGATCCGAAACAAGTCTTTGTTCAAATGTCGGATTGACAACAAGTTCGCCATCGACAAGACCAATCTGCGTCGCGGCCGTCGGCCCATCGAACGGAATGTCCGAAATACACGTTGCAAGAGCGGAACCAAGCATCGCTGTCAGTTCCGGACTGCAATCCTGATCCACGCACATTACGAGATTCTCTAACGTCACATCATTCCGGTAATCTTTCGGAAAGAGCGGACGCATCGGCCGGTCAATGACACGGCATGTCAAAATGGCATTATCAGAAGGTTTACCCTCCCTCCTCGTAAATCCGCCAGGAATTTTCCCCACCGAATACATCTTTTCATTGTACTCCACACTGAGCGGGAAGAAATCAATGCCTTCCCTCGGCTTTTCCGATGCCGTAGCTGTTGATAATACTACCGTATTCCCATAGTGCATGAATGCCGCACCATTTGCCTGTGCCGCCACCCGTCCGATATCGACCGAAAGCGTGCGCCCGGCAAGTTCCATTGAAAATGTCTTATACATATTTTTTTCCTCATTTCTTTTTTTCTTTCAGAGAATCCGAAACATCTGAAAAACACACTCCTGAGCACGCATCACAAATGCGCTTTTCAGAAGTCTCGGACATTTCTCCAACTATCATTGACACATACATATAGATTATAACATAATTTTTCCATTATGAAAACACTTTTTTCACCGGATAACTTATGTCATCTCCATCCCATAAAAGTACCTCATCGTGAAAGTACGGGATCCGCATCAACCCGGCCCCAAAAAGATAGGCCCGGTCCCTCTCCGCGATCTCGTCCAGCCGCAGCCACTTGACTGCCACGATCGACTGTTCATTTTCCGGAAGCTCCGGATCGATTCCTTTGACCGGTTCTGCATCGTCCGGTATTTCTACCAAAAATGTAAATACACGGCTCTCCATATCGGGCTTGTACTCGATCGTGAGAGGGCGGACAACGCACCCATCAACCCCGCACTCTTCGGATAATTCACGGAGTGCCGCCTGCTCCGGCGTCTCTCCCTCTTCCATTCCGCCGCCGGGCAGATTGTAAAAGTCCCGCCCGAACAGCTCATGCTCCACAAGCAGGATCCGGTCGCCGCGGATTACCATAGACTGGCTTCTGTCTCGTTTCATCATTTCCCTCATCTCTGTAAAAGCAAGCGGCACTCACTTTTACCTTTTGTTACACTTTCAGTCAACACTAACACAAAAATCCCGCCCTCTGCAATTCCTCTTTTGTGCAAAAAATGATAGTGTAACCACCTGTTCCGGTTTTTGGTTTCACTATCATTTTCTTTTCACTGCCCATAATGAGCAGGATTTTTATTTTCTCAATCCGAGTTTAGAAATCAGGGCACGGTAACCTTCCAGATCTGTTCTCTTGAGATAATCAAGAAGACCTCGTCTCTTACCAACCATTTTCAAAAGCCCCCTGCGTGAGTGATGGTCTTTTTTGTTCTCTTTCAGATGCTCCGTGAGAACATTGATCCTTTCCGTTAAAAGTGCCACCTGCACTTCCGGTGAACCTGTGTCATTCGGTGTTCTTCCGTATTCCTTAATAATTTCTGCTTTTCTCTCTGTCGTCATCATTTTGATGTACCTCCATTTATTTTTTTAATTGCCAATTGCCAGGAACCGGTTGGAGTCGTCCAAATTCCGGGCATTGGTTCTTCTAACTTGATAATAGTACCATAAAATTCAAAATCTGTAAAGTCATTTTTTCAGGCAAAAGGATCGTGAAATGATTTGTGAAATGATTCGCTGCCATTATGATTACTATCAAAATCTAACTTATTCTGATTTATAGACAATCCATTTTCCTTTCTTGGTTGATCCTTCATGTTTCAGAATTCCCGCCTTTTTCATTTTGTTAATATGATACCGTACTCCGCCTATAGATTTATTGAGAATCCGTGACATCTCATTTACCGAAACTTCTGGTCTTCTTTCTATTATTTCTATGATCACTCCATCCATTTCTTTGTTAGTTTCTTCGATTTCTTTGTTAGTTTCCTCGATTTCTTTGTTAGTTTCTTCGATTTCTTTGTTAGTTTCTTCGATTTCTTTGTTAGTTCCCTCGACTTCTTTGTTAGTTTCCTCGATTTCTTTGTTAGTTTCTTCGATTTCTTTGTTAGTTCCCTCGACTTCTTTGTTAGTCTCATTGTCCTCATCGTCCGGCCCAACCTGCAAACTAACTACATTCTCTAATGGGATAACAATTTCAAAAATATTACCTTCTTTAAAAACAGGTATTCCACCTGAATAAAGCTTTGTATATTTATTCGTGTTCCGCATTCCAGAACCGAGTTCATCTGCATACCCTATTTCTCGAAACACCTTTGAAATAGGTGGATTTTTGGGAAATGGTTCAAATTTGTTGATTTGCAGTTCTCCATGACCGTGAGGCAGATTGCTGTTTTTTGTGTATATTTTGTCCTTCTCGATGACAAACTGTGCCGTAAACGCATTAGAATAATCTCGATGTGCCAGAATATTCGATATGATCTCCCTAAGGATTTTATCTCTGGCACTTACACTCTGTTCACCATCCAGTACAAAAATATCATTTAAATGTTTCTTTCCAAAATCCATTAATTTTCTATAGCTGTCAATCAGATTTGTTATGATCACTTCCCGGTCATCATAGCGATCCAAATTCTTCACCCTGAAAATAGCATCGGTCTTATACTGCGGTAAAACCGACATGATCGTACTGTCCTTGCCAAATAACAATATAGCCGCCAGAGTAATACCTTCTTTACCAGTATCCGGGTCAGCAAGAACCAGTCCGGAACTTCTTAGTATTTCTTCCTCCGTCATATTTGTCCATGCATGATTCTCCACTCTTGAAACCGCCATTTTTTTTGCTCGTCGGATAATATCAAAATCCAAAAGCTCTAACCCCAGATTGGGATAAACTTTATTTACAAAATAAGTGCTCTGTTTCCTCGCGTACATCTTAAAAACCAATTCCGCATTATCTGTAATGTCGATATCCCCTTCATGAGTCCGATCCATGATCCGTCCATTTAAACGTCTCAACTGACTCCCTTCCGGAATCCAGATGTGGATGATCTTCTTTCCATCTATCTGAATTACTTCTGGTATTACATACATTGGTGGATTTATTTTATTGGCATTGTTGATGGCAGTTGTAAAATCCCTCAGCATCTTATCAATTTTATCAGGATTGACACCCTGTATTTTTTTCGTTCCGTCTTCAATGCCAAGGAACAAGTGACCGCCATCCCTGTTATTGAAAGAACAAACAGACTCATAAATATCCTTATTCAGTCCATTTTCGGATCTTTTAAATTCAACATCCATCTTCTCCCCTGTATTTATCAAATTCTTTAACTCTTCTATCGTCATCAGAACACCTCCAATGAATCTCTCATTTGATGACTATATTATACACCACTTCCTTTCACTTGAAAAGTGTAAAGGCCTCATTTTATTTTCTGGGTAGCCTTCTTCCACTTTCCATAAACCATCTTTTTACTCTCTCCCGCCCTGACCGTCCCTATATAAATGCGGATGCGGATATAATATTTTGTGTTCTTTTTCAGCTTTTTAAACATATAAGAAACTTTGGACTTTTTGACATTTACCGTCTTTGCTTTCTTATAATTCTTATACTGGCTGATCTGTATCTGATAGCCTTTTGCACCTTTTACTTTTTTCCAGCTGACCTTTACCGCCTGTTTCTTCGCTATCAGTTTTAACTTCTTTATCGTATCGCTTCCGTTGTTTAAGGTTCTGGAACGATCTGCCTCCCCGCTTTGCCCGCTCCCGCCAGTGATAGCTGTACTGTTTCCTGAACCGCCTGTACCGGAACTGCTGCCTCCTGTACCGCCTCCGGGATTCCCGCTCCCTGATCCGCTTCCTCCTGTACTGTTTCCCGAACCGCCTATACCGGAACTGCTGCCTCCTGTACCGCCTCCGGGATTCCCGTTCCCGGATCCGCTTCCTCCTGTACCGCTTCCAGAACTTCCGCTTCCGGATCCGCTGCCTCCGTCAGCCTGAATGAAATAGCTGATATAGCAGACGTCCGACGCCTCTTCTTCCTCAATACCTTCTTTCATGATCGCCATATCCCCTGACACGCGAACGACGATCCTGTACTCGCCGGCTTCCTTCGGTTCCGCCTCCTGATACGCGCCATTTACTTTTTTTTCATAAGTGATGAAAAAATCTATTCCTTCAACCATGTCGTGTAACCCGCCGCTTCCCTGGATCGTGACCGCAGGTTTTTGCACCAGTCCATTATATACCGTCTGGGTGTATTCCGCTTTTATATCGTCCTCCCACACAAAATACGGCATGATCTCATACGTACAGGTCGAACTTCCTTCATAATTTCCCTTGGCTGTTACTGTAACGGTACCGGTTCCCGGATGTTCGTTGCCACTGTATGAAAGTTCATAATCATCTGCCTCGGACAAAAGATGATCCCTGCCATTTTCATCGCGCCAGCACACCTTTACCTCAGCAGCGACCGGAGAGAACCTGTAATAAAATTTCTTTGACTGGAGCGGCTTCCCGTCGTTTCCCTGTATCTGAAGCGTTTCGTCGTTCCACACACCCGGTTTGATGTCATACTCCTTTGTAACCGTCCCCTGATAATTTCCTTTACCGGTTATGACTACCCTCGCCCTGCCGATTTTATCATAATCATAGTATGCGACACTATAGTCCTGCGAAGTCAGTCCCACATCCACCCTGGGTTTGCGGGCTTCCACATCCGGGCTCCATGAAACACTTGTCTTTGCCAGCGTCACCTCCCGCTCCGAAATGTCCGCTTTCACGATCTTAAAATACCGGATGGCATTGCCCGTATAATCGCCGATCCCCTCTACCTGATAGCTGGCATCTGCATAGGTCGTAAGTTCCTTGTTATGTTTGTACTCTACGATGTTAAAATCTTTCCCGTATTCCAGCTTTTTATCGCCATGATAAATCTCCGGAACCGGACAAACCCCATCCGGATCAAAGGGCTGGTCTGCAATCGGCTGGAAGGTAAGCTTAGAGATCACATATCTTCGGGACACCTCCTGCAGCTTGTGGCACTTTGCGCTCACTCCCCTCACATCCGTATCAAAGTTATACTCGGTCCCGTTAATGGTCTTCCTGCCCTGCAAGGTCCTTAGATTCTGATAATAATAGGCATATCGTGTCACGACTTCTGCCGAACCATCCTCACTCTTTTCCGGGATGTCTACGTTTTGCAGACCATTCTCCATCGTATATCTGCCATTTTCATCTGTCTCACTGTCCGGAACAGGCTCTCCATAACGGTTTCTGTGGTAAATTCCCAGCTTTCCCTCACTGTCAAAATCAAAATAATTCCCTAAACTCGTACCCCATGTCCATTTTGCATAGGTATTTTTCCGAAAGGCGTCATTGTCGAGATAAATCTCCGTACTATTCGCCGTATCATATCCTTCAAAAATACCCATCTGAAAATTGTCCCCTTTTCCGATCACGCCGATAGCACCCATCGCATCGCAGAACAGCCACTTATCCCCTGCCTTTATCAGATTATCCCCATGATCCCGGAACAGAGTATCTCCCATTCTCATTCCAAGAGAACAGCTCAGCTTAAAACAGGGAACTCCTGCCATCACGCACATATCCCGGTATAAACGGGAAAAACCCTCGCACGTTCCCACTTTCTGCTTCAGCACCGTAGCGCTGTTTACGTAATTCGGGCCATGATCCACCGATTTCACATTTCTTTTGATATATAAAAGAATAGCCTGTGCCTTTGCCTTATCCCGCAGTTCAACTGAACTCTGTTCCTCCCAGGATTTGAACGGAATATCTGCTGTCTTAAAAGCGATCTCGCTCGCCTCATACTCTTTTATGTAGTTCCAGTCCAGAGCAGTATCGACTGCCTCCTGCACAAGCTTTTCATCCTCTTCCGTGCTAAAATACGTATCATTCCAGATATAGTTCTGATCTGCCAGCAGCGCTTCCGCACATGCAATCGCCTTATCTTCCAGCCGCTTTTTGTAATCTAATACAAATTTCTTATGTTCCTCGCTTTCCGGCTCACTTCCTACTGCCTGATGGTCATAATAAGAAAGAAAGCTTAAAAAATCATCGGTCTGGAGTTCGACCTCTTTTCCCCCGATCGTGACCCGTCCCCGCAGGAATACGCCGCACACCGCATAACTTCGATAGGTTTTTACCGTTCCCGCCGAATAATCCTTCGTCTGGATCCATCCGGAAGGCGCCACGCCGTCTTCGCCCACAAATGTCTCCGTCATGTAGAACTGTTCTCCTACCGCCAGTCTCCCCGTTGTAAAATAAACTTTTACCACATTCGAAACACTGTCATATACGAGTTTGGGCGCCTCCTTAAACGTAACTCTGCTATCCCTGCTCAGGGAAATGACATTCCTGAAATACAGCGCTTTGTCATAATCCAAAACCAGATTGGACGGATAGATCTCTGTTCCAAACGTTTCATAGGCATATTCCCTGCTGACAAGCTGCAACCGTTCGGCTGCCACATCGACAAAGAACCATTCCTTACCGGTACCCGAAACCGGCTCGACATAGACCATAGCGATGTAACGGTTATTTGATTCCGATGCCTGACAGTCTTCCAGGACAAAGCAGGGAATGCCAGCCAGCCGGCACACATCATAAAAGGTAAAGCAGTATGCTTCTTCATTGACTGTTTTTTTCTTTCCCACGATCTCTCCCGACGTATTCACACAGTCACTGTCCCCATCACAGAGCGTATCCCAGCCATTCAGTTCATAACAGGGCCCCGGTTCTAATTGGTTAAAGATCTGAACAAGAAGCGCCTCCGCTTTGGCACGGTCCGATGCTTTTCCACTGCAGACAGAATCCACCAGTGCCTGCAGCTCCACCTCCTGCTCTGCCGTGTACAGCTTATTGTGCAGCATGTCAGGCGATGTTCGCAACAGTTCCGCCAAACCGACCGCATTGTCGTACCGGGTCTGGTACTCCTGTTCCGACGGCTGCGTCTGTTCTGCCGCTTCCGCACAGCGGCCGCCTGCCAGGACGGTATAAAAACAACATAATAATATGATAAAACAAATCCGAAATACAATGCTTGATTTCATTTTCATCTGTCGCCGCCTCCTAAGATTTCTTCTATCGTCTCCCGTATCCGGTTCTCATCCGGCGGTTTCAAAATATACCCGTCCGGCTTTGATTTCAGCACAGAATATATTGATTTCCGGTCGGCAATACTCGTGAGGAATACAACCGGGATCCACCTCATATCCTCATCTTCTTTCATTGCCTCAAACGTACTTTTGCCATCCATGCCATCCATCTCGTAATCGAGCAGGATCAGATCCGGATTCTCCTGCGGGATCCGTTTCAACGCCTGTTCACCCGATTTGGCAAGACAGATCTCATAATATTTTTCCAACATGCTCTTCATACTGCGAAGCAGCAGGGCGCTGTCATCCACGAGCATGATCTTCTTTTTCCGCCGCAGGCCTCCCGCAGCTTCCGCCTCCGGCTTACCCACACCGCCCGTCAGCAGCTCATGGCATTTTTTCAGCAGCTCCTGTTTTGCCACCGGCCGGAACATCACATCAAACTGTTCCATTTTATAAAAGTCCCTGCACTGCTTCCAGCCATCGCTCGTCGTGATTCCGAGCACCGGCGTCCCGCCGCATTTTTCATGGATCCATTCAAAGATCGCGCTGTCAATCTCCTGAACACCGATCTGACATATGATGATCAGCTCCGGTTTGATGATCTTTACCATTGCCTGTACGTTTTCCAGCTGCTCCGAACAAAGCTGGACCTGAAAATCACCTTCCAGACATTCATTCAAACTTCTAACGATCTCACTCAGTTCCCCGACCAATAACACCTTTTTCATCGTTCTCCTCCATTATCTGTTCAAATTTACCTGCCCATACCGCTGTCTGCTCCTCATCGAGATCGATAACGGCCAGACAGAGTTTTTCCATCACTTCTGTCATGATCTTTTCTGGAAATGAAAAACGTTTCAGCCGCCGTATGATCTCATCCGCCGCATCGACATCCATCTCCTCTACCGCGCTTCTTAATAAGCGCAGCAATTCTTTTGTCCGCTCGTGATCCGGTTCTTCCTTTTTATCATCCTTTTTTTCCTGTTCCGCTAACGGCTTTAAAACCGCCTTCATATGCCTCCATTCCTGCAGAAAAACAGGCGTGATCTTTCCGATCACATCCGTTTTCCCGTCTCTCGCCGCGTACTCAAGCATTCTTGCCACCCCGGAAAGAGTCACCGCCCCGATCATGGCGGCGGAATTTTTCATGGAATGTACTTTGATGCGGAACTGTTCCAGTGCCTCGCGGTCCATCCCTTCCGTTCCCTCGAGCAGCGAGAGAACATGTTCCAGCTGTGCTGCCTCTGCTTCCAACGTCTGATAGAACAAATCGACCGTTTCTTTTAATATCGCCGCATCCCTGCAGTACAGCTGCGCATAGTTCCAGTCGATCCCATCCAATTCCGGCCATACCGTTTCCTCATCGGGAGAAACGGACTCCGCTTCCCCCGGAACAACTTTTTCCTGCGGAAGAAATTCCATGATCATCTTTTCCATCTTTTCCGGATTGACTGGTTTGGAGAGGAACCCATCAAACCCTTCGTTCAGATACATTTCCCGCGCGCCAGTGACCGCGTTTGCTGTCAGGGCGATGACCGGCGCGGACTGGCTCGGATATTCCTCCCATTCCCTCATTTTATGTAATACGGTAATGCCGTCCAGATCGGGCATCATATGATCAAGAAAGATCAGATCATAGGCGTTCTTCCTCGCCAGTTCCAGACACTCTTCCCCGCCGGATGCCTCGTCCACCCGTATCCGTGTGGCTTTCAGCAGTTTCACAAATACCCGCCTGTTTACCGCATTGTCATCCACTACGAGCAGTCTTGCCTCTGGAGCGGTAAACAGAACGCGATCGGAATACGCCGCCGCCTGATCTTTGATCCTCCGCGCAAGATCGCCGACCGGCTCGCCGCTCATGATCTTTTGTTCCAGCGTAAAAGAAAAGACGGAACCCTGCCCATACACGCTTTCCACCTGAAGGCTGCTGCCCATCAGTTCTAAAAGCTGCGTCGTAATATTCATGCCGAGACCGGTCCCCTCAATCTTCCGGTTTCTCTGTTCCTCGATCCGCTCAAATTCCCGGCAGAGTTTTTCGAGATCCGACTCCCGGATGCCAATTCCCGTATCCTCTACCCGGAACGTCAGATCCGCCGTATCTTCGTGCAAAACAGCTTTTACCGACAATACCACGCTGCCCGCCTCCGTATATTTTACGGCGTTACTGAGCAGGTTTACCAGAATCTGGCGGATGCGCACGTCATCGCCCCACAGGCCGGAAGGAATTTGCGGATCGACAAAAAGTTTCAACTCCAGTCCCTTGTCTTTGGCCCTCATTTTCATCATGTTGACTACATCGTTGATCAAGCTGCTCAGATCGTATCTCACCGGCAGGATCTCCAGTTTTCCCGATTCGATCTTCGAGATATCGAGTATATCGTTGATCAGGGAAAGAAGCGTCTGTCCAGCGTTTTTAATATCCAGCGCATACTCCCGGATAGCCGGCTCGCCGCTCTCCCGCAGGATCATGGCGTCCATACCGAGCACCGCATGAATCGGCGTGCGGATCTCATGGGACATTTTGGCCAGAAATCGCCCTTTAGACTCGCTTGCCAAAAGCGCCTGCTGCTTCTCCCGCTCCATATCCATGATTTCATGGATCGTACTGATCGTGGAAAAGCCCAGGAGGAAAATGAGTCCCAGTGCCAGGATCACGCCGTTAAACAGATCCGGCTTGTGGAAATAAATGAGAATCTGCGCAAAGGCCGCCACACATATACCGAACATCCCGATCGCCACAAACCGGTACTCTCCGATCCTTCCCCTCCTGACGTCCAAAAGGATCGTCACGGTCATCCACACAATGGAAATGACACAAAGCGCGGACACATAACGGATCGTATCCGTAAAATCACAAATCTCTGTCACATGTAACAGGGAACACAAAAAGAAATTTGCGATGACGATACTTTCCAGTATCCGATACCCCCGTCCATAGCGGTCTTTCTGCACCTCGTTCATATAGAGCAGAAACGGCAGCGCCAGCAGCATGATCATGAGAAATGTAATATCATTGATGACCGAGAGATTCGGAAAGATCAGCTGCCGGAACGTGGAATTGGTAATCAGCCAGACCGCCGCGACAAAAATGCCGCAGCCCAGATAAAAAAGCGCTACCTTCCTGCGATAACAAAACCATAACGTCACGCTGCCGATCATGGCAATGATACTCAGTATAAGTGTGACAAACGCAACGACGAGCTCCAGTCCCAGCTTTCCAAAAAAATATTTCCACACGCCCATCGGATTCCCATAATATACCGTATAAAGCATTCCGGTATAAGAAGAATCCGTCTTCATCTCCACGCGGAATGTCTTTCCCGCATCCTCCTCGTCGATGCTCACAAACACGTAGGCCGCCGCGCTCATTCTGCCAAACAGGCGGCTGCCTTCTGTCGAATATTCTTTTTTAAGTTCCCCGTCAATATAGAACTTCATATCCTGTTTCGCGCTGCGAAAGCAGAGGTAGCGGCTATTCTCGATCGCATCCGGCAAGACCGTCTCCACGGCCACCATTTCATCTCTTTCCGCCTCACATTTGCCCGGTACGGCTACCGGCGCCCTCGTCCCGTCTTCCGCGACCCGCTCCCATTGTCCTGTGTATCTGGCACAGACTGCCTCTTCATCGAGCGAATCAGACGGCAGAAAAATCTCCCCGAACACAAAATACATGGCGACAACGAGACACATCGCGGCAAAGATCAAATTTACGGCTTTTTGTCTCATCTTTATCTTTCCTTTTCCTATCTCTGTATCGACCTTGCCACTTTCTCTACGGATCTACTCAGTTTCTGATACTGTTTTTCTGCTTTTTTCGAAGCGCCTTCCGACTGTACATCCGTCGGGAATACGGCCACATAGGAAATCCCATTCCACTTTCCTACCAGTTCGAACGCCGGCAGTTCCTGATAGGTTTCATCCTCATACGTTTCGATGGAAAACAGCCACCCCGCCTTCGTCTGCTTATGACAGTCTTTGGCATAAAAGGAGACATAAAAATCCTTGCTATTCTTCGCTGATTTTTCCACGGTATAATTATGTTTCCAGTTTTCCGGCAGTTTCAGGGAGAAGGCGGAGGTCCGATAAACCCCTTTCCCTTTTCCCGCCTTCTTGACCGGCATAATGGACGCCGCGGCCGCAAGGGAATCCCCGACCAGCTTGCGATACTGTTTCTTTGCAGCTTTTGTAGCTCCCATCGTCTGCACTTCGGTAGGAAACACCGCCACATAACTCATGCCGTTCCACCGGCCCACCAGTTCATAGGACGGCAGATCCATATAAGAATCATCTTTAAACCGTTGGATTGAAAACAACCAGCCCTCTTTCGTTTCTTTGTAACACTTTTTCGCATAAAACACGACATGAGAGCCATGCTTCTCATTTTTCGTACTTTTTTGCACATAGTTATTTTTCCACCCCGCCGGCAGTTTTAGTGTAAAATCGGAAGCAGCTTTTACCGTATCCACTTTTTTCGCCGCCGCGGATGCCGTATCTTTTGTCTGTATGCTGCCATACCCTGCCAAAAAGGACAGGGTAATGACAGCAGCCAGAAAGGCGCGTAATCTTTTCATGAAATCCTCCTTTTAAATTTTGATCTTTATACGTTTTTTCTTGCCCCAGCTTCCATATACGTTTTTCCCGTTTTTCCTGCTATACGCGCGCACACGGAAATAATAGGTTTTTTTCTTTTTCAGGCCTTTGACGGTCACGCTGGTCCCTTTGAAAAATTTACTCTTCTGTCCTTTCATTGAAGACTTTACCGCATACGCGACCTGATAGCCAGCGGCTCCGGATACTTTTCCTCTAAGTGTAATGGTTACTTTTTTTCCTTTTTTATTTTTCAGCTTTTTAATCGTCGGTTTCCCCGGTTTCTTTCCTTCCGAGCCGTCTGGCTGCGGATCCGGTGTGGGGAGCGTTACCGCCGGCTGCTCGGTATGATTCGGTGCCGGCGTCGGCTCTTCCGTAACACCCGGAATCGGCGTTGGCTCTTCCGTAACATCCGGTGCCGGCGTCGGCTCTTCCGTAACATCCGGGGTCGGCGTCGGCTGCTCCTTCTCTGGCACAACGACTCCCTTCGGCGTCACCTGCCCGGCGTACGTCCACAACGACGTATCGGACAAATCCACGTGAATCACCGGACGCACACCGAGATTGGCTGCCGCCCTTTCCAGCACCACACTCGGCTCTGTTAATATCTCTCCTTCTCCCCAATGCCCCACCTGTGCCGGACATCCTTTCGACACGCCGGGCGAGCGCAGCCAGTACGGGATAAAACCAGCCGGCGGTTTATTCGGCGTACCTCCCTGGACCGCGTAATCCGTGGCCGTGCTCTTTCTCGTATCCCCTTCCGCCGCATCGCTGCTAAATCCGTAAGCGGGATGTAACATTTCCTCAATGGAAGGAAGATAAACTTTATCCTTCGTATCATTCCCACCGGGTTCTGTCGACCACGGGTTATCCGACGTCGTTACCTCTGTCGTTTCCACTGCCGCCTGTTCCTCTGGGGGAAACGCCATTTCTATAAAATCCCTGTTCAGCCATTCTCGAATAGCGCTCTTTTCCCATGTGACATCTCCCTCACTGTTTCGGTCATATGAAGCGACATCTATGACCTGATCTGCCATCAAAAATGCGTCCGTTCCGTCCTCATTCACGGAAAGAACCCGCCATTTCAATGGCTCATAGCTGAAATATCCCTGCTCATGGCGGACAAGACAGGCTTCCTTCCCTTCATCCGCTTTTATCGTATCGTGTTCGCCGGCTTCTGCCAGAACAGCGGGCGTGATCTTTTTCTGATAATACCCGCCAAAATAAATACAATCCCAGATATTCTGCCGGCCATCCGTTTCATCTACAACCGGATTTTTCGGATACACCTGTCCCGGCGCCATCGTAACGCCCGGCATCGTTTCCGGCTCCTGCGTCGGAGTTCCCGGCGTCGCAGAAGCATCCGGCGCCGTCTCTGTCCCATCCTGTCTCACTTTTCCAGCATAATGCCAAATTCCTGTCTTTGTCAAGTCCAAATGAAGCACCGGGCGGATCCGGCTCGTTCCATTTACCGTATTCAAAAGCGCATTTACATTTTCGACAGGGATCGCTCCCTCCAGATAATCTACATGACTGACGCGGTCGTTTGTCCTCATCGTTCGAAGCCAGTAATCGGCAGAGACGTCGTCTGCTTTTATTGTACCGCCCGCCCTGGCAAAATCCGTATTCTCTACTTTTCTCGTTTCTGTCCCACTAATGTCATCTGTAAATCCGTACGCCCGTGATGTGATCTCGCCGCGGGAAAGCAGATAGATTTGATCTGTCGTGGGCGCTTCCTCTTCTTCCCCTTCCTCTTTCACATATTCCGGACTCTTCCTGTTCTCAATCTCCGTGGGGATGATCCCCTCTTTCTCCTCGTCGGTAAAGGCCCCGTTCCGGAAATCTTCATTCAGCCACGCGCGGACATCGGCATTTTCCCAGGTAACAGTGCCGCTGTATACGGCGTGATAAGACTGGACATCCAGATTTTTATCCGACATGATAAACGCGTCACTGCCATCTTCACTGACCGACAGCACCCGCCATTTGATGGGCTCATATTTATAACACGACTTATCCTCACGGACAAGATATTTCGTTCCGTCCGCATCCTCGTGTACCACGTCGTCTTCTCCCTGTTCCGGCCGGCCCCCCGTCTCGGGTATGTACTCGCTCTGCCAGTAATTTCCGAAATAGACGCAGTCCCAGGAAACTTTTCCTTTTTCCGGCTCGATCACCGGATTCTGTAACGTCACCTCATTTTCCCGGAGACCCGTGTCCGCTGACCGTACCGTCGCCTCCGACATCCAAAATGACGTGAAACATAATGACATGATCAAAAGCCACGCCGTCACACATTTTCCCTGCCTTTTCCTTTTCATATCAATTCCTCCTCTTTCTGCAGGCAGTCTGCCTGTCATGCAATTTATTTTTACAGATCCGCGTCATTAAACACAGATGCGTAAATACGTGATTGTTCCCGTTTCCTTAGTCATAATTTTTTACCGGCACATAATAATCCGAAATGTAAAGCCCTACGACCTGGCTGATGTCGATCGCTTTTCTGAACTGCCCCACATATTTCTGATATGTCCGGCCCTTTTTCTCATACACGCTGATGCTGCCGCCGTCACTCAGACCTTTCTCTTTCAGATCAGGACTGTTCACGTTAACTTCACTTCCATCGAGCATCTTCAGGCGTATGGCAAATCTCGTATCCGTCGTGTTCAGCGTATCCGTGTCAACTTTTGACACATCGGAGACAAGCGTCATTCCCAGCGGCAGAAGCTTGATCTTTTTTATCCGCGCCGTCGTTCCGGCAAACGAATACTCCATATCTTCCGTTCCCTTTATCGCAATTTCCTTTGAACTCGTATAGGAGGCAGTAAAAGACAGGCTCCACATACCCTCGACCAGTATTTCCGGCTTATCCTCATACGGACCGGCCAGCAGGTTCTGAAAAAATACCGTCACATCCTCTCCCTCCGCAATCTGCTCGTCCGTTCCGATACTGACAACAAAGGTCCCCACATTCGGCCTGCCGTGCAAAACCTCAAGAAGCTTACAATCTCTTACGCCCGGCACCAGCCCGGAATCATTATAGTTCGTCCCCTCACAAAAACCAAAATAATCAAACGTCATATCCTGCTTAAATTCCACGCTGGGAGGCGCCGTGATTTTTATGACGGCATAAATATTCTGTGAATCCATCACCACCTCTTTCAGTTCCATCATCAGATCCGGCTTGCTGACCGCCTCCTGCCTTTCACTCTCCACGCCGGCGTTTTCCATTTCCTCTTCACCCATGCCAAAGAAATCCATGATCGTCTGCTTAAAAGTCTCCAGAAAACTGGCCTCCGCCACCTCTACGCGGGAAAAACATAAATATCCTGTCAATAAGACGCAGAGCGCGGCCACAGCAATCGCGATTTTTACAAATGGTTTTTTATGAGGAGGGGAGACGCAGTCGTCCTCAATCGTTTCCAGGATCTGATCCACTTTTTTATCATAAGTTTCCGGCACCTGAAATTCCTTTGATAACTTTTTTATTTCCTTATCAAATTTAGTCATTCCTACGCCCCCTTTCCAATGCCTCTCGAAGTTCCGCCTTTCCCCTGCTCAGCCTGGATTTCACCGTGCCAACCGGAATATCCAGCACGTCAGATATATCCCGGATCGACAGCCCCTCGTAATAAAACGATACAAGAACCAGACGGTATTCTTCTTTGATCTGCTGTAAAACGTCCCACAGCTCGTCATAGTGTACCTCAACCGGCTGCGATAATGACTGCACCACCTCATCCCCCGGTAAATACAACCGCTTTTTCTTTAACTTCAGAGCTTCATTTTTCGTAATCGTCAGCATCCAAGGCTTAAATTTATGAAACGAGCTGATCTGCCCCATATTCTCATACGCTTTCAGGATCGCGTTACCCACGGCGTCTTCGGCGTCCGTCCCATTTTTCAATATGGCCAAAGCCATAATATATAGGTCATCCTTGTATTTTCTGATGTTTTCACAAAACTTTTTAGCCTCCATAAATAGTTATCCTTCCTCTTATAGGATTTGTATTCTTTTCCCCTCTACATATAAAGATACTTTGGATCAGAAAAAGGTTCCCACTGTTTTATTTAATTATAGTCGAAATACGACTATTTTTCAATCTGAATCTTTTTCTTCCTTATAATTTAGTATGGGGTTCACGATACTATTTACCAGAACGACAGAGGTGCATTTACATGGTTTTTGAAAATATAAGGAACCTGCGGGAAGACAGCGATAAGAAACAACAGGAAATCGCGGATTACCTGCATATAAAACAGACTACTTATTCTAAATACGAACTGGGAAAAATCAATATTCCGATTGAAATATTTATCAAACTCGCGGAGTATTATGAGGTATCGGTTGATTATTTACTGGGACGGACGGATAAGAAGGATCCCTGATATTATCCATGATCGTCTTTGATCAGCGACAGATAATATTGCTCGAGATCCTCCCCCGCAGCAGAGCACCTGCTGCCTGAAAAACAAATACAACCCCGGCGTCCTGTACCGTTTACGATTCCTGGCTGATCGTTACGCCGCCGCCAGCCATGATACTGCCGCCCACGCTGCAGCATCTCACCTCGTCTCCGGCATTGACACTTCCCCCTACATTGCCACACATCACGTCGTCTCCGGCGCTGACCTCTCCTCCCACGTTGCCGCATGCCACACTGTCGCCGGCGCTGACGTCTCCATTTATGTTCGCGCACGCTACACTATCTCCGGCATTGACATCTCCGCCCACATCACCGCTGATCTTTGCCGACCCCCATACCTCCAGCGAAATTTCCCGCATTCCATCCTTCCCGGAATCGTCAGCCGCAGCAAGATTCAGCGAGATCTCATCCCTCGTTCCCATTTTGCTCCATTCATCCACGGACAAAACACGCCGGCCCACGCATTGAACGATCCGCAGCGTTTTATCATCCGGCAGCGAAGACAATACTCCACCCGTATCCCGCTCTTCGCCGCGCAGGAGCTGATCCAGTGAAATCCCCAGATAATCGGCAAGCTGAGGCAGCAGCGCCAAATCCGGGCAGGACAGCCCGCACTCCCACTTACTGACTGCCTGCACGGACAATCCCAGTTCGTCGGCCAGCGCTTCCTGGCTGACTCCCAGCTTTTTCCTCGCCTCTTTGATCGTTACACCCATATTCCCGTTCATATCTTATCACTCCATTTCTACTTTCTGATACCGCGGATTACTTCGTTGTTTCACAACACCCGCAATCCTTCAAAAAAAATTAGTACAGCGCTTTTGATGTTCGCTGTACTAATTATATACCGAAACCGGCAAAAAAACCAACCACCAGTGGTAGAAAAATATCAACTGCCGGTTGAACGCTTTATTTTTTTGGAAGGCGTTTTCTCAAATTCCGTATCACGGACTTTTAGCTTATACACCCTTTTGTATAACGGCGCGCCGTCATTGTACGCGTCGATGATCGCCTGTAACTGTCCCGGCACGTCTTTGATCTTCTTCTTCGCCGCGTATTCCAGATCCGGGAAGATCTCCGCCTCAATGACGCCATCCGATTCCCGCACGAGGATCTCCTGTACGAGGCGCTCGGAGCCAATCTTATTTTCGAGTTCCTCCGGCGACACATTCTCCCCGTTTTTCGTAATGATCAGATTCTTCTTCCTGCCGGTGAGATAGACAAACCCCTCGTCATCGACATATCCGAGATCCCCGGTTTTCAGCCAGCCGTCCGAGAGCGTCTCGGCTGTTTCCTCCGGCATGTGGTAATACCCCATCATCACGCTGCTCCCCCGCACCCAGAGTTCTTCGTCTACCACCTTTGCCTCACAGTTCGGCATGAGCTGGCCGACCGAATCCTTTCGGATGTTCCAGCTCAGGTTCGTGCTGATGACCGGCGAGCACTCCGTCATGCCGTACCCCTGCTGGATCGTGATGCCATATTTTTCAAAGAGATCGATATACTGCGGATTCAGATACGCGCCGCCGCTGCATATCGTGTGCAGGTTTTTGCCAAAAGCGTTCCGCTTCACGAGCTTGGCCGGCAGTCCCCCGGCCTCTTCCAGCTTTTTGGCGATCGTCTCGATCATGAGAGGCACCATCAGGATCATGTCCGGCTGGAACAGCTTCATGTTTTTGACGATGCGCATAAGCGAATCGTTGATGCAGATAATGCTTCCGAGCGAGATTCCTTTCAGAATATCCATGCTCAGGCAATACGCATGGTGGATCGGCAGCACGGAAAGAATCACCGTGCGCTCCGGTATTTTCATATCGAGGCAGGTCGCGTTTTCCGCCAGATTCCGCTGCGTAAGCATAACTCCCTTACTCTTTCCCGTCGTTCCCGACGTAAACATGATCGTGCAGAGCTGATCCGGTTCGACGTCCGCTTCCCAGCCTCCTTTTTGCTGTCCGAGCAGCTGCCAGAACGAATCCGACTGTCCGTCTCCCTCTTCCTTCTGCATCGAAATCACATATTTTACGTTTGGACACCGTTCGCGCACGAGTGCGCCCACATCGGCGCGGACTTCATCCATCACGAATACTTCTGCATCGGAGCGGTTGATCAGATCGCACATCTCGTCCACCGGCAGGGAAACGTCGAGCGGAACCGCGATGCTGCCGCTGTTCACGATCCCAAAAAATGACACGATCCACTCGTAGGACGTCGGCCCGGTCAGTGCGATGTGCCGCCCATCCATTCCCCGCTCCCTCAGAGCACTGGAAAACGCCGCGCTGTCCTTCTTCAACTGCGTATAGGACTTTGTGATGATTTCCTTTTTGTGCCCCTTGTAGCGGATGGCGTCCTCTGCGCCAAACTTACTCTCCGCCTGTACTAAAATATCACGAATTGTACTGCATACCATGGCTCCCTCTCATTCTGCCGCCCCATCTTCCGCGCGGGCGGTCTACTCTTAAACTGGCTAGTCTTAGACTGGCTGGTCTTAGACTGGCAAGTCTTAGACTGGCTGGTCTTAGACTGGCTGGTCTTAGACTGGCTGGTCTTAGACTGGCCGGTCTTAGTCCGCCTGTTCCTCCACCAGTTTCTCCAGATAGTCGACTGCTTCCTGAACCGTCCGTATATTAGCCGCCTCCGCCTCGTCGATCTCCACGTCGAGCTGGTCCTCGATCTCGCCCAGCATACTCATGAAATCAAACGAGGTGAATCCCAGATCTTCCATAAACCGCGATTCCGGCAGAATCTTTTCCCGTTCCGTCTCCACGTACTCACAAATAATTTCTGTCAACTGATCAAACATGTTACAATTCCCCCTTGTTTTTCTTACTGCCGCAGCAGTTATACCGATTGCTCCGCGTTCCCGCCAAATGTCATACAGTTATACGAGCCGGATGATCTCACCGATAGTCAGATCCGGCGACTCCACGCCCTTAAATAAAATACGGCACAAAAAGTAATAAAGATTCTCCAGATCTTTCCAACTGATCGCCTTGACCTGGTGCTCAAAGTTAAAGTCCAGTCCGTTGTCTTCCGGTCGGTGCATCACGGTGAGATAGACGGCCTGCGTCGTCGCGCCGTTCGGATACCATTTCGTCTTATACCGTATGTCGCCCAGTTTTTCCAATTCCTTATCCCTCATCGACATCGGCTGGTACGTGAGGGAGATCGGCTCGTAAACACGTCCGGGCGCCACATGATAGATTTTGCTGCGATGGGCAAAATAAGCGACCGGATCATAATTGGCGTGGCGGAAATATTCATTCTGCCGGTCCCGGATCTCCTGGAGCCCCTCCAGAAATGTTTTGTCTTCCGGAATGATCGTGCGGAACGGGAACGAATGGATCCTCGTCCCACCGCTTTTCTTTTCCTTTAACGTCGCGCGTCTTGCGATCGTCGTCGTGATCGACACGTCGTCGTTGCCGTTCATTTTCTGATAATATGTACGAAGTCCCATCATGAGCAGGCACAGAAGCGATACATGGTATTTCTCACAAAAATCCATCAGGCGCTTCGTCGGCTCTTCTTCCAAATGAAACGTATACAGCGCCGAATCCACGCTGTCTGATACGTTCACCGCCGCCCGCGCGTTCGGATTTCCCGAAGTCCTGCGCTCCTCCTCCAGCCGTTCCGGGCCATTCAGTCCGTTGTAGATCGGCTCGGAGGACTCGATGAGCTGATGGAAAAATGCCTCATCCTTTGCCCTGGCTTTCGACCCGTCTTCATACGCCAGATCCTTTTTGATCTGTTCGATATAGGATGACATCTCTTTCGGATACGCCACCTCTTCATACATCTTGCTGCAGTAGATCTCAATGATATCCTTGAGGAAACAGATCATCGACTGCGCATCCATGATGCGGTGGTCAACGAGAAGATACACGCCCTCGTACCCGTCCGGCATCCGTATCATAACGATACGGCTCATGGAAATCTCCTGTTCGGTAAAGGGCACCTGCGTCCATCCCTGCATGATCTGCTCTGCCTCTTCCATCGTTTTCCCCGAAAAATCCTGAAAATCAATATCCCATTCGGCATCCGTTTTGATATACTGATACCATGTGCCATCCTTATCCTGGAAAAAACGCACTTTCATACATTCGCAGCGCTCATAGGCCTCCGTGATCGACTGCCGCAGCACATCAAAATCCAACTTCACCTCGATCGTAAGGCTTGTTCCGATGTTCAATACCTCCTTTTTCGGGCAGGCATTCATGTAATAAAAATGAAACTTTTGTGCTACCGTCAGCGGATATAACTCATATCCTTTTCTTGTTTTTTTCATATCGCCTTCCATTTCTGCAAAGCCAGCTATGCTCTGCGAACCATTAAATCAATCCTGTCGTTTCCAATAACTGATCCAGTGCCTTCTCATACTTCCCGGTTTCTTTGTAATAACTCTCCGCATGCGCCGCGCCGGGAATGATGAGCTTCTGCTTCTTACCGCCATAATTTTCGTAGATCTCATCACACATATGGCACGGGACAAACGTATCCCCGGAACCGTGAATGATGAGTGCCGGAACTTTAGCCTTTCTCACCTCTCTGGCCGCGTTGCACTCGTCCATCCCGTATCCGGCCAGCTTCCTGTTCATCTGATCCGCGATCGGGATCATCGGAAAAGCGGGCAGATGATACATCGAGTGGAGCACATGCGTAAACACGTACTTGGGTGAGGTAAACGCGCAATCCGAAACGATGCCGCGCACCTG
>CAJTZN010000007.1 GCA_910584065.1 uncultured Eubacterium sp.
GGAGAGGGAAACCGCCTGTTTGAAAAGCCGGGTGGGGATATGCTTCCGGCCTGTCCTGCTGGCGCTCTCCCCACGCTCCAAGTCAGGATATTTCTCCACCATATAGGCGTGAAAATCGTCCTGCCACTTCGTCAGGTTTGCCCGGTTGCCGATAATCTCCTTTGCACACAGGCGGTTGTCCTTTGTCAGCGGAACAAAGGTCAAATGCAGGTGGGGCGTTTTCTCGTCCATGTGTACCACCGCCGACACGATATTTTCCCGGCCTACCCGGTCAATGAGGAAATCCGCCGCCCGCTGGAAAAACGCCTGTATCTCCTTTGGGTGTTTGCCCTTGAAAAACTCCGGGCTGGCGGTGATCAGCGTATCGACAAACCGGGTGCTGTCCTTGCGGGTGCGGCAGCCAGCCTGTTCAATACGGTTTTGAATGAAGTGGTAATATCTACCCTCCGGTTTAACGATGTGGAAATTGTACTTGCTCCGGCTGGTGTCAATGTCGGGATTGCTGGCGTATTGTTCTTTCTGTCTTTCGTGGTGGGCTTCCAGCGGCCTTGCCGGATTGCCCTTGTGCTTCTCAAATCGCAAAATTGCGTGTTGTGCCATTGAACTCCTTTCCCCATTCCATTCCTTTCCGGCGGGTTTTCCCGCCGAAAATATCTCTGATAGGATTGGAATGGAATCGATATAAATAGATGGTTTTAATCTCTGTATTTCTATATACCGTCCGGTTTCCGCACTCCAAGAGGATTGATTTTCGTACTTATCAAGTACGGTTTTCAGCCCTTCGGCGTACCGCAGCCGGACTTCTTGAAGTCGGTGTTTGGAACCGCTTCATAGGATTTCGGGTAAATGCGGTTGGGTTTTCCACAGCCCTGTTTCTGTATCTCCGCCAGCCCCGCATACTGCAACTCCCGCAGGGTATTCACCGCCTTCTGCCGCCCACAGTGGAGCAAAGCGACCACCTCGCAGATGGGGTAATACAGGTAAATCCGCCCATATTCGTCTGCCCAGCTGTTCTTGCGGGACAATTCCGCCCGCCGCAGGATAAAGGCGTACAGCACCTTTGCTTCGTTGGACAGGGGCTTGAATGCAGGAGCTTCAAAAAGGAAATTGGGGAGCCGGGTGAAGCTGATGGCTTTCTCCGGCTGGTGAATGTAAATCGTGTTTGTCATAGCGTGTTTTGTGGACGGTTAGAAGCCCGTTTTCCGGGGTGGGCGATAAAACATACCGCCCGCCCCGGTTTTGGGCTTGCGGAGCCTTGCAAATCAAGGCTTTTCCCCGCCTTAACTGTCCACAGCAGACCTCCTTTTCCGTTCACTTTCTGTTTTCTGCCGCCTGTGAACTCTGGCGGCACAGCCGGGGCAGTATTTTGCCCGGTTGGATTTGGGGACGAACACACCGCCGCAGACCTCACAGCGTTTCAAGTCCTTATCCCGGAAAATCTCCGCTTCCAGCGTCCCGTCCAGCGGCAAGACCGCCCAGCGGAACCACTTACAGCAGACCGAGAAAGAAATCGTCTGCGGACAGGTGCAGGTGTCCCCATCGTCAAGGACAATGCAGTTGCCGTCCTCACAGCAACAGCACTCCCGGCGTATCAGGCTGGCCGCCTGTTTTCTCTGCGCCGGGGTCATGCGGTAAAGGGAACCGTCCGGCCTGCGTTCCAGCGGCGGCAAGTCTTTATAGGGGTTATCTCTCATGCGTTCCCTCCATTTTGCTTTCCGTTGCCGTTCTCCCCGAAAAGGTTTCCTGCCCCATTCCTGCGGCGTGTTCCGGCGTTGGCACGCTCCTCGCAACTTCGGGACATTTTGTCCCGAAGTCCGACTCCTTGCGGTGCTTCCCCAGCCGGGGTATTCCTTTTCGGACGGTCATTCTGTTTTCAAGGTGCCGTCCATCGATGAACTACCCTAAGTCTACACGAAAAAAATGCAATTCCCGGAATATTGCGAGAATTGCATTTTGATGAAGTTTACACTTTGGAAATTGCATTTTTGCAATCATTCTGTATAATGGAAGTATGCGGAGGAGGTGCGTATCTATGGCTTTACCCGGAACGCCCGGACAGCGGATTTCCGATTTATGCAACGGGAACCACATCACACAAAAGGAACTTGCGGAGAAGATAGGCGTTTCCGCTTCCCAGTTGAGCCGCATTGTCAGCGGCGAAACAAGAACGGTCAGCAGTGATATTCTCATAGGTGTGGCAAAGGAATTTAAGGTATCGACAGACTACATACTGGGCTTGTCTACCGTGAGCGTTCGTAAAAGCTACGATATTTCTGAATTAGGCTTGTCCGAGGGAGCCGTGAGGGGGCTTGTGACGGGTGCTGTTGATGTGCAAATCCTCAACCGCCTGTTGGAACACAGGAATTTTCCTAAGCTGATAGATTTGATACGGATTTATTTTCAGGATACGGCGGCAAAGGGCATAACAGCAAGAAACCAGCTTATCGAGATGGCAACGGCTTCCCTGTCCGACCTGATGAAAGAACACCCGGAACACCGGGCAGAAGCGAAGCAGGATTTACAGCTTTTGAACGCCCAAAAGATAGGGGAACATGAAGCGGAGATTGAAAAAATCAAAAATGTGTTCCTGGCTATCCTGCGGGACATTAAGAAAGACATTGACAACGGGGAACAGCCGGGAGAAGCTGTGACCGCCGCTATGTTCCAAGCCATGCGGGACGCACTGGCGGAACAGAAACAAAAACCACTTTCCATTGACGATGTAACGGCGATGATAGCTGGACAGATCGGACAGCTTACACCGATGGATAAAGAAACTGTTGAAATGTTCCAGCAGTTTGCGAAGAAGATGATTGAGCAGGCAGGAACAAAGTGATAAATTTGAATTGTGAGGGAAAATACAGATGAATCAAGGAAGAATTATTGTGATTACAGGCTCACCGGGGACAGGAAAAACAACAACTGCGTCAATTGTCGCAAAGGAATCAGATATGGATAAATCAGTGCATATGCACACCGATGACTTTTTTCATTACTTAAGCAAAGGCGCAATACCACCACATTTGCCAGAATCCAACGAGCAAAATCTGGTTGTCATTGAAGCCTTTTTAGAAGCTGCAAAGCGATATGCTCGTGGCGGATATGATGTAATTGTAGATGGGATTGTCGGGCCATGGTTTTTGGAGCCATGGAAAGCTCTTGCCCAAGAAGATTACGAGGTACACTATATTGTATTAAGAGCGAGTAAAAAAGAAACTATGAAGCGAGCTGTGGAACGCTCAAAATTAGATAGAAAAACAAATATTGAATTAGTGGAAACAATGTGGGAGCAATTTTCCGGTTTGGGAGTATATGAATCAAATGTCATAGACACAACTACATTCACAATTAAAGATACGGTTTCCGCAATAAAAGAAAGAGTTGCATGTGGGACGTCTTTACTATCTTAGACATTCCCATTTGTCAGGAAGATAGCAAAGCCAGCCGAGCCAGTCAACGGTCAAGATGAACGGCGCATTTCATGCGCCGCCGTTGACAGTCCCGCCCGTCTTTGCTAAAGGGTAATCAAGGCGGGAAAGCCCTAAAATGGCTTCACACCTATTTCAATAATTGGAGGAGATAAAAATGAGATCAGAAAAGGAAGTTTATGATATTGTTTTGAATTTTGCAAAAACAGACAAACGCATTCGCATGGTTACTTTGGAAGGATCTAGAACAAATACAAATATTCCGCCTGATGATTTTCAGGATTTTGATATTACTTTTTTTGTTACGGATATGGACAGCTTCACAAGTGATGATAAATGGCTAGATATATTTGGTGAAAGGTTGATTCTGCAAAAGCCGGAAGATATGGAATTATTTCCAGCTGTAGAAAAGGGATTTTCATATTTAATGCTGTTTACTGATGATGTTAAGATAGATTTAACTTTGCTGCCGCTGGAACTGATAGACGAGTATTTTACATGGGATAAACTGGTAAAGTTACTGTTGGATAAAGACAACCGTATCGTAAAGCCGCCAATACCAACGGATATAGACTACCACTTGCAGAAGCCTACTCAAAGAATGTTTGACGATTGCTGTAATGAATTTTGGAATACTACAACATATGTAGTAAAGGGCTTATGCCGCAAAGAAATTCTTTTTGCTATTGACCATATGAATGATATAGTACGAAAAGAATTGCTTCGCATGATTTCCTGGCTGATTGGTATCAAACAGGGATTTCATTTCAGTTTGGGAAAAAACTATAAATTTATGAAGCAATATGTCCCAGAGGAATTGTGGGAACGACTTATGTCCACTTATAATATGGATTCCTATCCCCATATGTGGGAATCCTTTGAACAATGTATGGCATTGTTCCGGGAGGTTTCGTCAGAAGTGGCATGCCAGTTGGATTACCAGTATCCACTATATGATGAAAAAATCAGTAATTATGTGATTCGGCAAAAGAAAAAATATGGCATTGAAGATGATAACAAATAAAATTTTTTCAATCGAAAAAATTTATTTTGATTATTCAATTTTGAAAAACTGAATACCTCAAAATCAGAAAGAGAGCGGCCAAGCACTTTGAGGGATTGGCCGCCTTGTCCACCCATCCAGCGGGACAGCGGGCGGAGGTCAAGGCCGGGTGTAAACCCGTTCATTTCAGCCTTGACGGTTGCCCGTTGTCCTGCTACTTTTCCGGGAGTGTGGCCACAACTTCGGGACACTTTGTCCACAAGTTGGAGCGTAGGACGAGGAACTGGGGCTTTCATATACGCCCTGTCTGCTGATGAGTCCAGACCTGCGCTTGCGGCTCCACGCCACGCAAGCACAGCCCTGTTTTCCTGCCGCTTCAAATGCCCTTGCCCTCCCCGGCGGCAACGGCATTTTCACGGCAACGCCGGCAGAGCGTATAACACACTACACTTTGCTTCGCAAAGTCGTGTGCCAAATGGGGGCGTTGCCCCCTTTGGAAACCCCCACAAGAAAAGGCGGTACGCTACCCCTCCACGGGGCGCATACCGCCTTTTCTTGTTATCCAGCCCTCCGGCTGTATCGGTTGAGCAAAAGTCCGCGTGGGATTGATGTGGTATCTTTAACTTTGGGAAACTCCATTTTCCCACTTGGATACGGCCTGGAATGAAAGGTTCAGTTTTTGGGCGAGCTGATTCTGCGTCAGGCCCAGTTCTTTACGCCTTTTACTTATGACTTCTCCTGTTTTCAGATCATTCATTGTAAATCCTCCTTATGCGCGGTCCTCTTTTCGTCTATCACTTTCCTCTTTATTGTAGTATGATCGAACAGGTATCGCAATAACGCAAGAAGAGAATTTCGCACAGCGGTTCAACGGGTAGTTGAACTGTGATGACGAAATTCTCTTTTATATCTGAAATATACCGCTAATTTCCCGATGCCCGTATCGTTTACCGACCTCTGCCCGCTCAGGACAACACTTTCCGTAGCAGCTTAAACAGCTGTTCCACATCGATCGGCTTCGCCAGGTGCCCGTTCATCCCGCAGTTCAAAGCCTCCCGTTTGTCCTCTTCAAACGCATTCGCAGTCATCGCGAAAATCGGTATCGACGCCAGTTCTCTATTTTCCATTTTCCGCACGACTTTCGTGGCCTCATACCCGTTCATCACCGGCATCTTCACATCCATGAGCACCAGCTGGTAATACCCCGGCTCCGATTTTTTCAGCATCTCCACGGCAATCTGTCCATTCCCCGCGACTTCCACATCGAGACCGGCCTCTTCCAGGATCGCCACCGCGATCTCCTGATTGAGTTCATTGTCCTCTGCCAGAAGGATGCGTCCCTTCGGAAGGTCTTCTATCGCGAACTCGTCCTCTGTTTCCTCCATCTCCTCCGCATTGACAACCGAATTCAGGCAGCTGCTCAGTTCCGACATGAACAGCGGCTTACTGCAGAATGCCGTAACGCCGGCTTCCTTCGCCTCACTTTCGATCTCCGACCAGTCATAGGCGGTCAGGACGATCACCGACACCTCCTCACCCATCTCCTTGCGGATCCGGCGCGTCACTTCGATACCATTCATATCCGGGAGCAGCCAGTCAATGATATAAACGCTGTAGCTGTCTCCCCTCGTGGAAGCCTGACGCGTGCGCAGCACCGCCTCTTTACCTGACAGGGTCCACTCCGCGCGCAGGCCAAGCTGTCCCAGCATGAACGAAACATTGTCACACGTATCGAAATCATCGTCCACCACGAGCGCCCGGCAATTTTTCAGTTCCGGAATCTCCTGATACGTTTTTGTTTCCGGGCTGAGGCGGAATGTAAATCCCACGGTAAACTCCGTTCCCACTCCCTGCTCGCTCTTTACATTGATCGTGCCGTTCATCATATCAACGATATTTTTCGTGATCGCCATTCCGAGGCCGGCGCCCTCAATCCCGCTGCTCGTCGTCGTTCTCTCTCTCTCAAACGGTTCAAATATATGTAAAACAAACTCTTCGCTCATACCAATGCCGGTATCCTTGATCGTAAACTCGTAATTCGCGTATCCTTTCGGCGCCCCGCCTTTTTCCGTCACACGCAGGCTGACGATGCCGCCCGCTGTCGTATATTTCACGGAATTGCTCAGCAGATTCAGAAGAACCTGGTTCAAACGAAGTTTATCACAGTAAATCTCCTCGTTCATGACATCGACCGCATCGAGATACAATTCCAACTGTTTGGCGCGAATATCGGACTGCAGAATATTGCGCAGCTCGTGCAGGATATCGGGGAGGCTGCACAGTTTTTCCTCCAAATGCATTTTGCCGCTTTCGATACGGCTCATATCGAGAACATCATTGATCAGGCTCAGCAAATGATTTCCGGATGTCATGATTTTCTTCAGATACTCCTCCACCTGCTCCCTCTGTTCAATGTGCGTGATGGCCAGCGCGGTAAAACCGATGATCGCGTTCATCGGCGTGCGGATGTCGTGTGACATATGGGAAAGGAATACACTCTTTGCCTTGCTCGCCTGATTCGCCTGCATGAGCGCATCCTCCAGCAGGTTTTTCTGCTCCATCTCATTCCGGATCTCTTCGTCCACGCTGTGGAAGCCCAATACGATACCGTGGTTCTGCTTCCACGTACCCGCGCGAACGGCCTTCATTTGGAAATACTTGACAGATCCATCTTTCAAAATGCGGTAGTTCACGGAATACACTTTCTTCCCCGCCAGTTCTTTGAGGAAAACTTCCCGCGAAGACGCCTCCCGCAGCATCTCCCGGTCATCCTCATGCACAAACGTCTCTATGTACTTCTCCATCCCCACATCCAGCGGCAGTTCCTCATCAAAAGCATCGGCGAACATTTTCTCATCCGTTTGCACCCGGAAACCAAAACCGGTATCCAGATCAAAAAAGCAGACGAGTTTATAATCAACACTCAGCGCCTGGACAAGCTCCTTCTGCCGTTTTTCCTTTTTCTTTTCCTGCAGCTTCTGAGCTGTACAGTCTAATAGAAAACGCTGGTAAACAAGCTGACCGTTTTCCTCCAGCATTTTTACGTTCCCCATAATATGTAAAATTTCCCCGTCATCGTGCTGCACGCGGTATTCCACGCCGACATTATCCCCTACTTCACGCAGTTTCCTGATCGCCTCGATAAGTTTCGGCTTATCCTCATCCATAACGGAAGGTGCGATCATTTCAAACCCTTTTTCTTCTAGTTCCTCTTTGGTCTCATATCCTAAAATTTTGAGTGCCGCCCGGTTTATACTGATGATCTGTTTTCCATCCTCCGAATGGAGCATTACGCCGCATTCGATTGAAGTAAAAATTTTTTCAAACGACTGGTTTTTCCGGATGATCTCCTGTTCATACTCACGCTCTTTTGTCACATCAATGGCCACACCGACCGTCCCCATTACACTGCCATCCACATTGTACAATGGCGATTTGTATGTTGTGAGCTGGCGCATCCCCTCGCCGGTTTTGATCGTTTCCTCCGACACAAATGTCTTTTCTTTCGTCATAACTTCACGCTCGGACTCGATGCATACCGGGTCGTCCTCTTCGACATCCCAAATATAGGCATGGCGACGCCCCTCTACCTGTTCCTTCGTCTTCCCGACGGTCCGGCAGAAGCTGTCGTTTACCTTCTCGTGAACACCATCCTTATCTTTAAACCACACCAGGTTCGGCACATTGTTTATCGTCGCCTCCAGAAAATGTCTGGTTTCCCAAAAATCCTTGTTCATTTTATACGTCTGCTGCCACCGCAGAAAACGGAAACGTATCTCCTCATCAGACAGGGGAAACGTCCATATATCTTTAACTTCCGGCAGGGCATCTGACAAATCCCGGATCTGCTCCTTCTCAGCAAGCAAAATGATCTCTGCGCCATCCCGCCTGCCCGAAGCCAGTAACCTTGCAGCTTCCTTTACATTCATTCCCTGTAATGCGGTCAAAATCACATCTGCCTGAGCCACCAGCTCACTCTCCAGCTTCTCGCTCTCAGAAAACTCATGCGTAAAAGGATCGAGCGGGGACATTTCCCTCATAATTTCAAATACCCTGTTCGGGGCGCCCGCAAAATAAAAATGAATACGGCAATGATACATCTTCTTTCCTCCTGTATTTGCTTATTCTTACATTATTATAAGTTAATATTTTTCCTTTATGTAAAATGATTCCGGCAACGCTTATTAACCTGATTATAACA
Source organism: uncultured Eubacterium sp. (assembly GCA_910584065.1). GTDB lineage: Bacteria > Bacillota > Clostridia > Lachnospirales > Lachnospiraceae > Eubacterium_F. The sequence continues at coordinate 8,633 of CAJTZN010000007.1, forward strand.
TGTTCCTCCGCCATTGTCTACCGTGATCATATTTTGACGGTCTCCCCTTCCTATCATATACTATCCCTATAAGAAACAAACGTTAAAGAGAGGGGACTGTTTACGATGAACCGGGGAAAAATATTGCGTAAGAAAAATATGAAACAAACCATCAGCCTGCTGTGCATGATCGCTTTATGCCTATGCACCTCCACGATTTCAAACGCGGAAACAGATAAGTGGGTATCAACAAACGGAATCATCACTACCAAAGCCTCTTCCACAAACAGTAACTTATGGGGCGTATGCGGATACGACGAGTCACAAAACACGGTCGGAGATATCACGATAGAAAGTTCCTATAAGGTACCATCTGGTTCTTTGCTCCCCGTGATAAAACAGATCATCAGCATCATGCATTTCAAGGCAGATGACGGTACGATCACCGGGGCATTTGAGCAAAAAATACTGCCTGCCGTAAAGATTGCATCAGAAGTAGGCGGGTATGCGATTTCCAGCCGTTCTTTCTATGGTTCTGTCATACGGGGCGATTTTTTGTTCCAGGATTATAAAAATGCCCTGATCGGAGCCTCCTCTTTTGCCAACGCGCAGTTTAAAAGTAACGTAACGTTCCATCTGACAAATGGAACCATATATAACGATTCGTTTAAAGACGCCACGGTAGAGGGTAATTTTAACCTCTTGGGATCAATCGACACCATTCATGCCTACGCTTTTTCTAATTTAACTGTCAAAGGAGATGCCCGCATGACAAAAACTGTTTTACATTTGGACAGTTACGCTCTGGCAAACTCCCATTTTATAGAATTTTATTTGAGCGACTCCCTGCAAACAATAGGTTCTCATATTTTTGATGGCTGCGAACATCTGAATAAGATCAAACTCCCCGGCACGGACTGTGTGAAAGAAGCTGCGCCGGATGCCTTCCCCTATGAAAAAGGACTGACGATCGTCATCCCGGAAGGGCTGACCGATCTTTCCGTATTTCATTTGAACAACTACCCTAACGTACTATTCCAGACAGAAACAGTGCTGCCATCCGACAGTCCTGTGATCCAGTACTTAAACGAGCATCACCTGATGTACCAGCAGGGAGAAAACGGCCAAGTGATCATGCCGGGAAACCCGGAACCGACAACACCTCCATCCGTTCCGGTAATGACTCCGACGGTTTCCCCGACGGCCATCCCATCGGTTCCCACGCCACCTGCTGCTTCCCCGTCGTGCATCCCCTCGATTCCCACGCCACCTGCAGTCTCCCCGACAGCTGCACCAGTGGAATCCCCGGAAATACAGCCAACCGTCCCCCCCCACAACCACACCGACAAACGCACCGGCAGAACAGCCAACGATTTTCCCTTCATCCACGAACACTCCGACCGTCCAGCCGACCATAAGCCCGGCAGATCCGCCCGTTTGTTCTCCATCGGCTTCGGCAGCGCCAATTCAGTCCCCGGCAGTTTCGCCGACGAATGTGCCAACAGAACCACCGGTCGGGCAGCCGACGGGCACCCCAATCCCGTCCCTGCCACACCCTACGACAGTTCCACCAGCCGACTTACCAACGGAACAGCCGGTGATCGTTGCGACTAACAGTCCCAGCCCTTCCCCCGGCCAAAACACCTCACACCCGCAAACAGCCGAGCCGGAACAGAAGAAAAATAAATCCACTGCCAAAACCGTTACAATCAATAAGATCAAATACCGGATTACCAGCAAAAACAGTGCCACCGTGCTCGGCACAACTGATAAAAAACTGAAAAAACTGCGGATAGCCGACACGATAATGATAAACGGGACGCTTTACAAAGTAACCCGCATAGAAAAGAACGCATTCCGAAAACATAAAAAATTAAAATCCGCGGTGATTGGAAATTATGTCACAAAAATAGACTCGGAAGCCTTTGCCTCATGTAAAAGCCTGACTAATATACAGTTTGGCACACGTCTGAAATCACTGGGGAAAAGAGTTCTCTATCAGGATAAAAAATTAAAAAAGATTACCTTTAAAGGCAGACAGCTAAAAAAGATCGGGAGCAAAACCTTCTTCGGCGTCCCCCGAAAAGTGGATATCCGAGCGGTCCGGTCAAAAGCAAGAAGCTACGCCAAACTGATCAACCGCTCCAAAACATAAGAATCCTACTCTAACGGAATAGTAACAAGGTCATCGTCACCGTTCACCTTGTAGTCCGGAGGCGCAGCTTCTTGTCCATCCGGCTTCGGGCGGACTGTGGCAGATGGCTTTTTCCCCTTACTGACTGTAAGGGAAATAGATGGAATCTGCTTTTTCGTAAAATATACACCTTTGGCAATACTTTGTCCCACGACTTTCCCCTTTCCAACGTTCTTATCATACGCATAGCTGACATTGATCTGAATGGAAGGATCCAGCGCATGGATTTTCTTTTTTGCTTTTTCCAGTATTTTCCCCGTCACATCCGGCATGACAAGTGTATCCGCCTGGGAATCGTTATCCGTTTGACGCGGCGGCTGCGTCCGTGAAGCGTTATCTGATTGCCGCGGTGGCTGCATTTCAGAAACATCATCCGTTCGCGGCCGCTGCGTTTCGGAATCATTATCCGTTTGACGCGGCCGCTGCGACTCCATCCCGACAGACACCCCTGCTCTATAGCGGAACCGCCGCTGCCGGATATTTCCGGCGATTGCTGCCTTCCCGGCTCTCCCCCTCCGAACATGCGGAAAAGAAACACACCACCCCCGCCAAGTACCGCGATACCGATCACCGCAGCCAGTACCCGGCGGACCAGAACCGTCGACATACCAAACGTCTGCCCGTCTCCCGGCGGCAAAATTTTTTTTCGAGCCCGGCGGGCACTGGCGGCTTTCGCCGACGAAAACCGGCGTCCTTTACAAGCGGAAACTGGAAACCTTCGCCGGCGGGGACTGGCTGCCTCCGCCGGCTCCGTGTGCAGGACCGTCGCTTCTCCCACCTGCTCCTCCGTTCCCGTCAACGCCGCGTAGAGTTCGCCGGCACTCTGGAACCGGTCTGCCGGACGAAGCTGGAGTCCTTTTTCCAAAATGGCGTACTGCCAGGAAAGCAAGTGCCCAAGATGCGGGAGCGGCTGCCGGGAACCGGCGTCCAGACGGCGCATCGCCTCTGCCGGCGCGTGTCCAGTCACACAAAAATAAATCGTGGCACAGACGGCGTACACGTCAATCCACGCACCCGTCTTACCAGACGGCAGATATTGCTCCGGCGGGGCATATCCGGCTTTGATGATCACGGTGTTTTTTGTATCGCCGGCACTCTCCCTGCTCGCCGCGCCAAAATCAATGAGATGCAGCCGGTTATCCGTGCCGAGGATCAGGTTGTCCGGACTGACATCGCGGTGGATCAGTCCCCGCGCGTGGATATCCGCCAGGGAGCGGATGACCGGCGCGATCAGCGCCGAAATCTCCGGAAAGGTAAATGTACCGTTTTCTGTCACATACTGGCCCAGTGTCAGGCCGTTTATATATTCCATCACAAGATAAGCCGTTCCATTTTCTTCAAACAGATCATAAACGGGGACAATACTCTCCAGATTCTGGAACGATTTCAGAATACCTGCCTCATTGACAAAACGGCGGAGGCCTTTTTGAAACAATCCGGTATTTTTCTCCGGAAATGGGTGCAATACATAAAAGCCTTCCTGTTTCGTGCGCACAGCAAGGCTGGGAGGAAAATATTCTTTGATAGCGACTACCTCGCCCGTATCCTGCCGGATTCCCCGGTACGTTACGGCAAATCCTCCCGCTCCGATCGTTTCCATGATCTCATAAACACCGTGTAAACAAGTGCCTGCAGGCAGGGAATGGCAGCCGGAAAACAGATCCTCTGTCACAAAAAAACCTCCTACTGTTCCGTTTCCCCTTCGTTCCAGCGAAAGCTGGCACCGCAAAGAGCGACAAACAAAAGGGAACAGTCTCCTAATGTTATTACGTCATGGTTTTTCAGCGTCTTCGGCTTTTTTATGCTCTTCTCATTCAATAAAATCTGATCGATCTTTTCCGGTGAGTGCAGAAGAAAAGAATTATGAACCGCGTCATACGTTATGACCGCGTGCCGGTTTCGGGAAACAGTCGGTTCACACAGCAGGGGTACATCCATGTTCCCCGCGCGTCCGATACAGTTGTCCCCCTCACGAAGGACAAAACTCTCCCCGCGCATCAGGCCGTCGATGCAGACCAGCCACCCAACAGTCTTTCCCAGAACCGCGCTTGGGCACTTCGATACCGCAGCCCCGCCTGGACTTGTCGCGGCAAAATCTGTTATGTCGGAATCCATTCTGTCGGCACAGGTTCCATCGGAGGGAAGCGTCGGTATCCGGCCCTGGTTTGTCCCCATAAGATCCTTTACCTCTGGTTCCGCAATCCGGTTTGCGCAGTGCGGGCACGATAAAAATTTATCGGCGTCATAAAAATGATCATTCTCACATTTTACAAGTTTCCTTTCAATCACCTGTTATCCAAGTTTGTATACTGTTTCTTTATCCCCGAAACAAATCTCGCTACCCGGTTTGAGAAGATATGTCTCATTTTTCAGCAAGCGTTTGTTCCCGTCAACAAATGTACCGTTTGACGACCGATCCATGACCTCGTATCTCATTATACCACAATGATAGATCAGTGTACAATGGCACCGGCTGACAAGCGGGAGATTTATGATCATATCTGCTACCGAACCATCACGCCCGATCATGATCTCCTGCTCCGGACAGATCCGTATGATAGAGCCGAGATAAGCGTCCCGGATACAGATCAGCGCGCCGCAATCCGTCTGTTCCTCGTTCAGTCCCGCCCGCGGCACATGAAACTGCTCGTTTCCCCTGATCCCGGTGCGGTCAAGCAATTCCTGCACCTTCGCCTGGTAGCGGTTGCTGATCGGAAGCTGGACGTCCTGGATGTATACATGAACATTACTGTAATTCGTCACCTTATCCAGAGCAAACAAATAACTCTGGTGGCAACGGACAAACCCTCTGTTTTTCAGCTTCTCCGCCATTACATTTAACTTCTGGTAACAATAATAAGTCGCCTGCTGCGTATGGATCGCAATCTTCCTCAGATTACTTTCAATATACAAAATGGAATGGATCGGAATCTGATGTGTTACTCCCTTGTAAGTAATGAGCAGATACTGGGAGGAATGGTTCAGTTTCTGCAGATAACGCTGCAATTCGCGGGCAATATCCTCCTCCGACACCGGCTTTAACAAATAGGCGAACGCATGGTAATAAAAACATTCATACACATGCTTATCCGACGCGGTAACAAAGATCAGATCCGTATAGGAACAATGGTCGCATATGTACTTTGCCGTTTCCAGGCCCGTTTCCCCGTCCAGCAGCACATCCATGAACACCAGCTGACATTGAAACGTCCCGTTATCGATCGCCCTCTTCATCCCAGCGCCATTGTGAAAAATACCAATATCCCAATCGTCAACCCCGATCATGCTATGGCAGATCATGTCATATAAATGATCACAAAAAACAGGGTCGTTATCGCAAATTCCAATCGTAATCATAAGCAGCTCCATTAATTTTTATGGTCTCCCACCTATTATAGCCTGAATTGCATCGTTTGAACAGCAAAATCTATTTCCTGATCTTAACCTTTTTCACAGCGCTCCACGCCCCGTACACTTTTTTGCCATTGACATTCGTACAGGCACGGACTTTGAAATAATAGGTTTTCTTTTTCTTCATTCCTTTCAGCGTGATCTTCGCCTTACCCGCAACTTTTGTTTTCTTCCCCTTGAACTTTTTGCTCGTGGAATACTGAACCTGATAGCTTTTCGCTTTCGGAACTTTGGCCCACGTCAACGTCACCGATTTTTTCTTATCGTTCTTCGCTTTCAGATTTTTTACCTTCCCGGCTTTTCCTCCGCTAAAAGCGTCATCTTCGTCATCTTCTCCGTCATCCGCATCGTCGTCATCGGACGGGCTAGAAGGGCCAGAAGGACTGGATGAAGCGGACGGTGTTCCCGGCGTCACATTTCCCGGCTGGGACGGATCTGTCGCCCCGCCTGGTTTTTCGGTCTCCGTCACGTCCGGCTTCTCTTCCGGTTTTTCTGTCTCTGACGGACCCGGCGTTACCGCTGCCGCCTTTTTGATCGTGAAGTTCAAAACCGCCGTACCTTCATAATTTCCTTTTGCCGTCACCGTAACGGTCGCGGTTCCCGGCTCGATATTGTCCGCGTACTCAACCGTATAATCGTGATCCTCGATCAGTGTCTTATTCCCGAGCCGGACAGTTACCCCCGGCTTCAGTTCCCCTCCGGTCGCCTCGATCTCATCGTAGGCAAGAATGCAGTCCATCTCATCGACAATATCCCGTTTTGTGATCGTAAACTCAGCCTCTGCCTTTCCCCGGTATTCTCCCTTTCCTGTCACCGTGACAGTCGCGGTTCCGACATTGATGTTATTCTTGTAACTTACGTCGTAGTCCTTCTCTGGAACGAGCACCATTTTTTCCCACGTCACGGTAAACACCGGCACCACTGCCGCTCCCGTAAATTCCAGTTCATTTTCTACGAACGACAACTTGACCCCGTCGGAAAAATCACGGTAGATCTCAAACGATTTCACGACCGTTCCGCTATAATTTCCTTTACCAGTGACCTCCACTTCCGCGCTGCCAGGCTGGATATTATTTTTATATTCTACCGTATAATCCGTGCCAGAAACGAGTTTCTTCTCCCCGATCGTCACCTCCTCAGCCGGTTTGAATTCCTCTCCCGTATACTCGAATTCTTCTTTCTCGAGCGAAACTACCGCGTCTTTCGAAATATCAAGCGGTGTGATCGTAAAGTTCTTCTTCGCCTGTCCGGCATAGATCCCCTTACATGTCACTGTAACCGAAGCTGTTCCCACCTCGGTGTTATCGGCGTAGGTAAGTGTGTAATCCGTTCCTTCCTTTAGGTAGATCCACTCATAATCACCCATCTTTACCTTCACCTTTGGCATCTGCGGTTCGCCCGTATACGGCATTGATTCTTTGTCAAGGATGACATCCAGCAAATCCTCAACCTGTTTCGGCAGGATCGTAAATTTTATTTCCCGCTTTCCCGTATACAATCCCGTTCCGGTTATGATGACAGATGCGCTGTTCTCACCGGGCATGATGCTATTTTTATATTCTACCGTGTAATCCGTGTATGCACTTAACAGCTTCCCGTCAAGCATCACGACAACTTCCGGCTCCAACTCATAACCCGTATAGATCAGGGAATCCGCTTCCCGGATCGTGACATCCATGTCCTCCCCGATATCACGGACGATCTGAAATTGTTTCGTGCTGCTCCCGCTGTAATTTCCCTTACACGTCACGGTCGCGTACGCCGTTCCCGGCCCGACGTTATTTGTATATTCTACCGTATAATCCGTCTCCGGATCAAGTTCCCTGCTCCCGAGAAATACGCTCACAGCCGGTTCTAATGCTTTTCCCGTCCAGGTAAGCGTCTCGCTCGCCAGATTCACCTGCATGGCGCTTCCGATTGACTGCTCCTCAATCTCAAACGTGAAATGTTTCGTTCCTTTGTATCTTCCTTTCCCAGTGAGCGTAACCGTTGCCGTGCCTTTATTCACATTGTTTTCCCATTTCACAGTATAATCCGTTCCCTCACGGAGTGTCATCGTCTCGCCTGCTTTCATAGTAACCGTGAATTCCGGCTTGATCTCCTCTCCGGTATATGTCTGTGTGTAGATACGGGAAACCGTCGCCGTGCTCATATCGTAATAGACAGCGATGGGGATCGACGCGCTCAACTCACTGTAGGCAAAGCGAATGTTCTGTTCCCCTACCTTTTTCGTATCAAATCCGGACAGGAGACAGTCAGAAAGGTTTACCGTACTATCCTTATCTGGTTCTGTTATAAATTTAGCTGTGGCCGTTACGCCTTCCAGTTCCAAAACTGCCGAATTGATCAAATCCCCATAAAAAAACTCCAGCGGCTTTCCATCCGATGTTTTTACCGCAAACGAAGACGAAGGACGGTTAAAAAGATAACCGTTATCCCTGGCATACTGTTCTACCTTTCCTCCCGGCTCACTGAGAAATACCATGGTTTCACAACCCAATCCGCATCCCTCAAGCTCTGTATCCTTATTTTTAAACTCTACAACAGATAACTTCTTAGCGCCTCCATAAAAAGCGCTTTTAGCGATACTTCGCAACGTACTGGGAAAACAAATCTTTCCCGTCATCGGCTGTCCCCCTCCATGGTGAGCAAACGCGCTGCTAGCAATTGTTTCTAACTGACTGTTTTCACCAATCACAAAGGATGACAACGAATTGCACCAATAAAAAGCCTGAGATCCAATACTTTTTACAGAATCTGGCAGATAAAATGTTGTCAGGCTGTCACACTGATAAAATGCCTCGTATCCAATACTAGCCAACTTAGAATCTTCTTCAAACACCACCTCACTTAAGGCATCATTTTCTTTGAATGCGGCTCCACCTATGCTTTCCAGCGTAGATGGAAGATATACCTTTACCAAATTTTTGTTGCCGGAAAATGCTCTCTCTCCAATTCCGGTTATTCCCGTTCCTCTTAAATCTAATGTAGTACCTTTAAAATTTGTTCCACTTGTTACAAGCGTTCCTGAAACCTGAACACCATCCGGCACCTGGTCAGCCTCTCCCCCGGCCTGCCCTTCCTCCGCTGCCAGCACCGCCCTGGGCGCTCCGGCGGGCACCGCGCCCAATACAAGCGCAGAAGCCACTATAACAGCCAACAGCCTCTTTCCTTTTACTCTTTTTTCTTTTCTCATACTTACTTCCATTTTCCTGTATTACAACGTGTAATAGTATTTTCGGAAGTATTGTACCACAGCCGGCGGCTCAAAAACGAGAAATGTAAGAATTAGGGCATTTGATGTAAGAATTAGTGAAACGGGGTCTCCGGAAATTGAAAAGGAAAAACGCAAGTGCAAATTTCATTTTTCTTGGACTATTTTTGTTGGCTCCGATTTTGCGGATATTGCAGATACGGAAACCATAAGGCGAAACCAGGGCATTATTTCTTTGCGTTTTGGGCGCAAAAAACGCATGGTTTACAATTTTACTGTTCCATGCGCCTTTACGCTGTTATTTTGATATTAAATTGTTTTGTCGATTATACTAACTGCATAACCTCATTTTCAATTTCTTTTACATCATCCGATGTCAACTCAGGGAAAAAAGTTAGTATTTCTTCTACTGAAATCCGCCCTTTCCCAACATAGTAATCGCATATCTTTTTGCTGTTTTTCTTGCCTCATTGTTTTTAATATCCTCTGCATATGCTTCCAAAATCTGCTCATCATCAAACAATGTCATCATAATGTCTACAACCTCCTGTTCTTTACTTTCAAGATATTCTTTTAACACGTTTCGGTTTTTACAGATACGGATTGTTTCCGTTACCGCTTTCTTTGTCTGCCCGTATTTCTTTCTCTGTTCATTATATACTTTGCAGAAGATAATATACTGCCCGATTATGTTGCCCTCGTCCTCTTGACAAAGCACTTTGACCTCTGCGTCTACCAGTATTTGTTTGATAGTAACATCTTTTATATCTTCTTCTGTTACATTACTGTCCTCTGGGTGAAGTGCCTTATACAGTCGGAGCAGATATTTTTTGTCCTGAAATAAATTTGTGAACACGCTGTCTTATTTCTTTGCGTTTTCCTCTAATTCCAGCATGTACTTATCAAAGTCAGACATAAATAATCTATCCTGAACAACGCGGTACTTTTCAAACTCGGTTTCAGCTTTTACCTTGGCAATCTCTGCTGTGATTTTGCCTGCATCCTGAAGAACCTCTCTGTCATCAGCCATCAGGAATAAATCCAGACGCTTTGACCAATCTTCCATTGTCATTGGAATATGGCGTTCTGCGCGGTCTTCTGCCAAATCCAAATAAGCGGATACAATACGCTCTAATGAACGCATTTCCTGCTCACTCAAATAGTTCTTAGCAACGCTCACATCACTTTTTACGATTTTGCCGTCTGGGGCTGCTGCCCACGTGGTTAATCCCATATGAAGCTTTTCTGCATCTGCTCGCTCATAAATCAGCTCTGCCGCTGTATGTCCATGTATCGCATAATGCATCTTGTTTTGCACCTTTGCAAAAAACTGCTTTGTTGTTTTTGCAGTACGGTCATAATCAAGTGCTGTAGCGTAGATGTCGGTTATTTTCTGATAAAACCTACGCTCGGACAGACGGATTTCACGAATCTGCTCAAGTAAACGGTCAAAATATTCTGTTGTAAGTATTGAACCGCCATTCTTTAAGCGTTCATCATCCATGACCCAGCCTTTGATGGTGTAGTCCTTCACAATGCCATTTGCCCACTTGCGAAACTGCACTGCTCGCTCGTTATTCACCTTGAATCCAACAGCAATAATCATTTGAAGATTATAATGCTTTGTATCACGAGTCACCTGACGTGACCCTTCCGTTTGAACTATTCGGAAATTCCGAATAGTTGCAGCCTCTTCTAATTCACTATCTGCATATATTTTTTTAATATGTTCATTTATCGTCGGTAAACCAACATCATATAATGTGGCCATCATCTTTTGTGTCAGCCATATATTCTCATCTTCATAGCGCATTTCAATACTATCCTGCTGGTCGCCGATAGAGGCAACATATGTTAAGTATTCCGCTGCACTGGAACGGATGGTGATTTCACCTTCTTTATTTTTCAAATAGGCGGCCTCCTTCACTGTATTTTTGTACAAAACTACAGCCATCATTTTGGTCTCATCTTTTAATTTGTTTTTTACATGCCGGCACTTAATGACTTAGCGGAAGTTTTTTCATTTACAGCAGTTCCTGCAAAAACAACAAATCCTTCTGTTGTCACTTTTCCGCACGCACTAGTGTATTGTACCGTTCATTTTCAGTCAAATGGCGTAGAATGAATTTTCATCTGCAAGGCGGCTGAATGAGGCGATGCGGTGGCATCGTCGAATGAAACCAACGCGGCAGATGGAAATTCAGGCAAGCCATTTGGCGAAATATGAACGGTACAATGCACTAGCAGAACCCGTAGACAAAGATAGCGTCTCATAGTTTAAAAGACATATCCTATACCTCACTTCTGATGATATGTCTCTATTATAACAAAGAAGTGAGGATTTTGAAAGGCGTCTTTGAAAAACCGGAATACAGCGAGATGCTGAAAGAATATGTAGCGGCAGACCCAGACGCAATAGCAAAGGCGCTGGCCCGGAACTATCACTGGACGATTGCCCCATGCGGGAACACGGCCCTGAACCTGCTGGGGTTTTCCACACAGGTGACGGCGGTATGGGTTGATGATGCTTATTTTTGGGGGAAATCTTAAAGGAAAAACGCGAGTGCAAATTTCATTTTTATTTTGCTAGACTTAATAAAATAATTTGCTTAGCAGAAGGTGGTGCCAAAATGAGCGACATGGTTTTTGAGGGGGTAAGCGCAAAAGACCTTTCTGGCATTTACAGTGAGATCGCCGAAGAATTTGATATGGACACGGCATACCGCATCTATCAATGCTTTAAAGGCTTACAGTTGACCTTTCCCTTCCGTTTTTATTCGAGCGATTGTTTACACCAACACGTTATAGCCGAATACAATGGGAGTAATGTAAAACAGATTGCTAAAAAGTACGGGTTTTCGGAACGCAGGATCAGACAGATCATTGCATCCAAAAGAAACTTACATAAAACAAAGGAAGAATCGGAAAAGGTGAGGACAGCATGCTGCAAAAATGGGACGTAGAAATCGTTGATAGTGGATGTAAAGATAAAAGAATAAAACGGAAGGGACATGACCGGCTGTCAGCAGGGAAGATACGGGGTCCGCCAGGGGACATTCGCCCAAATTCCGCTACTCATGCAGTAATATTAAAATAAGATTCAACTATTAAAGTATGAAAAACGTAAAATTTCGTAGATGTCCTGGACAGGACAGGCTGGACGGATTGTTCTATAGTTTTATGATAAACTACTTAAAATAATTCTCATAATCCTGCAAATCATGATAAATGGCTTCGACATAGACCGTATTCCCCTCTATCTGGTAAAGTAAGAAATAATCATGGTGCTTGAGATGAATCCTTCTATATCCGAGTTCGTGTAAACGAGGGTTCTCGCACAGTTTCAAACTATCTGCTATATGTGAAAGCATTTTGATAGTTTGTTTCATGTCCTGTTCAACATTATAGGCGGCCTGTGCATTACCAAGCTCAAAGAAAATATAATCGAGGATATTCTTTAACTGTCGTTCAGCATCATCCGAAAATATAATTTCAAAATCCGTATCTTTGTTCCAGCCCATTAAACACCTCTTCTGCACTGCTACATTGTCCCATCTCAATTTGCTTTCTGGAGATTTCTAAGTCCCTATAAATATCTTCCCTTGATTTTGGTGGCAAAAATCTGCCAACCGTTTCATCAACCGCTTCAAGTTCATGACGCTTGGAAAGTTTCTTCGTAAAATCGTGAATTTTGACCAAATCTGCTTCCGGAAGTGTTTTCATTATAGAAATCGTGTTCTGAAGAGTGTTCATGATAATCTCCTCCTCTCAAATTAAAAAATATTGAATAGTAGATAAAATTGACAATGCGGATAACAGGACTTGAACCTGCACGGGATTCCCCACTAGAACCTAAATCTAGCGCGTCTGCCAATTCCGCCATATCCGCTTACACCTCCCCTATCCTACCATTAACACGCCCGCTTGTCAAACATTTTTTCTTCCAGCCGACCACACTGTAAAATGCACAACCATACACAGACACCTGATCGCCCAAAAAGCAACTGGCATTAGTCCTGCAAATGCTCTGCATTGGCCTTTTCAATGCCCGGCATTGGCCTTTTCAATGCCGTTTACCCCCTGCGCCTCCTCGCCGCCCAGAAATTTCCGTATCCTCTTCATCCGCTCCTTCGTCATACGGTATCCATGCCAGTACGCCGCTTCCAGCTTCTGTACACTATCCTCAAAACTGTTGATCAGGTAATTGGGACGAATGATGATCGCCTTTCCTTCCTTTTCCAACTGCTCGCATTTCTTTATCACTTCATTGTACCGATCTGCCCGGGACAGGATCGCCTCCTTCATCGCCGGAAACCTCCCAGCCAGTACGCGCGCGCCGAGCCTGTCATATTTGCCGAGACGCTTGACAAAGCCTTTCGGCTGGGTGAGCACGATCACCAGCTTATCACAGCCATCCTGCATCGCTTTATCTACCGGCACCGGATCGGCGATGCCGCCATCGTAATATTTCTGCCCGTCTACCTCGATGGCCGGAAAAAACATGGGCATGGCACAGGTCGCGCGGAGGATCGAATACTTTTCATCCATTTTCTTCGTATCCTTATATTCCGCCTCTCCGGTTTCCGCATTTGTCAAGCCGGCAATACAGCTGCCCTCGTAATCCATAAATGTCTGTTTGTCAAACGGCACCAGTTCGTCTGGAATCTCGCCAAACACGAAATCCAACCCGAACAGGCTGCGGCACTTGCGGAAATTCCGCTTGCCCATATATCTTTTATCATTTCGATACTTTCGCACAATCTCCAAATTCCTGCCTTTTTGCCTTGAAATATAGGAAACGCCGTCTGAGATTCCGGCGGAAACGCCGATGCAATAAGGCAGCATGATATCCGCAGACAATAAAGCATCCATAACCCCTGAACTGAAAATAGGACGAAATGTACCGCCCTCCAAAACCAATCCCTGCATATTGAACCTCCAAGCCAATTTATTCTTATGTAAAGAATATCACAAAGCCAATAACATGTCAATACCTGCACCGCATTATGTAGTTTTGAAAACCACTTCTATTTTTTGACTCTATTTTTTGCTTCTTTGTTGTAACGCAAAAACCCCTCCTGTATATTCTAACCAGACAGAGAGGGGTTTATTATCATAATAAATGCCAAACAGATCAGCAAAATTGCTACAATTCAGCAAAATTGCTACAATTCAGCAATAGGAACTAAACAGCATCCCGGTATAGATCGACGCCGCATACGCGTATCCGACGCTTCCCCTGCTCAGATGCGCATAACTAAAAACCTTTTTTTCCACGTACTCCATCGGATTCATGCTCATATATTCGCACTTTTCTTTCAGGTCACCCATGAACGCCTGCGGAACTTCAAACTCCTGATCCTCCCGGATCGCCAGAAAGCCATCGTCATCCACTGAAAATCCAGCCGCTTCCAGTTCTCCCCGATGTTCCGCTACGAGTGCGCGCAATTCACATCCCGGCCGGGATGGCTTATGTTTCAGCAGGCCGTAGTCATCGCTTTTTTGCAGTAACTCGTTAAATAACTCCACTGTCGTCTGCGCGCCCTTCTTCGCTTCTTCCGAATCTCCCTCCAGTGTATTTTCCACCGCTTCACTCATTTCCATAGACAATTCTTTCACATCCAGAGCATACGTCTGCGTCTCAGGAGAAAGTCGAACCATAGCTAATGGGTTGGACTTATTTAATGAAACGATACTTTTATATTTATTTCTCAATTCCTGACGATTATGTACATTCGTCTTCGGAGATACTTTCGGAATATATCCGCCAATAAAATAATTATACGCCTCAATCATGAAATCACCGCCTTTCAAAGTAAAACAAGTCAACCAGAAAAACAAACTCTAGTAACTCAATATTATTATACAATATCTTTCCAGTTTTTGCAACCAAAAACCGCCCTTTTCTTTGAAAAAAAGCAATAATTTTTTTTCGAAATTCGTCCCTTTTTTGTTGATTTTTTCTAGATAATGCTTTAAAATAGAATTATTGATTTTGAACAAAATTAACTCAAAAATGAAAGGATGGTTTAGAAAACATGAACAACATGCCAGAAATGAAAATCGGAATTGTTGCAGTAAGCCGTGACTGTTTCCCAGAATCGCTTTCTGTAAACAGAAGAAAAGCATTGGTTGAGGCCTATACCAAAAAATATGACGCAGCAGATATTTACGAGTGCCCGGTTTGTATCGTCGAGAGCGAGATCCACATGGTACAAGCTTTGGAGGACATCAAAAAAGCCGGATGTAACGCACTCTGCGTATATCTCGGAAACTTCGGACCTGAGATTTCCGAAACTCTGCTCGCGAAACATTTTGATGGGCCGAAGATGTTTGTTGCCGCTGCCGAGGAAACCGCGAAAGACGGTGGCCTGATCCAGGGCCGCGGAGACGCTTACTGTGGTATGCTGAACGCAAGCTATAACCTGAAACTGCGTAACGTAAAAGCATACATACCGGAATATCCGGTTGGTACAGCAGAAGACTGCGCGGACATGATCCATGAATTCGTACCGATCGCCCGTGCCGTATACGCGCTGAACAACCTGAAGATCATCAGCTTCGGACCTCGTCCGTTGAACTTCCTTGCCTGCAACGCTCCGATCAAACAGCTCTACAATCTCGGCGTTGAGATCGAGGAGAACTCTGAACTCGACCTGTTTGAGTCCTTCAATAACCATGCCGGCGATTCGAGGATTGCTGAAGTGGTAGAAGACATGAAAAAGGAACTCGGCGAAGGAAACAAAAAACCGGAGATCCTGGAGAAACTTGCTCAGTACGAACTGACACTCCTCGACTGGATCGAAGAACACAAAGGCTACCGCAAATACGTGGCTATCGCTGGAAAATGCTGGCCTGCGTTCCAGACACAGTTCGGTTTCGTACCCTGCTACGTAAACAGCCGTCTGGCAAGCAGAGGCATTCCGGTTTCGTGCGAAGTAGATATTTATGGCGCGCTTTCCGAATTTATCGGAACGATCGTGAGCCAGGATGCGGTAACGCTTCTTGACATCAACAACTCGGTACCGCAGGATCTGTACGACGAGGACATCAAGGGCAAATATGCTGATTACACACTGAAAGATACCTTTATGGGATTCCACTGTGGAAATACGGCTTCGAGCAAGCTTTCGTTCTGCGAGATGAAATACCAGATGATCATGGCACGTTCCCTTCCGATCGAGGTTACGAACGGAACACTCGAGGGCGACATCGCTCCTGGCGACATTACATTCTTCCGTCTCCAGAGCACGGCCGATACGAAACTCCGCGCTTACATCGCGCACGGCGAAGTTCTTCCGGTTGCTACGAGAAGTTTCGGTTCCATCGGAATTTTCGCGATTCCGGAGATGGGACGCTTCTACCGCCACGTACTGATCGAGGGCAATTATCCTCACCACGGTGCCGTAGCATTTGGCCACTTCGGAAAAACGTTGTACGAAGTATTCAAATACATTGGCGTAGAGGTAGACGAGATCGGTTACAATCAGCCGGCCGGCGTACGCTATCCGACAGAAAACCCATTTGCCTGACGATTTTTTTGCAGGCAGATCTGTATACAGAAAAACCTGATAACTAATGTGCTGTACCGCTCATGTTTCGCCAAATGGCTTACCTGAATTTCCATCTGCTGCACCGGCTTCATCCAGCCGCCCCGCAGATTCAAAATTCATTGGCGTCATTTGACTGAAAATGAGCGGTACATTTCACTCACGTAACATCTTATGACTATTATAGAGAGGAGAACCATTTATCATGTATTACATAGGCGTTGACCTCGGTACGTCTGCTGTCAAACTTCTTCTGATGGAAGCAGACGGAACCATTAAAAATATCGTATCCAAAGAATATCCGCTTTCATTCCCGAATCCGGGCTGGTCAGAACAGAGTCCGGAAGACTGGTGGAATGCCGTTACGACCGGCATCAAAGAGCTCACGGACGGCTTCGACGCCGCTCAGGTGGCCGGCATCAGCTTCGGCGGGCAGATGCACGGACTTGTGATCCTGGACAAAGATGACAACGTGATCCGCCCGGCTATTTTGTGGAACGACGGACGTACGACAAAAGAGACAAATTATCTGAACGATGTAGTCGGGAAGGACAAACTTTCCCAGTACACGGCCAATATCGCGTTTGCCGGCTTTACTGCACCAAAGATCCTGTGGGTCAAGGAAAATGAGCCGGAAAACTTCGCGAAGATCGAAAAGATCATGCTGCCGAAAGACTACATCGCGTACAGGATGACTGGCGTTCACAGCTGCGACTACTCCGACGCGTCCGGCATGCTCCTGATGGACGTAAAAAACAAGTGCTGGTCCAAGGAAATGATGGAAATCTGTTCGGTAAAGGAAGAACAGCTTCCGAAACTGTTCGAGAGCTATGAGATCACAGGAACGCTTACCGAAGGCGCGGCGGCCGAACTCGGCCTGACGACTTCGTGCAAGATCGCTGCCGGCGCCGGCGACAACGCGGCGGCTGCCGTCGGTACGGGCACGGTCGGCGACGGCGGATGCAACATCTCCCTCGGCACGTCCGGAACGATCTTTATTTCCAGCAAAGAATTTGGCGTGGACAAATTTAACGCCCTCCATTCCTTCGCGCACGCGGACGGCAACTACCACCTGATGGGATGTATGCTCAGCGCCGCTTCGTGCAACAAGTGGTGGATGGACGAGATTATCGGCACCAAGGACTATCCGTCAGAACAGAAACCGATCACGGACGACAAACTCGGTGAAAATAATGTTTACTATCTCCCGTACCTGATGGGCGAGCGCTCACCTCATAACAATCCGGACGCGCGGGCACTGTTTATCGGCATGTCGATGGATTCCACCAGGGCTGACATGACCCAGGCTGTGCTGGAAGGCGTGGCATTTGCAATCCGTGATTCGTTTGAGGTAGCCAAAGACCTCGGCATCAAGATCGAAGAAACGAAAATCTGCGGCGGCGGCGCGAAGAGTCCTCTCTGGAGGAAGATCATCGCCAACGTCCTGAACATCAAAGTAAATATCATCGAAAGCGAAGAAGGCCCGGGCCTCGGCGGCGCGATGCTGGCTGCGGTTGCCTGCGGGGAATACTCTTCTGTCGAGGAAGCGGCGGCTAAGATCGTCAAAGTGATCGACACCGTAGAACCGGATGCCGCGCTTGCTGCCAAATACGATGAGAAATACGCGAAGTTCAAAGAAATCTATCCTACGGTAAAAACGCTGTATGATACGCTAAAAAAATAAAAATCCAGGAGGCTGTCCTTATGAAAAAATGTACCCGCGTATTCAGTATGATACTTACCATGTTCCTCGTTCTGTCTGTTTTTGCCGGATCCGGCATCATTCAGGCAAAGCCTGTGGTAAAGGTGTCATCCATAAAGATCAAGAATACCAAAAAGAAATTCCGGATCCAAAAAGGAAAGACCGTCATACTGAATGCTTCGGTCAAGGTTTCTCCCAACAAAAGCAAGTACAAAAAAGTGACGTACCGTTCCTCGAAGCCCGCTATCGTTTCCGTCAACGCCAAAGGCGTGATGAAAGCAAAAAAGGCCGGAACAGCAAAGATCACTGTCGCTTCTGCTTTTGACGCCAAAAAGAAAGTGACGATACCCGTCACCGTAACGGCGGACATTCTCGTAAAGAAGATCGTACTAAACAAAACGAGTATCACAGTGGATGAGGGTTCCGAGGAAGAGATCAAGCTCCAGATCAGGCAGATCCTTCCCCGCAACGCAAAAAACAAAGATATTGAGTGGGATACTGACGACGACGATGTAGCAGACGTCGAAGATGACGGCACACTGATCATCGGAGAAGCCGGAGAAACAGTGATCACCGCTTATGCAGCAGATGAGGGCGGCGCGTACGCCGAGTGCGAGGTCATCGTAAACGGCGACGATTCGGATGATGACAGCGATGACTACGAAGAGGATGATTCTGATTTTGACGAATAAGCCCCGACACGATCATCACTATATATAATACAGAAAGAAACGATAGATCAGCAGATAACTCTATTCTGCGCCGGCCTATCGTTTCTTCTATTTTATTTACCTGTTTATCTGCTTCCTACAGAAGTTCGTTACAGGAGCTCGTTGATCGTTTTCACGCCGGTCTCCACCGCGTTGTTAAAGCTGTGTCCGTAAATGTTCGTCGTCGTCGAAACTTTTGTATGGCCGCCCAGCTTGGCCACATCGACGGCGCTCATTTTCGTCATCAGCAGGCTCAGATTCGTATGGCGCAGGTCATGGTAGCGTATGTAGCGGAACCCGTTGGCGTGGATGAAACGCGCCCATCGCTTCGTCACATTGTTCGGATGCCATGGGCTGCCGTCCTTTTCGCGCAGCACAAAATCGGGTTTGTTCTTATAGAGATAACCATAACTTTTGCGATCCCTTTTCTGCTGCTTTTCCGCCCGTTTCAGGATGTCAAACAGCGCGTCCGGTATTCCGATCTGCCGCACCGTATGGTTTTTTGTGTGGTTCATCTTTACAATCTCCCTTCCAGCCGTCGTGCGCACCTCACAGATCGTCAGCACACGGTTTGCCATATCCACATTGTCCCACCTGAGCGCGCATACCTCCTCGCGCCGGCAGCCGCAGTACAGCGCGATGCCCGCCGCCACCTCCAGGCCGATCCTTCCTGAAGATTTGAGCGCCGACAGGATTTCCCTCGCCTCCTCGGGCTGGTAGATGTGGTGAAAAAACGGCTCCTGCTTCAGCGGCCTGATCTTTCGCACCGGATTTACCTCGAGTCCGTAGACCTCGCTGTTTTCCACCATATATTCAAACAGCGTCATAAGATGCGTCCGATGCTTGTTGATCGTATTGCCGCTCAGATTTTTGGTAGACTTCAGAAACGTAAAATAGGTGAGGATCTCTTTTGTCGTCATATCACACAGTTTAAAACTCTTTCCCCAAAACGACAGCATATGGCGCTGTAGATTTGCCGTAAACACCCACGTCGTTTTGGAATTGCGAACGTAATTGATGTTTGTGTTCCAATCTTCCATCAAGTCCCCCAGCGTCGGTTCTTCCGTCCCTTTTGTGCCTTCCTGATCGCTCTGGCGCACGCCGAACGCGCCATAGATCACATTGTCCTTTTCAAATACTTTCACTTTCATTTCCTCCTTAATAATAAAATTGGCTATAGGAATCATAGCTCCTACAGCCAATTTTAAACGATTTTGAAAAAGAAATATATTGTTAGCGCAAAAGTACGAGCGGATTTACCGTTTCCTCTTTCTGCTTTACCTGGTAGTATAAATTTGCTCCTTCGACGGAATAGTATTTCGTCGGTTTGGCGATCTTGCCGATCACCTGCCCCTCGCTGACCTCGTCGCCTTTGGAGACAGCCAGGTCCTTCAGCTGCCCGTACACGACTTTGAAATCGTCGCCGATCGCGATCGTAACTGTCGTACCGGTTTCATCGTTCGTCTCGATATTTTTGACAACTCCGCTCGAACTGGATTTGACGCTTTCACCGACCTTGCTGCCGATGATCAGCGCCGGGTTCGTCTTGAACTGCGAAAGCGTGGGAAAATACACCACCTTTTCCGGGCTGTACTCAATGAGGATATCACCCTCGACCGGCCAGAGAAGGCCTGTCTCCTGATCAAAATGGAGTTTGTCCTCCATTTTCGTCTTATTGTTTTTCATCGTTGTTTTCGCTTTCTTCTTCTTCGGAGCCGGCGTCGCCTCTTTTACTTCCGATTTCACGTTGTCCGTCGTCGCGTCCTCGGCTTCCGGCGAAAACGTGGCCGTCGGCACCTCCGTCATTACGGGCGCCTGCGTTTCCTGCGCAACGACCGCATTCTCCTGCTCCCCGCTGCCGTCGGAAAATACATTCATACAGATGAAGCTAAATGCTGCCAGGCACACGATCCCGCATATGAGCGATATATAAAATCCTTTTTCCTTATAAAACATGTAAATCACCTCAATTCAAGTTTTATAAATAGTCTTGCCTGAATTGAGGTGATTATACAATGTATCGCTCTGCAAATTTTGGAAACAAATGAAAATTTAATATAAGATCCTGCCGTCCGCCACCTGTCTCAGATGTTTGCCGTAGCTTGACTTTCCGTATAGATCAGCGGACGCCAGCAGCTTCTCCTTGTCGATCCACCCATTCTTATACGCGATCTCTTCGATTGCCGACAGCATGATGCCCTGCCGCTTTTCGATCACTTTGACAAATTCGCTCGCATCGGCCAGCGCGTCCATCGTCCCGGTATCCAGCCAGGCGTAACCGCGCCCGAGCGTGATGACGTTCAGCGCGCCCTCTTCCAGATACATGCGGTTCAGATCAGTGATCTCCAGCTCACCGCGTGCTGACGGCTTTACCTTTTTCGCCATTTCCACAACGCGGTTATCGTAAAAATAAAGCCCCGTCACCGCGTAATTGGATTTCGGATGTTCCGGTTTTTCTTCGACCGAGACCGCTCTGCCGTCCCCGTCAAATTCCACGATACCGAAACGCTCCGGGTCATCGACATAATAGCCAAATACTGTGGCGCCGTTTTCGCGCGCCGCCGCTTCCCGCAGATGACTTCCCAGTCCGCTCCCGTAAAAGATATTGTCGCCGAGCACCATCGCGCACGCCTCGCCGTCAATAAATTCCTCGCCGATCAGGAACGCCTGAGCCAGTCCATCGGGACTCGGCTGGACTTTATACTCCAGATGGATGCCGAAATTGGAGCCGTCACCGAGCAGCCGCTCAAAATTCGGCAGATCAACCGGCGTGGAAATGATCAGGATCTCCCGGATCCCGGCCAGCATGAGCGTCGAGAGCGGGTAATAGATCATCGGTTTATCGTACACCGGCAATAACTGTTTTGACGTCACCATCGTCAGCGGATACAACCTCGTGCCGGAACCACCGGCTAATATAATTCCCTTCATGCCAAAATCTCCATCCTTCCCATCATAATCCGGCGTCTTTTGCTTTTTCCACTTCGACGATCGCTTCTTTTTTCATCGGAATGCGGCAGTTTTTATTGCTTCCGAACTCAACGATGACGACATCGTCCGTCATGTCTATGATCACGCCGTAAAAACCACTCGTCGTAAGGATACTGTCACCGACCTCGACGCTTGCCACCATCGCCTGGCGCTCCTTCTCCTGTTTCCGCTGCGGACGGATCGCGATAAAATAAAACGCTCCAATGATCACAACCACGTAGATCAGCATACCTACTGTTCCCATTCTAAGTACCTCCTAGTCTCGAATCAAAGATCTAATACTCTCCAGATGCCATTAAATCTATCTTCTTCTTTTTATATGACGCAAAACAATTCGTTCCGATCGCTTCGCGAACCTCACTCATCATTGTATTATAAAAATAAAGATTATGCAAGACCAATAATCGAAGTCCCAGCATTTCTTTTGCTTTTAGCAGATGCCGGATGTAGGCGCGTGTATAATGGCGGCACGCCGGACACTGGCAGCCCTCCTCGATCGGCCGCTCATCCAGTTCAAACCGTTTGTTCATCAGATTCATTTTCCCAAAATTTGTATAAGCGTGTCCATGCCTGCCGTTTCTCGCGGGATACACGCAGTCAAAAAAATCCACGCCGCGTTCCACGGCCTCCAGTATGTTCTGCGGCGTGCCGACCCCCATGAGATACACCGGCTTTTCCGCCGGCAGCTCCGGCACGACCGCATCCAGAATGCGGTACATCTCTTCGTGGCTCTCCCCGACCGCAAGCCCTCCGACCGCGTAGCCGTCGAGATCCATCTCCCGGATCTGCTGTGCATGGCGGATACGGATGTCCTCAAACGTCCCGCCCTGATTGATGCCGAACAACAGCTGCTTTTGGTTGATGGTGTCCTCCCTGTCATTCAGCTCCCGCATTTTTACCTTGCAGCGCTCGAGCCACCTCGTCGTCCGCGCTACCGACGCCTCCATGTAATCCCGTGTCGCCGGGTGCGGGGCACACTCATCAAACGCCATCGCGATCGTTGACGCTAGATTTGACTGGATCTGCATGCTCTCTTCCGGCCCCATAAAAATTTTTCTGCCATCGATATGGGACTGGAAATATACGCCCTCTTCTTTGATCCTGCGAAGCCCGGCGAGGGAGAATACCTGAAAACCGCCGGAATCGGTGAGGATCGGCCTGTCCCAGTTCATGAATCGGTGCAGTCCGCCCAGCTGGCGGATCACGTCATCCCCCGGGCGCACATGGAGATGATACGTATTTGACAGTTCCACCTGCGTGCCGATCTCCTTTAGATCCATCGTCGATACAGCGCCCTTGATGGCCGCCACCGTCCCCACATTCATGAAAACCGGCGTCTGGATGTCTCCGTGCGGCGTGTGGAACACGCCCTGTTTCGCTTTTCCTTCTCTTGCTAATATTTCAAACATATTGCTCCCGTTCCCTTCCTATTTGTTCAAAAGCTTTGCAAACCGTATATATAACCACAGCATAATGGGAAGCAGGATCGAACCGCCCAGACACGCCTTAAATAATCCGCTTGACGCCGGCGAAGTCGTCAGTGCCGCGATCAGCGTGACCACATACATGAGCACGAGCAGCACCGCCCCCACACCGGCGATGATACGGGTGCCTTTCGGATACGAACTTTTCGCTTTCCCGTTCTGTTCTTCCGTTCGTTCCTCCATCTGTTCCTGACCGATCTCATTCCTCTCTTTTTCCATGAGGACCTCCCTTCTTGATGGCTGTTAAATGTTCTTTTAACACCTTTTCCATGCCCATGTCCGACAGTTCATAAAATTTCATGTCCCGAATCTCATCCGGCAGATACTGCTGATCCACATAATGGTTCTCAAAGTCGTGGGCGTACTGATAGCCGATGCCCCGGCCGAGCTTCGCCGCCCCCTTATAGTGGGAGTCCTGAAGATACGGCGGGATCTTATGTTCCGGATGGGTGGATACGTACTCCATCGCCGCGCCGATCGCCGTAACGGCGGAATTGCTCTTTGGCGCGCACGCCACATAGGACGCCGCCTGCGCCAGTATGATCTGCGACTCCGGCATGCCGATCCTCTCGACGGCCTGCGCTGCCTGTACGGCAACGACGAGCGCCTGCGGATCGGCGTTCGACACGTCCTCCGCTGCGCATATCATGATCCTGCGGGCAATAAATTTGACATCCTCCCCGGCGTAGAGCATGCGCGCCAGATAGTAGATCGCCGCGTCCGGATCGGAACCGCGCATACTTTTGATGAACGCGGAAATCGTGTCATAGTGGTTATCTCCTGTTTTATCATAGCGCAGAACGCGCTTCTGGATACACTCCTCCGCGACATCCACCGTAATATGGATGACGCCGTCCTCCGCGCGCTCCGTCGTCAGCACGCCCAATTCGATGGCATTGAGCGCCATCCGCGCGTCGCCGCCGCTGATGTCCGCGAGAAACGAGAGCGCGTCTTCCTCGATCACGGCGTGATAGCTCCCGAGCCCCTTTTCCTCGTCGGTAACGGCCCGCCGCAACAGCGTCTTTATATTTTCTTCCGAGAGCGGATGCAGTTCAAAAATAATGGAACGGGAGATCAACGCCCCATTTACCTCAAAATACGGATTCTCCGTGGTGGCCCCGATGAGGATCACGGTGCCGTCCTCCACGAAGGGCAGAAGGTAATCCTGCTGGCCCTTATTGAAGCGGTGGATCTCGTCGATAAACAGGATCGTCTTCCGCCCGTACATTCCCATGTTCTCTTTGGCCTTTGCCACGACCGCTTCCATATCTTTTTTTCCGGCGGCGGTGGCGTTGATCTGCAAAAACTCCGCCTTCGTCGTCCCCGCGATCACTTTAGCGAGCGTCGTCTTTCCGGTACCCGGCGGGCCGAACAAAAGGATCGAGCTGAGCTTATCGGCCTGGATCGCCCGGTAAAGCAGCTTGTCCTTTCCTATGATATGCTCCTGTCCGACCACCTCGTCGAGCGTTCCCGGCCGCAGCCGGGAAGCCAGGGGCGCTTCTTTCTCCTTATTTTTTTCATTCATATATTCAAGTAGATCCACGTCTCGTCACCTCGTTCTACCTTTCCTTTGCCGGCCGTCTTTTCTGTCACCTGCTTTTCAAACGCCGCCACTTGTTCTTCGGGGATCGTATAAACCAGTTCCACATCTTCCGCGTAATCGGCGTGTTCTTCCGCAAGACCCTGTTCGGCAGCGATATACTGGACCTTGCCGAGATCGGTGTAATCGGTCGTGACCGTCACATAATACCCTCTCCGTTTTTCGACGACCACGCAGTTGTCAAGCCCCTGCTTCGCGGCAGCCGAATACGCCCGCACGAGTCCCCCCGTTCCCAGCAGCGTCCCGCCGAAATACCTGGTCACCACGACGAGCACATCGTGGATCCCGCGCCCGGTGATCACATCCAGGATCGGGCGCCCGGCCGTGCCGGAAGGCTCCCCGTCATCGCTGCACCTCTCCGTCTCGTTTTTCTCCCCGATCACGTAGGCAAAACAGTTGTGTCTCGCGTCATAATGTTTCTTCCGCACGCCGGCCAAATGCTCCAGCGCTTCTTCTTCGGTTTTCACCGGAAATACCTGGGCGATAAAGCGGGATTTCTTTTCCACCACTTCTCCCGTGGCGCCCTCCCGGACTATTTTCAGAGGTGAACACATCGTTTTCGATTCCTTTCGCCATTTGTCATGTGATTCTTTACAATAGTTTACTAATTTTTCTTTTCCTTTGCAAGTATTTTTGATATAATAATAGTATTCAGGCACAAAACAGGTTACTTCATTATCATATAAAAGGAAGGTTTTCAGCGCATGAATTTCAGTAAAAAACACGCGTTGGCAAAGACGAAAGCTCTCAAATCGCCCGCCACGCATCGGATACACAAAGCAAAAGTGATCGCTTCCCGGTTGTTCCTCATCGTATTTGTCGTATGCGCGGTCATCGGGATCAGTGCTCTGGCCGGCGCGGTCAACGGCTTGATGGAAACGGCCCCGAGCATCGAATCCATCAATGTCGTGCCGGACGGCTACGCCACCAAAATTTTAAATTCAAAGGGAAAGCTCGTGCAGACGCTCGTGGGCAAAGAGGCCAACCGCGAGTACACGACGCTCGATAAGATCCCCATCCATCTGCAGAACGCGTTTGTCGCCATCGAGGATGAGCGGTTTTGGACGCACGACGGCATCGACCTGCGGGGGATTTTCCGCGCCGTCTATACCGGTTTATCGACCGGCGGGGAATTTCACCAGGGCGCCAGCACGCTGACGCAGCAGCTGTTAAAAAACCAGGTGTTCGGCGGCGGGGAAGAGACGACGCTCATACAGAAGATCGAACGAAAGATCCAGGAACAGTATCTGGCCATCCAGCTGGAAAACAAGCTGTCGAAAAAGCAGATTATGGAATACTACCTGAATACGATCAACTTAGGGCAGAACACGCTCGGTGTACAAGCTGCTTCCAAGCGGTATTTCGGAAAAGACGTCTCTGAACTGACGATTTCGGAATCGGCCGTGCTCGCCGGCATCACACAGAACCCTTCCGGCTACAATCCGATCACCCATCCAAAAATGAACGGAAAAAAACGGCTCACAATCCTTTCTTATATGAAAGAACAGGGATACATCACATCGGAAGAATACGATGAGGCGATGGCCGACAAAGTCTATGCCCGCATTAAATCGGTAAATAAAGAAACGATACAGGGACAGACCGCCACATCGTTCTTTACGGATTCACTCATCGACCAGATCATCACCGACATGAAAGAAGAACTCGGCTACACCGAGACACAGGCGTATAACGCCCTCTACCGCGGCGGGCTGACGATCTATTCCACACAGGATTCGTCGATGCAGAAGATCTGTGATAAGATCATCAACACCGAATCCTACTATCCGGCTGATTCCACCTATCAGCTCAGCTACCAGCTGACCGTGACTGACGAGAACGGAAAAGCTTCAAACTACAACGCAGGTACGATGATCAACTGGTTTGCCAAAAAGAAAAATATGATCATCAGTCTTTACTATTCCGATAAAAAAGGAGCTGACAAGTATATTAAAACGTACAAAAAGGCCATGAGTAAAGGAAAGACCGTGGACGGCGAAAAAATTGAATATGTGATCCAGCCGCAGGTATCCTTCCTGATCCTCGACCAGCATACCGGCCAGGTAAAGGCGATCACGGGGGGACGTGGGGAAAAAACGGCGAGCCGCACGCTCAACCGCGCGACCACTTCACTGCGGCAGCCCGGCTCCACCTTTAAAGTACTCTCCACTTATCTGCCCGCGCTGGACACCGCCGCCATGACACTGGCCACGGTGCAGAAAGACGAACCCTATGAGTATCCAGGGACAAAACGCCTTGTGAAAAACTGGTACACCGGTTATCGCGGAGATGTCACGATGCGGACCGCGATTGCAGACTCGATGAACGTTATCGCCGTCAAGACTTTGCAGCAGGTAACACCCAAAATAGGTTATGATTATTTATTAAATCTGGGTTTCACCTCATTGGTTGACAGCTACACGGACTCGAGCGGAAAAATCTTTACAGATATTGCGCTTCCTATGGCACTGGGAGGGCTGACAAAAGGCGTATCTAATCTTGAATTAACTTCCGGTTTTGCCAGCATCGCCAACGGTGGCGTATACAATAAACCTACCTTTTATACAAAAGTCATCGACCACGACGGTAATGTCCTATTGAACAAGGCTCCTTCCAAAGTGACAGAAATCGATGTCAATGGAAATGAAAGCGTAACGTATACGACGCCGACGAGCAAACAGGTGATGAAAGATTCCACTGCCTGGCTCCTCACCGATGCCATGCAGGATGTCGTGAAATCCGGCACTGGTACTGCTGTCCGGTTTGACAACCTGCAGATGCCGCTGGCCGGAAAGACCGGAACGACCACGGATAATAAAGACCTTTGGTTTGTCGGCTATACCCCGTACCTGACAGCCGGCATCTGGGGCGGTTTTGACGCCAGTGAAAAGCAGACAAACACAACGTTCCACAAGGCGATCTGGAAGGCGATCATGGAAAAAATAAACAGCCGCTATGAAACGGCTGAATTTGAAAAACCGAAATCGGTGATCTCGGTATATGTTTGTACAAAATGTGGAAAACTGGCTCCGGAAGGGCATTACGGTTCTTCATATAAGAAAGAATACTTTGCCAAAGGAAACGTGCCAACGGAAACGTGCCGGTATCATTAGGAACCGGATACACCCAATTCCTGCAGATACCTCTTCAACGCATCCTGCCAGGAGGGAAGCTTGTTAAATCCCTCCTTAACCAATTTTTCTTTGCTCATCCGGCTGTTAAATGGGCGTTTAGCTTTTGCCGGAAATTGATCGCTCGTAATCGGCGTTACTGAAACGTCGTCCATCCCTGCCAATCGGAAGATCTCCTTCGCAAAGTCATACCAGCTGCAAAAGCCCTCATTGGACGCGTGGTACACACCGTATTTTTCCGTCTGCACCATGTCCGCGAGAAGAACTGCCATATCACGCGTATAGGTGGGGGAACCGATCTGATCGTCTACCACCTTCACGGCGCCGTTCTCTTTTCCGATGCGGAGCATTGTCTTGACAAAGTTATTTCCGTTTTTCCCAAACACCCAGGAAATACGCACGATAAAAAACTTATCTAATCTCGATTTAACCTCGTCTTCTCCCTCATATTTTGTCCTTCCGTATACACTGATCGGGCCGGCTGCATCATCCGTCTCCCAGGGACGCTCTCCCTCCCCGGAAAACACGAAATCGGTGCTGATATAGATCATCTTGCAATCCAGTTCCGCACAGATTTCAGCGATGTTTTTCGTCCCTTCCACATTTACTTTACGGCATTGATCGGCTTCATCCTCTGCACGATCCACCGCTGTATACGCGCTGCAGTGAATCACGGCATCCGGCACACAGTCCCGGATGATCTTTCTCACTTTTTCCGCGTCAGTGATATCCATCTCTTCGCGTCCGACGCCGGTCACCTCATGCCCGCGCTGTTCCAGTTCCCGCACGACATCATGACCGAGCTGTCCTCCAACACCAGTTACCAGCACTTTCATTCTGCCAAATCCTCCCCGTACATCTTCTCGAAATAATCTGCGTAATCACCACTGATGATATTTTCCCACCACTCGCGGTTCTCCAAATACCAGTCGATCGTCTGGCGGATACCTGTCTCAAACGTATATTTCGGCTTCCAGCCAAGTTCCGTCTCCAGTTTCGTCGGATCGATCGCATAGCGCAGATCATGTCCCAGACGGTCTGTCACGAACTCAATCAGGCTTTCCGGCTTATCTAACGCAGCCAGTATCGTTTTCACAACTTCCAGATTTGTTTTCTCATTATGCCCCCCCACATTGTAAACTTCGCCCGGCTTTCCCTGACGCAGGATCAGGTCGATCGCCTCGCAGTGGTCGGATACGTGCAGCCAGTCTCGTACGTTATTGCCTTTCCCATATACCGGAATCTTTTCATCTGCCAGCGCCCTAGAAATAATGAGCGGGATGAACTTCTCCGGAAAATGATAGGGGCCGTAATTATTGGAACAGCGTGAAATCGTAACTGGCAGTCCGTACGTGCGCTCATAGGCGAGGACAAAAAGATCGGCACTCGCCTTACTCGACGAATAAGGACTTGACGTGTGGAGCGGCGTATCTTCATGGAAAAAGAGATCCGGCCGGTCAAGCGGCAGATCGCCGTAAACCTCATCGGTCGATACCTGATGATAACGCTTGACGCCATATTCCTTCGACGCGTCCAAAAGCACCTGGGTTCCCATAACATTTGTCCTCACAAAGACACCCGGATCCGTGATCGAACGGTCAACATGGCTCTCTGCGGCAAAATTGACAACAAAGTCCGGCCGCTCTCTGTCAAACAGATCCATCACAAAATCGCGGTCAGCGATATCCCCGCGCACAAATTTGTAATTCGGCTTGTCCTCTACCGGTTTCAGTGTCTCCAGATTGCCTGCATACGTAAGCAGGTCCAGATTGATGATCTGATCTTCCGGATACTTATTTACCATATGATGCACAAAATTTCCGCCGATAAATCCGGCGCCACCTGTCACTAATATCTTCATTTCAACTCAACCCTCATTTCTTTCTTCACTCACTGTTTTTCCCATTTATTTCCTGTTTCCTTTTCTTTCCTGCTTTCTGACACTCTTCCCTCGCCCGTTTCCCGGCCGATTTTTCACGGGGCGCTCCGGCCCTCTCCCGTTTCCCGGCCGATCTTTCATGGGGCGCTCCGGCCCTCGGTCCTGTTCTACTGAAACCCGTTTTCGCACGCGTCGTCCGTTGCCTTCCCGATCTTTCGCAGTCCCCCCAGACCGCCCTTTCCTCATCTTCCGCGGCGGAATGAGACACTTCTCTCCAAACCCGATGAGATCCGTCCTCCCCGCCCGGTGGAGCGCCTCTTTCACAAGTTCGTAGTTTTCCGGTTTCCGGTACTGGATCAACGCGCGCTGCATCGCCTTTTCCCGCGGGGATTTCGGCACATAGACCGGCTTCATCGTGCGCGGGTCCAGCCCCGTATGATACATACAGGTAGAAATGGTCCCCGGCGTCGGGTAAAAATCCTGTACCTGCTCGGGCATGTACCCGAGATCGCGCACATATTCAGCAAGTTCCACCGCTTCCTTCAGCGTAGAACCCGGATGGGAAGACATGAGATAAGGCACGGCATACTGCGCCTTTCCCGTCTTCCGGTTCACGTTTTCATACCGCCGTAAAAACGACTCATACACGGCATGTTCCGGCTTTCCCATCGCACGGAGCACCGCATTCGAAACATGTTCCGGTGCCACCCGCAGCTGGCCGCTGATATGATGCTCGCATAATTCCCGCAAAAACGTATCGTCCGAATCCGCCATCACATAGTCAAACCGGATACCGGAACGCACAAACACTTTCTTCACGTTCGGCAGCTTCCGCAACTTCCTGAGAAGCTTTACATAATCCTTATGGCTGGCATTCAGGTTCGCACACGGTTTCGGATACAGACACTGTTTTTTCACACAGACACCGTGTGCTTCCTGTTTGGCGCACGACGGATGCCGAAAATTCGCCGTCGGCCCGCCGACATCGTGGATATATCCTTTAAAATCCCGATCCCTCGTCATCCTCTCCGCCTCTGCCAGAATGGACTCATGGCTGCGGACCTGTACGATGCGCCCTTGATGGAACGTCAGCGCACAGAAATGACAGCCGCCAAAACAGCCGCGGCAGCTTGTCAAGCTGAATTTGACCTCCCGGATGGCCGGGACACCGCCGGCAGCCGCGTAGCTCGGATGTTCGCGCCCGGCATATGGATACGAATACACATCATCCATCTCCTGCACATGGAGCGGCATCGACGGCGGGTTCTGCACGACAAGAACCTTCCCGGGATACCGCTCAACAAGCGCTTTTGCCGTATAAGGATCCGTATTTTCATACTGGACCATAAAACTCTCGGCATATTTTCGCGGGTCCTGTATGATCTCTTCATAGGATGGCAGGACACAGGCATTATATACATCCGCGCCTTCTTTCGTCCGGTACACCGTCCCGGGGACATACGTAATATCTTTCACATCCATGCCGCCATCCAGCGCCTCTGCAATTTCCAGAATGCTGTGCTCTCCCATCCCATACGAGATGAGATCCGCACCGGAATCGAGCAGGATCGAACGCTTCACCTGATCCGACCAGTAATCATAGTGCGCCAGCCGCCGCAGGCTCGCCTCGATCCCGCCGAGGATGACCGGTGTCTTCTTAAAGGTTCTGCGGATGAGGTTCGAATAGACGACTGCCGCATGATCGGGCCGTTTTCCGGCTGCGCCGCCCGGCGAGTAGCTGTCGGACGCGCGCCGTTTCTTATTCACCGTGTAATGGTTAACCATCGAATCCATATTGCCGCTGCTCACGAGAAACGCAAGGCGCGGTTCACCGAGTACCGCGATGCTCTCATCTGACTTCCAGTCCGGCTGGGAAATAATGCCCACCTTGTAACCATGCGCTTCTAAATGCCGGCTGATGATGGCGTGACCGAACGAAGAATGATCGACATACGCATCTCCGATGACATAAACGAAATCACACTGATCCCAGCCCCTCTTTTCCATATCCTCCCTGGACATGGGTAAAAATTCATTCTCCATAACCCGGAACTAGTTCAAATGCTCAACTGCCGCATGTTCGATCGGAAGTCCGGCTTTATACCGCTCGATAAACGCATCAAACCCTTTGACATCCACCGGATCCGGCTCCATCGAAACACCTTCCGAGCCGGCAAAGATCTGTTCATCCAGATAGGTATCAAGCGTCTCCCCGGCCTTTTTGTTCTTCATATAGGAAGCTAACAGGGCAATCCCCCACGCACCGCCTTCTCCGGCTGTCTCCATAACCGATACCGGCGCGTTCATGGCAGCCGCCATGATCTTCTGTCCGACGCCCTTCGTCTTAAACAGTCCTCCGTGGCCCAGTATTTTATCCACCTTGACGCCTTCCTGCTTCAGCAGTATATCCAGTCCCACTTTCAGCGCGCCGAGCGACGTAAACAGATTCACCCGCATAAAGTTAGCCAGATTAAATTTGCTGTCCGGCGTGCGCGCGATCATTGGACGTCCCTGCTCAAATCCGGTAATAGGCTCGCCCGAGAAATAATTATATGCAAGAAGTCCGCCTCCGTCTGCATCGCCCTCCAGCGCCTTATTGTATAACGTGGAGAACAATTGATTCATATCGGTTTTTATGCCAAAACTATCAGCAAATTCCTTAAACAGGTTCACCCACGCATTCAGATCCGATGTACAGTTATTACAGTGAACCATACCTACCAGATCCCCGGATGGCGTCGTCACAAGATCAATCTCTGGATACACCTTCGACAGCTCTTTCTCCAAAACGATCATCGCAAATACCGAAGTACCGGCAGAAACATTTCCCGTCCTTACCGCCACGCTGTTCGTCGCAGCCATCCCGGTCCCGGCATCCCCTTCCGGCGGACAAAGCGGAATCCCTGCTTTCAGATTTCCCGACACATCGAGCAGTTTTGCCCCTTCTTCGGTCAGCGTACCCGCTGCCTCACCAGCCGCGAGAACTTTCGGAAGAATCTCACTTAATTTCCATGAAAATCCTTTTCCGGCTACTGCCTCATCAAATTTAGCGATCATATTCCCGTCAAACTTCTTCGTCTGTATGTCGATCGGGAACATACCCGAAGCATCACCGACTCCGAGTACTTTTTCACCAGTCAGCTTCCAGTGGATATACCCCGCCAGTGTCGTCTGGAACACGATATCCTTAACATGCTCTTCCCCGTTGAGGATCGCCTGATACAAATGGGCAATACTCCATCTCTGCGGAATATTATACTGGAACATCTCCGTCAGCTTCTCCGAAGCTTCTCCCGTGATCGTATTTCGCCATGTGCGGAATGGCACGAGAAGATTATCCTCCTTGTCAAATACCATATATCCGTGCATCATCGCGCTGAACCCAATGGCTCCCACAGTCGTGAGCACCGTTCCGTACGTCGTCTCCACATCTTTTGCAAGCTTCGTATAACTATCCTGCAGCCCCGCCCAAATATCATCCAGACTGTATGTCCAAATTCCATTTTCCAACTGGTTTTCCCATTCATGGCTGCCGGACGCGATCGGTTCATTCTTTTCCCCGATCAGGACCGCCTTGATCCTCGTAGAACCAAACTCGATCCCCAACACCGTCTTTCCGCTCTCAATCGCCGCTTTTACGCTTTCTTTTGCATTCCCCATGATTCCTATCCTCCTGATTCTGTCGATACTTCATTCGACTGGCATTTTCTTTCATTATAAGCCATCCATTGTTACATTTCAACCACTTTTTGGCTATCTATTTTCCGCCGCCCCGTATGTTTTCACATTTCTGTCTGTAAATCTCTTTCAGATCATCGATCGCCATTTCCACATCCAGTGTGTGAAACCCAGGCCAGCACTCTTTCATTGTCTCCGCATCCGCGATCTGATAGATTTCCCGACTGCATTCGTTCGTATAATAGTGCCAGTAGCGGTACGTATACCCGGCCCAGTACATAACTTCTATGTCATAGGTGATGCCCGCCCTTTTTAATCCATGCGCTTCCTCATCTAGCTCTTCCAGTATATACTCTTCTCCTGCCCACTGTAACCGGTCATAAACATCATCCAGCGCAGCGGCAGAACGACTGTTCATAAAAGCATCTATAAATGACGGACAATCATACCCCATTTTCAGCGCAAGTTCAAATAACCTTCCCTGTATATCACAGAGCTGGCGTTTTTCAAGAGTAAAATTCTCCATTTCAACCACCTGCCTCTAAGATTTCGTCAAAGAAACGTCCTTCACGACGATATTTGCGGCAAATTTCATCTGCCAGCGCAATACCTTTCGAACGGTTTTCTTCACTCTCCTGTTTTCGCTTTTCGCGCTCATCTTCTGATATTACCTGTTGTTCCACGATCTCTATCTGTTTACACGCTTTCTCTGTCAGCGCAGCATATTGTTTTCCCAGTTTCAACGCGGAAAGGCTATTGACCAGCGCAATATCCGTGATCTCACCGTTAAAAAAGCGGTCCAGGACAACAAACATCCTATCATCGGCAATATAACCGATTATCATATCAAAGCGATTCCTTACATCCTCAAAACGCTTGAAGATTTTTTCATGTTTCAAACCTCTCATCTTTCCACGATGAAACGCGATAAGCAGCGCCCACTCCATCCCAACCTGCACGTCATAAATGTTTAAATTTGACAGATCGACACGTAGTGTATATAGGATAGCCTTTGGATAATTACAGATCAGCGTAAGTGGCTGCGCGCGGTCCGTTCCCATATAAAACCCCTTGCCAAAATCACAGCGCTCCCGGCTAATCGGAGCGATCTCCCCGCGGATCCCCGATTTTGAACCATGATAAAGAGTTATCATCTTCTTTCCTGTCTCCATAAACCCTCCTCATATCATCTTAAAACACCCCCACCAGACCCCTCACCGCAAACGCCGCGATCCAGGCCACGCCGATCTGGAAAACCACGACGAAGACCGCCCATTTCCGGTTCAGTTCTTTCGCCACCGTAGAAATCGCCGCCACACATGGCGTATAGAGCAGCGTAAAGATCAGAAAGACAAACGCCGTCGCCGGAGAAAACACTTCCGCCAGCACATCGGGCAGCATCGCCGTAGTCGTCCCCATCAAAACGGCCGCCGAGCTGACCACCGCCTCCTTCGCCGTAAACCCGACGACAAGAGACGTGCACATACGCCAGTCCGCAATCCCGAGCGGCGCAAACACCGGCGTCAGAACATGCCCGATCGAGGCCAGCATACTGTCCGCGCTGTCCTCCACCACATTGAACCGTATATCAAATGTCTGCAAAAACCAGATCACGATAGACGCCACAAAAATAATGGTAAATGCCCTCGTAATAAAATCCTTTGCCTTATCCCACAAAAGCATACCGACACTTTTCGCGCTCGGCAGTCGGTAATTCGGCAGTTCCATCACAAACGGCACCGGTTTTCCGCGAAACAGCGTCTTATTAAAAATAAGCCCGCACAATACCGCCATCAGAATACCCGTCAGATAGAGGGCGATCATCACCAGCCCGCGGTACCGCGGGAAAAAAGTCAGCGTAAAGATTCCGTAGATCGGCAGCTTCGCGCTGCAGCTCATGAACGGCGTGAGCAGTATCGTCATCTTGCGGTCGCGCTCGCTTGACAGCGTGCGCGCGGACATGACAGCCGGAACCGTGCAGCCGAACCCGATGAGCATCGGCACAAAACTCCTTCCCGAAAGTCCAATCTTCCGGAGCAGTTTATCCATGACAAACGCGACCCTGGCCATATACCCGCTGTCCTCCAGAATCGATAAAAAGAAAAACAGGATGACAATGACCGGCACAAATGACAGCACGCTCCCCACACCGGTAATGATCCCGTTTACGACAAGGGAGCACACGACAGGGTTCACCTGCAGCCGGTTCATGCCCTGCTCCACAAACGCGCTGACCGCATCGATCCCCTCCCCGAGCAGATCCGACAGCCAGCTTCCGACCGAGCCAAACGTCAGCGCGAAGATCAGAAACATGATGCTGAGAAAAATGGGTATCGCCAGATACTTATTCGTCAAAACCCGGTCGATTTTCACACTCCTGGCGTGCTGCAGGCTCTCTTTCGGCTTGACGACCGCATCCTTTACGATTTTATCTATAAACGTATACCGCATGTCAGCAATAGCCGCCTTGCGGTCAGTTTTCATTTCGCCTTCCATTTCGGTGACACTGTGCTCGATCATATCGATCTCATTTTCGGATAGTTCGAGCGACGCCAGCAGCGGCTCATCGCGCTCCACCAGTTTCGACGCCACGAAGGCCGCGGGAATACCGATATTTTCGGCATGATCCTCGACCAGGTGCGCCACGGCATGAAGCGTGCGGTGTACCGGACCCGAACAGAAGTCCTGCCGCTTCGGTTTCCTCTTCGCCTTCGCCGTCTTTAACGCCGTATCGATCAGTTCATCCACGCCCTCATTTTTGCTGGCCGAAATAGGCACGACCGGCACGCCCAGTTCCTCTTTCAGCGCATTGACCTTGATCGTCCCGCCGTTCGCCCGGACCTCATCCATCATGTTCAGCGCGATCACCATCGGAATATCCAGCTGGATCAGCTGCAGCGTCAGATAAAAATTGCGCTCGATATTGGTAGCGTCAATGATGTTGATAATGCCGTCGGGATGTTCTTTCGTCAGAAAATCCCGGGTCACGATCTCCTCCTGCGTATACGGGGAAAGAGAATAGATCCCCGGCAGATCGACCACTTCGTCACTCGTCCCCCGGATCTTCCCCACCTTGCTGTCCACCGTCACGCCCGGGAAATTCCCGACATGCTGATTTGCTCCTGTAAGCTGGTTAAAAAGTGTTGTTTTTCCACAATTCTGATTTCCTGCCAGTGCAAACTTCATCTCATACCTCCATATGTGTACTCCCTTCACTCCACAGGCCGAACGCTTTCCCAGGTCACTCTGTCCCCGACTCTCTTTGACCTTATTCGGCCGTTCCCTGGCCCTCTTTCCGCCTTACACGTCAATTTCGATCATCTCCGCGTCCTCGCACCGGAGTGTCAGTTCATATCCCCGCAACATGATCTCGATCGGATCGCCCATCGGCGCGACTTTCCGCACCATCACTTCCGTCCTCGGCGTGAGGCCCATATCCAAAAGCCTGTCCCGCAGCGCCCCCTGTCCATGGACTGCCGTGATCTTCGCCCGTCTGCCTATTTCCAGTTTATCCAGTGTCAATTTGTTTTCCTCCTGATCTCCTCTATAAACCGAGACGGCTCCATTTCCTTATGGAACCTCTCTGCCGTGTAAGATAAATAAAGATGCTCCCTCGCCCTCGTCATCGCCACATACAAAAGCCGTCTCTCTTCTTCCAGATTCCCATCCTCCACCGAGCGCTGGTATGGCACAACCGCCTCGTTCAAGTCGGGCAGAAACACCACATCGAACTCCAGACCTTTCGAGGCGTGCATCGTCATAATCGCGACGCCGCGCCCATCGTCCCCGGAATCTCCTGCCGCCTCCGCATTCCCTCCCTGCGGGCCACTCCCCCCTCTCTCATGGCTGCGGTATTCCCCGCCACTCCGACGGCGATCCCCACCATATCGGCGGCGTTCCCCGCCAAATCGGCGGCGCTCCTCGAGCTGGCGCCCGTACTCCTCGATATGGGCAAACCACGCCTGCACGGTGTCAAACTCCGAAGCGTCCTCTTTCAGTTCCTCCACGACCTCCTCCCAGTCACCCACTGACACATTCCGCTCTGCCGCGTATTCACACAAAAAATCGTGATAACCGATGACTTGGTAAATATAATCGAGCGCACTGTACGGCGTCATCGTCTTCATCGCGAACAGATCATTCTGCAACGTGTTGATGCGCTCGCACATATACGGCTTGTCCCGGTAATATTCGTACAGCATACCAAATGACATGTCCTGCGCCCCGAACGCCGCCCGGCTGATATAGCGCCTGGGCCGGTTGGCGATTTTGAGAAAATGGGAGCGGTCCCTCTCTCCCTGTGCCAGTTTGAGATACGTGATCAAATCTTTGGCAATCCAGTGCTCAAACACGTTCGGCATCGCATCCTTCATCACAAACGGAATATTGTACTCCATCAGTTTCCTCGAGAGGACGTTCATCTGTCTGGCCGTCCGGAACAAAACCGCGATCTCCTCCGGCCCGGTACCTTCCTGCAAATATGCCCGGATCTTCTGCACAACGGCGTCAGCCTGTGACAGCACATTCGCGTACCTCGACACATGCACGGCATCCCCCTCTCCCCGCATCGCCTCTAACTGCTTGCCATACCTTTTCTTATTATGGGAAATGAGCCTCGCGGCCGCCTCCAGGATCTGCGCGCGGCAGCGGTAATTCCCGCTGATCGTAACCTGTTTCAGATCCGCGTATTCTTTCGGAAACGAGAGCATGATATCCGGCCTGGCCCCCCGGAACCCGTAGATCGACTGGTCGTCGTCGCCGACGATGAACAGATTGTTTTGCGGCCGGGCAAGCATCCGGATATTCTCGTACTGGAGCCGGTTGATGTCCTGAAACTCATCGATCAGTATATACGAAAACCGCTTCTGCCAGGCCGCCAATATATCGGGCCGCGCCCGGAACAGCTCATACGTGTACATCACCATATCGTCAAAGTCCAGATAGCGGTTCTTCTGCACACGGCTCTGATAACCGTTGTAGATCTGGCGGAAAATTTCCTCCGGGCAGGTCGTGGAATAATAGTGTTCGATATCCGTCCCCTCGCCCTTGATGCGGCTGATCTCCCTTTCCACATCTTCCAGAAATTCCTTCTTATCCTCGATATCATCGTATTCGGTTTCCATCAGTGCCTCTTCCAAAAAGCGGTATTTGAGCGGCGCCGTTACAATATCCTTCGCTTCATAGTGATACGCCGCTTTCAGTATTTGGAAAAACAGGGAGTGAAACGTTCCGAACCGGATTGGAAGCCGCTTATTTCCCGTGAGTACCTCAAAACGCTCCCGCATTTCTACGGAAGCCGCTTTGGAAAATGTGACAACCAAAATGAGGGCAGGGTTTACGCCTTCTTCTTCGATCAAATACCGGACCCGGTTGGTAATAACCGTCGTTTTACCCGCTGCCCGGACCCGCGAGGCACATAAAAGGCCCCCCGATATGCCTGATCGCCATGTCCTGTGCTTCACTGAAATTCATCCTCATACGCTTCTTTCTCCTTTCAGGCTTCCTCCAGTAACTCGATGCCCTTGCGTATTCTCCGCAGGGACTCGTCCTTCCCCAGTATTTCCATGATCTCATACGCGCCGCCCGGCGTCATCTGCTTCCCGGATACCGCGGTGCGCAGCGGCCAGAGCGCCTGTCCGTTCTTGCAGCCCTTCTGCGCCACATAATCCATCGCCGTCTTCTCGATCGCCGGGATCGAATAGTCCGCGAGCGCCTCAAAGAGAGGGAGCATTTCCCTCAGCGCCTCGAGCGAATTTTCCGCATTCGTCTTCATCTTCTTATGCGTGTACATGGAAATGTCATAGTCCGGAAGTTCCTCGAAAAAGTCGATCTTCTCCGTAATATCCGGGAACACCTCGATCCGCGTCTTCACGAGATCCGCGATCTTTTTCAGATCCAGATCCTTTTTCACCGTCTCCCGGATGACCGGAAGCGCGCGCTCATAATAGGCCTCGTCGTCCATCTTCTTGATGTATTCCCCGTTCATCCAACGGAGTTTCACGATATCAAATACCGCCGGCGATTTGCTGATCCGCTTATAGTCAAACGACTCGATCAGTTCCGCGAGGGAGAAAAATTCCTTACTCTTTCCGTCCTCCGTAATATCCTCTTCCGAGGGGCTCCAGCCGAGGAGCGCCACGTAATTGACGACCGCCTCGGGCACAAAACCGAGTTCCATCAGATCCTCAAACGACGCGTCGCCCCGCCGCTTGGCCAGTTTTTTATGAGTTTCATCGGTAATGGTCGGACAGTGCACATACACCGGAATCTCCCAGCCAAACGCCTCGTACAGCCGGTTGTATTTGGGCGCGCTCGACAGATATTCATTACCGCGCACGACATGCGTGATCTCCATCAGATGGTCGTCCACCACATTGGCAAAATTGTAAGTAGGATAACCGTCCGCCTTGATCAATACCATATCATCCAGTTCCTCATTCGGAGCCGTGATCGCGCCGTAGATCACATCGTCAAACGTCGTCTCTCCCTCGGTCGGGTTGTTCTGGCGGATGACATAGGGAACACCGGCCGCCAGTTTCTCTTCCACTTCCTCTTTCGACAGCGACAGACAGTGCTTATCGTATTTGGCCGCCACTTTTCCGCTCTCTTCGGCATCCTTTCGCAGCTCCTCCAGCCGCTCTTTGGAACAGAAACAGTAGTAAGCCTCTCCTTTTTCCACAAGCTGCTTCGCGTACTCCAGATACATGCCGGTTTTCGTGCGTTCACTTTGGACGTACGGCCCGTACCCGCCATCCTTGTCCGGCCCCTCATCGTGTTCCAGTCCGGCCTCCGCCATCGTCTTATATATCAAATCCAGCGCGCCTTCCACAAAACGTTCCTGATCGGTGTCCTCCACGCGGAGCAGGAAGTCTCCCCCCTCGTGTTTCGCGATCAGATAGGCGTAGAGCGCCGTTCTTAAATTTCCTACATGCATACGCCCGGTCGGGCTCGGTGCAAACCTCGTTCGAATCTTTTTCATCGTTTCCCTCTTTTCTGTACGGCACTTCCGTACCATGGCTTGTTATTGTACATAAATGATGTTTGCGGCTGGCAGCGCGCAGACACAAACCAGCGAGCGAACTCCCTCCGCCCCATTATCTTTCCGTAATACCCCTCAAAAAAACAGGCACCACAAACTTATTATACGTTGTGATACCTGTTTTGTAAAGAAAAATGATAGTTTCGTTATTTATTTCGCCGCATCCAAAAATTGCTGGAAGGACGGTTTTGGACTGTCAATGCTGTCCTTAAACAGCAGCGGTGAACTCTGCGCCCGCCATGAAATCGTATCATACAGACCCCAAATCGTGACACCCGTGATGCCCTTCGGACTGACGTTTACATCACGTTCCCTCTGCTTTCTCACGACAAGCCGCATAAAATCTTTGACAAATGCCGCCTGATCCTCATCCGTCTCATTTTTATTCTTGTACTGCCACGTCTTCCCTTCATGGTCGTAGTTGATCGTAATATCCAACTCTGTGATCTGAACCTCCAGTCCAGTTGCCATAAAGCGGTCAAGCGCTGCTTCATATTCATCCAACGTCGGGCGTGTTATATCCACATGGCTCTGCATACCGATTCCATTACAGATCTTCGCCGCTTCACCGGCATTGATGAAATCCACGAGCGCCACGACATCATCAATATTAAAGTACGTGTCGTAATCGTTATAACACAGCGTCACCTTGTCCTGGACCCCGTACTGCTTTACCATATCATATGCCAGTTGGAACGCTTTCTTTACATACGACGGTTCCATATCGTTATTTCCGTAAACACTGTCCCAAATATGGCCCCATGACATGCGGTGCAGATACTCATTCACGACATCCCAGGCATAGACGATGCTTCCTGCTTCCCCGGTCAGCTCCTTTTCTTTCTCCATCACATGTTTCATCACCGAACGCACATAGAACTCCAGTCTGGCATCCATGATCTCCGGTGTCGTATTTTTTTTGTCCGCATATTCCTCGGTAAAAAACCATCCCGGTGTCTGGCTGTGCCATACGAGTGTATGCGCGCGTACCTTCAGGCCATTATCATGCGCGACCTTTAACACCTGATCGATCGTCTCAAACTTTAACCGCGGAACGACCGCTTCCGTATAATTGTCAGGCACGACATACCCCAGCGCCAGTGCCTCCTCTTTCGTGAGAGGATCTGCCTCTTTGCCGAGGACCGCATCCGGTTTCATCTCATTTTCCAGCGTAATACTGTTAAAATGTTTCTTCACAAACGCAAGCGTTTTCGCATCCTGTAGCTGCTGGCCTGCATTATAGTTCACACATGACCCCATATACTGGAAGATCCCTTCATACGCTTTCCGAATGCTTCCCTCTTCCGCCGGCGGCAGGGTAACAACCGGTGGGATCGTCGGATTTCCTGACGCTGCTGCTGAAGCGGACGGAACCGATGTATTCGCCGCCGGTGCCGTCGGAACCGGTGTGGCGGATGGAGCGGCTGTCTTTATGTCAACCACCTTTTTCTTTGCCTTCACATTTACCGTGCATTTGAGGGTAACTGTCTTCTTTCCCTTTACTTTACACGTTACAGTTGCTTTTCCTTTCTTTTTCCCCGTCACTTTACAGCCGTATTTGCCGCTCTTTTTGACAGCCGCCGTCTTTTTACTGCTGCTCTTCCATGTAAGTTTGGCGCCTTTGGCCTTTGTAACCTTTAACGTCTTGCTCGAACCAACTGTCAACTCCAATTTCTTTTTGGAAAGCTTGGGTTTTACCGTCTTTGCACCAGCATCCCCGGCCCCTGCAAAAAGCGTTACGCACATCGCCGCCGCAAGCATTCCTGCCATCAGTCTTCTCATTTCTGTGTCAATTTCCTTTCTTTTATGATCACGATTACTCTACCCAAAGCTTCGCCGCATCCATAAATGCCTGGAACGCAGGTTTCGGATCGTTTATATCTTTTCCAAACAGGAGCGGTTTAAAGTTTTTACGCCACGAATACGTATCGCACAGTCCCCAGATCGTAATTCCTGTGATACCTTTTGGACTGACTGTCTTATCACGCTGTTTCTGCTTGGTCACGATCAGTTTCATCAGATCTCCGACATATTTCGCCTGATCTTCGTCCGTCTGCCCTTTGTTCTGAACGGTATTCGCGTTATCCGGATCAAAGTTCGTCGTGACATCCATCTCCGTCACCTGGACTTCCAGTCCGGTCGCCAGGAACTTATCCATCGCCGCGCCGTATTCATCCAGCGTCGGACGGTCTACATCGACATGCGTCTGCATACCGATACCGCCGCAGATCTTCGCCTCTTCTCCCTCGTTGATATAATTCACGAGCGATACGAGATCATCCGCGCAGAAATACGTGTCATAATCATTGTAGAACAAAGTCACCGTATCCTGTACGCCGTACTGTTTCAGCGTATCATAGGCAAGTTCAAATGCTTTCTTCACATAAGTCGGCTGAAGTTCCATGTCGCCGTAAACCGTCATCCATGTCTTTGGCGTTGGATCATTGTCGCGGTGGAGATACTCATTTGTCACATCCCAGGCATAAATGATGCTTCCGGCCTTTCCTGCCACTTTCTGTTCCTGTTTCAACATATGATCCATCACCGTGCGCACATAGAACTCCAGTCTGGCGTCCATAACCTCCGGTGTAACCGCCTTTCCTCCGGTATAATTCCTGGAGAAGAACCAGTCCGGTGTCTGCTGATGCCACATGAGTACATGCGCGCGCATCTGAATTCCGTAGAACTTCGCCACCTCTATAATTCTGTCCAACGTTGCTAAATTCAGTTTTGGCACTTTATCTTCCGTGTAATTGTCCGGAATAATATATCCAAGTTCAAGCGCTTCCTCCTTCGAAATCAGTTCAGCACCCCACTGGTTACCAAGAACGCCCGTCGGCTTCATCTCGTCCTCTAACGTAAAGCTGTTAAAGTTTTCTTTGACAAACTTCATCGTCGCCTCATCCTGCAGGTCATTATTTCCCCGCCAGCCATTATAGTTCAAACTGCTGCCCATATGCGGGAAAATCCCCTGGTATCTCTTCAATATACTATTTGAAGTAAGATCCGGTTTCAGCCCCTGATCATCCGAAGCCGGTGCTGACGGCGCCGGACTATTTCCTCCCGGAACAGCCGTATTTCCCGGTGCCTGCGTCTGTGGCGGCGCCGGGGTCGGGGTCGACGGGGTCGCTGTCTTCACCACGGATGGTACCGTCTTCTTTTTCACCGTCACCTTACATTTCAGCGAATACGTTTTCTTTCCTTTCACCTTGCATGTGATCACGGCGCTTCCTTTCGCCTTCGCCGTAACCTTTCCCCCGTATTTCCCGCTCTTTTTCACGGCCGCCACTTTTTTCTTATTACTCTTCCAGGTAATCTTCGCCCCTTTGGCTTTCGTTACCTTCAGCGTTTTTGTTTTCCCAGCCGTCAGCGTCAGCTTTTTATTCGAAAGCTTCGGCTTCGCTGCCGCGGCTGCCTCCGTGCTTCCCCCCATGACTGTCACGCACATTGCCACAGCCAGCATTCCTGCTACACATCTTCTCATCTCACTTACATCCTTTCTTGTCACTGTATGTCTCACATACTCTGTACATATTGTTTGATACATTCTACCGTCTTATCAATGCCCGCCAGGTCACTGCGGATCGTCAGGGCGTAGTTACACAGGTTATCCCATCGGTCCCCGGTGTGATACCGGTAATAGTTTCCCCGGCTCTTGTCCTTTTTCGCCACCGTCTCAGCCGCGTGCTCCGGAGCGATATGATCGACCTCGATCGACCGCTGGATCCGAAAATCCAAATCGGCGCTGATAAAGACATTTACTACATCATCAAGATCGCGTAATATGTAATCCGCGCATCTGCCCACGATGACACATGGACCCTCGTCCGCCACCTTTCGGATCACATTGGACTGTGCGAGAAAAATCCGGTCATCCAGCGACAATCCCGCAAATCCCACATCCTGATTTGTAAACACGTTCATTCCCATGGCAATGGAATACAAAAGGCTGTTTGTCGCCTT
This sequence comes from uncultured Eubacterium sp., assembly GCA_910584065.1. Classification (GTDB taxonomy): domain Bacteria; phylum Bacillota; class Clostridia; order Lachnospirales; family Lachnospiraceae; genus Eubacterium_F. Next base: position 53,158 of record CAJTZN010000007.1, read on the forward strand.
GTCCTCCACTGTCTGGAAAGCAGTTTCCGAAAAACCGGTCTCTTTCGCTGCCCTGGAGATGATCTCATTGTCGTAAAATGGTACACCGAACTGCTCCGCCAGCTTTTTCCCGATCTCTCTTCCCCCACTGCCATACTGCCTGCTAATTGTAACGATCTTTTTCAAATCCAATCACCACTCTTGTCAAAAAATCCGGAGCTGCCGGTTAACGGTTTCTCCGGATTCTTGTATTTTTGTTCATTTTATATTTTACTCGGTATACAGTTCTTTTTCAATGACATATCATGAATTATAATTGATACATCCCGAACTACAGGGACACCCCTTTGATCGTCTTCGCAGCCCCGCTGTGCTCTTTCCGGTATTGCGTGGGCGTCATCCCCTCCCGGCTCTTAAACTGCCTGGAAAAATGTTCCCAATTATTGTAACCACACTGCTGGCTGATCTCCGAAATACTTTTCGTCGTTCGCAGCAGTAAAAGTTTCGCCCGGTTCGTCCTGCTTAAAATAACCTCGTTGATACAGGTGATCCCGAAGAAATTCTTATAGAACTTCTGCAGGGAGCGCGTACCGAGTTTCACATACTGGGCCATTTCCTCCAACGTCCACTGACGTTCCGGATGCTGATAGATCTGTTCCCTCAGCGACAGGAAAGATTCCTGATATCCTGAATCTTCCTCCTGAAACGCGTAGTCGTGCAGGCGGTGAAAGATAATGTGCATCAGCTGTTCGATCACATACTGGGAACTTCTGTGCTGCCAGAAGTTTTCGTTTGCCACCGCCTGCCAGTAGATCTTATACCAGCTCAGATCCGGACAGGACACCGGTACGCCAAATGGAAGGAATCCCTTCTGATACAGTTCTTCATCACAGTTAAAGCGGATCCAGCTGTAGACCAGTTCCCCGCCTGCCGATCGGTAATGAACCCTCTGCCCCGGCTGGTACAGGATACATGTGCTTTCCGGATACTCCCGCATCTCGCCTCCCACCTCAATCCATGTGCGGGTTTCAAACAGCATGATCTCATATTCCCCTGGGGCGTACACAAGATCGTCTACAAAGGATTCCTGTTTGTGTTCATCCATCACAGCGTACAAGATGTTAATCATGTTAAAAACCTCCAAATGTCACTAGTTATACCCCAGTGCCAATACGGTGAAGTCCTTGCCCTCATCGCCCTCTGCCATCTTAATCTCAATCTCATGTTTGGCAGCGGTATCCTCACTGAATCCGAGTTCGGGAACTGCCTGGTCCCATCCATCAGATTTGTATCCGGTCAGATTTTTCACCTTTTTGCCATCGACCCAGAGTTCCGCCGCACCTGCCGATTTTGAACTCGTATATTTCGTTATGATGATCAGGTTTTTGCAGTTGATCACCGCTTTGATCCCGGCTGCTCCAGACGTCGCCTTATGCATGAAGTTCACCGGAAAAGCGGAGGCTTTGCCGGAATGATGATACTTCCACACAGCTGGGTCTGTTCCATCAAAATTGCCTTTGTCAAACGATTCCACTTCACTCAATGTCGTAGTATCCGTATCTGCCCAGATCGTCTTCATGTCTGTAAAGGCATCCGTCTTTTTCGGTGCAGGCAGGTTCGCACTGTCGATATTATCCTCTTCTGCCGTCTCCCTGCCAATCGTCTTGATCAGCGTCATCACACAGTCCGCCATGAGTTTGTGGCCGTCATTCGTGGGGTGCATGCCGTCACTCGCATAGTACCAGTCCGTAAAACCGTCTTCCGAAAGACGTTCCTTTACGGCATCGCCCATACTCACCATCGGCAGGTCATAATGTTCTCCGTACGGGATATAGGAAGATTCCATCACGCGGTTGCTGTCGGTCTTGCTTCCCTTGAAAATAGAGAAGATCAGCACGACTGCCGAACCCGACTTCAGGCCGCGGCGGATCAGTCCCTCATAGGCGCCGCCGTTCGTACATTCCCCGTAATCATTGACCGCAAATTCGATGAACAGTATATCCGGCGCTTTTCCGAGTTTGCCCACAATGTCACGCTCGTAACGCACGATTCCCAGTGACGACGGCGTACCGCTCATGCCGGCATTGACAAAATGCACGTTTTCACCGCCATTGACCCCGTATCTCTCGCCAAATGCCTTGGCTGACAGGGACGCGTAACAATTTTCATTGGGATCTGCTGCCGCCCCTTCCGTGATCGAGCCGCCGATATAACCGATGTTCACTTCCTCACCGGCTCTCGCCTTCGCGATCGCTTTTTTGATCCTCGCGTTATTTCCTGTAGAGAGAACCGAGTTCTCCCTCGTTTGCTTATAAACCGGATCCTCATCCGGATCATCGGTCGGTTCCGGCACTTCCGTCACCACAGGCGGCGTGAGTGTCACGAGCGGCGGCTGTGCTGTAGGCTGTACCGATGGCTGGTTTTGCGGTGCCTGCGTCGATGGCTGCCCCGGCGCTGCCGTCACAACCGGCGCGGTAGGAACCGCAGGTGCTGCCGTCTGTTTCCGCTTGTCCTTCACTGTCACCTTCACTGTTCCGATGCTCTTCGTCTTCTTTTTATAAACCTCTTTTACCTTCACCTTTGCCGTTCCTTTTTTTACCGCAGTTACGACACCCTTCTTACTTACTTTGATCTTTTTATTCGAAGCCTGAAACGTATACTTCGCTTTACTTTTCTTCCCCGTCAGGCCGATCGTCTTCTTCTTTCCAACCTCCAGAGTCATGGACTTTGTTTTCAGTTTGGCTTTTTTCGCCGCCTGCGTGCTGGCAGGATCCGACAGTATACCCGCGAAACAAGAACCCGTTACGGCTAACGCCAGGCCAAATGAAACAATTCTTTTACCACTTTTTGTTAGCATTTTGCTGCCCCCCTTTTCTTTCTTAACATTAGTAACCTCTAACATTAACTATACACTACATTTTTTGCATTTCCAATGATATATCGTGCACATTGATTGAAATATTTTGCTCTCATTTGATATATTTAGAACTTTCTTCCAGTTTCAAACAGACGCGGCGGCAAAAATTCAGAAAAGATTATGCTTCCTATCCGTATCTATCACAGACAAAAACGCAGACGCCGCTGTATAATATAAAAAAACGCCGAAGGCCTGTGCTTTGCCTTTCGGGGAAATGAGGTGGAACAATGAAAAAACCATGGAAACGACTGTTAGCCGGCTCGCTGGCCATCTGCCTGAGCACACTATGTATCATGCCGGACAGCATCCGCGTAAAGGCGGAAAATCCGATCGTACAAACGATGTATACCGCTGATCCGTCCCCGCTCGTTGTCGGGGATACGATGTATGTGTATACAACACGCGATGAACATCGCGAGAGCGCCACAAAAGAATGGAGTCTGATGAATGAATGGCGCTGTTTCTCCACGAAAGATATGATAAACTGGACCGACCACGGCCAGATCGCACATGCCGAGACGTTTGACGGCGAAGGAAACTGGCGGGCCTGGGCACAGCACGTCGTAACAAAACCCGTCACAGAGAACGGTGTTACAAAAAATAAGTACTATCTGTTCGCCCCCTTTAACGGTACCAAAATCGATGTGGCCGTATCTGACAACCCGTGGGGGCCGTTTGAGGACGCGACGCCCGGCAAATATTTGATCGACGGCGGCTGGGACGGCGGAAATATTGACCCTGCCGTGTTAGTCGAGGATCACGGAAATCCCGACGATGTGGAAAACTATGACTATTACCTCTACTGGGGCAATCCGTATCTGCGCTACTGCAAACTGACCGATGACCTGCTGGACGTCGATCCGGATACAGACGGGGACGGAATCTTATCGGAAGAGGAAAGCCAGATCGACCCGCGGTTCTCGAAAAACGATAATAAAATACTGGGCGAGGTACGCCCGGGCCTGCACAGCTTTCAGACACACGGCGACGAGGGATACGCGTCCTTCGGAGAACCGACACAGGGAGTGAGCACGACCGGTAAATTCCCGGCCGAACCGGCCAGCAGCAAAGACAAGCGCTCCGCGTTCGAAGAAGGCCCCTGGCTCATCAAACACGATGACGGAAAAGAGGGTACGGACGACTATTTCCTGTTCTTTGTCGGCGGACGCACGCCGGGGGAAACGGTGGAATACTCGACCGCGCCGTCGCCGATCGGCCCCTGGACATACCGGGGACTCGTAATGGACAGGGAAAACGGCTACTCCTGTATCCATCCGGGCGTAGTGGAATTCAAGGGGAAAAACTATCTGTTTTACCTGAACGAAATGCTCGTCGGCGGCAACGGCTCTGACCGCTCGGTCTGTGTCAAAGAATTTTCCTATGACGAAAATAACCTGATCGTAAAAGAAACCGATGAAAAAACGGCTGCCTTGCTCGAACAGGGCATGAAGGATAAGACAAAGGGAACTCCTTATTTCAGTGTCAACGCCATTGGCACGCTGAACCCTTACGAGTTAAACCAGGCGGAAACGATCTGCTGGGCCTCGAACCTGGACGGTGTGACCGGCGGCTTTAACGGAACCGGACAAGGCGTTAAAACAAAGGCAAAGGAAACGATCACCAAGGATAAAGACCCCGTTACGGGAAAGGTCGCATTCTGGCAGTCCGCCGCTAAGTTTGGCGTCGTCGTATGCGACATTGACAACAACGACTACATCAAAGTAGCAAACGTGGATTTCGGCGAGACGAGAGCCGAACGTTTTACCGTTTCCGCCGCCTGCGGCAAAGGTCTTCCGCCCACGGACCTGACGGAAGACAACAAAGGAAATATGATCTTTAACCCGGACTGCGACACGGTTTCCGGAAACATTGAACTGTGGCTCGACTACGGCACGGACAACGAGTGTCAGATCGGCACCGTGACGATCGGTAACACGGGCGACACCAATATCTATCAGGACTTTACGACCGAATTGACCGGCGACGCCGTGGGCATCCACGACCTGTATTTCATTTTCCGCGGAGAAGAAAACGCCAAACTGTTCAACCTCGACACATGGCAGTTCACAAAAAAAGAGGTGCCGAAACCGACACAGACCCCTGCGGTCCCGACTGCCACGCCGCCTTCGGCCCCGAACCAGCCGGCCGTAACGGCACAGCCTTCTACCGCGCCAAATATTGGAACAACCCCTTCACCTGGCATTAAAAAACCTGCCAGAACCAAGATTACGAAAGTGAAAAAGAAGGGAAAAACCAAATGCCTGATCAGCCTGAAAAAAACAGCGAACGCCGCCGGATACCAGATCGAATATTCCACCGATAAGGCGTTTAAGAAAAATGTAAAAAAGGTAACGGTCAAAAAGCCGTCCTGCACGATAAAAAAACTGCGCAGCGGTAAAAAATACTATTTCCGGGCAAGAGCCTTTGTAAAGTCTTCCGGCAAAATAGTTTACGGAGCGTACAGCAGCGTAAAGAGTAAAAAATAAAAAACTCCGGTAAAAAGTTCCGGCAAAAAAATATCCCGCGTCAACCAATCCCGCACGCATCAGGTGGTACCCCCACTTGTCGTGCGGGATATTTCAAACCATTTTCCAAATATATCATTGAAGGAACGCGTTCTCTACGTTATTATTAAAGTAACGTATTTTGTAGAAAAGAAAGGAAAGGTTATCTATACTATGAAAAAAATCATTTCAACCAAGGACGCTCCTGCAGCGATCGGCCCCTATTCCCAGGCAATCGAGATCAACGGTTTCCTTTTCACTTCCGGTGTGATCCCGATCATTCCGTCCACCGGGGAACTTGCGACGGGTGGGATCGAAGCGCAGGCGGAACAGGCACTGAGCAATCTTGCCGCCCTGATCCACGCTTCCGGCGCTCGCATCGAAGACACCGTAAAGACGACCGTATTCATAAAAAACATGGACGACTTTGCCGCGGTAAATGACATTTACGCTAAATATTTCACAAAAGATTTTCCCGCCCGTTCCTGCGTAGAAGTTGCCCGCCTTCCCAAAGATGTGCTGATTGAAATTGAGGCAATTGTAGAAAAGAAAGAAACCATGTAAACATCCTGCCTTCTCAGGGCCCCCGTTGGTCCTCAGCTCAACTTTAGGATGAAAACATGGTAATTTTTACACATTTCAATTTCACTTGACAACACGGCACAATGTTGATATACTTATTTTACATCTTAATAATTTTGTAATATTTTTTTAACGATTACAATACATTTTAAGAAAACACGAATTTACCCTCGCATTTTTATACTGCGAAACTTTTATATTGCGAAGCACATTTTGGAGGGACTAACATGCATAAATGGAAAATACTCCTCGGCACCGGCGTCGTTTTATCGGTCGGACTGTTCGGAAATTACATCACGTCATCCATGACGACGATGTGTACGGAGACAGAACTTGCCGGGATGTCTTATACACTAAATCAATACGTCGACGTCCAGTCGGCCGGCGCGGCCTCGGACCCGGAAGCGATCGTGGCGTTCCCCGATGCCCCCGCACCGGCTGCCACCGATCCCAACGCTGCCGGCGGGCCGGCAGGATCAGCAGTTTCCGGCGACGCTGCCGCGGCACAGCCCCCGGCGGAACCGACAGCCACACCGGCTCCCAAATCCGAATATGATAATGTCGGGATTTCAATCGCCGCCGATTATGTCAACGTAAGAAAACACCCGAACACGGACAGCAAGATCCTCGGAAAGCTTTACCGCGGAAGCGCTGCCAAGATCATAAAAACCGTCGGCGACTGGGTACAGATCCGGTCGGGTCAGGTAGAGGGATACATAAAATCAGAATACTTAGCGATCGGTTTCAGCGCCGAAAAGCTGATCGACCGGTTTGGAACAAAGATCGCGACCGTAAATACCGAAACGCTGAAAGTGCGCGAAGCGAAGAACACGGACTGCGCCGTACTCACCCTCGTATCCGGTGAAGAAAGTTTCGAGGTGATCCGCGAGGACAAGGAATGGGTCAAGATCATGGTAGACGGAGACACGAAAGGTTTTGTCTCCAAAGACTATGTAAAGATCACAGTTAAATTTAAAAAAGCCGTTTCCATCGAGGAAGAACGTGAGGAGGCCAGAAAGAAAGCTGCCGCCGCTGCCGCCGCTGCCAGAGCGGAGGCCGAAGCCGAACAGGCCAGACAGCAGGCCGCCAACAATTCAAGCAACTCCAATAGCAGTAACTCCGGCGGCGGAAGTTCCAATAGCAGCAGCTCCAATGGGAGTAGCTCCCACGGAAGCAGTTCCAGCGGTGGCAGTTCGGGACATAAATCTTCCGGCAGCAGCAATTCCGGCAGTTCCTCGCACAAGTCGAGCAGTTCCGGAAGCAGCAGCTCCAGCAATAAATCCTCCGGTGATTCTGGCGAAGACAGTAGTTCCAATTCATCCGGTTCCGTTGTGGGAAGCGGTGACGGTTCATCCATCGCCTCCTATGCCCTCCAGTTCGTCGGCAATCCGTACGTGTACGGCGGCACGAGTCTGACGAACGGCACCGACTGCTCCGGATTCTCACAGGCGGTCTTCCGTAAATTCGGCATCAGCCTTCCCCGGACATCAGGCGAGCAGTCCGGCGTGGGCAAAAAGATCAGCGTGTCGAGCGCGAGAGCTGGCGACCTGATCTTCTACGCGAAAAACGGACATGTCAACCATGTAGCCATCTGCATCGGCGGCGGCCGGGTTGTTCACGCAAGTAACCCGACCACCGGTATCACGACGAGTAACATGAATTACCGGACGCCGTATTGTGCAAGACGGATCATCGGTTAAGCTGATATCGTAATACCAGTAAATGAGTTACGGAAACTTGCGAAGCCCGTAACCCGGGCGGCCCCTGCGGGGGCCGTTTTGTTTTTGACTTATACCTGACTCGTACGAGGAAAGAAAGCCGCGATCAGCACCGGGATCATAAATACGACTCCGATCAATATCACATTCAAAATCATCGACACAAATCCCATCATGATCCGTTTTGCCGCGCCCTCACATGGCAAAAAAAACGCGTTCATTATCCAGGCCGCGATCAGGCACACCGCCCAGAATCCAAACAACGCCGTTCCCGTCAACTGGTCGGATCCGGTAACGGCAAACCCTATGATAAGGAGCACCAGGTGCCCCACTACGTACAACATCGGATTCACAGGCACTTTTGCCAGTTTGGGCACGATCACGCTCGTTAAACAAAATACGGCAGCCGCCATCATATAAAACGCGTACATATCAAGCGCCTTCTGTGAGCACAGCTGCCAAATGATACCGGCAAGCATGAGTACGCCTCCCGTCAGCATACAGACGCCTGGTGTCATCTTCTCTTTGATCTTTTCATTCAGATTCATTTATGACCATTCCTTTCTCTCTACGATTTCTCTTATATTCCGGATGCCGACGAGGCGGATGCCGGATAAGTCCAGATTCCCGCTCTTTTCGATCGCCAGCTTATTCGCAAGCGGCAGGATGCACGTGCGGTAGCCGGTCTTGAGCGCCTCGGCGACCCGCTTTTCGCACTGGGGCACGGCGCGCACCTCCCCGACCAGGCCGACCTCTCCAAACAGTACCGTGTGTTCATCCATCACTTTCCCGCTCTGGCTCGAGATGAGCGCCGCGATGATCGCCAGATCCAGCGCCGGCTCCGTAATGCGCATACCGCCGGCCACATTGACATAGGCGTCACTGTCCGACATTCGCAGGCCAAGCCTCTTTTCCAGCACGGCGATCAGCAGATTGACCCGGTTATAATCCGTGCCGGCGGCGGTCCGCCTCGGCATATTGAAATACGTATGGCAGACGAGCGCCTGCACTTCGATCATGAACGACCGGCTTCCCTCAATCGCGCACGCCACGACGGAACCGGATTCGCCGACCGGCTTGCCCTGGATCATATACTCCGACGGGTTCGGCACCTCCACGAGGCCTTTTCCTTTCATCTCAAAGACGCCGATCTCGTTAGTCGAGCCAAAACGGTTCTTGACACCGCGCAGGATGCGGTACGCCGCCGACGCATCCCCCTCGAAATACAAAACAGTATCCACCATGTGTTCCAGCATTCTTGGGCCTGCCACATTTCCCTCTTTCGTCACATGGCCGACGATGAAAATACTAATCCCCCTGCTCTTCGCGATGCGGAGCAGGATTCCCGTGATCTCCCGCACCTGGCTCATACTGCCGGGCGCGGCATCGACGCTTTCCTCGTACATCGTCTGGATTGAATCAACGATGACGATCTTCGGCTGGAGCCTGCCGATGGCCGCATCGATCAGCGTGATAGCTGTTTCGGAAAGAAGATAGATCGAGTCGGAGAACTCTCCGATGCGGTCGCCGCGGAGCTTGATCTGCTTCAGCGATTCCTCTCCCGACACGTAGAGTACCTTTTCCCCTTTGTCCGACAGCTGTTTGCACATCTGGAGCAGCAGGGTGGACTTGCCGATCCCGGGATCCCCGCCGACCAGAACGAGCGAACCGGCTACGATCCCGCCGCCCAGCACGCGGTCAAGTTCGGCGATGCCCGTCAGAAGACGGCGCTCGTCCCCGATCGCGATGTCCTTCATGCGGGCAGGTTCCACCGTCTGCGCCGCCGGCACTGCTGCCTTTCGTTTTCCTGAAGCCGACACCGCGGCCGGCGCCTCGACCAGCGTATTCCACTGGCCGCAGCCAGGGCACTGTCCCTGCCACTTACTGGTCTCCGTGCCGCACTCACTACAATAAAATAACGTTTTCGCTTTTGCCATATGCTTATTACATTCCCTTTCCGCCCTAAAACGATAACGGCGCCAATCCCCGCCCGTCTCTGATGCCCCGGCAGGAATTGACGCCGCATTCACGGCTATGTTCACTGTGTTAGCTGCATTTCACTACTTTGACAGCCGCCTTTTTCCCCTCATCCAGTTCAATGCTCACGTTGAGTTTTCCACCCAGATTCGTTTTCATCGTTCCAAGCTCCACCTCATCCAAAAATACCTTATATTCCTGTGACGGTTCAAGCTCCAAAGTAAATCCGATATCCTTTGCCGCTTCTACCGAAAACGATACTTCCTTTCCATCGGCAGTAAAATCCGTAACCGTACTTCCCGGTACCGATTCATAAACAAAAATACCGTTCTTCTCCAGCTTCGTGATCTCCTGAAACGTTTTGACCTTATACAGGTCCCCCTCGTACTCAAAATCGGATTTCTTCGTTTTGGTCTGCAAGAGATAATTTCCAAAACTCAGCGACCCATTATCCTCTCTACGAATCAATTGCTCTACAACACTCATGCCAGCGTCCTCCTTAGTTTCTTATATACGATTCGTTCCTTACCTCAATTATATCAAAAGTCACTCTATATTGCCATCACTTTTTTATGTTTTTTTGGACAAAAACCTTTCCCTCTTTGACACCGATCTTCACGCTGTCGCCGATGGAAATCTTCCCCGCTACGACCTCCTCCGCAAGGGCGTCCTCGATCTTATTCTGAATCGTCCGGCGCAGCGGCCTGGCTCCGTAGTCTTTATCAAACCCCTGATCGGCCACGTACTGCACCACATTCCGGCTGTACTGGATCGACATTTCCATCTGCGCCTGCACACGCTGCTTAAAGTTCTCGAGCATGTTTTTCGCGATCAGGAATATGTCACTCTTCGTCAGCGCGTGGAATACGATCATCTCGTCGATGCGGTTGATAAACTCCGGCTTGAAGACCCGCTTTACCTCTTCCATCACGCCCTCTTTCATACGCTTGTGCTCCTGCTCCTTGTCCTCCTGCCGCAGAAATCCCATCGTTTTCGGGGAAATGATGCGGTTGGCACCGGCGTTTGATGTCAATATGATAATGGTATTTTTAAAATCTACGGTTCGGCCGTGAGCGTCCGTCAGATGGCCGTCCTCCAAAATCTGCAACAGCATATTGAACACATCCGGGTGCGCTTTCTCAATCTCGTCGAAAAGCAGTACCGAATATGGTTTACGGCGCACTTTTTCACTGAGCTGCCCGCCTTCCTCATAACCGACGTAACCTGGCGGGGAGCCTACCATTTTGGACACGCTCTGCTTTTCCATATATTCTGACATATCCACGCGTATGATGTCTTTTTCCGAGCCGAATACAGCCTCGGCCAGCGCTTTCGACAGTTCCGTTTTCCCGACACCGGTAGGTCCCAGGAACAAAAAGGAACCGATGGGCCGCTTCGGATCTTTCAGGCCGATCCGTCCGCGCCGCACCGCCCGCGCCACGGCCGTGACCGCCTCATCCTGCCCGACCACGCGCTCATGCAGGATCTGCTCCAGCTTCTTTAAGCGCTTCGTCTCGTCTTTTTCCAGACGGCTGACCGGTATTTTCGTCCACTTTGCCACAAGTTCGGCGATATGCTGCTCTGACAGGGTCGTCTCCTTGCTCTTCCGCTTTTTCTGCCACCGCTTCTGCTCGGCCTCCAGTTCTTCTCTCGCCGCCGTTTCCTCAAAGAGGATGGAAAAGACCAGATCCATATCCCCCTTGACGAGCGCCCGCTCTTTCTCTGCCTCGAGTTCCGCCACCCGCTCTTCCAGTTTGCCCAGCGCCTCATCCTTTTTGACGATCCGCATCAGGCGCAGTTTGGCGGATGCCTCATCCACCAGATCAATGGCCTTATCGGGAAGAAAACGGTCGTTAATATAGCGGTCGGAAAGTTTTGCCGCCGCTTCCAGCGCGCCGTCGGTGATCTCAATGCCGTGAAATCTCTCATACCGGTCCCGAAGCCCTTTGAGCATGCCAACCGTCTGCACGACGGTGGGTTCTCCGATCACAACCTTCTGGAACCGGCGTTCAAGGGCGGCGTCCCTCTCAATCCGCTTCCGGTATTCATTCAGCGTAGTGGCGCCGATCACCTGTAACTCCCCGCGCGACAATGACGGCTTTAATATATTCGAGGCATCGAGTGCCCCTTCCGCTCCGCCTGCGCCGATTACCGTGTGCAGTTCATCGATAAACAATATGACATCCCCCGAGGCGACCGCTTCCCTGACGGAACGCTTGATCCTTTCCTCAAATTCGCCCCGGTATTTGGAACCGGCTACCATTCCGGACAGATCGAGCGATAAGATCCGTTTGTTCGCCATGCTTTCCGGAACTCTCTTTTCCGCGATACGGATCGCCAGCCCTTCCGCGATCGCCGTCTTTCCCACACCGGGTTCCCCGACCAGACAGGGATTATTTTTCGTCCGCCGGCTCATGATCTGGATCACGCTCTCCAGCTCATCCTCCCGGTTAAACACCGGATCGAGTTTCCCCTCCCTGGCATAGGCCACCAGGTCGCGGGAGTACTGGTCGAGCATCGGCGTATCTGATTTTCCTTTTTTATTCGCGTTCCTGCTGTTCGCGTACTCCGATTTGGCCGCATTTAAGTCGGCGCCGATCGTGAGCACCGTATCAATGTACATTTTCTGGGCATTGACGCCGAGCGATTCAATGATCTCCACCGCGCTCGTGTCCCGTCCCTTTAAAACTGCGAGAAACAGGTGCTCCGTCCCCACTTTGGCATCCTCGTTCCGCTCGGCGATCTGCTCCGCGGATAAGACGATCTCCTCCATCCGCGGCGTGATATCGCACTCGCTGCGGTTCACTTTCGGCATCTCCGACTCCCCGTCGTCCCTGCTGCGGTATCCCTGCGGACTCATATCCTCGAGTACGATGAGGATATCCATCTTCCTCATATCATTTTCCCTCATGATGCGCGAAGCCGTACCGGTTACTGCCGCCAGTCCGTAAAGCAGATGTTCCGTCCCGATCGATCTCGTCCCCAGTTTGGCAGCGATCTCTCCTGCCTTGCTAATTGCTCTCTCGGCGCTTGCCGTAAACTCTTTTCTCACCTTTTTCCTCCTAGAAATCCAGATCATTCATTTCTAATTCCCGTTTTTCCCTACTTGTTTTCTTTGTTAAAACCATATTTAACATATTGGCCGACAACCTCAGAAATCCAGATCATTTAATTCTCGTTTCCCCCTGCCAAACTTCTTTCTTAAAACCATATTTAATATTATGATCAGCAGCACGAGTACTAAAACCATCAGTCCGATAATGACCGCATACAGCCATGTATTCGGCGTCACCTCGACCTCATACGCCACATTTCCGCCCTTATTTACTTTCTGCGTCATCGTCCCCGTGTAGCGCTGCAGCGTCTTCTCTTCCCGGTCGTACTGGTACAGCGTGGGCTCGCCGCTCACCCCTTTGAGATACATGAGCAGATAATTGTTATCCAGATCGTTTTCCATCGTATAGGCGGGGACGCTTTTTCCGTCCAGCTCCACGCTCGTCTTCACATAACCGGACGGGATGACGTCCTCGTCGGCCAGGTCAGCTACTTTGAACTGGTACTGGTTCTGTATATAGATCGAACCTTTTTTCTCGTAAACCGAAAATGTAATGTCCGAAGTCCCCTTTTCCGACTGCTCGCGCACCCTCGTCTCTCCTTCGGTTTCCTTTATGACGTGGATCTTATAGACACGCTTGTCCCCGGATTCCGCGGTAACTGTCACCTTCACCGTGTTTTCTCCCGGCACGAGCTGGTCATTGTCCCGGATGCGCACTCTCGCTTTTCCATTTTCCGGTGTATAATTAAAATACAATATATTGGTGTCAAAGTCAACCGAAACCGTATACTCCAAAACATCGGCGTTAAACGCCGGCTTCATGGAAAGCCCGTTAAAAGAAAGTGTTTTCAGCTTATTGTTCGTGCTCGGGGCCGCCGTCGCGGACGCGTCCGCCTGTCCTTCTTCCGGCGCCTGGGATTGCTCCTCTTTTGCAACGACCACGCCGGTCAGATCGGTGGACACGGAAAACGCTTCCCCGTCTTCATTTACGATCTCGATCTGCCGGTCCAGGTCAAAGCCGCCGCTTCCCGCCTTCAAAGCCTTGAACTCCAGGGAAAAGGTGCGCTTCTTCACCGATGTTTCATTCCCGGCTGACGAGATCGTGAGCGCGCCGTTTCCTCCGCTCACCTTGCTCCCTCCCTGGACAAACTCAAACATGCCGGCGTCGTAGAGAAGCTTCATCCGAACGTCAAGAAATTTTTCGGAAGAACTCACCGTACACACGACATGAAACGTGTCTCCCACCTTCACTTTCTGCGGTTCTGATGTAAGTTCGACTTTTGCGCTTGCCGCATACGCTTTCTCGCAACATAGAACGGCGGACACCGCTGCACAGAGCAGTACGGCAAACAACGCCGCCATTGTGGTAACCTTCCTATTCATCCATTTCTCCTTTTACTGCGGAGCTGCACAATTGGTCTCCGGCATATTTTCATAGACCGGTATCGAGAATACGAGTGGCACGGAATCCAGCATACCGCTGTACGCGTTTCTCGTTTTCAGCGCCTCGGAATTGGCCGCTTCCACATTTGTCATATACTGATGATTGTACGTACTGTCAGGCGTCACATTAAATTTCTGCAGATAGCCCGTATTCTGTCCCCTGTTTATATAATTGCTGCCGATATACATGGCACCGCCGATGATCGAACGGTAGCGGCTGTTCCAGGGACGAAGGAATGTATCGCCGCTGCTCGCCCATTTCAATCCGTTCATGACCGGATTTGTCCCGCTCGTGGCGCCGATGTTGTAAAAATTAAAAATTCCCGGGTAATTGTCTGCGGTTCCGGTCACGGCGCTGCTCACCGATGTCGCTCCGGTCACGACCTCCTGTTTGGAGCGCGACGCCAGATGATACGGACTGACGCCGGACTGTTTCGCCGCCTCGCAAAACGCCGACGAGTACGTGATCTCTTTTTCCGTTCCGCTCACATCGTCCGTATATGAAAATTTCGCGTGGCCAAACGGCGTATTGGAAAGGATCTGCTCCACGCCATCCTTTGTCTGGTACTGCGGCTGGTACTCCAGCAGTTCGAACTGGAAGATTCCCTGCGCGGTCAGGAAATTTCTGGGGTCCATATAGTACATGATCGCCGCTTTGGACGCCGCCACCCAGCTGCTGCCGTCAAATACTTTCCACTTCCCGGTTTCGGCATCGTACGCGCCGCTCTCCATCGACTTCCACGCCGCCGACTTCGCATTCGTGATCAGGCTCGTGCCAAGCTTCGACTCCCCCTTTACGGCGTCTTCCCAGTTAAGCCCGGTTTTGTACGCCTGGAACTGCCAGTACGGATACTTCGAGTGCAGAACGCGCAGCTGCGTTTTATAAGAGTCCGGGAATCCCTGTCTCGTCATTTCCTCCTCAAACTCTTTCTCGCTCAGCACCGTTACCGCAACCCTTTTCTGAATCCTCCGCTTCGCAAGTTTGATGTATTTTGCCTGCACGTATCCCTTATAAGTATTGCCATAATATGGGAACGAAATCTGATACCACGTCTTTTTCCCGACAGTTCTCGCCTTGAGGATCTCCACATACTGTTTGGGAGCTAACACCATCGTGCGGCCGTTCACCTGTGCGTACGACGCGGAACTGCCCGGTTTTTTCCTCACGCGCAGCGCTGTCTTTACGCCGGTCACCGAGCCGCCCGCCGCTTTCTTTACCGTAAGCTTCACATTCGTACTTTTTATGTAGCCCTTTCTTGTCTTTCCTCCGGATTTAAACTGAATCTTAAACCACTTTTTCCCGCTGACGGTCTTCTCTGCTATTATTGTAACACTTTTTCCCTTTTTTAACACAACCTTTTTCTTTTTTACGAGTAGCGCTTTGCCGGATGTGTTTTTCCGAATCGTCGTCTGCTTTTTGAGCTTAGCCGCCACTTTTATTTTCTTATATGTCGTTTTCGTGCGGTAAACGGTAACTTTCTGCGGCTGTGGTGCCGTGCTCGGCGCTGCGGTCGCAGGCGTCGTCGGTTCCGCGCCGGCTGTCGCCGCGGGAGGTGCCGGTGAAACAGAAGGCCCTGCCGTCGCCGGCTGGCTTCCGAGCGCCACATAGCTCGAAACCACATATCCTTCCACTCCGTTATAACTTACCTTGTACCATGTGCCGTTCGCGTCCGTCCCAGCCGCCTGATCGAGCACCGTGATCTGCGCGCCGTTTGGGATCGTCAACAGCACCGGATTCGATGTACCGACTGCCGAGCGGAGATTCAGGGCATTTCCTCCCGTCACGACCGTCCCCGTCTCGCTGGCTGACGCATACTTCATATCTGCCAGACAGAGCACGCCGCACAGCACAAAACCTAACATTACCCATACTAATACCTTTCGTTTCATCATCCTACCTCCATTCGCGCGGAAATCCTCCCACCGTTCAGGCTGGCCGCCATCGGGATCCAGCCATCCTCAGGCGATTTGCCCACCGGGATCTTTCCCCGCCACATAATACATGCGTTCCTCCTGTTCCCCCGGCGCCTGCTCGAGATCCTCTCCGTAACATCCGTACAGAGTAAGCCCCGCCCGGGAAAGAAGGTGCTCCACTTCCTCCCTGGAATACGCGCGCTGCCTGTGGCACTCATCGAACCGCTCATACAGGCCGCTGTCCTCCCGGAAGAGAAACATTGTTACAAAATATTCATTTATTTTTTCCACCCGGTCATAGGCATTTTCCCATACGACCGAATAGTCGTCCCCGTCTTCAAACCGCACCACGTCTCCTAAAATGTGACGGTAACAGTACTCCGTCTTCATATCAAACACAAATACCCCGTCATCATCGAGATTTTCATGCACACTCCGGAACGCCGCCAGCAGATCCTCGTCCTGAAGAAGATAATTGATCGAGTCACATATACATAGTACCACATCTGCCGGTTTATGCAACGAAAAATCTCTCATATCCTGATTCAGATATAAAATCTGCTGGTCCTCTTCTTTTTTCTCCATCGCGCGGGCCAGCATATCGGGGGAGAGGTCAATCCCCGTCACCTCGTATCCGGCGTCGCAAAAACGCCCCGTCATCTCACCGGTCCCGCACCCCAGCTCACACAAATACCCTCCCGCCTTCCCGCGCCGTTCCAGTTCACGGTGCAGCCGCTCAAACCACATGCCGTACGGTATGTCTGACATGACAGAATCATAGACTACAGAAAATTCCTCATACATCTTCCTATCATTTCCCTACACTGTAATTTCCTCATTCAACGAGAAAGAATACAGCACCTTTCTCACTACTTTCTTTTTTAATATGCCCTCGAGCGCCCTTGCATACAGCTCCATCTGCATCCGGTAACGCCCGGCCAGCACGTCCTCCTGTCCAGCCTCGAGATGGTCGGTTTTGTAATCCAGCAAAACGATCCCGTCCTCCGTCTCGTAAAAAGCATCCATAATGCCCTGGACTAAAACCATGTCCTCACTGTCCGTTTCCGGCAGCACCTCCCCGGCACGCACGCCGATGACAAAAGGCTGTTCGCGGAACAGTCTTCCATCCGCCTTCGCCGCCGTCAATTCCTGACCGAGCGGCGAACGGAGAAATGCGGCGATCTTATCCGCGCGGATCACGCCGGCATCTTGCTTCCGGAGCCTGCCCGCCTCAATCATCCGCTGCAGCTCATCTTCCACATCGTCCTTGCCGGATATCCGGGAAAAGTCAAGCGACGCCATCACCTGGTGCCAGATCGTACCGTATCCGGCTCCCGCTGCCGTTTTCTCCTGCCCGCCGTTTTCTTTGGCAAAATTCGGAACCGGCGCTTCCTCCACATCAGGTATGCGGGCCAGCAGGCCGTCTGGCTCCCCAGAGAAAATTTCCTCCATCGAGCGCCGCTTGATCTCCGACACGGTAAGCTTCGTCGGAATCGAAAATTCCCTCGGAACCGGAGGTTCCGTTGGAGCCGGAGGTTCCGTTGGAGCCGGAGGTTCCGTTGGAGCAAAATGGCCCGTCGCCGCCTCCGATTTCGCTTTGCCACCCCCGCCGTACTCATCCATAAAAGCGAGTGCCGCCCTGATCTTCTCATCATACACGATAGTTGTGTCAAAATTGTTTAACATGACTTCATCTATGATAAGATCCGCCTGCCGTCTGACCTCCCTCTCCTCCATCTGGGCGAATCTGACCCAGTGAACCGGGAACAGATCATTTCCCCGGATGGCCGGAAGAACCCAGTCAAAATAATTTTTCGCCCGGACCAGCTGGAAATAGTTGAGGGCCGGCGCTACCTTTTCCTCATCTCCGAAGCCGACGAGCACGAGTTTCTCCTTCGCCCGCGTCATCGCCACATAGAGCACCCGGAGTTCCTCCCCGAGCCCGTCCATCGCGTTCATGCGCAAAAGCGAGCGGTAAAAGATATTGTTCAGCGAAATCCCCCGGTCGTTGTCCACGACGCGGGACGCGATGCCAAACGACGGATTTACCATGAGAAACGAGCCGCTGTCCTTCCCCGTCATCCCGCGTCCCATACCTGCGATGATACAAATCGGAAATTCCAGTCCCTTACTCTTGTGGATCGTCATGATGCGCACAACATTGTCCCTGTCGCCAAGCAGATTGGCCTCCCCCATATCTTCCTCCCGCTTTTTTATGCCGCTGATATAGCGCACGAACTGATACAGGCCGCGGTAAGACGTCTTGTCAAACTCCCTCGCCCGCTCCCACAGCATATCGAGGTTCGCTTTCCTCTGCACGCCGTTTTTCATGGCCGCGAATATATGATCGATGTGCGTGCAGTCATAAATATCCTCTATCATGTCCGCCACGGTCACATACGTCATCTTCCGGCGGAACCGCTGCAAAAGCTCCAGAAAAGAAGAAACCTTCCGCACAAGATCCTCTGGCAGCTGGGACGTCCCCTGCGCCGCCGCCAGAAGGGAATCATAAAAATCCCGTTTTTTATCCCGCCCGCGTATAACGGCCAGTTCCTCATCCGTGAAATCAAACATCGGGCTTCTCAGCACTGCCGCCAGGGGAATGTCCTGCCTCGGATTGTCAATAATAGAAAACAAATTTACCATCACCGAAATCTCGCGCGTGTCAAAAAAACCTTTTGTATTTTCCATATGCACCGGAATCCCCTGGGATGCCAGCGCGTCGTAGATCTGCTGGCCGATCGCTTTCGTGCTCCTGGCGAGGATCACGATATCCCCGTACTGCGCCCGCCGGTATGTGCCTTTGTCGTACACATACAGCGGATCCTCATTTCCCGTATACTCTCTGATCAGGTCAGCGATCACCTGTCCCTCATAAATACCTTCCTCCGCGCTGGACACACGGTTTTCCGCCTTATCCTTCCTGCTCAGCACATAGACGTCGATATCATCAGCCGTCCGCTGCTCCGTGGGCGGAAAATCCGCACCGAGACGGAGTCTGGCCTTCTCATCGTACTCGACACCCCCGAGCTCCGCGTGCATGATCTTTTCAAAAACCGCATTTGTCCCGTCGAGCACGACGTCCCGACTGCGGAAGTTCCTGCTCAGCGTGATCAGGCAATCCTTCACCCCTTCTTTCGACCTGACGGGACTTTGTGTCTCCTCGGGACTTTCGGCATATCCATTTAACTTCTCCAGAAACAGTTCGGGACACGCCATCCGGAACCGGTAGATGCTCTGCTTGATATCCCCCACCATAAATCGGTTCCGCTCCGAAGACACGCTGCTCATCAGCATTTCCTGAACCTGATTGCTGTCCTGGTACTCATCCATCATGATCTCCACAAATTGCTGCGAAAGTTCCTCGGCGGCCTCCGTCCGGCGTATCGTCCCGTCCTCGTCCCGCTCGACGAGGATCTCCAGCGCCAGCTGCTCGAGGTCGGCGAAATCCACGACCCCTTTTTCGCTCTTTTTCGCACGGTAACGCGCCATAAACTCGAGCGTCAGATCGACAAACGCCACGATCGTCCCCCGCATGCCGGCCAGCTGCTGGAGCTGTTCTTCCAGCGGCAGGTCAAACAGGTCGTTTCGGAGCGCCTTCACCGCATCCTTCACCGCGCTGCGCATCGCCTTGACAGCATCCTTTTTCTTCTCGTCGGCATCGGGCATCTTCTTTCCCGACAGCCGTTTCCAGGCCACCAGGCCGAGCCGCCTCCCCATTTCCTCGTATTCCTCCACCGCGCACAGTCCCTCGAGCTGCGCCAGATCGTCCGCCACCGCCTCGCGGTAAAGCACAGGGCCGTCCGGCTGCTCGCAGATGGCCAGCATCTCCCGGCACTCCTCGCAGAGGCCCGCCAGCAGATGGTGCACATAATCCATATTTTCCTTCATAAAGGCCGACTGCCGCAGTTCTTCCTCGCTCTCCATGCTGACAAACGCCTTCATCCGCTCGAGAAAATGCGCGGGGAACGGATCGCTGACAGCGATGTCGTACAGGGAATAAATAATGTCCTCGATCTCGGCGTCCCCTTTGACAAAACGGCTCATGACCGCCATCTGCAGAAACTCCCCGTCTGCCTCCGCATATTTTTCCTCCAAAAGCTGCTGCATCACATCCGCTTTCACAAGTCCGAGTTCGCTCTCATTTCCCACACGGTACGCCGGATCTACCCCGATGCGGTGAAAATAATTTTTGATCACCTGACCGCAAAAATTATGTATCGTGGAAATCTGCGCCAGCGGAAGGAGCATGATCTGCCTCTGCAGATGCTCGTTATCCGGATCCTTTCCCAGCGCTTCCTCCAGCGCCTGCTGCAGCTTCTCCTTCATCTGGGACGCCGCCGCCTCGGTAAATGTCACGATCACAAACTCATCGACGCTGACCGGATGCTCCCGATCCATTATGCGCGAGAGGATCCGCTGCACGAGCACCGCCGTCTTTCCCGACCCCGCAGCCGCCGACACAAGGATATTGCAATTTCTCTTATTGATCACCTGATTTTGTTCTCTTGTCCATTCCATTTATGCACTCTCCTCTTTCCGCTCCAAATCCTTCCGTATCATCCAATTCCCGGCAGCGCTCCGCCATCTCGCTCCTCTCCATGCCGCATATTCCCTGCAGCCCGCAATAGTCGCAGCCCGTTTCATTTTCCCGCTCCAAATCCTTCCGTATCATCCAATTCCCGGCAGCGCTCCGCCATCTCGCTCCTCTCCATGCCGCAGATCCCTCGCAGCCCGCAATAGTCGCAGCCCGTTTCATTCCCCATGCGGTACGGACGGATGTCGATGTTCCCCTCCAAAATTTCCGTGCCAAACCCGGCCGCCACATCCAGCGTATGGGAGATCACATTGTCCCACTGTTCCCCGTCCATGATCTTCGAGCCCTTCGCAAAATCCCCGCCCGACGTGACACCGACGGGGATACAGGCGGATTTAACGCCGGATTCCAGATACCCGTTCGTGCCGAATACCGAATCCAGTTTCTGCAGCACGTCCGTACTCTGGTTGACATACCCGTCGCATTTATATTCGTTCAGCAGCTTCTCCTCCAGTCCGCTCTCTTCCGCCTCATGCTCCAGGCGGATGACCGGATCCTTCACATGATAATAGAGCATACCAGCCGGCACCACCGACTTATCGGGATGCTTTTTCCGCTCCATATCAACCGCCGCCGCCATATACAGCACAAGCTGCATCTGCAGGCCGTGAAACACCGAGCTCATCGAACATTTCACCGCTCCGGTTTTATAGTCCACCACTTTCACATAAACGTTTTCCTCGTCCTCGTATGTATCAATCCGGTCTATTACACCGGAAAACATAAGTTTTTTCTCTCCGTCCAGCGTAATTTTCATGCTTGGCAGGTCGTCGTGGTACGAAAACCCGGCCTCGCAGTACTCCTGTTCAAACGCGCCGCGCCGCATTTGCTGCGAGATCGCCCAGACCGTGCGGTTCATCATGCGCTTGATCCTCGTGATCATGTACTCAATGCGTTTCGACTGCCGGAACAATACATCGCGGTAACCTCCCGTCACCTCGTCCACGCACGCGCCGACCAGTTCCTCGATCCGCTCTTCCTCCAAATCCCGCCAGCGCAGACGCTTCTCCCTCATGCGGTCCGATAACGCCTGAAGCGTGTGATGCACAACATTTCCAAAATCAAGCGCCGCTACCGTATACTCCTGCCGCTCGCTCAGCGCAAGGCCGTAAAGGATAAAATAGGAATACGGACATTTCGCAAACTGCTCCAGTTTCGTAATGCTGCCGTACAATTCGTCTCCATACAGCGTTTCCAGCGCCTGCTCCGAGAGCTTTCCCTCTTTTTTCGCGGCCATATTAGCGGCCAGCGCGCGGCGCAGCCAGCCCATATCCTCCTGCTTCTTATAATATTTCCAAAGTTCCCACCACGTATTTTTCTCCTCCCCGGTGCGGACATCGTCCGACATAAACCCAGATAAAAGGAACGACAACCCCCGATCCGTCCCCAAACGATCCTCCACTTTTGTCGCGGAATATTCTTCCGATTCTATTTTCATTTTCGGAAATATTTTCCGTATCTTCGTCAGCACATACGAAGCCTGCCGCCCTTTGCCGTCCGCGCTGTTCTCACTATAAGTAAAAAAAAGCCGCTCCGAAGGTTTCGTAAAAATGAGATAGAGATAAAAGAGGTCGTTTGCCGCCTTTTTATTTCCGCTCGGCGCCAGCGCAATCCCCATCTGCTCGATCTTTTTGCGCTCCCTCGTATTGACGATTCCCGGCGCCTGCGCGCCGCCCGGTATCATATCATCACTGAAGCCCAGGAAAAATAATACCTTGACATCTTTTAAACGCGTCCGGCGTATATCACCGACAACGACCTGATCCGCTTTCGGCGGGATAAACCCGACGAGCCCCTCGGAAATACCGGCCGCCAGGATCTGGCGGTACTCCTCCATGCTCACGACCTCATCGCCCATCAGCTCTACCATTTCGTCGAGCAGCGCCACGATGACCGGATACACGCTCTCGTATTCCCTGGCCATCGTATCCTCCCCGGCCCCGGCAAATACGTCCGCCTGCGCGATCATCCGTCCGTACACATCCTGTCTCACCAGAAACCCATACAGCGCCCGTGTGAACTGCTCGACCGTTTTCTTTCCCCCGCCGAGTTCCGCGAACAGCTGCCGCAGGCAGTCGCACACCTTTTCCCGTATCGCGTTGACCTCTTCCAGGGGAATCTTCGCGTACTCATATTCCCACTCCTTATCATACGCGGAAAATCCCCGTTTTCCCGCCGCCAGCACATAGTTCTCAAACAGATCCGCCTCGTCCCTCGAAAGCGGGGAAAGGCCGCACCGCACAAAACGGAACGTACTCTCATAATCCATGTTCCGCACATACATTTCCAGCACGGACTGGATCAGCTCCGCCACCCAGTTGGCGCCGATATTTTTTTTCGCGTCGAGGAAATAGCGGATTCCCATTTTCGCAAATTCCCGGGAGAGCACCTGCTCATAGGCAGTCATATCCCCCACGATGACGGCGATATCCTCAAATCCATTTCCCCCCTTCGCCGTCATCCACCAGATGTTCCGCGCGACATATGCCGCCTCGTCCTGCGGCTTTTTGCCGATATACAGACAGAGTTCCTCCGTCGGCTCCGGCCAGACGCCGGCGGGATAACAAAACAGGTTCCTCTCCAGAAAGGCCAGTTCGCCGTCCGCCGGAAAACGGTACGACCGCTTGTCCTTTCCCCGTCCCGTCATGACCGGCGGCCGCACTTCGACCGGGATCCGGTCCGCCATTTTCGTAAGCGACCGCACCGTCTCCTCGCTGATCTGAAAAATATGGCGCCGTTTTCCGGTCGAATCAGTCGCCACCGTCACATACAGATCCTCACAGAGCGCTAACAGCCTCTCGATCAATCCGTACTGCGTCGGCGTAAATCCTGTAAATCCGTCGAGACAGATGACCGAGCCGCGGATCCCCTCCATCTCGTGCACGACATCCGTCAGCTGGACGATCAGTTCCTCCGCCATCATATATACATCGCCCATTTTTTCCTTGAAGCACTCATAGATCAAGCGAATATCATCAAACTTACAGCCCAGCTCCGACAATTTTTCAAACTGCTCTTCCCCGCAGATCCCGTACTGTTCCAATTCACACAAAAACGATTTGCACTCATCCAGAAACCCCGGTTTGTCGATGCCCTTTTTAAAATAGACCAGCCGGTCTTTCTGCTCGGAAAAAACCTTGCGCAAAAGCATCGTCTTTCCCATATCTTCCAGTATCGTCCGTTCCTTCGCCGGAAGCTGCTCGAACACCCGGAAGGCAAGCCGGTGAAAACTGAGGACATCGATATTCAGTATCCCGCTGCCCCCGCTCTTCTCCACCAGCGTCTTCTGCGTCTCCAGCGTAAACTGATCCGGCACGAGGATAAAATACTGCTTATCCCTGTGTTCTGCCGCTTCCTTTAACAACATATCATATAGAAACGTACTCTTTCCGCTCCCGGCACTCCCAAACACAAACTGTAACCCCATGATCTCCTCCAATCAAAAAATCGGTTCTATTTCCCGTCCCGCCCACATATAATATAGTAAGATGGAATCTACACTCCATAAAAGGGGGAATTATCCAAATGTCCAAAACTAAAATTGTCGTACTTCAAATGAAAGAACTCGTATATACCGGTATTTTCGTGGGACTTGGCATTTTACTGATCATACTTCTCATTGTCATGTTTTATCCGTCCGGCGATGAGGATTCCGCTCAGGAGGTGGGTTCACAGGCGGCGGAAACGAGCACCTACACGCCCGGTATCTATAACTCCCAAATGCAGCTGGGCGACACCACGCTGAACCTCGAAGTCGTCGTGGACGAAAACCAGATCAAGTCGGTCGCTTTTGTCAATCTCGACGAATCCGTTACCACGATGTATCCTCTCGTCAAACCATCACTGGAATATTTAGAAGAGGAACTCGTAGCCGGCAAACCGATCGGTGAAATCGCCGTCAATGAAAAAAGCAAATACACACAAGCCATGCTCATCGACGGCATCAAAAATGCGCTGAAAAAAGCAGAAGTAAAAAAATAACATGGCAGGAAAAAGCCGCCTGGAAAAAAGCGTCAAGGCAGCCTTATCTTTTGCAGATCGGCTTTCCAAAGGGCATCGGACGCGTCACTCGGCATACGCAGGTCACCGCGGGGCGACAACGCGACCGAACCGACTTTCGGCCCGTCCGGGATGCAGGAACGCTTGAACTGCTGGCGGAAAAAACGGTGGTAAAATGTTTCCAGCCACTTATAGATCGTCCCGGCATCATACACGCCCTCAAACGCATACACGGCCATCCGGAACACTTTGGACGGCATAAACCCAAACCGGAGAACATAGTAAAGGAAAAAATCGTGCAGCTCGTACGGTCCCACTATGTCTTCGGTTTTCTGTGCGATCTTTCCGTCCTTCGGCGGAAGCAGTTCCGGACTGACCGGCGTATCGAGCACATCCTGGAGAACTCTGCGCAGCGCGTCACTGTCCGCATCGTGGCAGTCCTCGTCAAACGTATCCGCATAATACTGTACGAGATAGCGGACAAGCGTCTTGGGCACCGAGCAGTTCACGCCGTACATCGACATATGATCGCCGTTGTACGTCGCCCACCCGAGCGCCAGTTCCGACATATCCCCGGTACCGATCACGAGACCGCCCTCCTTGTTCGCGGTATCCATCAAAATCTGCGTCCGCTCCCTCGCCTGCCCGTTCTCATACGTGATATCATGCACATTGATATCGTGGCCAATATCCTGAAAATGCTGCCGCACCGCCTGTTCGACCGGAATCTCCCGCAGTTCCGTACCAAGTATCCCCGCCAGATTCACCGCATTTTCATACGTCCGGTCCGTCGTGCCAAAACAGGGCATCGTCACGCAGATGATCCCGCTCCGCTCCAGTCCCAGCTGATCAAACGCGCGCACCGTCACAAGGAGCGCAAGCGTCGAATCCAGTCCGCCCGAAAGTCCGATGACCGCACACGTACACCCGGTATGGCGCAGCCGCTTCACCAGTCCTGCTGCCTGTATATCCAGGATCTCGTTGCACCGCTCTTCGCGGCGGCTTTTCGCAGCCGGCACAAACGGCGTCTTCTCAAAGGAACGGCTCAATTCCGTGCGCACCACATCGGAAAATGAAAATACATGCTGTTCATATCCATACTGCTCCGGCGCCTCGTACACAGGAAACGAAGTCATCCGCCTTCTCTCCGCCGCCAGTTTTCCCACATCCAGTTCCGTTATTTTATCCTCCTGCTCAAATGGACGGCTCTCCGCAAGCACCGTTCCGTTTTCCACGATCATATTGTGCGCGGCATATACGAGATCTGTCGTGGACTCCCCCCTTCCGGCATCAGCATACAGATAACCGGCGACCGTCCTCGCGCTCTGTCCCTTCACGAGCTCCTTCCGGTAAGCTGCTTTTCCCGTCACCTCATCGCTGGCCGACGCATTGACGATCACCGTCGCCCCCGCCATCGCGTGATACGAACTCGGCGGCACCGGCACCCAGAGGTCCTCACAGATCTCGACGGCCACGGACAGCGCCGGCATGTGCGCGCACACAAACAACTGCTTCGTCCCAAAACAGACTTCCTCGTCCTGAAACGGCAGCTTATGGCGTGTATTCCCCTCCGGAGCCGGAGCAAAATGCCGTCCCTCATAAAACTCGGAATACATCGGGATATGGCTCTTCGGCACCAGGCCGAGCACACGGCCGTGAAATACGGCAGCCACCACATTGAACAGCCTTCCCTGATGGAGCATCGGCAGTCCGGTAAAAAACAAAGTATCCAGTCTCGCCGTCTCTTCCGTAAACAACTGCAGGGCATCCAGCACCCCGGCTAACAGCGCATCCTGTAAAAACAGATCGCCGCACGTATATCCACTCAGCGAAAGTTCCGGGAAAACGACAAGCTTCGCGCCCTGCCCACTCATTTGTTCCGCTTTTTCCACCATTTTTTTCACATTATAAGCCGTGTCTGCCACCTGTAACTCCGGGGAGCACACACCGGCTTTGATAAATCCATCCTGCATCCTGGTCTCTCCATTTCCAAATTTATCATTACGAAAAGGGCAGCGAACCTATCGCTGCCCCCATATAATCTTTTGTAAACCCCCAAAATGCCGGTTCCTGATTTTTGACTCCTAGCACATGCTAGGTGGGCAACCGCACGTGGTCTTCTGCCCTCCGTTGTAATGTTACACATTGTACTGAGGTAAACTCAGCAGGGACGGCCTGACATCCGATCACAAATATAGGAATCCCGTTTAAAGTATTGTAGGTTCAAAAATTCAAGAGTGTCGAACATTTCAGGAAGCTTACCATTAGTATACCGAATCTGCTCCAATTTATCAAGTATATATTGCTTATTATTTTGGTATTTTTTGTCGTTTTTTTACCCCTGACATTCCGGAAACTTTTACCCTTTCATCAACCCCTCGATCAAATGCACCACCTTCGCCGAAGCCTTCCCGTCATCCCAGGCATTATACTTCTCGCAGAACTTATCATACCGCTCCGTATAAGAGTCGCCATCATACGACATAATATCCCGGATCAATTCCTCGGTATCCGTCGAGATCGGCCCCGGCACCTCCGCCTCATAATCAAAGTAAAACCCGCGCAGGTCATTTTTATATTTCTCCAGGTCATACGCGTAAAACAGCATCGGCCGCCGCAGGATGCTGTAATCAAACATCACCGACGAATAATCCGTGATCAGCATATCCGACACGAGAAATAACTCGGCAATATCAAAACTCTGGTCAAAATGATAAATAAATCCTTTATAAGGAAACCAGTCCACGTAATCCATGATCAGGTAATGGTATTTGACAATCAATATATAATCGTCCTGCAGCGCCTCCCGCAGGCGGTCAAATGACAGCCCGAGACTGAATTTATAGCCAGCCTTCTCAGCAAACTCATCATCGCGGAACGTCGGCGCGTACAGCAGGATCTTTTTATCACGCGGCAGTCCGAGACGCCGCTTGAGCAGTCGGATATCCTCCTCATTATTTTTTGAGAACAATATGTCGTTCCGCGGATAGCCAATCTCCAGCATCTCTTTGTTATAGTCGAACGCGCGGCGGAACGTGACTGTAGAAAACGGATTCTGCGAGATGAGATAATCCCAGATCTGTACGTTTTTGACAAAGCCGCTCTGGTATGTCTCAATGTCCGACTCATTTTTCATGAACACATCTTCCATATCGAGCACCAGTTTTTTCAGCGGCGTCCCGTGCCACGTCTGGATGTAGTGGCAGTTCTTTCTCTTAATGAGCCAGGACGGCTGGCGGCAGTCAAACACCCACACCTTCGCCGTTGCCATATAGTACAGGTAGCGCATCCTTCCGTAGCGGAACTGGTAGCCATCCCCGGGGATCGGATACGGCGTTTTCGCGTAAAACCACGTACACTCCCATTTCTCCTGATACCCGTTTTCCACGATATACTCGAAAATATGCCTCGGATTTCCCGAATAACTCTTGCCGAGACTGGAGTCAAATACGATGCGTTTTTTATTTACAGGCAGCACAATACACATCGCGCGGTACAGACCGATCACAAAGCATTTTACAAAAAACCGTATACATGCCCTCATTCTGACTCCTTTCCGAATACGGCACGGATCGCCCGCTCCGACGCCCCGCCGTCATCTATCTGACAAAACTTTTGATAAAACTTCTCATAGCGTTCCTTATATTGTACGGAAATCTGATCGATATGGCGGAGCGCGTCCACAAGTTCCTCATTGGTGTGAACGAGCGGTCCTGGCAGTTCCCGTTCCATATCAATGTACATGCCGCGAAGTTCATTGCGGTAATTTTCATAGTCATACACAAAAAACAGAAGCGGCCGTTTGAGGTTGGCGAAATCAAAAAATACCGAGGAATAATCCGTAATACAAATATCGGAGGCCAGGTATAATCTGGACACGTCATCGTAACCGCTAGCCTGATAGACAAAATCCTCCAGTCCCGTGAGATCGACCGCGTTGGCGATATGATAATGTGTCCGCAGTAAGATCACATATTCCCGCCCAAATTCCGCGCGCATCCGCTGCATATCCATCTCGAGGCTGAACTTGTACTCTCCCTTTCCAAAAAACTGGTCATCACGGAACGTCGGCGCGTACAGGATCACTTTGCGGCCTTCCGGAATGCCAAATTCCGCGCGCACGTCCGCTGCGATCTCTCCCGCGCGCTCGCAATATAAAATATCATTTCTCGGATATCCCGTCTCAAGGATCTTCTCCCTCGGAAAACAAAACGCGCGTTCAAAGACGTCCGTCGAGAATCGGTTTGCCGAAAGAAGATAATCCCAGTCCCGGCTTTGGTTATAAAATTTCACCTTATGATCCTGACTTGCCGCGTGGATGTCATCGAGATCAAAAGCCAGTTTTTTCAGCGGCGTCCCGTGCCACGTCTGGAGGAATACCGCGCCTTCCCGCTTCTTATACCAGATCGGCTGCCGCGTATTGCAGATAAAATATTTGGCCCGCGTGATATAATATACATACCGAAGCGACTGGCGCCGGCACACGACCGCACGTCCTTTCATACCGCGCGGACGCTTTTTCAGGCACCAGATATACCGGTATTTGCCGCCGTACATGTCACACAATTTTTCGTACAGGTATTTCGGGCTGTCGGAATAGCTCTTTCCCCAAAAGCTTTCCACAAATACCCAGTCCTCCCGTATCGGAAGCTTGCGGAAAAACAGCTTTTCCAACATAACCCATAACTGGATCGGTTTTCCCATGATCCCCTTGATCTTTGACAGGATCTTTTTTATTCCGGCCGTCCCTTTCGCCATCGCGTAATTTCCCCGGAACAGCCACGACAACTCCATTCTCTGCAGGAGGGAGCGCCCGTTTTTTACTTGTTTCTGCTGCGCTTTTCCCATTCGCTGCATATGCTTCATAAAGCGGGCGCCCATTTTTCCACTCAGTCCGCCGGGAAACCTGGCCAGCATAAAACGGCACATCCACTCATCCAGCGCATGGACAACCGGTGCGGATGACTGCACCGCAGCAGCCTGTTCCTCCTGCGAAGACTCTCTGCCGCCTGTGTCCGCCTCGGGAACACCGCCAGCATGTGACAGCTCGTCACGGGCCGCTTCATAACTCTCGATAAATTCCGGAATCCGGCATGTTCTCTTCAGCTGGCAGAGCGCAGGCAGATGGATCGGATCATTGTGCCGCCGCCATACGTAAATACTGCTGCCGTCCGCCCAAATCTGCCCCGCGGCTCCCGCAAATACGGCCGCCACGACCAGAACATCGGTATAAAATGTCTGGTACTCGGGAAACGACAGATCAAGACTGTCATAATAGTCCTTGCGGATCAGCAGATGCTGCATCGTAAAGCGGCGTTTCAACACATCTGTGAGCGCCTGCCCCTGAAGCGGCAGGACTCTCTGCAGTTCGTAGTCGGCCGCTGCCTTTTCAAACGAAAAAGAGCGCGGACGGAACCAGGAACTGTACCGCCCTCCCGTCACCACTTTTGCCTTTTTCTCATCCGCCAGTTTCACCAGCTTTGCAAGCGCGTCCTCCCGCAAATAGTCATCGGCATCAATAAAATAAAGATACTCTCCGGCTGCGTGGGACACCCCGGCGTTTCGCGCTGCGGCGACGCCGAACGGATGACACTCTTCCCCCTGACCGGATTCTTCCTCCAGCCCGCGGTCCGCCAGATACTGGCGCCTCTGTTCGAAAAAATCATCGGCATCCCGTTCTTCCTCCAGTCTGATATGCTTCACCTGCTCGACCGCCAGCACCGATTCCGGCACATCGTGCCCGTCCCTGTCACCCACGATCAAAATCTCCACATCCCGAAGCCCCTGGTCTACGATACTCCCGACGCATTCCTCCAAATAAGACGCTCCTTTAAGATAAGGAACGATCACACTTACCTTCATTTAATGCTTCTCCATTTCCTTATGATCTGGCAGGAACACCGCATCCACGACCCGTCTGGCCGCCTGACCGTCTTCCCATGCGCAGTATTTGTCACAAAACTTTTTGTATCTTTCCTCATAGTTTTCCTGAATCGCACGCAAATTATGAATCGCGTCAATGATCTCCTCCGTACAGAACAACATCGGCCCCGGCAGTTCCTGTTCCACATCGATATAAAATCCTCGCAGAATACCACGGTATTTCTCCAGATCATACGTGAAAAACAACATCGGCCGCCGGAGATTGGCGTAATCAAAAAATACGGATGAATAATCAGTGATCAGCACATCCGAGACGAGATAGAGCCTCGCCACATCATCGTATTTGCTCACATTATAGGCGAACCCCTCGAATCCAGATAGATCAAGCGCGTCCGCGATGAAATAATGCGTCCGCAGGATGACGACATACTCGTTTCCCAGTTCCTCCCTCATGCGGCAAAGATCCAGTTTGAGGGAAAATTTGTACATGCCCGGGCCGTAATACTCATCGTCCCGCCAGGTAGGCGCGTACAAAATGACCTTTTTATCCTCCGGCAGACGCAGTTCCTTTTTGATCTGCATCGCCAGCGCCTCTTTGTCCGGATGATACAGGATATCATTTCTCGGATACCCCGTTTTCAATATATTTCCCTCATAGGAAAAGGCGCGGCGGAAAATATTTTCCGAAAATTCATTAGGCGCCACGAGATGATCCCACGCGCGCGTCTGGTAGTAGACATCCTCCTTGTAAAGCGGAGAGGCCGACGTCACGTCGTCCATATCAAACACCAGCTTTTTCAGCGGCGTTCCGTGCCATGTCTCCAAAAATACGCTGCCTTTCCTTTTTTTATAAAACGTCGGCTGCCGCCCGTTAAACACGAGATACCCGCTCCTCGCCATATAGTAAAAATAACGGAGTCCCAGCCGCTTCACCTGCTTGGCCGGAAACGGGATGTCCCGTTTCTGGTCCGCATACGCCCAAACACATTGATATTTGCCGGGATAGTTCTCATTCAGATACTCAAAAATATATTTGGGACTGTCCGAATAACTCTTTCCCAGAAAACTCTCAAATAGTATCGTATGGGGGAGCAGTTTCATTTTTTGAAAAAAAAGCGCGTCGATGATCCGCCGGCGCTGGACCGCCGTTCCGAACAGCCCCTTTTTCTTTTTCCAGACAAACGCCAGTTTTGCGAACAGCTTTGCCGCCCTGTAATTCCCCTTTTTTAAACAGCTAATCTGCCGCGTTTGGAGAAAACCGAACTCCTTTTTGATCCTTTTCCATTCCTCCTTTGGTATCTCGCGCAGCTCTCTCGTAAACCGACGGGCCACCTCCCCGTTCAAACGGCCCGGAAAATGTTGTACTGCAAACCGGACCAGGAGCAGATCAAACGCATACTTCATATCCAGCGCAAAGTTCAGATGCCCCGGATATTTCATATACAGTCCGCCCCATTTTTTTCCCTCGCCCACCTCTCCCTGCCATATGCGGCAAGCGGCCTCATAACTTTCGATAAAGTCACGCGTCCTGCGTTCCGCCTTTTTCTGGCTGAGTGAGGGCAGATGAATCGGATCATTGTGAAGACGGCACACGTAACGGCTGCTGCCGTCGGCCCAGACCGATCCGGCAAACAGAAGTATGCCCGCCGCCACAAATGCATCCGAATAAAACATGTTCTGCTCATCAAATTCCAGATCAAGTCCGTTGAAATAAGCCGTTCGCACGAGCAGATGCTGTACGGTAAAACGATCCGCCAAAACCGATAGCAGCGCCTCGTCCCGGAGCGGGGCGATTCCTTTCACTTCTGTGTCGGCCTGCGCGCCGTCAACGGTAAAGCTGACGGGACGAAACCAGGAAAAACAGCGGTTTCCCGTGACAACATCGGCTTCCTTTTCATCTGCCAGTTCCACAAGCCTGGTCAGTGCATCCTCCCACAAATAATCATCGGCGTCGAGAAAATAGAGATATTCTCCTTTCGCGTGCCGCACGCCCGCATTCCTCGCCGCCGCCACGCCAAACGGGCCTTTCTCATTTGAACCTGTTTCATTTGAACTCGCCGCCACGACGTCAAACGGGGTCCTTTCCGGATCCCGTTCCCGCTCAAGTACGATATGACGGACGAACTCCTTTTCCAAAACCGATACCGGCACGGCATCGCCG
Organism: uncultured Eubacterium sp.; assembly: GCA_910584065.1. Taxonomy (GTDB): domain Bacteria; phylum Bacillota; class Clostridia; order Lachnospirales; family Lachnospiraceae; genus Eubacterium_F. The sequence goes on from CAJTZN010000007.1 coordinate 85,887, forward strand.
CCCCTGTCATCGACCAGCAGCACTTCCAGGTCTGGGCGGTTTTGGTTTTCGATACTCTGAACACATTCCTCCAGATAGGAAGGTCCGTTTAAATAAGGGATGATCACGCTAACTTTCGTCATTCTCTTCTCCTGTTTGGATCTTTATTCGCCGCGAAATACTGCGTTCACGACTTTTTCTGACGCATGCCCATCCTCCCACGCACAGTATTTATCATAAAACTTATTATATTTATGTGCATATTCTTTCTGAATATCCCCGATATGATGAATCGCATCAATGACTTGCTCCGTATCAAACAGCATCGGCCCCGGAAGCTCTTCTTCCACATCCATGTAAAATCCCCTCAGTACACCGCGGTATTTCTCGAGATCATACGTAAAGAACAGCATCGGTCTCCTGAGGTTGGCAAAATCGAAAAATACGGATGAATAATCGGTAATGAGTATATCCGATACGAGATACAGCCTCGCAATATCGTCATATTTACTCATGTTAAACGCGAATCCCCCGTACTCCGACAGATCGAGTGCATCCGCGATAAAATAGTGCGTCCGGAGTATCACAACATACTCGTCTTCCAGTTCATCCCGCATCCGGTCCAGCTCCAGCATAAGGGAAAACTTATACTTCGCATGACCATAGTACTCATCATCACGCCACGTCGGCGCGTAGAGGATCACCTTTTTATCCTGTGGTATACCCAGTTCATCCTTGATCTCCCGGATCAGCTTCTCCTTATCGTCCCGGTACAAAATATCATTTCGCGGATAACCCGTTTCCAGCATGTTCCCATCATACATGAACGCATGCCCGAAAATGTCCGCCGAAAAACGGTTGGGCGCCACGAGGTAATCCCAGGCCCGCGTCTGCTTGTAGACTTCCTCCTTGTAAAGCGGCGAAGCCGACGTCACATCATCCATATCAAACACCAGTTTTTTCAACGGCGTCCCGTGCCACGTCTCCAAAAACACACTGCCTTTCCGCTTCACAAAATAGCGCGGCTGCCTGCTGTTAAATACAAAATAATTACTGCGCGCCATATAATAAAAATAACGGAAACTGAAACGTCTGACCTGTTTGGCCTTATACGGCAGGTCAAATTTCTTACCTGTATGGATCCACACACATTTATACGTTCCCGGATACGTCTGGTTCAGATACTCATAAATATACTTCGGACTGTCCGAATAATTTTTCCCAAAAAAGCTTTCGAAAACGACGAGATCGGGAATCATCTTCAGTTTGCACAGTACTTTTCGATAAATATAGCGTTTCATCCTTGACCGGCTGTGGATTACCGTGCGCACTTTCTCTTTACGGGCGTTAAACCTCGCCTTTTTCGCGATCTTATCGGCTCTTCCCCTCTTCCCGTACTTCACGAGCTGCCTGGGATAACGTCCCAGCCGCTCATTCACACCGTCGCCCATCTTTCCGAGCGCCTCTTTCAGACAGGCGCACACTTCCTTTCGCATCTCCGGCTTCGCCTTGACAATAAACCAGGAAATCCTTGTCACAAGAAAACGGGCAAATTTGTAATCAAAATACGCCTCGTTCTCATCTTTCGGCACAACATGTTTATACTTGGAATACATCCGCATTCCCTCAAAGATTTTTTTCTCCTCATCCTTCACCTGAACAAGGGCCGGAAGGTTGACCGGATCATTGTGCTTTCGCTTGATATAAACGCTCTCTTCACAAAAAACGGCAGTTTTCGCCGCGGCAAGTACCTGCAGTAAAAACGGGGCGTCCGAAAAATAGAGAAAATCCTCATCGAAACGCAGCTTATTTTCCTCCACGATCGAGCGTGCGATCAGCATTCCCAGTATCGTTACATTCTGCAGTCCGTTCGCGCGCATGATCAAAAACTCATATGGGTTCTGGCAGTCGCCGCGGAACCGGTCCTTCTTCGCCGTTCCGTTCTGGCGGTTCAATTCCTCTCCATTATCGTAATGCACTTTCCTGCTGTACCATGTGTGCCGGATCGTCGCGTAAACGATGCCGTCCGGCACGGCCGCCTGTATCATCTGTTCGAACATATTCGTATCAATATAGTCATCGGCATCCAAAAAATACAAATATTCGCCTTCGGCTTTTTCAATTCCCAGATTACGCATGATGGCAACGCTGCCTGATGCCTCCTGCTTTACAAATCGGACCGTAAGCTCCGGAAATTGGCTCACATCCGGCTCCTCACATCCATCGCAGACCACGATCACTTCAAAATCACGATACGTCTGTTCCGCCAGGCTGGCAAAACAGTCCATAATGTACTTTGTTTCCCCGTGATAAGCGATAATGACACTTATCCTCACAGATCATTCCTCCCGTATATTTTAAAAAAGATTTTTAAAGAAAGATACGATCGAATCTGCCACGTCCTCGAAAAACTGCACGATCCGCGAAAGGATCCCGCTCGCCTTTTCCGCGTCCAGACCGAGTTGTTTTAACTTATCGTAAACATCCTCCGCCTGCTGCTTCAATTTATCCACATCCAGGTTCAAACCGCTTATCTTGTCAAAAACATCTGTCATCGCTTTCCGCTGCTCATCGGTGAGCGTCACGTCCAGTTCATCTGCCGCCTTTTCGATCACTTCGTGAATTTCCTCCGCCGAATCGACGCCCGCCTCCGCAATACGCTCTTTGGCAAGTGCCATGAGCTGCTCGGCCTTATCGCTCCCAATCTCAGCCGCGAGATTACTCGTGACGACGAGCTCGTTTGTCGCCGCGTCCGCACTTTCATCACTGACCTTTTCGCCAGTCATCGTTTCATACGCTTTCATCGCCCCGACGAGCGCGGCCGTTCCCGAAATCTCAAACGGCCCGGCAACAACGACTTCCGCATCCGAGATGCCGGCCGTCGTCAGCGCGTTCGTATACATTCCGCTCGTACAATACGAGATGTTTTTCGTTTCCACCGAGATCCCTTTCGCGTCGCCCACTTTCTCGATCCGCACGGAGGACAGCGCCTTCGTACCGATGACCGAGGCAGAAAGGTATTCGTCGAGATACTCGTGTTCATCGCCATTTGTAATTTCAATCACTTCATAGTCGGAAAGTTCGTTTTCCTCCACATCCAGCAGCGATAGGACTGTTTTTTTCTGTTCTTTCGTCAGATCTGCTCCCAGCGAGAGATACGGCTTCACTTCCACCGAATCCGCCTTCGCCGTCATAACCGGAGTCAGTCCGAGTACGAGTGAAAGCATGACTGCCAGTAATCGATTGCTCTTTTTCATGATCCACCTCATTTCCGCCAGACGCGCTTCCGCCCTGGCTTACCATTCTGTCCGCAGCGCCTGCCGGCATCCCCCGGCGCGCTACTGCTTCTGCAGACGCTCCATCGCTTCTTTCGTATTCTCAAGGGAGCCGAATGCCGTGAGCCGGAAATACCCTTCCCCGCTCGGGCCGAAACCGCTGCCCGGCGTTCCCACGATATTCAGGTTCTCCAAAAGATAATCAAAAAACTCCCAGGAAGTCATCTGATCCGGCGTTTTCAGCCAGATATACGGCGCGTTGACGCCGCCGTACACCGTATAGCCGGCACCAGTTAGTCCTTCCCGAATGATTTTCGCATTATTCATATAGTACTGGATCTGTTCTCTCGTCTGCTTTTTGCCTTCTTCGCTGTATACGGCCTCTCCCGCTCTCTGGATGATGTAAGGCGCGCCGTTAAATTTCGTGCCGTGCCTGCGCGCCCACAGGCTGTTCAGCGAAACGCCCTCGCACGTCAGCTCCTTCGGGATCACGGTAAAACCGAGACGAGTTCCCGTAAATCCGGCGTTTTTCGAAAAGCTTCTCATCTCAATGGCACATTTTTTCGCGCCCTCGCACTCATAAATCGTATGCGGCACATCCTCCTCGGAAATATATGCTTCGTAAGCCGCATCGTAAATGATGACCGCACCTTTTTCCAGCGCGAAATCCACCCATTTCTGCAGCTGGTCCTTTTTCATCGCCGTTCCCGTCGGGTTGTTCGGACAGCAGATATAGATCAGATCCGGTGTCTCCGACGGAAGCTGCGGCACAAAATCGTTCTCTGCCGTACACGGCATGTAGATCACGTTCGACCAGCGCTCTTTGTCCGCCTCATATTCCCCCGTCCTGCCCGACATGGCGTTCGTATCGACATACACCGGGTAAACCGGGTCGCAAACGGCAATCCTATTATCCAGCGCGAATATGTCCCCGATATTGCCGGAGTCGCTCTTCGCGCCGTCGCTGATAAATATTTCATCAATGGCTATGTCAACGCCTCTCGCTTTGTAATCCTGCTGCGCGATCGCGCTCCGGAGGAACTCATATCCGAGATCCGGCGCATACCCCTTAAACGTAGCCGCATCCGCCATCTCATCGACGGCGCGGTGCATCGCCTCGATCACCGCCGGAGCAAGCGGCAGCGTCACGTCTCCGATACCGAGCCGGATCACTTTTTTATCTGGATTCGCTGCTGTATATGCGCTGACTTTTTTGCCGATCGTAGAAAAAAGATAACTTCCTGGTAATTTCAGGTAATTTTCGTTTATTTTGTACATATTCTCATTCCTTTCTAAACGGATGGGATCTTTTGTCCGCTATCACAATAAATCCGCTAGCACTTATTTTATCATCTCCTTCGATTTTATGCAAGTCCTTCTTTACAAACATTTGTTCTTGTGGTAGAATAGGTGTAAACAAACTTATTTAGCAGGTTGCTTTTTGAGGAGCTGACTCACATGGTTATTTTCCACATTGATGTAAATAACGCGTTTCTCAGCTGGGACGCCGTATACCGCCTGACCGAGCTGAACGAATCCCTCGATCTGCGCGACATCCCGGCCGTGATCGGCGGCGATGAGGCAAAGCGCCACGGCATTGTCCTGGCTAAGAGCACGCCGGCGAAGGCATACGGTATCCGCACGGCAGAAACGCTGGCAGAGGCCAGAAAAAAATGCCCCAACATCACGATCGTTCCCCCGCGCCACCACATTTATAAAAAATTCTCAGCCGAACTGATCACTCATCTGCAGACACTGACTCCCGTCGTGGAACAGTACAGCATCGACGAGGCGTTTGCGGATATGACTGGCTGCCCGCTGCTGGCCGACCGCTCTCCGGTCGAGGCAGCGAACCTGATCCGCGAGGACATTTACCGTCGTTTCGGCTACACGGTAAACATCGGCGTATCCTCGAACAAGGTGCTGGCCAAAATGGCCTCTGACTTTGAAAAACCCAACAAAGTCCACAGCCTGTTTCCCCACGAGATCGAGAAAAAAATGTGGCCCCTTCCCGTCAGCGACCTGTTTTTGGTGGGCCGCGCGTCCGCGAAAAAGCTTTACAATCTCGGCATCCGCACGATCGGCGAACTGGCCCGTTCCGACAAAGCGATCATCCGCTCCCATATGGGAAAGCACGGCGAACTCATACACGGCTACGCCAATGGCATCGACCCTTCACCAGTACTGCGCGAGCAGCCGGAAAGCAAGGGTTATGGCAACTCGACAACACTCCCCCGTGACGTGACAGATGCCGAGGAAGCAAAGCACAGCATACGGAATCTCTGCGATTCGGTGGGGAGCCGTCTGCGCGCCGACGATTTTTCAGCGCAGGTCATCGCCGTCACCATAAAGGACAACCGCTTCCGCCACGTCAGCCACCAGTGCACGATGCCGGCCGCTACGAACGTCGCAGGCGAGCTGTACCGCTACGCCTGCGCCCTGTTTGACGAGGCCTGGGACGGTTCCCCCATCCGCCTGCTCGGCGTTACTGCGACGAAACTTACGAGAGAGAGTTCCCGCCAGCTCAGCCTTCTGGACCGGGATTTTTATGTGCAGCAGGGAAATGTGCCCAGCGTCTCCGAGGCAAAACTTGCGAGGGAGGATTCCCGCCAGCCCAGCCTTCTGGACCGGGATTTTTATGTGCGGCAGGGAAAAATGGAGCATACAATAGATGAAATACGGAAAAAGTATGGACATAATGCGATTTTCCGCGCGTCCAATCTTGAAAAAAAGTAGAAGGCTTTCGATATAATATATAGTAATGATTCAGGTCAGGAGGAATTTTTTCATGGCGATTACCAGCAACAGCGTACAAAACAACCAAAACCGCTCGGGAAACTTAAATACAAACGCTGCCAGACGGGCATACCGCACAAGCGGCGGCATGATCAACGTGCGGGAGGGCGAGACACTAAAAGGCGTCGTGAGCGACATACATGGCAACCGGATCACGATTTCCATGGACGACGGCTCGTCTTTTTCCGGTACCCTTCCCGAAGCTTCCCAGTACTCCATCGGCCAGAAAGCCGCGTTTCAGATCACCAGTCTGGATGGCGGCACGATCTATATGAAAGCAGTGTCGCAGGCTTATTTGCTCGGCATGGAGGACACGGTGGAGCAGGCGCTGGAGGAAGCCGGCCTTCCCAAAAGTCCGCGCAACCTCGAAGTTGTCCGCAGTCTGCTGGAAAACCAGCAGTCCATCAGCAAACAAAACATCATGGACTCCCTGAAACTCTGTGCCAGATATCCGCAGGCAGACGTAAATACGGTAATCTCCATGAAGCGCCTCGGCATGCCGATGGATCCCGCGTCCGTGGCCCAGTTTGACAACTATCAAAACCAGTCGCACCAGCTGTTATACCGGATGAATGCCCTGACCGAATCCGTAAACGATCTTCTGCAGGATCTCGCCAAAGAGAACCCGTCGATCGCCCGTTACGCCGCCGGAGAGGTGCTGAACATCGCGCTCGATTCCATTCCTTCCCTGGAGGAATTCAACCTCGCCGCACAGCGTCAGGCCGCAAATGCGGATGGCGTGACCGGAGCTGACGGCGAAATTCCATCCGGAACCAATGGCGAGATCCCGTCTGCCGCCAACGGCGGACTTTCTCCTGAAACAGGCGAAGAAATCAATTCCGCCGCTAATGGCGAACTTCCATCCGGAGCAGATCCTTCTTCCAACCGCGCGGCCGAAGCCGGGAACTCTCCGTTTGCGCGCATGCGCCAGCTATTGACGAATATGGCCGACCGCACTGCCGGCGCAAAAGCTTCGGGCGAGCCATCCGCTTCCTTTATTCCTGAACAATCCGGGCACATCCTCTCTGCATCTGAGCGCTCGGAGCTGGCTGGGATCATAGAAAAATTCTCGGCTGACAAAGAGAGCCTCTCCCTTCTCCGGGACGGCACGCTGACGGCCCGGGAAATCCTGACCACCATCAAAAATGCCCTGCCCTCCCTTTCCGATGAGGATCTACAGGCACTGCTGAATACAAAAGGATTTGGCAAACTCACAAAAGGACAGTTCCTATCCGGATGGACGCTGTCCCCAGAAGGATTAAAAGAGGAAAACGGGATTGAACGGCTTTACGGAAAAATGCAGGAACAGCTGAATGAACTGACATCTTTAAACCGGATGTTCGCGACCAGACCGGCCGGAGAATCCATCGTCAACACGACCACCGACATGCAGCAGAATATGGAATTTATGAAAATGCTGAACGAGCAGTTCACCTATCTGCAGCTTCCGATGAAACTTTCGCAGCAAAACGCGCATGGCGACCTATACGTAATGACTAGAAAGAACGCGCTAAAAAAATCGAAAGACAATTTAAAAGTGCTGCTCCACCTGGAAATGGATTCCCTCGGCGTCCTCGACATTCACATCACCAAAGAGCACACGAATATTTCCACCACATTTTTCGTGGAAAAAGAGGCTGCCAGAAAACTAATGGAAAAAAACGCGGATCTGTTAAAAGAGGCCATCAATAAACAGGGATACAGTTTTACTTCTGAATTTACCGCGAAAGAAAAAGACATCGACCTCGTACACGACTTTATGGAGCAGGATTCCCCTGCCCCAGTCGGAACTGTGACCAGATACAATTTTGACCTGCGCGCGTAGCACTTGTATATAGCGCGTTCGCGCATAACGTTTGTGTATAGCGTGTTTGCGCTTAAACATTTGTGTATAGCGCGTTCGCACACAGCGTTTGTTCCCTGTCCGTGTTCGCGCCTTACCACCACGCCTCACCGTGCACTCGTATTCACGACTTCAGAATACGCCGGAACAAAAAGAGGAACAGAACACCGCACGTCAACGCTGAGGTTACATCGGAAATCGGCTCCGCGTAATAGATAAACATCACATCGCCTGTGACTTTTGGCAATATGAGCGCCAGCGGGATGAGCAGGATCACTTTTCTCAAGAGCGCGATAAACAGCGACACTTTTGCCTGTCCCAGCGCCAAAAACGTTGTCTGGCACGACATCTGGATGCCAAACACGAGCATCCCGCCGAGAAAGACCGGAAGCACTTTGGAAACGAGTGCCACGAGTTCCCCGTTATTTGAGAACATTTTCGCAAACATTTCCGGAAACGCCATCGCCGTCCCCGTCAGCAGGACCGTATATGTCATAACAATAGCAAACATAGTGGAAAATGTCTTTTTCACCCGCTCCATATTCCCCGCCCCATAATTATAGCTTAAGATCGGCTGCACTCCCTGTGTGAACCCATTGACCGGGATACTTATAAACTGCATGACACTCTGCATGATCGTCAACGTCCCGACATACATATCCCCGCCGTATTTCTGAAGCCCGCTGTTCATCACAATGGAAATCATACTCTCCGTCGCCTGCATGATAAAGGGGGAAATACCGAGCGCCATCAGCTTTGCGATCACGCGTCCTTCCAGCTTTAATTTTTCCCGTCGTATCCCCATACTCCGTTCTTTCCGCGTCAAAAAACGCAGCACCCAGACCGCGCTCACAAACTGCGAGATGACCGTGGCGAGCGCCGCCCCCTGGATCCCCATGCCAAACGCAAAAATGAAGAGCGGATCGAGCGCGATATTCAGTACGGCCCCGATCAGCGTAGAAACCATGGCCGTGCGCGAACACCCCTGCGCCGTAATGTACGGATTCATTCCCAGCGTGATCTGTACGAAAAACGTACCCAGTATATAGATCGTCATATAATCGTTGGCGTACGGAAATGTGGCGTCACTGGCGCCGATCCGGTACAGCATCGGTCTTTTGATCAGAAAAAATACGACCATCAGCACAACGGAAAAAAGAACAAGCAGTGAAAAACCGTTGCCTAAAATCTTCTCTGCTTCTTCTTTATCCCCCCTGCCGAGCGCGATCGCCGAAAGCGGCGCGCCGCCCGCTCCCACAAAAGCGCTGAACGCCGATATGATCACGATCATAGGGAGCGCCAGCCCGACTCCGGTAAGAGCGGTCGCACCGACATCCGGAATATGCCCGATGTACATGCGGTCAATGATATTATACAAAAGATTTATAATCTGGGCGATCAGCGTCGGGATCCCCATCCCCAGCATCAGCCGGAGAAGAGGGGCGCTGCCCAGTTTCGCTTCGTTTGTCTGCATGATCAGCCTTTCACTACGAGATTGATGATTCTTCCCGGAACATAGATCTCCTTCACGATCTCTTTTCCAGCCAACTTATCTGCAATCGCTTCTTTTCCGGCCGCGAGTGCGGAATCCTTATCCGCATCGATTGCCAGTTTCACAGTTGCGCGTACTTTTCCGTTTACCTGAACAGCAATCTCCTGCATCTGTTCCACCGTTTTTTCCTCATCGTACTCCGGCCAGCTGTTCTCAAAGATCCGTTTTTCAAACCCCATGATTTCCCACAATTCTTCCGTAATGTGCGGCGCCACCGGATTTAACAGCAGTAACAGAATACGGAAATCATCGCGCGTCAGTCTGCCTGCCTTATAAAATTCATTAACCAACGCCATCATCGCTGCGATCGCCGTATTATATTTCAACGCCTCAAAGTCGCCACTCACTTTTTTGATGGTCTGGTGAATCTTCGTCTCCAGATCGGGCGAATAGCCATCACCATCTGCCACCATGTCCTGAAGCTTCCAGACACGATCCAGAAAACGCCGGCATCCTTTCACGCCATCATCCGACCATGCCGCAGCCGCCTCAAAGGCACCGATAAACATTTCATACGTGCGGAGCGTGTCAGCGCCATACGTATTGACAATATCATCCGGGTTGACTACATTCCCGCGGGATTTGCTCATCTTCTCCCCGTTTTCCCCGAGGATCATGCCGTGGGACGTCCGTTTCTGATAAGGTTCTTTTGTCGGAACAACGCCCTGATCGAACAGGAACTTATGCCAAAAACGGGAATACAGCATATGGAGCGTCGTATGCTCCATACCGCCGTTGTACCAGTCCACCGGAAGCCAGTAATCGAGCGCCTCCCGGCTCGCCAGCGCTTCGTCGTTGTTCGGATCGATATAGCGCAGGAAGTACCAAGATGATCCTGCCCACTGGGGCATCGTATCAGTCTCTCTTTCCGCCTTCCCGCCGCAGCACGGACAAGTCGTCTCCACCCAGGAACGGATGTTGGCAATCGGTGATTCCCCGTTGTCGGTCGGCATGTAATTATCCACTTCGGGAAGTTCTAACGGAAGCTCTTCCTCTGGAATCGGCACATAACCGCATGACTCACATTTGACGATCGGAATCGGTTCGCCCCAGTAACGCTGTCTGGAAAATACCCAGTCACGGAGTTTAAAATTCCTCTTCGGCGTTCCAACTCCTTCTTTTTCCAGCCATTCAATGATCGCTTTTTTGGCGTCCTCCACTGATTTTCCCGTCAGAAACCCGGAATTTACAAGTGTCCCCGTCGCCACGTCAGTGAATGCCGCCTCTTCTACATTTCCTCCCGCGATCACCTCAACGATCGGAATATCAAATTTCTTGGCAAATTCCCAGTCGCGTTCATCATGCGCCGGTACCGCCATGATCGCGCCGGTTCCATAACTCATCAACACATAATCGGAAACCCAGACCGGGATTTCCTCGCCGTTAACCGGATTTACCGCCGTGATCCCGTCTATCTCGACGCCCGTTTTCTCTTTCGCAAGTTCCGTTCTCTCAAAATCTGACTTTCTGGCCGCTGCCTCCCGGTAAGCAACGATCTCGTCCCAGTTTTTGATTTCATCCCTGAACTGATCCAAATAAGGATGCTCCGGCGAAACGACCATATATGTCACGCCGAACAATGTATCCGGGCGCGTCGTATAGATCCTGAGCGTTTCTTCTTTCCCTTTCAGCTTAAAATCAACCTCGGCGCCATTGGATCGGCCGATCCAGTTTTTCTGCGATACCCTGACCCTCTCGATGTAATCCACATCATCGAGATCGTCGATGAGCCTGTCGGCATATTTTGTAATCTTCAGCATCCACTGGCTCTTCACCTTGCGGACTACTTCGCTTCCACAGCGCTCGCACACGCCATTGACAACCTCTTCATTCGCCAGGCCGCATTTACACGAGGTACACCAGTTGATCGGCATCTCTGACTTATACGCCAGGCCGGCCTTAAACAATTTGAGGAAGATCCACTGCGTCCATTTATAATAGTTAGGATCCGTCGTATTGACCTCCCTGTCCCAGTCAAACGAATAGCCAAGTGACTGGAGCTGCCCCTTAAACCGTTCCACATTGTTTTTCGTCACTACTTTCGGGTGGATCTTATTCTTGATCGCGTAATTTTCGGTCGGCAGGCCAAACGCATCCCATCCCATCGGATAGAGTACGTTATAGCCCTGCATCCGTCTCTTCCTCGCCACGATGTCAAGCGCCGTATACGGCCGCGGATGGCCGACATGAAGTCCCTGTCCCGACGGATAAGGGAACTCTACGAGCGCATAATATTTCGGTCTCGAATAATCATCTGTGGCCGCGAATGCCTTTTCGTCCTCCCAGATCTTCTGCCATTTTTTCTCTATAACTTTTGGATTATATGAAGCTTTCATTGTATTCCTCCTGATCTTATGATTGCGCCATTTTTTCACTCACCGGCGTATCGACCGGCGGTGTCGGGACTGGCGGTAGGTTCTTGCCCGGCTGGTCTGCCGGATCTGTCCCGTTTTCCGAAAGACCGTTCTGCTGCCCCGGTTTCTCTAACACGCGGTGCGTCACAGTCACTTTCGCCTTTCTGCCGATCGGATCCTTTAGCTGATACGTGATCCGATACTGTCCCGGTTTGCTTGTATTCACTTTTTTTACCTTTTTATAAGGCTCTCCTGCTGCCTTTCTATATCGTATCGAAACTTTGATCTGTTTCGTCGCGAGGAATCCCGTGGTGTTTCTGGCACGCACGCCCTTTCTGACATCATATGTGGTGTCCCCATATGAAATCGTTTTATCCTTCGCTCCCGTGATCTTCGGTTTCTTTTTATTATACGGATTTCCGGCACTCCACCTGTCCGTCGGGTCGTAACCGATCCCCTTCGGCAGCTTGATCGTGTCCGGTTTCCCCAACGGCCCGGCCTTTTTGGATTTATATACGATCACTGGTGTCCCCATCGGACAGTTGTCATAGATCCATTTCGCATCCTGCACCGTCAGCCGGATACAGCCGTGAGATGCCGTCGTCCCCAGTTTATTGAACTCCTCATTGAACAGGGACGCGGGATCCGCACGATGATAGCAGACGGAATGGAACAGGATCGAGCCGACAAAGCGGCTGCAATACTGCCCGTATGTAGACTGTACAAGCGCACGCCAGCGGTGTTTCTGGTAAATGCGGAACGAACCGACCGGCGTCGCGTGTCCGACCGAGCAGACAAACACCTTGTATGGCTCATAGCTCCCGTCATTCTTCTCGTAAACCGTCACCGTATTTTTCAACTTGTTGATCTTTATTTTATATTTCGAAGCCGCACCGGCCTCTGTCTGGCTGCTGCATAGTCCGAGCGTCAGACACAGCACCAGCATTATGAACACCTGCTTCCACCTCATGCGGTCTGCCTCCTTTGTAAACAAAATAAGTGCCACGCATTTATTGTACCAAGCCGCTACGCGGCAGCTGGCCAGCTTTCATCAAATTTTTAC
>CAJTZN010000008.1:0-53385 GCA_910584065.1 uncultured Eubacterium sp.
CGGAGGAGGAGCGGAGACGACAGGCAGCGCGCTGTATGGACTGCGGCGTGCCGTTTTGCCAGTCCGGTATGATGATCGGCGGCATGGCTTCGGGGTGTCCGCTGAACAATATGTGTCCTGAGTGGAATGACCTCATCTATGTCGGCAATTATAAGGAGGCGCTCGGCCGTCTCCTGAAAACCAATAATTTTCCGGAGTTTACATCCCGCGTCTGTCCGGCTCCGTGCGAGGCCGCCTGCACATGCGGTCTGAACGATGAGCCGGTCTGCATCAAAGAAAATGAACACGCGATCATAGAATATGGATATGAAAACGGACAGATGGAGGCAAAGCCGCCGAAAGTCAGGACGGGAAAAAAAGTGGCGGTGGTCGGTTCCGGCCCCGCCGGCCTCGCGGCGGCAGACCAGCTCAATAAGCGCGGGCACAATGTGACGGTATTTGAGCGCTCCGATCGTCCGGGTGGGCTGCTCATGTACGGGATCCCGAATATGAAGCTCGAGAAGTCCGTCATTGAGAGAACCGTGAGCCGCCTGATGAAAGAGGGGATCGTATTTAAAACAGGAGTAAACGTCGGCGTCGACGTGAAAGCGGAAAATCTTCTCGCGGAATTTGACCGCGTGATCCTCGCCTGTGGTTCGTCCCATCCGAGGGATATAAAGGTTCCGGGGCGCGAGGCGGACGGCGTTTATTTCGCGGTCGATTATCTGACGCGCGTGACAAAGCACGTACTCGATCCGCAGTTTTCTGATTATATTGACGCGAAAGGCAAACATGTCGTCGTGATCGGCGGCGGCGATACCGGAAACGACTGCGTCGGTTCCTCGATCCGTCAGGGGGCAAAGAGCGTCGTCCAGCTCGAAATGATGCCAAAGCCGCCTGCAGAGAGAACAGAGGACAATCCGTGGCCGGAGTGGCCGAAGGTACAGAAAACCGACTACGGCCAGCAGGAGGCGATCGCGGTATTTGGAAGCGATCCCCGCCTGTATGAGACGACGGTGAAGGAATTTGTCAAAGATAAAAATGGGAAACTCACGAAAGTAAGAGCGGTAAAACTGGCGTGGGAGAAAGAGGATGAGACGGGCCGGATGAAGATGAGTGAGGTGCCTGACAGTGAATTTGAACTCGACGCCGATCTCGTTCTGATCGCCGCTGGATTTCTTGGCACGCAGGCATATGTGGCAGACGACTTTGCGCTGAAACTGAACGCCCGGACGAATGTGGACACAAAACCGGGACAGTATAAGACAAGCGCAGACCGGGTGTTTACCGCAGGCGATATGCACCGCGGGCAGTCGCTCGTCGTGTGGGCGATCCGGGAGGGAAGAGAAGCGGCAAGGCAGGTTGACGAGGATCTGATGGGATATTCCAATTTGAATTGATGAAGAAGGGAGAAGCCAAAATGGAACGATATACGAGGGAAGATATGATCCGGATGGTAGAAGAGGAGGACGTCGGTTTTATCCGTCTCCAGTTTGTGGACAGCTCGGGGGCGTTAAAAAACGTCGCGCTGACCAGTGATCATCTCGACCGCATCTTAGATAACCGGTGTGTGTTTGACGGCGCCGCGATACAGGGATTTGATACAAAGGAGTCGTCGGAGTTCATCCTCGCGCCCGATCTGGATACGTTTACGATTTTCCCGTGGCGTCCCCAGAGGGGGCGGGTGGCCAGATTCATCTGTGACGTCCTGAATCCGGACGGATCACCGTATGAGGCAGATTCGAGGTATATACTAAAAAAGGTGCTCGCGCAGACCGCGCGGGAAGGTTACACATTTCAGGCGGGGCCGGAAAACCAGTTTTTCCTCTTTGACACGGATGAAAACGGGCAGCCGACCACCAATTCCCATGAAAAGGGCGGATTTTTCGATATCGGGCCGCTGGATTCCGGTGAAAACGCCAGACGCGATATGGTCCTCTCGCTGGAGGAAATGGGATTTGCGATGGAGAGCTCTTACCACTATAACGAGGTGGCGCAGCACGGCATTAACTTTATGTACGACGAGGGACTTTGTACCGCGGATAATATTATGACGTTCCGGCTTACCGTGAGGACAGTAGCCAAACGCCACGGACTTCACGCGACGTTCATGCCGAAGCCTAGATATGGCATCAAGGGTTCCGGCATGAACCTCAACATGTTTTTAAGTAAAAACGGAAAAAATGTTTTTATCGACGAACAGGCAGCTGACGGTCTGAGCCGGGAAGCCTATCACTTCATGGCCGGGATCATCCACCATATCAAAGGACTGACGCTTATCAATAATCCGATCGTCAATTCGTATAAACGGCTTGTTCCAGGGTATAATGCGCCTGTGGAGATTACGTGGTCGAGAACGAACCGCACGCCGCTGATCCGGCTCACCAATGTCGGGAGTACGAATTCCCGCGTTGTCCTGCGCAGCCCGGACGGGGCGAGCAACCCGTATCTCGTATTGGCTGGATGTCTGGCCGCGGGGATGGAAGGAATTCGGAATGAACTGGAGCCGCCGGTCAGTATGGAAGACGCTGCTGGCAACCCGGATGTGAAATTCGATATCCTTCCGCGGAATCTGCGTGAGGCGATCCGGGCGTTTGAGGAAGATTCTTTTCTGACCGATGTATTCGGAGAGACGCTGTCGCAGATCATCATCCGCCAGAAACAGGAGGAATGGGAAGAATTTTCACGCCAGGTCACGGCGTGGGAAGTGGAAAAATACCTGGATCGTATTTAGTCCGGGGGCGGAAAAAATGTGCAGCGGACACATGGCGTGCCGAATGCGCGTGGAAAGTTGGACACAGAATATAAAAAGGCCGCCGGCGGAGGTGAATGACGGATATGCGGGTAATGGTTGCATTTGCCAAACTTGACGATGCAAAAAAAATAAAAAATGTTTTGAACCGGAGCGGATTTGATGATATACTAGCATGTAGCAGCGCGTATCAGGTCATCAGTGCGGCCAATGATTCCGATGGCGGCGTGGTCGTGTGCGGGTATAAGCTGGCGGATATGCACTACAGCGAACTGTACGGGTATCTGCCGCGGGAATGTTCGATGTTACTTGTGGCAAGTCCGGAAAAACTCCAGGACTGTTACAGCCAGGACATCGTATGCCTGGCGATGCCGATCCACGCGCAGGAACTGGTCAGTACGGTGCGGATGATGACGATGGATGTCGCCAGAGAGCTGAAACGCCGCCGGAAACACCAGCCCAAAAGGCGGTCGCCGCAAGAGCAGAAAACGCTTGATGCGGCAAAAGCCCTCCTGATGGAGCGCAATCAGATGACGGAAGCCGAGGCGCACAAATACATACAGAAGTTAAGTATGGACAGCGGCAATGATCTGATCGAGACGGCGGAAATGATACTGGCATTGGAATGATGTCTGGGTATGATGGAAATATGGAGGAAAAGTATGAAATCCTATTTGATTTTGGAAGACGGAACCGTGTTTTCGGGAAAAAGTATCGGGAGCACGAGAGAGGTCATAAGTGAGATTGTGTTCAACACGTCCATGACGGGGTATCTCGAAGTGCTGACAGACCCGAGTTATGCGGGACAGGCCGTGACGATGACCTACCCGCTGATCGGAAACTACGGTATCTGCCGGAAGGATATGGAATCGAAACAATCGAGTGTGGACGGGTTCATCGTCCGGGAGCTGTCCCGGCTCGGCAGCAACTTCCGGGATGAGCAGAGTATCCAGGATTTTCTCGTGGAACAGAACATTCCGGGGATCGAGGGAATCGACACCCGCGCGCTCACAAAGATCCTCCGTGAAAAGGGGACGATGAACGGTATGATCACGACGAATGAAAATTACGAGCTGGATGACGTGATCGGCCGCTTAAAACAATATAGGGTTCTCGGTGTCGTGAACAAGGTGACGGTAAAGCAGCCTGTTACGTACGTACCGGGGCAGATCGATACAGATAGCAGCATTCCCGTTACGAAGAAGGTTGCTATTCTTGACGTTGGGACAAAATTGAATATCGCCAGGAGCCTTTTAGCGCGCGGATGTGAGGTCACGGTATATCCGGCGGGGACGGAGGCGGAAGTGATCTTAGCTGAACAGCCAGACGGCATTATGATCACAAACGGGCCGGGAGATCCGAAGGAGTGTACGGAGGTGATCGAAACGATCAAACAGATTTATGAATCGGGGATCCCCGTTTTCGCGATCTGTCTCGGCCATCAGCTGATGGCGCTGGCTAACGGCGCCGATACGGAGAAAATGAAGTACGGGCACCGCGGTGCCAATCATCCCGTCAAGGACTTAGAAACCGGGCGCGTGTATATTTCGTCCCAGAATCACGGCTATGTCGTCAAGGCGGATACCGTTCCCAGACAGAAGGCGGACATTTCGTTCGTGAATGTAAACGATGGCACGGTGGAGGGACTGAAATATAAAGAGAAGCCGGTCTTTACCGTGCAGTTTCACCCGGAAGCCTGTGCCGGGCCGAGGGATTCGGAAGTGTTGTTTGATCGATTTATGACATATATGGAGGAAAACGATGCCAAAAAGTAAAGGAATTAGGAAAGTCCTGGTCATCGGTTCGGGGCCGATCGTCATCGGACAGGCGGCGGAATTTGATTACGCGGGAACGCAGGCGTGCCGTTCCCTGAAAGAAGAGGGGATCGAGGTCGTCCTCATCAATTCAAATCCGGCTACGATCATGACGGACAAAGAAATTGCGGATAAGGTCTATATCGAACCGCTTACGACGGATGTAGTAAAAAATCTCATCCGCAAGGAAAAGCCGGACAGCGTACTGCCGACGCTCGGCGGGCAGGCGGCGCTCAATATCGCAATGGAGCTGGAAGAGTCCGGTTTTTTGGCAGATCAGAAGGTGCGTCTGATCGGTACGACGTCCCAGACGATCAAACGGGCGGAAGACCGTCTGGCATTCAAACAGACGATGGAGAAGATCGGGGAGCCGATCGCGGCAAGCGAGGTCGTGGAAACGGTAGAGGATGCTGTCGCATTTACGAATACGATCGGGTATCCGGTCGTCATCCGTCCGGCGTATACGCTCGGGGGCAGCGGCGGCGGGATTGCCGATCATGAGGAAGAACTGCGCGATATATGCGCCAATGGACTCCGTCTGTCCCGTGTCGGCCAGTGTCTGATCGAGCGGTGTATCGCGGGTTGGAAGGAGATCGAATATGAGGTCATGCGCGACGGCAGCGGAAACTGCATCACGGTGTGCAATATGGAAAACCTTGATCCGGTCGGCGTTCACACCGGGGACAGCATCGTCGTGGCGCCGTCGCAGACACTCTCCGACAAAGAGTATCAGATGCTCCGCTCGTCGGCGCTCAATATCATTACGGAACTTCAGATCACCGGAGGATGTAACGTGCAGTTTGCCCTGCACCCCGAATCATTTGAATACTGTGTCATCGAGGTCAATCCGCGCGTGAGCCGTTCGTCGGCCCTTGCATCGAAGGCGACGGGGTATCCGATCGCGAAGGTGGCGGCCAAGATCGCGCTCGGCTACACGCTCGATGAAATCCCGAACGCGGTGACGGGTAAGACGTTTGCCAGCTTCGAGCCGGCACTCGATTATTGTGTCGTCAAGATCCCGAGGCTCCCGTTCGATAAATTTATCAAGGCAAAACGGACGCTGACGACGCAGATGAAGGCGACCGGTGAGGTCATGAGCATCTGTACGAACTTTGAGGGGGCGCTGATGAAAGCGCTCCGCTCCCTCGAGCAGCACATTGACAGCCTCGATATCGGGAGGTATACCGACCGCTCAAAAGAGGAACTGCTCGAACGGGTGGAAATCGTGGATGACCGGCGGATCTTCGTGATCGCGGAACTGATTCGCAAGGGCGCTACGTACAGCGAGATACACGAGATAACGAAAATTGACAAATGGTTTATTGATAAAATTGCGATCCTCGTAGAGATGGAGCAGCGGCTGAAAAACGAAACGCTGACGGCAGAGCTTCTGTCCGAGGCCAAGCGCATCGAGTTTCCCGACCGCGTCATCGCGGAGTATACGGGGATGACCGAGCGGGAGGTCCGCGGCATGCGGATCGAACACGGCATTACCGCGTCGTTTAAGATGGTTGATACGTGCGCCGCGGAGTTTGAGGCGGCAACCCCGTATTATTACAGCTGTTTTGGCAGTCAGTGTGAGGTGGACGCCACGAGGACGAAGAAAAAAGTGCTCGTTCTCGGATCCGGCCCGATCCGGATCGGTCAGGGCATTGAATTTGATTTCTGTTCGGTGCACAGCGCCTGGTCGCTGGAACAGAGCGGTTTTGAGACGATTATCGTCAATAATAACCCAGAAACGGTCAGCACCGATTTTGACGTGGCAAATAAACTGTATTTTGAGCCGCTGACGGCGGAGGACGTGGCCAATATCGTGGATCTGGAGCAGCCGGACGGCGCGGTCGTCCAGTTTGGCGGACAGACGGCGATCAAACTCACGGAAGCGCTGCGGGATATGGGCGTGCCGATCTTCGGTACGAGCGCGGAAAATGTAGATGCCGCGGAGGACAGGGAACTGTTCGACGCGATTTTGGAGGAGTGCGGCATTCCGAGGCCGAAAGGCCATACGGTCTACACGGCGGACGAGGCGATCCGCGCGGCCAATGAACTCGGCTATCCGGTGTTAGTCCGCCCGTCTTACGTGCTCGGCGGCCAGGGGATGCAGATTGCGATCAACGACGACGACATCATGGAATTTATGTCCATCATCAACCGTCATGTGCAGGAACATCCGATCTTAGTCGATAAATACCTGATGGGAAAAGAGGTCGAAGTCGACGCCGTTTGCGACGGCGAAGAGATACTGATTCCCGGCATTATGGAACATATCGAGCGGGCCGGCATCCACTCAGGTGACAGCATTTCCGTCTATCCGGCACAGGGTATCGGCCCGGACATTCAGGACGTGATTGTGGATTATACGGAAAAACTGGCAAAGTCCCTTCACGTGATCGGACTGATCAATATTCAGTTCATCGTCTATGAGGAGCAGGTGTTCGTCATCGAGGTCAATCCCCGCTCGTCCCGCACGGTGCCGTATATCAGTAAAGTGACGGGGATTCCCATCGTCAAACTGGCTTCGCAGGTCATTCTCGGGAAGAAACTGCGGGAGTTAGGCGTTTCGTCCGGATTGGCAAAGAAAGCAGAACATATCGCGATCAAAATGCCGGTATTTTCGTTTGAGAAATTGCGCGGGGCCGAGATCAGCCTCGGGCCGGAGATGAAATCGACCGGCGAGTGCCTCGGTATCGCGAAAACATTTAATGAAGCGCTCTCAAAGGCGTTTCTTGGTGCGGGGATCTGTCTTCCGAAACATAAGAAAATGATCATGACGGTAAGAAGGCAGGAACAAAAGGATGCCGTTTCGGTGGCGAAACGATTTTCAGCCCTCGGGTATGAAATCTACGCCACGAGGGGGACACAGAAGGCGCTGGCCGAGGCGGGCGTGGAAGTGATCGGCGTCAATAAGATCGAACAGGAGGCGCCGACGCTCATGGATCTTCTGCTCGGGCACGAGATCGACCTCGTGATCGACATTCCGAGACAGGGAGAGAACTCCCACGACGGATTCCTCATCCGCCGTGTATCAATCGAAACCGGCGTCACTTGCCTGACCTCGCTGGATACGGCAAATGCTTTACTCACAAGCCTGGAACATACGGATCCGAGTCGGATGTCGCTCATTGATATAGCGGAAGTGAAAGGATGTTGAACGCCGAGCGCCGTTTCGGTTACAACGCTAAATCAGGTAATTGACCAGAACGGCGAACGGCGTTTCGGTCTACGCCGATGTCGTCTGCGCGGAAAGTCGGAACACATCTTCGGACTTTCCGATCACGACAATCTGGTCATGTTCCTGAAAGCGGTAATCGCCGGATGGCATCGGATCAATCTTTTCGCCGTTTTTAATGGCGATGATATTCACGTTATAGGTGGAGCGCACATTGATTTCCACGATGGATCTTCCTTTCCATCCGGGGATGATCGGAAGGTCAAAAATGGAGCAGTCCGACGTCAGTTCAATGTAGTCAAAAATATTGGTGGCGTTGTAGCGGACGGCCAGTTTTTCCGCGATCTCCCGTTCGGGAAAGAACACTTCGTCGGCGCCGATCTTTTTTAAAAATTTGGCCTGGCGCGCCTGCTTTGCTTTGGAAATCACACAGGTAGCCCCCTGTTCCTTTAAGATACAGGTGATTTCCAGCGAGGCATAAAAATTTTCACCGATCGCCACAAAACAGTAGTCGAAGTTATTGACGCCGATACTCTGTAAAACAGCCGGATTTGTGCAGTCGCCCGCGATCGCGTCGCTAAAGATCGTCGATAATTCCTGGATCCGCTCCTCATTTTTGTCAATGACCATCACATCGTTTCCGAGTTCCTGCATTTTGGCAGCCAGACAGGCGCCGAGAGTTCCCATACCGATCACTAATATTGATTTCATAGATTTCCTCCATTTTCATTTACACTTCCCAGTGTTTCATTCTCACTTTCAAACATGCCGCCGCAGGCGGCACAAACATTTTCATGAAGAACGCTGTTGTTTCGGTTCTTTAGCCGATCAGGATCTTTTCCTTCGGCCGTTTCATCGGCGGCTGTTTATCCAGCTCGCCGAGGACGAGCATCAGGGAGAAACCGCCGATGCGCCCGCTGAACATAAACAGGATCAAAAGCAGGCGGGAGACGGCTCCCAGAGCGGGCGTAACGCCCATCGTGACGCCCACGGTACATACGGCCGAAGTTGTCTCAAACGAGGCCGCAGCGAGCGAAATACCTTCGATGTGGCAGATGAGCATCGTGCCGATAATCACATACGTTAAATAGACGATGACAATGACAGCTGCCTGCTTGACCAGGTCTTTTCCGAGCCGTTTTTTAAAGATCGTCGTGTCCGAATTTCCTTTGGCCATCGAAACCATCGCAATAAAAATGACGGCGATCGTAGTCGTTTTAATGCCGCCGGCTGTCGAACCCGGGCTTCCGCCGATCATCATGAGCGTGATCGAGAGAAGAACCGAGGAGGGAGACATCTGGCTGTAATCAATCGTATTAAAGCCGGCTGTCCTCATCGTGGTAGACGCGAAAAACGATTTTAAGAGCCGGGTCGCAAAATCATCGCCCTGCATCGTGTAGGCGCCTTCGAAAATAAAGTACCCGACCGTGCCGATGGATAACATCAGGCCGGCCATAATGAGGATCAGTTTCGTGTGCAGGGAATAGCGGCGGACATGCCACTTGTTCTTTAACAGATCCTCCCACACGAGAAATCCGATACCGCCCAAAATGATCAGTCCCGCCAGCGTCAGTCCGACGAGCCAGTCGTCGGCAAAAGCGGTAAACGAAGAAAAAGCTTCCTGTTTTCCCATCAGATCAAAACCGGCGTTGCAGAACGCGGAGATCGAGTGGAACACGGCGTAATACAGGCCCTGGCCCCACCCCATGCGCGGCACGAACCGGATGGCGAGCAAAAGCGCGCCGGCGCCTTCGATACATGCGGTACCGCCCAGAATCCGGCGGATCAGCCGGACCATGCCGCCGACCTGGACGTTTCCCGCCGCCTGCATGAGGACCATGCGCTCCTGCATACTGAGCTTACGTTTCATAAAAATGAACACCATGGAGATGATCGTCATCAGTCCGATGCCGCCGATCTGTATCATAATAAGGATAACAAGCTGTCCAAAGAGCGACCAGTTTGTAAACGTATCCGCGATGACAAGTCCGGTCACACATGTCGCGCTCGTAGAAGTAAACAAGGCGTCGACTGGTTCCGTCCACTGGCCGGCGCGAGAGGAAACGGGCAGACAGAGAAGTAATGTACCGGTCAGGATCACGGCGATAAAACTGAGCGCGATGATCCGCGTCGGACTGATTTTGAACATCCATTTGTATATCACGTTTCAGTACCTCCTCATAGGTTAGTATATCCAGTATAATCTTGACAGGAGCAAAAGTCAAGAATCCCGGTGCGGAGATTCAGCGTTTCATCCAAAGGCGGAGCAAAAAAGTTCTTGACGTTTCAGCCGTTTTATGCTATATTTTTCATGTTGTGAAAAAATAGATGGTCCTCTGGCACAGCGGCCGATAGATAAAAAAGGGATGCCGCACGTTTGATTATTGTGTTAAGAACATCAAAAAATGTAGGAGGAACAACAAAATGAATGAATTGATCAGAAAAATCGAAGAAGCGCAGATGAAGGACGTCGTTCCGGACTTTGCCGTGGGCGACACTGTGAAAGTGTACGCGAAGGTAATCGAGGGAAGCCGTGAGAGAACGCAGGTTTTTGAAGGCGTTGTCCTGAAAAGACAGGGCGGAAGCAACCGTGAGACATTTACGGTCCGCAAAAATTCCAATGGCATCGGCGTGGAGAAGACGTGGCCTCTGCACTCACCGATCGTAGAAAAGATCGAAGTGGTAAGAAGAGGTAAAGTAAGACGTGCGAAACTTTATTATCTGCGTGACCGCGTAGGTAAGGCTGCCAAAGTGAAAGAGCGCGTACGCTGATCTGACAAGAGCGACCAACATAGTGTATGTTATGGATGAAACATGGCATACACTATATTTCTATTCGTGGTTGTGGGGAAAATGATATGAATTTGAATTTTGAAGAGGAAATACGGAAAAATAAGCGGAAAAAAGTGCTGAAGGAGTGCGTCATCTGGCTTGTGGAAATTGTTGTTGTCATCGTACTTGCATATCTTCTCATCCATTTTTGTATTCGCAGGACAAGTACGGTCGGCTCCGCGATGGAACCGACTCTTTACAATGGGGAAGAAGTGTTCATCAACACAAAAGCCTATCTTGTATTTTCGCCTGACAGAGAGGATGTGATCGCTTTTTATGATAAAGAATGGGACAGCGATGGCGGAGAGGAGCCGCTTATGACATTCCGCCGTGTCATCGGACTGCCTGGGGAAACAGTTCAGATCGTGGATGGCAGGATTTATATTAATGGAGACGAGTTAAAAGAAAAATATCAGTACGCCGCCATGACGACGGCAGGCATCGCGGAACAGGAGATCAAACTGGCTGACGACGAATATTTTGTTTTATGTGATTCAAGGATTGATTCGGATGACAGCAGAAATGCCAGTTTTGGAAATATAAAAAAAGATCAGATCGTCGGCAAAGTATCCTTTACCATGAAGCCGTTTTCCATGGTATCCGGGCCGGACCGCGGCGGGCAGGCGGCGCCATCCGCTTCACCGACCCGTGTTCCATAAGATAGGAGGAATCGTATGTATTTTCAATGGTATCCGGGCCATATGACGAAGGCGCGGCGCACGATGCAGGAAGACATGAAACTGATCGATGTCATCATTGAACTTGTCGACGCCCGTCTTCCGTACAGCAGCAAAAATCCCGATATTGATACGCTGGCGGCCGGCAAATCCAGGGTGCTCCTGCTCAATAAAGCGGATATGGCGGATGCGGCCGTGACTGAGGAGTGGAAGCGGTATTACGAAGAACAGGGATATTTTACGCTGGCAGTCAATGCGACGAAAAAAAATGAACTGAAAGCGGTAAACCAGCTGATCCAGAAGGCGTGCCGGGAAAAGATCGAACGGGACCGCAAACGGGGGATCCTGAACCGCCCGATTCGCGCGATGATCGTTGGCATTCCCAATGTGGGGAAATCCACCTTTATCAACAGCTTTGCCGGCCGTGCCTGCACAAAGACCGGAAATCGGCCGGGCGTTACGAGGGGGAAGCAGTGGATCCGTTTAAATAAGCAGGTGGAACTCCTTGATACGCCGGGAATCCTGTGGCCGAAATTCGAGGATCAGAGCGTTGGTCTGCGACTGGCCTTTATCGGCTCCATCAAAGATGAACTTTTACAGAGGACGGAACTTGCGCTTGATTTTATTGCCTTTATCAGGGAACAGTACGCGGAAACGCTGACGAACATGTATGGGGTAGAAGAAACCGGGGAAGAGCCCGCCGTGCTCGAAGCGATTGGACAGGTGCGCAAATGCCTGAAAAAGGGAAACGAGGTGGACGTCGAAAAGGCAGCCTCCCTGTTGTTGGATGATTTCAGAAATGGAAGGCTGGGTCATATTTCCCTCGAACGCCCGGAAGAGAAATAAGTCCTGAACGCGAAGGGAGGAAGGGAATTGAGTCAGTCTATGGAAGAGCAGATTGAGGAAAATGTCCGGTTTTGCGAAGAACTTTTGAAGAGAAACCCGAATTTTGCAGTAAAAGAAGATTTTTCTGATCTGGATGGCTTTTGGGAAGAAATGCCACAGGAAGACGTAGCAGCAGACGAACCGTCTGTCGTCCCTTTTGAACCGGAGTACATAGCAAAACGGGAACCGGCGAGCGAGGCGGTAAGGTCTTTACCTGAAAAAAGCGGGACATCCGCATGGAGAACCGTGCGGAGCCTTCTGATCTGTATCGTCATCGCGGTTGCCGCCGGCGTACTGATTACAAAATTTGTCGCCAATTATACACTGGTAGAAGGCTCATCGATGGAACCGGCCTTACAAAATGGAAACCACCTGGTCGTGGAAAAGGTCAGTTATCTCATGGGCGAACCGCAGCGATTTGACATCATAGTATTTGAACACAGCGCGAACGCCAAATATATCAAACGGGTCATCGGCCTTCCGGGGGAGCAGATCCAGATCAGCGAGGGAAAGATCTATATCAATGATAAGCCGATCTATGACGAGTACGGAAATGGCAGCATGGAACATGGCGGTATTGCCAGTGAAAAGCTGACGCTCGGCCCGCATGAATATTTTGTTCTCGGCGATAACCGGGATGGCAGTGAGGACAGCCGAAGCGAGATGGTCGGGCCGGTCAGCGAGGATAAGATTCTGGGCAGGGCGTGGCTCCGTATCCTGCCAGCGGATGAATTTGGATTATTGCATTAACGATCGTATGAGCGGAAATAATGTCAGCCGGTAAGGAGGTCAGTAAATGGAAATTGAAAAAAAA
Organism: uncultured Eubacterium sp.; assembly: GCA_910584065.1. Lineage (GTDB taxonomy): Bacteria > Bacillota > Clostridia > Lachnospirales > Lachnospiraceae > Eubacterium_F. Next base: position 12,923 of record CAJTZN010000008.1, read on the forward strand.
TTTTTGGTCCGTCAGCTTCCGGATGATCTGGAACAATATGAGCACTCTCAGATCGAGCAGGGCTATTTGAACGAAAAACCGGCGATTCGTATCCGAAAAAAAGGGGAGGAATACTGGTTTACCTATAAAGCAAGAGTGGACGCCGCCGGCAAAGATCCCGTCTGCGTCAACCGTGAAGTCGAACTGCCGCTGACAAAAGAAGCGTATGAACATCTGAGAACGAAGATTGACGGCTTCCTGATCGAGAAAACGCGCTACCGCATCGGCTGCAGGCAGTACATGATCGAACTTGATGTATTTCATGGAACGTATGAGGGAATGATACTGGCGGAAGTGGAATTTCCCACGGAACAGGAGGCACAGGCGTTTGTGCCGCCGGACTGGTTCGGTGAAAATGTGAGCGGCGATTACCGCTATTCAAACGCCAGTCTTGCGCTTTCCGGACGAGAGATCTAGATCATTATTTCTGTAAAAAAATGTTGTACATGCCAAAAAAGTGTTATATAATAAATGAGAAAAAGAGAAGAAGGAGGTATGACACATGTCATATGTAGACGAGGTACTGGCCCAGTTGATCGAGAAAAACCCCGCTGAGCCAGAATTTCACCAGGCAGCGAAGGAGGTTTTGGAATCCCTCCGGCCTGTTGTGGAAAAGAATGAAGAGAAATTTCGCAAAGACGCATTACTGGAGCGTTTGACGAATCCGGAAAGACAGCTCAAGTTCCGTGTGCCGTGGGTTGACGACAACGGAAATGTCCAGGTCAATACCGGTTACCGTGTACAGTTCAATAGCGCGATCGGCCCTTACAAAGGCGGCCTGCGTTTCCATCCATCCGTAAATCTTGGAATCATTAAATTTCTTGGTTTTGAACAGATTTTCAAAAATTCCCTTACCGGTCTGCCGATCGGCGGCGGCAAAGGCGGTTCCGATTTTGATCCGAAAGGCAAATCGGACCGTGAAGTGATGGCGTTCTGCCAGAGCTTTATGACCGAACTCCAGAGACACATCGGCCCGGATACGGACGTACCAGCAGGTGATATCGGTGTCGGCGGCCGTGAGATCGGATATATGTTCGGACAGTATAAGAGGATCCGCAATTGCTATGAGGGTGTTCTCACCGGAAAAGGACTGACGTTTGGCGGTTCCCTTGCCAGAACCGAGGCGACCGGATACGGTTTATTATATTATACAGAGGAAATGCTCAAGTGCAACGGCATTGATATAGCCGGAAAAACAGTGGCTGTCAGCGGTTCCGGCAACGTTGCGATCTACGCGACGGAGAAGGCTCACCAGCTCGGCGCCAAGGTTGTTACGGTATCGGATTCTACCGGCTGGGTATACGATCCGGAAGGAATTGATGTCGCGCTTCTCAAAGAAGTAAAAGAAGTACATCGCGCGCGTCTGACGGAGTACGCGGAGAAGAGATCTTCGGCCGAGTACCACGAGGGCAAAGGCGTTTGGACAGTCAAAGTCGATATCGCGCTTCCATGTGCGACACAGAACGAGCTTTTGATCGACGACGCGAAGGCACTTGTTGCCAATGGCGTTCTCGCCGTTGCCGAGGGAGCCAATATGCCGACTTCGATCGAAGCAACCGAATATCTCCAGGCAAACGGCGTACTGTTCGCGCCGGGCAAAGCTTCCAACGCCGGCGGTGTTGCGACTTCCGCGCTGGAAATGTCACAGAACAGCGAGAGGCTGAGCTGGACGTTTGAAGAGGTAGACAGCAAATTGCAGGGCATCATGGTCAATATTTTCCATGCCTGTGATGACGCTTCGAAAAAATACGGCTTTGAGAAAAATTATGTCGTAGGCGCCAATATTGCCGGCTTTGAAAAAGTAGCAGAGGCAATGACTGCGCAGGGGATCGTATAAGATCCGATATATGCGATAAAAGATATGCGATCAAACGGGGACGCGGTAAACGGAAAGAGTTTTTCCGTTTACCGTGTCTCTTTTTTTCTGGCAGCGATACGGTGCTGAGCCGATTTGGGAAAAAATTTACTCCGATCTTGTCCCCCTCTTCCTGCGCAAAATGGGAAAAGGTCCCGGTTACGACTGGAAAACCCGAAATATGATTGTTGTCATGCCGCATGCTTTTTGCTAGAATAAGTGCATAACAAAATTCGAAAGGGTGATGACATGGAGTTAAGAGAATTTGCAGCAATTGTTTGTGAGGGGATACAAAAAGAGATGGGGGACGGCTACCGGATTTTCGTGTCGCCTCATGTAAAAGACACCTCATCGGAGCGGACGGGGATCGTATTCGACGGTCGACAGGAGGATATCGTTCCTGCGGTTTTTATTGACGACCTCTTTGTTGATTACCGCGAGAAGGGCAAAGACGTCGATCGTATTGTGAAGGAAGTCATTAAACGCTATGAAAAGAGTATGGAAACAGTCACGGATATCCACAAGCTGGACCTGGACTGGGAGTCGTGCCGCAAACGCGTGATTTACCGGCTTGTGTCGAGACAGCGGTGCCGGGGGATGTTACGGACTATGCCGTACATACCATTTCTTGATATGGCGATCACCTTTCATTTGCTCGTCAGTATCGAGCGAACGAATATACAGACGATAAAGATCGATCACGAACTGCAGGAGCGATGGGACGTGTCAGTCGAACAGTTACTGAAATCAGCGGAAAATAATACCGAACAGCTCCTTCCGCTGGAACTTTATGACATGGATCAGCTGGCGGCCAGACACGGATACGGCAGCGTGCCGCAGGAAGAGGAGTTCAGGGATACGAATATGATCGTCTTAACGAACCGCATCGGCATATATGGCGCTTCTGCCGTATTGTACCGCGGCGTACTGGAGATGGTCGCGCAGGAACTGGGATGTGATATTTATGTCATACCGAGCAGCGTGCATGAGATGATTTTGGTTCCGGTGGAAAACGAGGACATCTATCATGAACTTCTGGCGATGATCCGGGAGATCAACGACCGGTTCGTGGCATCGGATGAAGTTCTTTCGGACCAGATCTATGTCTATATAAGGGAAGAGCGTAAATTTGTGATCAGAGAGTAGAAAAAAGGCGCAAAAAAATGCACCTGGAGGGATTCGAACCCCCGACCAACGGCTTCGGAAGCCGCTACTCTATCCACTGAGCCACAGATGCATATAAATGGTACGATTGATTTGTCTTTTTCAACGCCTTTTTATTATACACAAGGATGAGGAAAAAGTAAAGTCTTTTTTTGAAAATGTTGTGAAAGTCATAGACAAAGTTGTCAATAATTGATATAATCTATTTCAGGCAATCGTTTCAAAGCGGTAATAGTAGTATGATAGCAGATACCTAGAAAGTTGGATGGATAAATGAAATTAAAATACAAAAAATTAATCATTGTTATATCAATTGGAGCATTACTTCTCAGTTTTCTCATTCTGACGCTGATCCCGACCGGCGGCGATGATTCAAGTCAGGTGGAAGATGCGCCCCTTGTCAAGTGTGAGGATGAGGAGATCAACAACCTCGTAGCCAATTATTTTCAGGCAAAGCGGGATGTTGATATGGAGATGATGGAGCCGCTCGTCAGTTCGATCAGCCAGATCAATCAGGAAAAACTGATCGCGCAGGCAGAATATGTGGAAGATTATCTGAACATCGTGTGTTATTCGTTGGAAAACGAAGATAACGGCGCGCTTCGGCTGTATGTCCGCTATGATATGAAGATGAAAAATATTGAAACACTGGCGCCGTCCCTGAGCGGTCTGTACGTAACGGTTGGTTCGGAGGGAAACAAACTGATCTACCTGAGCGCACTGGATGTGAACGAGGAAGAGTTTATTCTGGCCGCCGATAAAAATTCTCATGTGGAAGAGATGAGAAAAGAAGTAGTACAGGCTTTCCAGGAAGCAATCGACTCAGATGAGGCGTTCCGGCAGTTGTATCAAAAGATGGATCAGGGGATCGCGGCAGCGGAAAAAAGCCAGCCGGCCGACGCGGCAGCGACGGATCCAAACGCAGCAGCGGATCCAAACGCAGCGACGGATCCAAACGCAGCAGCGGATCCAAACGCGGCGGCAGATCCAAACGCGGCAGCGGATCCAAATGCGGCAGCTGATCCAAACGCGGCGGCAGATCCGAATGCAGCAGCTGACCCAAACGCGGCGGCAGATCCGAATGCAGCAGCCGACCCAAACGCGGCAGCTGCTCCAAACGCAGCAGCGGACCCAAATGCGGCGGCAGATCCGAATGCAGCAGCCGACCCAAACGCGGCGGCAGATCCAAATGCAGCAGCGGACCCGAATGCACCTGCACAGTAATCGCTCTCATACCGAACGATTTATGTACTGTCTAGGGCTCAATCCCTCTTTATAGAGAGAAAAGTTTATAAGAGAAAAGCGTCGGATGTTCTCGGCGCTTTTCTCTTCCCAAAAAGGAGAACCATATTTTGGCTGAACAAATTAGAATTAATAAATATCTCAGTTCGTGCGGATTTTGTTCGCGCAGACAGGCCGATCGTTACCTGGAAGAGGGGCGTGTCACAATCAATGGGGTGACGGCAGGTGTCGGAGAGCGGGTCGGACCGGGGCAGACGGTCTGCGTAGATGGAACAGAAATCCGGATCAATGAGGAAAAAATCGTCATCGCGTTTCATAAACCGGCGGGCGTCGTCTGCACGAGCAGTAAAAAGGATAAGGATAATATCATTGATTATCTGCATTTTGACCAACGCATTTATCCGGTAGGAAGGCTTGATAAAGAATCGACAGGACTTATTCTCCTTACAAATGATGGGGAGCTTACCGACCGTATCCTGAGGGGGAGGAACGGGCATGAAAAAGAATATGAGGTGACGGTAAACAAACCGATCAGACAGGAAGTGATCCGCGCGATGGAACAGGGCGTCCCCATTCTTGATACGATGACGAAACCGTGCCGCATCCGGAAACTGGGGGAGCGGAAGTTCCGAATGATACTGACGCAGGGACTGAACCGTCAGATCCGGCGGATGTGTGAATATTTTGGCTACCGGGTACTCACATTAAAGAGAGTAAGGATCATGAATATTGAACTGGGACAGCTTCCGGAAGGGGAGTGGCGCTATCTGACTCCGAAAGAGCGGGAAAAGCTGGAAAAATCTATGAAAGGGCAGAAATTTTACAATGACAGAGCTGCAGCGGATGAAAGAATTGATTGATGTGCTCAACCACGCATCAAAAGTGTATTATCAGGGACAGGATGAGGAAATGTCGAATTTCCAATATGACGCATTGTATGACGAACTGGTCGCGCTCGAAGAGAAGACCAATATTGTTATGGCGAACAGTCCGACGGTCCATGTCGGATATGAGACGATCAGTGAACTGCCGAAAGAGCCGCACGTTGCCCCGATGCTCTCACTCGGGAAAACGAAAGACGCGGAAGAACTGGCGGACTGGCTCGGGGAGAGGAAGGGCCTTCTCTCTTTGAAACTGGACGGTCTCAGTGTCATATTGACGTATGAGGGCGGTGAACTGACGAAAGCACTGACAAGAGGGAATGGCGAGGTCGGAGAGGTGATCACGAACAATGCCAGAACCTTTCAGAACATCCCGGCGAAAATTACCTTTCAGGGGCATTTGGTAATCCGTGGGGAGGCGCTGATTCGTTACTCGGATTTCCAGGTGCTGAATGAGTCGTTCAGCGATATTCAGGAAAAATATAAAAATCCGAGGAACCTGTGCAGCGGGACGGTCAGACAGCTGAACAACCAGATTACGGCGGAGAGGAATGTACACTTTTATGTATACGATCTGATCGAATCGGATGATACCGGGCAGATTTTTACCGGGAAGGAAGAAATATTAAAGTTTCTCGATGCTCAGGGGTTTGACATCGTTCCGTACAAGGCGGTGGACGGAACGGAGATCCGTCAGGCTGTCGCGCAGTTTTCTGAAGAGATTGCTAACGGACTCGACCTTCCGAGCGACGGACTGGTTTTGACTTATGATGATATCGAATACAGCAGAAGTCTCGGGCGTACATCAAAATTTCCCAGAGATTCGATTGCTTTTAAATGGCAGGATGAATTGGCGGAAACGACGCTTCTGGACGTGGAATGGAGCGCTTCCCGTACGGGATTGATCAATCCGGTCGCTATTTTTGAACCCGTGGAACTGGAGGGAACGACGGTAAGCAGGGCCAGCGTCCACAATCTCAGCGTTTTGCGGGAACTGGAACTGGGGATCGGTGACCGGATCACGGTCTATAAGGCAAATATGATCATTCCCCAGATCCATGAAAACCTGACCGGGAGCAGCCGTCTGACAATACCGGGACAGTGTCCGGTATGCGGGGAAAAGACCGAATGTGTGAATGAAAACGGTTCGGAATTTCTGATCTGTCCGAATCCGGGCTGTTACGCAAAAAAGATCAAGCTTTTTACCCATTTTGTGAGCCGGGACGCGTTAAATATTGACGGCCTCTCTGAGGCGACTCTCGAGAAATTTATCAATGAGGGATGGCTTCATGACCTGTGCGATATTTTTAACCTGGCGGAGCACAAAGAGGAAATTGAGACGATGGACGGGTTTGGCAAAAAATCGTACCAGAACCTGATCCAGGCGATCGAGGAAGCCAAAGACGCGGCACTCGAACGGGTGGTGTACAGTCTCGGCATCAAGGGGATCGGACTGAGCATGGCAAAACTGATCTGTAAAACGTACCCGGTGCGCCTGTCAGAGATGGAGAACCTGACGCCGGAGGAACTGACCGATATCGACGGGATTGGGGAAAAACTAGCTGAATCTTTTTGTGAATTTTTTCAACGCGGGGAAAATCGGGAACTGGTAAAAAAACTGGAGCAGATCCTGCGAATTACGATGCCGGAACAGAATACCTCAACACAGTTGGAGGGAGCGGTCTTTGTCATCACGGGAAGCCTGAAGCATTTTGAAAACAGGAACGCGTGCAAGGAGCAGATCGAGCGCGCCGGCGCCAGGGTAAGCGGGTCTGTCAGCAAAAATACGACGTATCTCGTAAATAATGACATCCAGTCATCTTCGTCCAAAAATAGAAAAGCAAAAGAACTGGGCGTACCGATCATTACCGAAGAGGAACTTTTGCAAATGCTCAGGTGAGATCTTCTTTCTGCACCAGTCCCGAGGCGCGGAAGAACAAAAAGGAGATCAAGAGCGCCGGTACGATGGCGAGCAGCAGAATGTAATTTTTTTCAACATGCAGGTACAGGCATACGTTCTGTGTGAGGATACGGCATATATAAATCGAGGCCGAGAGAACGATACAGGGGAAAATGAGCCAACGGGACAGTTTGATTTCCGTATATCCGTGCCGGATCAGGTAAACGCTGTCCAAAATGCTGATAATGATCTGACTTAGCAGGATTCCAAACAGATAACCATAAACGCCGTACTCTGGCGTTGCCGTAACGAGAAACAGGATGCGCACGAGAAGTCCGCATACGGTGTTGCGGAAGGTGATGTGCGTTTTGGACAGTCCGTTGATGATGCTCGCCAGCGTAGTGGAAACGTATATGAACGGGCAGCTCATGGCCAGAAGCGTCAGTAGTTTTCCGGCGTTTTCACTGTGGAAAAACAGAACGCCGATCAGGGTTCCAAAATTGAGGAAGATCGAGGTGGCGACGCACCCCAGTAAAAGGGAATATTTTATCGTGATTTTTGTCGTCTGCTGGATCCGCGCGCGGTTATTTTCATTGTCGGCTTTCGAAATTTCAGGAAGCAGCAGGACGGAAAGGGAATTGGTGATCGTGCCGGGAAAGAGGATAAACGGCAGGACGATACCCGTGATGACGCCGTATAACGCCAGTGAGTCGTCATGGGATAGTCCGTAGCGTGTGAGCATGATTGGAATGAGTACTGACTCGATGCTGGACAAAAGGGCGATGACAAGTTTCGTCCCGCTCAGCGGAATCGCCTGTTTCAATATCGCTTTCGCGATTTTCCTTTTTGTAACGGTAAGCTTCCCGAGTTCTCTGACGCGGGACCGTTTCAGACTGATGAGGTTATAAATATTGGAACACAGCTCACCGGCGATCAGTCCGGCCACGGCTACCTTACAGGAAAATTCAAAGACGGAGCTGATGTAGATGGCAAAAACAAACCCGACGCGGAAAAGCTGTTCAATGATCTGGGTGACGGCGGGTACTTTTGCCTCGCGGAGGCCGTAAAAATAGCCATTGATCATGCTGGTCACGCCGCAGAACGGAAAGATCAGCGCCAGGATTTTCAGAAGATCAGACGTTTTCTCAGTAAATAGAAAATGCAGGCTGATAAAATCCGAAAAGATAAAAATGACAGCGGACAGTGTCAGCGAAATACAAAGAGACAGGATGATGCCTGTCTTAATTACTTTTTTTGAATATTTGTAGTGAGGATTGGAAACGAGCTGGGAAACGGCTGTCTGCAATCCCGACGCGTATAGTGTGAAACAGATGGAGTAAACGGGAAATACAAGCTGATAGATTCCAAGTTCTGTTTCACCGAGTGTATTCGCCAAAAAGATACGGTATAAAAAACCGATTACACGGGCAAATATTCCTGCTAGAGTTAAAAAAATCGTTCCTTTCAGTATTTTTTCTTTCACGATGGCTTCTCCCATTCCATTCAGATCGGTGTAATATAATTTATGTACGACATAAAAATCTATGATTTCTTTTTCAACTATTGTTTTTTTTTGGTTTTTGTAGTATGATAATAATAACTATAGGCATGTGTTGAGAATGCTTGTTCATTAAAGGGGTTGATGCATATGGCAAAACATTCAAAAATTGATATGGGCCCAGCGACAGAAAATTTGCCGGAATGGTCGATTTCTTCTGAGATAAATACGGAAGAGTTAATAAAAAAAGAAGCTGTACCGGATCGGGAACACACGGCAGGAAAGGCACTGGATTCGGCGGAGTTTGTTTTAGACGGAACAATTTCATCACCGGGAACGGTATCGCACCCCGTTACAGATAGTTCCGATACGCTCATTTCCCCACAGCGGGATTTCCGTTCGAACGATGGGATGCTTGACCTGGCTCAGGAAAAAACAAAGACAGAAATTCCCAGTCAGTTTTTGGATGGGGCATCTGGACCGGAAGTTTCGCAAAAAGTGGCGCAGGAACCAGTGACAGCAGCGGCGGAAAACGATGAAGCAGAAGAACGACTTGGTTATTTGGCCAATTCACTGAAGGACTGGGAGCAGTCTGAGAACGCGCTGAGCGAGGCAGCTGCTATGTTGTCAAGCATTTCCGCAGGGCGCGGGGAGGATGGGGAAGATGATCTCCAATCACTCCGTCAGGGATTGGACAATATTACGGCGAGTATTCAACGTATGAGCGCTTCCGCCAGAGAAGATATGGCTGATGTGATCGAACAGACGCAGCTGGATAATGAACTTTTGGAAGCGATCCAGGCCGAAACAGCAGCAGTAGAGCGTGCTATCCGGATGGATATACCGAACACACCGCAAATGAAAACAGCGGATGCGCCGGACACAATACAGATGAAAACACCGGATGCGCCGGACACAATACAGATGAAAACGCCGGATGTGCCGGACACAATGCAGATGAAAACGCCGGATGCGCTTGAGGAATCGGAGGCAGGTGGAAGGAGCATTGACCAGATTCTCGAACAATATCAAAACTATGGCACCCAAAATGCTGCGGCTTCCAAAACGGCAGAAGAATCCGTGTATCGGGAATCCGATGCGGTGGAACAGCCGGCGGCCGCGCCCAGATCGGTAGTCATGAAAACACTGGCCCCGCTTGATGAGTCCGAGACGAGTGGTATGAATGTAAATGGTATTGCGGAGCTGCATAAGAAATCCGAACCTGCGCAGATGAAGGAGTCGAAAAAGGAGTCTGAACGCAAGAAGGCGAAGGCCATGAAAAATGAATCCCAACGCAAACAGGCGAAAGCTTCTAAAAAACAGGCAGAGCGCAAGAGAGTGAAAGCAGCCGATCAGGAGTTTGAAACATATGTGATACCGGAGGGTGAAGAGGACGGCGATGGATTCCGCTTTGTTGTAGATAAGGGAATTGTAGAAAATCCGGTTGAGTGGAGGATTGATTCTTCATTCCAAAGCGGCGGCCCGGAAGCCGAATATGCAGCTGCGGCGGAGGATGATGACAAAGGAGTCTTCACGGTTTCAGGTATAGAGGATCAATTAAAAAAACAGGAAGCGGAAGCGAAACGGAGCAGAGTGGAAAAAAGCAGGCTTGAGGCCAGTTCCGGATTTGCTTATGCGCTGAGCGATCTGAAATAAAAATGATTGACAAAAGGAGGGATGAGGGGTATAATACCCTTAATCCCGATAAAAATGATAGGAATTAAATTGGTAGGAAATGTGTTTGCATCAGACGTTGGGCTGAAAATTGTGTAAAAAGCCACGGGAAGGTTTCAGTGGAGCCTTCCCGTGCAGAAATGAAGGTTACGATGAAGATTTCGACAAAAGGTCGGTACGGTCTGCGGGCCGTGATCGACATCGCGATCCATGGAACATCCGAGCCGGTTCCGCTCGGCGACATTGCCGTACGGCAGGACATTTCCATGAGTTACCTGGAACAATTGGTCGCGAAGTTAAAAAAGGCAGGTATTGTCACAAGTGTGAGGGGAGCGAAAGGCGGATATTCGCTGGCGGCGCCGACTGACCGTATTTCGGTGGGCGATGTTTTGCGCGCTCTGGAGGGTGACCTTGCGCCGGTAAACTGCGCGGAGGTTATGGAAAATGGTACTCCCTGTAAGGAATCGGAACAATGTCTTACTAAAGTTGTATGGAAACGGATCAGCGACAGTATCAACCACACGGTTGATAACCTGATGCTTTCAGAGCTTCTTGCGGATGCAGAAGCAGATAAAAACAGCGGCTGCTGACAGGATGCAGGGCGCTGTCCTACGCTTATTTACGGCAGACAGGATGAACATGGAAAGGAGATAGACAAGAAATGAGCGAATTTATATATTTGGACAATGCGGCGACTACGGCGGTACGGCCGGAAGTGGTAGAAGCTATGTTGCCCTATTTTACGGAAAATTTCGGCAATCCATCCAGCGTGTACGATTTCGCGGCAAAAAATAAAAAAGCGGTGAACGACAGCAGGCAGATCATTGCCGACGCGCTGCATGCCGATATGAGGGATATTTATTTTACGGCAGGAGGAACGGAGGCAGATAACTGGGCGTTGATCGCTACGGCAGAAGCTTATCAGGAGAAAGGAAAGCATATCATTACGTCAAAGATTGAGCACCACGCCATTTTGCATACGTGTGATTATTTGGAAAAGCGTGGGTTTGAGATCACTTACATCGATGTGGACGAGAAGGGAATCGTGCGGCTGGACCGCTTACAGGAGGCGATCCGTCCGGACACGATACTGATTTCCGTTATGTTTGCCAATAATGAGATCGGAACGATACAGCCGATTCAGGAAATTGGCAGAATCGCGAACGAGCACGGGATCCTGTTCCACACCGATGCCGTTCAGGCGTTCGGACAGATTCCGATTGATGTGGAACAATATCATATCGACATGTTGAGCGCCAGTGGGCATAAACTGCGCGGGCCAAAAGGGATTGGATTTCTTTATATCCGCAAGGGTCTGAAACTCCGTTCCTTTATTCACGGCGGGGCGCAGGAGAGAAAACGGCGGGCGGGGACGGAAAATGTGCCGGGCATCGTCGGTTTTGGCAAGGCCGTATCCATGGCGGCCGCTTCGATGGAAGAGCGCAGAAAGCAGGAAACCGTGGTGCGGGACTACCTGATCCAGAAAATAGAAACGGGCATTCCGTACTGCCGGTTAAACGGACACCGCAGCGAACGCCTGCCGAATAACGTCAATTTCAGCTTTCAGTTTGTGGAAGGAGAGTCCCTGCTGATCATGCTTGACATGGAAGGGATATGCGCTTCCAGCGGTTCCGCCTGTACGTCGGGTTCCCTTGACCCGTCCCATGTGCTGCTGGCGATCGGGCTTCCGCATGAGATCGCGCACGGCTCCCTGCGGCTGACGCTCAGTGAAGATATATCGAAAGAAGACGCCGACTATGTAGTGGAAAAATTAACTGCTATCGTGGAAAAGCTTCGGAGCATGTCGCCTCTGTATGAGGATTTTGTAAAAAAGAACTCGCATTAACGATTGGATTGGAGGAAAAAGGAAATGTATAGCGAAAAGGTGATGGATCATTTTAGTAATCCGAGGAACGTCGGAGAGATTGAAAACGCAAGCGGGGTCGGAACGGTCGGAAATGCGAAATGTGGCGACATTATGCGGATCTACCTTGATATAGACGATGACGGGATCATCAACGACTGTAAATTTAAGACATTTGGCTGCGGCGCCGCGGTGGCGACAAGCAGTATGGCAACCGAACTGGTCAAGGGAAAATCGATTGAAGAGGCTATGCAGGTTACGAATAAAGCGGTGATGGAGGCGCTCGACGGACTTCCCCCGGTGAAAGTCCACTGTTCCCTTTTGGCCGAAGAAGCCATTCACGCCGCCCTTTGGGATTACGCGAAAAAACATGGTATCGTGATCGAAGGGCTCGAAGAGCCGAAGTCCGACATCCATGAGGATGAGGAAGACGACGAGGAGTATTGATCCTCACGGCAGTTCAGGACGCGATCAGCGCGGAAGTTTAGGACACGGGATATTAAGATTCGAATTTGTGGAATGTCGGTTTATGGCCTGTAAACGTAACATAATGGTCAAAACCGGCATTTCTTACTATTGTTTCGGCATCCGCAAAACGGGCCGCTAACAGTCCCGCCGTATGGGCGTCGGAGCCGAACGTGACCGATTCCCCGCCCAATTCCCGGTAGCGGCGGATGATGTCTTCATTTGGATTTGGCATCGTGCCGCCATTTTTGTAACCCGACGTGTTCACCTCGAGGGAAATTCCCCGCGTGACGATGACGCGGAGTATTTCGTCGATCAGTTCCGCGTACATCCGGTACGAATAAAAACGGTTTCCCGACGGGGCATAGCGGACGATGTAGTCGAGATGGCCGAAGGTGTCGATCGGGACACGGGCGTCCTGTACGTTTTGCAGCGCTGTTTCAAAATAAGCCGTTATCCCGGCTTTTTCCCCAAAAGTGTCCCAGTACTGCGGAAAATAGGGATCGATATCATCGACCAGATGAATGGAGCCGATGATATAATCCAGCCGGCTGTCCCGGCTCAACGCCATGTTTCTTTCGACCGCATCACGTTTCAGGCCGAGTTCCACGCCGCGGTATATCCGCACCTGGGAACCATATATCTTCTCCAGCCGGCCGATCTGTGCCAGATACTGCTCCAGATCGAACGTAAACGGAGCCGGGTCCGTATCGTCTTGATGAAAGGCCTGCGGAAAATTGTAATCCATATGATCGGTAAAGGTAATGCCGTGCAGTCCGGCCCGCACCGCCTGCTTTACCATCTGTTCCATCGGTTCGTCACTGTCGGTCGAAAACGCCGTGTGTACGTGGGAATCATGATCGATCATCGCGTTCCTCCTGTATTGATTTCTTTAATAAGGCTGATGTCCGGGGACACGACCATCGAATAATTGGTGTAGTAAACAACAAATCCGGATCGGCCTCCCTTTGGCCTTTTGACGTGTTTCTTCTGCACATAGTCGATCTCTACTTTTTGCGCGTCGCGCTTTTGGGAATAAAAGGCCGCCAGGCTCGCCGCCTCTTCAAATGTCGTGACCGGCGGCTCTTCATTGTTGCATTTTATGATGACATGGGAGCCGGGAGCCTGCTTGACGTGGAACCACCAGTCATTTCCCGAGGCAAGCTTAAATGTCAGGTAGTCGTTCTGATAATTGTTCTTACCTACGTAAATGTCGTATCCATCGGAGGAAACGTAGTGGAGCGGATCGCTTTTCGGCAGCGCCTGCTTATTTTTGCGCCGTCCGCTGTCACGGCTTTTCATGTAACCGCTGTCTATGAGTTCCTGTTTGATCTGCACGAGGTCTTCTTCCTGGCGGGCAATATCGAGCGCGGTCAGTATCGTTTCCAGATGTTCCAGAAGTTCCTTTGTTTCCGCGATCTGGAGCGTGACGGCTTCAAACGTCCGTTTCAGTTTATTGTAGCGGTTAAAATAGTGATTCGCGTTTTCGGAAGGCGAGAGCGTGGGATCAACCGGTATGCGGACTTCTTTGCCGTCGTAATAATTTGTGCAGACGAGCTGCTTTTCCCCATCCTCCATCTGATAGCCGTACGTGTGGATCAGTTCGCCGTACACTTTAAACTTGTCGCGTTTTCCGGTATCGGCCAGCTGCTTTTCCTGGATCGCAAGTTTTTTTGCGGTCCGTTCCAGCAGGTTGGTCACATGTTTTCGCAGTTCCGTTGATTTTTGGCGGATCCGCTGGACGATATCCTTTTCGCGGTAATAATGTTCAATCGTCTGGCTCATCGTGGGGAACTGCTGATGGGTAAAACTCCCGTACATCGTAAGCTCGAAAGCGGAAAATTCGACGGGCTCGTTCCCGTCCCACACGATTTCAGGCGAAAAGGCGCCGGCCCGCGTGCTGGCGAGTATGTCTTTTAACGTCTCAAACAGGCTGGCGCGCTGGTTTCCATTTAATGAGGCAAACGGGGCGTCGCCATCGACCCGGCTGCGGTCCGCGATCTCATGCGCGGTGTTTAGACTAAACCCTGTGAAATAGCGGCACAAACCCTGCGCCACGCCGCACGGCTGCGTTACGACCTCTTTCATCCAGGCATCCGTTGTGATGTCAAAAGGATCGTGTTTCTTTTTCGTGTTGGGAATAAAATAATCGCGCCCGGGCAGTACTTCACGCACCGAACTGACGAGAGAGGATACGTGTTTGATGCTGTCAATGATCCGGTCCGAATCGTCCAGGAAAATAATATTGCTGTGTTTTCCCATAATCTCCACGACGAGGTACTTTGTTACCTCGTCGCCCAGTTCGTTCCGGTTTTCCAGACTGATCCGTATGACACGCTCCAACCCGTACTGGGAAATGTCCGTGATCCGGGCCCCGTTTAAATGTTTCCGCAGCAGCATGCAGAAATTAGGTGCTGTGGGGGGAGAAGTCTTTGGTTGTTCCGTGAGGTAGACCAAAGGAAGGGAAGGGTTTGCTGAAAGGACGAGACGATACGTCGTCCGGTTCTTTTTTATTGATAACAGCAGTTCGTCCGCTTCCGGCTGCGCGATCTTCTGCAGGCGGCCGTCCGTGAGCTGCTGCGATAGTTCCGATGTCAGTGCCGCAACGGTAAATCCATCAAAAGCCATTTGTATTTCCTCCTGTATTCAATCCTTCTGATTATTATATTATATTTGCCGGAAAAAAGAAAGACAAATCTTGACTTATGTTTCCAAGTCCTATATAATAATACGGAGTATTACCAATAAAAGCAGTCGGAACAGGAGCGCGAAGAGCAGAATCGAGGACGAATATGGTAAGAAGTATGACCGGCTACGGAAAGTATGAGGCAGAAAACGGAGATGCCAGGCTTACGGTAGAGATAAAATCAGTAAATCACAGATATTGCGACATTTCAATCCGTCTTCCCAAAAACCTGAACGCATTTGAAAATGATATCAGAAGGCAGATCAAAAAAAGCGTCAGCCGGGGGAAGATCGATGTGTACATCACGTATGAAGCGGTCGGTTCCGCAGCGGCGGACATCACATACAATAAAGAACTGGCGGGCGCTTATATGGAACTGCTTGCCCGCATGGCGTCGGATTTTCAGATCGCGAACGATATGGATGCATTTACCCTTTCAAAATACCCGGAAGTTTTTACCGTGAAAGAAACGACTTGTGATGAGGATAAACTGAAGGAATTGTTGGAAACGGCCGTATCCGGCGCGCTGAAAGAGTTTATCCGGGCAAGGGAAGCCGAGGGGGAAGAGTTAAAAGCGGATCTTTTGAACAAGCTGGCTGATTTGCAAAAAGCGGCGGACGATATTGCCGGACGCTCCCCGCTTGTATTTGAGGAATATAAAGAGAGGCTCCGGGCCAAAGTGACGGAGTTGTTAGGCGATACGAAACCGGATGAGAGCGTGCTGGCCACGGAACTTGTGATCTACGCCGATAAAATATGCGTGGACGAAGAACTGGTGAGGATGAACAGCCATATCAAACATATGAAGGAGACGCTTGAACACGAGGAGGCCGCGGGAAGAAAGCTTGATTTTATCGCGCAGGAACTGAACCGCGAGGCAAATACCACGCTGTCGAAAGCAAATGATCAGGTGATCGCTGATCAGGGTATCCTGTTAAAAACAGAGATCGAGAAGATCAGGGAACAGATCCAAAATCTGGAATAAGGAGTTCTTTTAAGATGGCATTTGTAAATATCGGCTATGGAAATGTAGTAAACAGCGATAAGGTGATCAGTATCGTGAGCCCGGAAGCGGCGCCCATGAAGCGGATGATCCAGGGGGCGAAAGACGATGGAACGGCGATCGATGCCACCTGCGGGAAGAAGACAAAATCGGTCATGGTGATGGAGAACCATATGCTCGTATTGTCCTCCCTTCTCCCGGATACGATCGCCGGGCGGTTTAACAACATAGAAACACAGGATTAGCATGTATTGAGGGTTACGATTTGGAGGTTGTGTATGAAAAAAGGAATATTGGCGGTGATATCGGGTTTTTCCGGTGCGGGGAAGGGTACGATCATGAAGGAACTGATCAAGCGGTATGATTATTTTCTGTCGGTGTCCGCGACGACCCGCCGTCCGAGGGATGGTGAGGTGGATGGAAAAGATTATTATTTCCACACAAAAGAAGAGTTCCAGCAAATGATCGACCGGGGAGAGCTGGTGGAATGGGCCGAGTACGTCGGGAATTTTTACGGCACCCCGAAAAAACGGGTGGAAGAGCAGTTAAACCAGGGACGGGACGTCCTGCTCGAGATTGAGATGCAGGGCGGGATGCTCGTGAAACAGCAGTTTCCGGATTCCCTTCTGATCTTCATATCCCCGCCATCGGCGGAAGTTTTAAAAGAGCGTCTCGCCGGCCGGGGGACGGAGTCGCCAGAGGAGATCGAGCGGCGTCTGCAGCGCGCGGCAGAGGAAGTCAAATACATGAAGGATTATGATTATATCATCGTCAATGATGATCTCGAGGACGCCATCAATAAAGTCAACGATCTGATCCGGTATGATCATTACAAAGCTTGTAACAGTGCGCATCTGATCAAAAAAATGGAACAGGAGATCAGCACATTTGCGGCGAGGAAGGGAGAGTAAGGCCATGAGTGAGGAAACGACTGACAGCACGGAGGAGAATCTTTCCGGGGAAAACGAAGCATACGCGGAGAACAGTACGCCGGAAGTGAACGCAAGTTCAGAAGAGAGCCGTGTATCCGGCACAGGCAGCGGCGACGGGGAAACCGATGCCGCGCATCAGAAGAAAAAGAGAAAAGAAGAAAAAGAAAAGAAAAAGCGCTCGCCGCTCAGTTACGCGATCGAGGTAGTCATTTATATCGTTGCCATCATAGCCTGCGTGTTCTGGGTGCCGGAATATGTCGTGCAGAGGACGGTCGTAAACGGGGAATCTATGGAAAATACACTGCATTCGGGAGAAAGCCTCCTTGTGGAAAAGGTGTCGTATCATTTCACCGATCCCTCGCGGTATGACATTATCGTGTTTTATCCGCAGGGAAGGGACGTGGATGAATATTACGTAAAGAGGATCTACGGCCTTCCGGGAGAGACCGTGCAGATCAAAAACAATGACATTTACATCAACGGGGAAGTGGTCGCGGACGACTACGCGAAAAACGCGATGGATGATGCGGGAATTGCCGAGGAACCGATCACGCTCGCTGACGATGAGTATTTTGTTCTCGGGGATAACCGGAAGGTGAGCTTAGACAGCCGGGATCCCGATCTGGGGCCGATCAAGGCAGAAAATATCGCCGGGCATGTATGTCTGCGCATATTGCCATTTAATAAATTCGGGACGCCGTAACGGCGTTTTGTGCAAGCAAGATAGAAATGAGGGTAACTATGAGTGAAGATAATTTGGAGATAAGTGAAGAGGAGCAGAACGCAGACCGTTCCGAGGAGAAGAAAAAGCGCACGCCGCTCAGTTATATTATAGAAGGCGCCATTTACGTGTCTCTCATCCTCTTATGTGTGTTCTGGGTGCCGGAACATGTCATCCAAAGGACGGTAGTGAACGGCAGTTCCATGCAGGATACGCTGCACACGGGAGAGAGCCTTTTAGTGGAAAAGGTGTCGTACCATTTCAGTGATCCCGCGCGGTATGATATCATCGTTTTTTATCCGTATGGACGGGATGCGGCAAAGGGAGAAGACGAAGAGGAAGAATATTACGTAAAACGGATTTACGGACTGCCGGGCGAAATGATACAGATCAAAGGAAATCAAATTTATGTCAACGATGAGGTCATTGACGACGAATACGCCAAAAATGGTGTGATGGATGATGCCGGGATTGCCTCGGAGCCGATTGTACTTGGCGACGATGAGTATTTCGTTCTCGGAGATAACAGGCAGGTCAGCAAGGACAGCCGGGAACCAGAAGTCGGGCCCGTAAAGAGGGAAAACATTGCAGGACATGTGATCCTGCGTATCTGGCCGTTAAATACATTTGGAATCCCCTAAAGGATCTTATTTTGCCGGGGAATATTTCAAATATTAACTATATAGTTGCACCCTGAAAGGAGATTGATCATGTTACACCCATCTTACAATGATTTAATGAATGTCGTAAACAGCGATGTTGAACCGGGAGAACATCCGGTAGTGAACAGCAGGTATTCCATCGTGCTTGCCACGGCAAAGCGGGCAAGACAGCTTATTGACGGCTCGCAGCCTCTCGTGGATGGCAGCTTTCCTAAACCGCTCAGTGTGGCGATCGAGGAACTTTCTACTTCGGCCATAAAGATCAATTCAGAAGAGGATGAGGCGGAAGAAGAGGAAGCTCTGGCGGCTGTGGAACATGAGGAACTGAGCACAGCAGAAGATACAGAGAGTACGGCACAAGAGGAAACGGAACCCGAAGAAGCCTGAAAATATAGGAAACAAACGGTCTGCAAAATGTCAGGCCGTTTTTACATGCAGGGAGAAGGTTGAAATATGTCTTTTAGTTTATTATTTCCGGCGGAGTTTCCTGCCTATCGCAGCACGCCGCCGGTATTTTTCGAAGATCTGCAGCTGGAAGGGATTTTCCGCGCCATCGTCTCCAAATATATGGAATTTGACATCCGCAAGTATTTTTATACGATTCCGGATTCACCGGAAACCGTGCGCTACCGCCAGGAAATTTACCGTGACCTGGAGCACAATGCGGCGATGCTGTCTGGATTGAAACAATATACCAATCGGTTATTGGCATGTGAGAAGTGCTTCCGGCTCAGCCGGCAGGCGGAGGACCAGTTGAAAAAAGGAAGTTATCTGCTGCTGACCTGCCAAAATTATCTGGAAGCATTAAAACTCCTGCAAAAGACGCTGCTAGGTGCCGATCTTTCCTCCCGGGGATTTGCGAAGTGCCGCGGCCTGTTGCAGCAAAAATTCGATGACCCTGATTTTCAGAAATTTGACCGCGCCGTGCGCGCCTCGTTTTCGCAGATGGAACAGCTGCAGCTGACGCTTTTGGTACGGGACCAGGAAATCAGCGTGCTGGAGGATGGCCCAGAGGCTGATCAACGGAGCGTTCCGCAGGATGACACAGAGGCCGATCGCCGGAGTGTTCCGCAGCAACTGAAGCGACTGATCCGTGCATTTGACGTCAGGACAGACGAAGCGTGGGAGCAGGCACCGGAGGACGTGACCAACCTGTTTCCCGCCCCGTTGGAGACATCGCCGCTGGAGAACAGGATCGTGGATATTTTAAAGAAAAGCCGTCCGTCCGTTTTTACTATGCTGCGGGAATTCGCTTCGTTTTCCTTTTCGCCGGAAGGGGACAGCTTTGTACAGTTGAAAAATGAACTGTGTTTTTACCTCAGTTTTTATGAGTTTGAACAGCAGCTTGCCGCGGCGGGGTATGAGCTTCATGTGCCTGAGAACATAAAGGAAGGAAGTGTGGAGATCACCGGGGTGTACGATCTGGCGCTGGCCTGGAAAAATCGTTTTTCCGGAACATCCGTCGTGCCCAATGATGTTTCCTATCAGGAGGGAAAGTCGTTTCTCGTCATTACCGGGCCGAACCAGGGCGGGAAGACAACGCTGGCAAGAGCGGTGGGACAATGTATTTACTTTATGTTAATGGGATTAAAGGCTCCCTGCCAGTCGATGAAGGCGCCGTTTTTTGAGCGCATCCTCACGCATTTTGAAGTGGAAGAGAGCGTGGAGACCGGCGCGGGGAAATTAAAAGAGGAGCTGCAGCGCTTAAAGCCGATGATGACGATGTATGCCGATCACAGTTTTGTCATACTGAACGAATTGTTTACGACGGCGACGACGTACGACGCGGAAATTATGGCAAAGAAAGTGATGGATCATTTTACCAGGCACGGATGTCTCGGTATTTATGTCACCCATATACAGGAACTTGCGGATGAGACGACGCAGGACGGAATCCAGAGCATGGTAGCCCAGGTGGACGAACATGACGCCTCGGTGCGTACATTTAAGATCAAACCGATGAAAGCGCAGGGGCTCGGCTATTCGGATCATATCGTTAAAAAATACGGACTGGATGCGGAACAGGTGGCACAGCGGATCGCCGGGGCGATCGGAGGGGAGAACGGATGAATTCATTTTTATTGTATGAGGACAGGGCGATTTCCACCGAAGCGGCATATCCTTCCTTTCAGGATATGTTCAAGGACCTGAACCTGAATATCGTGTTAAAGACAATGGCACAGGATGACGTGTTTTTGATGGAGCAGATCCGAAGCGTCATGATGGTGCCGGTCCACACGCCGTCTGTAATCCAATACCGGTATGACATCATTCGCGATTTTTGCGCCCGGCGGGAACTTTTGGATGCTATGTACCGGATCGGACGCCAGGGGTGCGGACTGGCCGAACAGTATAAAAAAGAGCGGGAGCAGAACCGGAGCCGGTCGTCGGCCGGAGCGGGAGCCGTTATTGCCGCCTTTCGCTTTATCGAGCAATCACTTTCCCTTTTGCAGCAATTACGAGATCAAATAAAAAGCAGCATCGACGCGTCGAGCGACGTTCCCGGTGACGTTTTAGGCAGTCTGCCGGGAAATGTTTCCGGCGATAAGGAGAAAACGGTTTCGCAAGGGATCAGCGGATTGTGCCGGCGTCTTTCGAATTACCCGCTGGAGGATCTTGAGGCGTTCCATAAACAGCTCCTGTTTTATACGACAGGCGGCGAGGGGATTTTTTCCATCCGCATTAGCGGCGGGCTGAAACTGACGCGGAGCCGTCTCGAAAGCTGTCGCAGTTATAAAGCGGCGAGCCTGTCCAATACGTCCAGAAAGCTGCGGCGGCTATATTACAAGGTCATAAAAAAGGATTCCATCCTCGTAGAAGACGAGTCTTTACAGCGCGACCTGCATACCTTTTTGGACCGCCATATCGCTGAACTGATGAAGATCTATGAACCGTTCATTGGCGATCTGCTCGCGTTTTGGCTGGAATACGGGCGGGAGATCAGTTTTTACAAAGGGGTAAATACGCTCCAGACACGCATGAATGAACTATCCCTTCCGTTCTGTTACGGTGAATGCCGGGAGAATGAGGACCGGAAAGAAATCGAGGATCTGTATGAGTTGTCACTGGCGCTTTACGTGCAGGTCCGGCCCGTGCCCAATTCCCTGAATAGCGACGCGGTCCTGACTGTGATCACCGGCGCGAATCAGGGAGGAAAATCCACGTTTTTGCGCAGTTTCGGGATTGCGCAGGTACTGATGCAGTGCGGTATGCCGGTGCCGGCCTCCGCGTTCCGTTCCGGGCTGTATTCGCGGATCCACACGCATTTTACGAGAAAAGAGGACGCAATGCTTTCGAGAGGAAGGCTGGAAGAGGAATTGAAACGTATGAGCGGCATTATTTCCCGCATCTCGGAAGACAGCCTTCTCTTGCTGAACGAGTCTTTTGCCAGCACGACAGAGAAGGAGGGATCGCAGATCGCTTATGATATTATCATACCATTATATGAAAAAAGGATCGAAGTTATGATGGTCACACATCTTCATGAATTTGCCAAAAGAGTCTACGAGGAACAGCTGCCGGATTCTGAATTCCTCGTGGCAGAGCGGAAGGAAAACGGAGACCGCACGTTCCGTATGCTGCGCGGAAAACCGCACTATTCCAGTTATGGCACGGATCTGTACCAGTATATGATCGGAAAAATAGAAGAAAATTAAAAAAGCAGTTGACAAACGCCTGTTCGCGTAGTATGATATAGAAAACAAACGTTTGAACCACTTGTTCGTATTGTATGTTCGCATCGTTTGTTCGATGATCTGAATTACAGAGGAGGCGGCTGTTATGGAAAAAATCAGTTTCCGGGTACATACACCCGTACTATTTTCCCACCCAAGGATCGGGTATGGTATATTGTCTGTATTTATTTTTGCCTGCGCGATCTTTTTTCTCACAGGGATCCGCGCGGAAGGGGCGGAAGAGGGGGCGCCAGATGAGGTGGTCGGATATGAATCTGTCCTGGTTCGCTGCGGAGATTCTCTTTGGTCTATCGCGGAGGCGAATATGACGGATCCGACAAACGCGCAGATTCAGGCCTACGTGGAAGAGATCGTTTCCCTTAACGATATTACGTCTTCCAGGATCCACGCGGGAAAATATATCCTGTTGCCCAAACACCGCTGACGAGAACAGTCCTTTTGCTCCGTCGGAAATGTACTCTCGTGTCTAACAAAACTCTTGTATCCTGCATAAATTGATGGTAAAATTGTGGGAAGACGACATAAATATGTCGACGACATATTTATGTCAAAATTTGTTGATAAGATTTTAATTGTCAGATTGACATTAGTAACGAGATAACATTTTTAGATAAGGGGCGAGTGTTTTATGAGTACATCAGGAAACAGTATTGGAAAACGTTTGATGATCGGTGTTTTGTTGTTGGTCGGGATGGTTCTGTTTATGCCGGCGGATTCCCACGCGGCTTCCATGAAGATCAGGTTGAACGGCAAAACGACCAATTACAAAAGGACGCAGTCTACCGTAAAGTACGGTGCGAAAAAAGTATTAAACAAAAAATATAAAGGTCTTACCATCAAGGGAACGAGAATGGTTCCCTATGACGACGTATTTAAAAAAGGACTGAAGGTGAAAGTGAAGAAGTCCTCTTCGAAAAAGATCACGATGACGAAAAACGGTATGAAAGTCACGATGACACTGGGGAGTAAAACCGCTTACGTGAACGGAAAAAAACGTAAGCTTCCAACTGCTCCGGTTAAAGTGAAATACGTAAAGAAGAAAAAGACAAAAATACTCGTACCTACCAAATTCCTCTGTGAACAGTTCGGGTTCAACTATAAAGCTTCAAGTTCGACGATCACCATCACAGACGGACTTCTGCTGGAGTATAATGATACGATAAAGAAGTCTCCGATCATGGGTAAACTTTCTTATAACGGCAAAGAAAACAGCCTATCTACCATGCCAGTCATTAAACTGGGAAGTACGGTATATCTACCGGCAGAAGAGACATTTCAGAAGATTGTCGGCATTGAGTACGCGTACGATGCGGGATCGGAGACGCTGACTCTGAAAAATGAGGCAACACAGGCTACGGTGGTACTTCAGTTAAACGAGAGTACCTGTCAGGTGAACGGCGTTCAGAAGACACTCTCTACGCCGATGTACATGATCAAGAGAAAGGATAATAACAAAAAGGTATTGTGCGTGCCGGCAAAAACGGTTTGTAAATATCTGGGATATTCTTATCAATGGGATAAGACAAAGTCATTAGTCAGCATTCATGATCTCATTTATTTTGACTGGAAAGCAGAGAATGCTCCGGCTCCAGACGGCATTACAAACTATATAACACAGGCGAAAGCTGTTTATAATCAGGATATGAACTGTATTTCCTTTACGTTTCAGGGTTCCGATGCAGCGATCATGAGCCAGGCCGCTGCCGTACGAAACGAACGGGCCGTTACCGTTACGATCCCGGCAACTTCAAAATACTGTTTGGACAAGTTCTCTTTTTCCAAATTTGTCAATACACTAGAGAAATTTGAAGTGATTGAGGACGGATCCGGCAATATTGTGTTCCAGATCACCGGATTCAGTCCGACCGATTTTGCTTTTTCGGTGCAGGACAGTACACTGACGGTCAATATCATGAGCCAATTCACCGGTAAGGATGCTCTGAAGATCATGAAACCGGAGGGGCTGACGATTACGGATGTCACAAATGAGGATCTGTATCAGAGTAATAAATTTAAACTGTATCTCCGTGGCAATCACATCGAGTTCCTCAATGCGAATCCGATCGTTGTCAGCAGCGATGTGATCAGCGATGTTTCTTATGAACTCGGTGCGGACGGAAATACTGTTATCACCGTTACGACCACGAAACTCCAGGGATATAAGATTTATGAGAAACCGGATTCGTTCGTTGTGACGGTCGGTAATCCACGTGATATTTACAAAAATATTGTTGTACTGGATGCCGGACACGGCGGCTATGACAACGGTGCTTCGCATAATGGCACGAAGGAAAAGGATCTGAACTTTAAGATCATTTATACGCTGATGAAAGATTATTTTTCTTCCAATGCCCCGGATACAAAAGTATACTGGACACGTACGTCGGATGTATTTATCACGCTTGCGAACCGTGCTGCCTTCGCCAGCAAAGTGGGCGCTGATCTGTTTATCAGCCTTCACATGAACTCGGCGAGCAATTCCAGCGCCAACGGGACCGAGGTATATTACTCACCCAGCAATAACGGCGCGCGCTTCTCCGGGATTACGAGCAAGAGTATGGCAACGATGTTTAAAGATAATCTCGTATCAAATTTAGGAATGAAAAGCCGCGGTGTGAAATCCGCAGGATTTTATGTGATAAAACGGAATACCGTGCCGGCAGTACTGATCGAACTTGGATTTTTGTCGGGCAGTTCCGATTATGGCAAATTGACGAATCCGTCGTTTCAGGCGAATTCAGCCCAAGTGATCTACGATACGATCAACGAGATCTTTAACACATATCCGACGGGACGGTAGGAGCCCGGCAGATGATAGATGTGAGCTGACAGGAGATTCGGAGATGTTCAGCTCAAGTGATCTATGATACGATCAACGAGATCTTTAACACATATCCGACGGGACGGTAGGCGCCCGATAGACGATAGATGTGAGCTGACAGGAGATTCGGGCAGGAAAGGTGTGAATGGTACAATGGGTGCAGTAGACAAATTTTTACGGGTAGTATATAGAAGAAGATGGGTTTTAACAGTAGCTATCCTGTGTATCAGCTTTCTTGCCATGAATGTCCTGACACCTTATATTGCAGATGATTACGGGAACCTTCCGAAGTATGCGGCGGAAAGGACAACATCTCTCGCGGGAATCATCAATACCGCGCAGGAATCCTACCAAAACTGGGGAGGGCGGTTTGTTGCTTCACTGTTTACGGCGCTATTTGCCGGTATTCCCGCTTATATATTTGATTTTCTGAACACGTTGGCATACTTTTTGGCAACCGCGTTGATCTATCTGATCTGTAAAGGAGACCATCCTCACAATCTCGTGCTATATGCCGGGATACACATCATGCTGTGGATCTGTGTCCCTGATTACGGTCAGGTCATGTTCTGGCTGTGCGGTTCCACTAATTACTTGTGGACGACCCTTCCCATTTTGGGGATGCTCTACCTGTTTCGGCGCTATGGCTATTGTTACGAGAAGGCGTTATATAAACCGGTCTTTGGTATTTTTACGTTTCTGCTCGGTCTCATCGCCGGGTGTGGCATGGAAAACAGCAGTGCAGGAATGATTGTTGCTTTGACGCTGTATCTATTTTATTTTCGATTTTATTTAAAGATCAAGATCCGGCTTCCTATTATTTGCGGGTATATCGGGAGTTTGATCGGTTTCTCTTTTCTTGTCTTTGCTCCGGGAAATCGGGAGCGGTTAAACGCGAGTGAAGATTTGCCCCTGCTTTTTAAATTTTTTGTCATCAATTATTACTGGATCATGTTTGCCGGTATTTTAAGCGTACTTTTTGTAGTCTTGTTTTTTGCATGTAAACACAGGGAGCACTGTTGTAATAAATTAATTTTACAGGCAGGTATTTTTGTTCTATCCGCTGTTTTTTCCGCTTATTGTATGCTGGCGGCTCCGACGTCGCCGGAACGCACTTGGTTTATTACATGCGTGTATATGGTTTGCGCGAATGGTATCCTGTTTTCCCGTATCAATACGGAGATGAGCGGACACGTAAGGAAGGGAGTTGCGCTGTTTACCGCTGGATTATTTATCATGATGTTTGTTTCGATGATGGATACGATGATCTACAGCTATGAGATCACCGTTCAGACAAGAGAGAGGGAGCGCTATATCTTAGAACAGAAATCGCAGAGACATATGGATATCACTACGCCTGTAATTACTCATAAATATCCGCTGCGCTCACATCATGATGCACTGACAGGACTCTCCGATATTCAAACAGATCCTTCTTACTGGATCAATCAGGTACTTGCTGATTACTATGGCGTGCATTCCATAACCGGTAGTTCCGGTTGAGAAATTTCGAATAGTAAAGAATAGATCAACAATTACGTAGTATACATCATGGTCTGTAGACATCCGACATCCCATGTAGTAAAATGAATGTATCGACAGTTATGTGCAAAATAAAAGGAGGTTTACATGAACATGAGTAAAAAAATAAGAAAATGGATCGCATGGGTGCTGACAGCAGCCTTTGCGATTGGAGTTTTGCCGGCAGACCGGGGATCTGCCATGACGATGGCATCCGATTTTTCCGCTGTACCGTGCATTTCCGGGAAGGCGGCTCAGGAAACGGGAGGATATCTTTTGTGCTATACGAGAGAAAAAGATGATAGCATGAAAAGAAACAGTAAACTTCACGGGATGTACCAGTCAGCGACGACTGACAGCATGCATCTGGCATTCAGCGCGGATGGAACACATTTTGAAGCGCTGAATGATAACAGCGGCGTTTTATTTGCCAAGAATGAAGGCAGTAAGACGAAAGTTTTGAAACAGCCCTATCTGTTCCGCATGAAAGAGGGCGGATTCGGGGTGTTAGCTGTCCGGGCGGACGAAGGGGAGGAAAAGGGCGATAACATAGGGGAGGTTATGCTCTTTACTTCAAACGATCTCGTTTCTTACAAAGAAGTAAAGAGGTTAACGTTAAGCGATGGGGATTACGTCAGGGACCCGGCTTGTGCTTATGAGGAATCGTCTGACAGCTATCTCATAACATGGACGAGCGAGGATACGGGGATCAGTTACGCGAACCGGACAGCGGATTTTGAGACGGTTACGGCAAAGGAAGAGGCGGAATCGTTAAAGACGGAACCGATTGATTCCGGCATCCAATATGCCGTTGAGAGTAATGTGATCGCGTTGACAGAAGTTGAGGCGAAATGGATCCGGAATAAACTGGGACGTGTCACAAATACGACGGTTGACAATGCGTTCGTAGAAACAGAACCTGGCAAAGCGGTTGATTTATCTAAGATGAAAGTAAATGCCAATTATTCGGATGGATCCCAGGCTGAGAAGAGTGTGACGTGGAATGCCGGTGATCTGGAAAAAGTAGATTTTGCCCATGAGGGAACTTACGAGGTATCCGGTACGGTCCGTCAGCTCTCAGACCGTATTTCCGAGGCTGGAAACTACCCGTTCATAGCCGGGAGGGCAGATCCCAACGTCGTTTTCTATCAGGGAAAATATTATTTTATCGCGACGAACGAATCTGGTAACACGGGTCTGTATATCAGGGAATCCGATACGGTTACCGGATTGAATGAGTCAAAAGAGCATCTCGTGTACGATGAGGCGAAAGCAGCGGAGGCGGGTATCGTTTCCAAAAGTAATCACTGGGCGCCTGAACTTCATGTGATTCAGGGGCAGCTGTATATGTTTTTTGCCACCAATATCGGCACAGGGTTTGATGTGCAGGCGATGATCATGAAGTTAAAGGAAGGCGGGAACCCCACCCTTTATGAGGATTGGGAAACACCCCAGCGCTATCTTGATAAAGACGGAAAAAATCTAAGTACTTATTACGGCGGGATCACGCTTGATATGACACATTTTTCTTATAACGACAGACATTATGTCGTTTGGTCTCAGAGAAATTTCAGTAAAAACGGGGGAACCGCAGACCTCTGGATCGGGGAAACGACGGCGGAAGATCCCGGGAAACTGATCAGTGAACAGGTAAAGATCGTATCGTGTGAATACAGCTGGGAGCGGAACAATAAAACACCGGTTACAGAGGGTCCCTTTGTTATCATACGGGACGGCGTGCTCTACCTCACCTATTCGGGCGGAGCGACCGATGAATCGTACTGTGTCGGCATGACGCAGATCGAACTGTCCGAGGATGTGGATTTCCTTCAGGCGGATGCCTGGAAAAAATCAAATTATCCGATCTTGACCGGCCTGTCTTCCCATGGTGAGAACAAATATCATGGACCTGGCCATAATTCTTACGTGACCGATGAAGACGGCAGCCTGATCAATGTATTTCACGGAAGGCCGGGTAACGGAAATGCGTTCCCGCGAGACGCCTTCTTGCGGATCGTCCATTTCGGTGCCGACGGAGCGCCAATCCTCAATATGGAAGAGGAATATGAGATCCTTCCGCAAAACAAACAGGTTACATTAACCGTAACAGTAAAGGAGAAGAAGGAAGAGCCAGCACAAACACCTTCGTCCAGTACGACGCCATCTCCCTCCGCCAGTCCGGTACCGTCTGTTCCGGCACAGGATACACCTGCTCCGAACACAGGAAACGACCTTAAAAAGGGAACGGTATTCCAGTCCGGGAAACTTCAGTATAAGATCACTTCAAGTAATACGGTGGAAGTGAAAAAGGCAGTGAGCAAACAAAACACGAGTATAACTGTACCGGCAACGGTTTTCTGCCGCGGGAAGAACTATAAGGTGACCGGAATCGCTGCCAAAGCTTTTCAGAATAACAGGAAATTAAAACAGGTGACGATCGGGAAATGGGTGACGGCGATCGGGGCAAAGGCTTTTCAAAACTGCAGTAAGCTGAAAACGATCCGGATACAAGCCGTAAATTTGAAAAAGGCGGGAGCCGGCGTATGGACGGGTATTCATAAAAAGGCAGTGGTAAAAGTGCCTGCGAAACAATTTGACAGGTACAAAAAACTGTTTCAGAAAAAGGGATTTCCCAAGACGGCCAAACTGGTAAAGAAGTAAATCGCAAAAAAAGATTGACAATCGTTTTGCCCCGTGATATATTATAGAAGTATGCCGCACAACGAGGTTATAGTTCTGCCCTTTTGCATCTGTCAGAAGAGGCAGGCACCACAGTTGGCGAGTAAATGAATTAGGAGGTGCTATATGTACGCGATTATAGCAACCGGTGGTAAACAGTATAAGGTAGAAGAGGGCGACGTGATCAGGGTAGAAAAGCTTGGTGTGGAAGCTGGAGAAACGGTTACGTTCGATCAGGTTCTCGTGGTAAGCGACGGCGAGACAAAGGTTGGAACTCCGACCGTACCAGGCGCATCTGTGACGGCTACTGTCGTAGCAGAGGGAAAAGCGAAAAAAGTTATTGTTTACAGGTATAAAAGAAAAACCGGCTACCATAAGAAAAATGGGCACAGGCAGCCATTTACCCAGGTTAAGATCGATAAGATCAGTTGTTAACCATTATCGTAACAAAGAGGGTGTGTCTTATGATACAGATCAATGCGAAGAAATCAGAAAGCGGTGACATCATCGGGTTTTATGTGTCCGGTCATGCCGGGTTTTCTCCCAGCGGGACAGACATTGTCTGCGCGGGCATTTCCGTACTGGTGTTCAATTGTATCAACTCAATCGAGCAGTTTTCTGAAACACGGTTTGACCTGATTCAGAAAGAAAAGGATGGGATCATTGATTTTTCCTGCAAGGAGCCGTTAGATGACAGGGCAAAACTGCTCTTGCGTTCCATGTTTTTAGGCGTGCAGGGGATTCAGGACACATATGGCAGCAAATATGTTACGCTACATTAATTGATTGTTTAGGAGGAAAATGACATGTTAAAAATGAACCTTCAGTTTTTTGCCCATAAAAAGGGAATGGGATCTTCCAAAAACGGACGTGATTCCGAATCCAAGAGATTGGGCGCGAAAAGAGCAGATGGACAGTTCGTATTAGCCGGCAACATTCTTTACAGACAGCGTGGAACGAAAATACATCCGGGCAATAATGTCGGAAGAGGCGGAGACGATACATTATACGCTCTGGTAGATGGCGTTCTTCGTTTCGAGAGAAAAGGAAGAGACAAAAAACAGGCTAGTGTGTATCCGGTCGATGCCGAATAAGGTAATGTGATATGAGGGCTGTCAAAGTATTTTGACAGCCCTTTGAGTATGGACAAAGCCGCCGCGATGCGGCAGAATGTGAGGAGACATGTTTGCAGATCAGGCTAAAATTTATATTCGCTCGGGAAAAGGCGGCGACGGGCATGTGAGCTTCCGCCGCGAGCTTTATGTGCCGGCGGGCGGGCCGGATGGCGGCGACGGCGGCCGCGGCGGCGACTTGATCTTTGAAGTCGATCCGGGGCTCAATACATTAAATGAATTCCGGCATGTTCGGAAATTTTGTGCCGGGGACGGAGAACCCGGCGGGAAGAGGAGATGCCACGGCAAGGACGGCAGCGACCTGGTCGTAAAAGTAC
The DNA here is from genome assembly GCA_910584065.1 of uncultured Eubacterium sp. Lineage (GTDB taxonomy): Bacteria > Bacillota > Clostridia > Lachnospirales > Lachnospiraceae > Eubacterium_F. The sequence continues at coordinate 43,675 of CAJTZN010000008.1, forward strand.
CGGCGGGTACGATCGTCCGGGAGGCAAATTCAGGACAGGTCATCACGGATATGTCCTATGAAAACAAGCGCGAAGTCATATTAAAAGGCGGAAGGGGCGGGAAGGGAAATCAGCATTACGCCACGCCGACGATGCAGGTGCCAAAATATGCCCAGCCGGGCAAGCCGGCGATGGAACTTGAAGTGATACTTGAACTGAAAACGATTGCGGACGTGGGACTGGTCGGATTTCCGAACGTCGGGAAGTCCACATTTTTGTCGCGTGTCACAAACGCGCAGCCAAAGATCGCCAACTATCATTTTACGACGTTGAATCCCAATCTCGGCGTGGTTGATCTGGACGGGACGGATGGCTTTGTCATCGCGGATATTCCGGGATTGATCGAAGGCGCTTCGCAGGGGATCGGGCTGGGGCATCAGTTTTTAAAACATATCGAACGGACGAGGGTAATGATCCATATGGTCGACGCCGCATCGACCGAGGGGAGGGACCCCATTCAGGATATCCGCATCATAAATGAAGAGTTACGGGCGTATAGCGAGGAAGTGGCGTCCCGTCCGCAGGTGATCGCGGCGAATAAGACCGATTGTTTTTACGGAGATGAGGAAGAAACGGTCGTGACATTACTGCGGGAGGAATTTGAGCCGCAGGGGATCCAGGTGTTCCCGATCTCCGCAGTCACAGGAAAGGGTGTAAAAAAACTTTTATACCATGTCAAAGGAATGCTCGATGAGCAGAAAGAAGATAAGATCATGTTCGAAAAAGAGTACATGATCCAGGAACCTGACTTCCAGAACGAACCTTATTCCGTGTGGAAAGAAGAGGATGGCGTCTTTAAGATCGAGGGTCCCAGAGTGGAACGTATGCTTGGATATACAAATCTTGATTCCGAAAAGGGATTTGAATTTTTCCAGAATTTCATGAAAAACAATGGGATTCTGGAGGAACTGGAAGAACTGGGGATCGAAGACGGCGATACGGTACAGATCTATGGATGGAGTTTTGAATATTATCGTTAAATACCAGAATCAGGAGGAAAGAAATGACAAGTAAACAGAGAGCCTATTTAAGAGGACTTGCCATGAAGCTGGAACCGGTGCTGCAGATTGGAAAAGCGTCTGTCACGCCGGAACTGACAAAAGCAGTAGATGAGGCGCTGGAAGCCAGGGAATTGATCAAGCTCCATGTACTGAAAAATTGTTTTGACGATCCGAGAGAACTGGCGGAAACGATCGCGGAACGGACACGTTCCCAGGTCGTTCAGGTCATCGGAAAAAAAATCGTTCTTTACAGGGAACCGAAGGAGAAAAAGGAGAGAAAAATCGTTCTTCCTGTTCATAAGGAGAAGTAAGAACTTCTCCTCGAAGAAGTAAGAATTTCTCATCGAAGAAGCAGGGGATTCCGTAGAAAAGCAGAAATTTCGCAGATGTTAAGAAAGAAAAGAGGGAAATCATGGCTCGAATCGGTATTATGGGGGGGACGTTTAATCCGGTACACAATGTCCATCTGATCATGGCAGAAGAAGCCAGACGGCAGTTTCAGTTGAAAAAGATATTGTTCATGCCGTCGAAAAATCCTCCCCATAAGAAAAAGAAGGATATTGCGTCTGACAAGCACCGGAAACGCATGATACAGCATGCCATACAGGACAACCCCGCTTTTCTTTTTTCAGATCTGGAGCTTGTCCGGGAGGGAACGACATATACGAAAGATACGATCGCGGCGCTGAAACAGTTATATCCGGATGACAAATTTTATTTTATCCTCGGCGGCGATTCACTGGCAGCGATGGAACAATGGAATGATCCGGCTTATATTTTCAAACACTGCCGAATCTTAGCGGCAAATCGCGACGAAACCGATAATGGGCGGATTCGCGAACTGATCCATCACTATGAGAAAAAGTACGGCGCAAAGATTTCCGAGATCCAGATGCCGCAAATATCCATCTCATCTGAAATGATCCGCGAAAAACTGGCCGATCACTGTTCCATTTCGGATTACGTACCTGCGTGTGTCGATCGTTATATCCGTTCCAACCAGTTATATGGTTTTTCATCTCCGGTGTTCACGCACAGTCCTTCCGCGCATGAACTGATCGGTTATCTGGCGGCCAGCCTGAAACCTAAACGTTTCCTGCACACGCTCAGCGTGGCGGCGACAGCCGCAAATATCGCAGCCGTTCACAATACCGACCCCAAAAGGGCGTATATGGCCGGACTTTTACATGACTGCGCAAAATATTTTACCGAGAAGGAATGGGTCAAAATATGTGAACAGGAAAAAATCCCCCTCTCTGATGTGGAGCGGGATAATACAGTGCTCATCCATGGGAAATTGGGCGCGCATTTTGCCAGAACCCGGTATGGGGTGGAAGATGAAGAAATGCTGGATGCCATACGTTATCATACGACCGGGCGGCCGGGCATGGGACTTTTGGAGAAGATCATTTATGTGGCGGACTATATGGAGCCGGGCAGGGAGATGGATTGCCAGCCGCATTCCCTGACAGAAATCCGGAAAATGTGCTTTCTGGATATTGACAGGGCGCTGAACATGGTTCTGGCGTGCTGCGTGTCCTACCTGCAGCAGACGAAGACGCCCATAGATCCGCTGACACTGGAAACATATCAGTATTATAGAGAGGAGAATGAACATGCTGGATGCAAAGGAAATGGCGAAAATCGCGTATGACGCGCTGGATGAAAAACTGGGAAAGGATATCCGGATCATTAAGATTGATGAAATTTCTGTCATCGCTGATTATCTCATCATCGCAAACGGAAACAGCAATACCCAGATCCTGGCGTTATCGGATAATGTGGAGATGAAAATGCAGCAAAACGGCATTTCGCTCAAGCAAAAGGAAGGCAATCGGAACTCCACCTGGATCCTCATGGATTACGGCGATGTCATCGTCCATATTTTTTCACCGGAAGACCGGTTGTTTTATGACCTGGAACGGATCTGGCGGGACGGCGTGAGCGTCGAACCGGACTCGCTGTCAGACTGATGAAGTAGGTGAAGGAGCCAGATAAATACAGGGAAACGAGACAGAACAAATGAATAGGGCGAAACAAACGAACCAGCCTGACAAAATGTGAATAAAAACAGCGATCTCCCGGCATATAGATAACTCTGTCGGGAGATCGCTGTTCACATATTCCGATATGAGAGCCGTTTACTCGTGGGAGCTGTTTACTTCATCAGCCGGAACAACCCGATTACAACTCCGAGGATAACGACGTGATCCACGTAAATAGGATCCATCGTATCGTTTTCCGGCTGAAGGCGGAAACGAGAACCTTCCTTGTAATAAGTTTTTACCGTGGCGGAATCATCGACAAGGGCGACGACGATATCACCATTTCTGGCGGTCGGCGTCTGTTGTACGATGACCTTGTCCCCTTCGTAAATGCCAATATTGATCATGCTCTCGCCGCGTACGTTCAGAATGAACAGATCGCCGGCCGGCAGTTCATCTGCGAGAAGAGGAAAGTATCCGCTGATGTTTTGTTCCGCAAAAATCGGCTGGCCTGCCGCCACTGTTCCGATGATCGGAATATTCCGCATCTCTTTTCGCATAAGATTAAAATTGTCATCCACGATCTCGATCGCGCGCGGTTTCGTCGGGTCCCTGCGGATGTAACCATTTTTTTCCAGCGTCTCCAGATGCGAATGGACAGAAGATGTGGATTTTAAGTGTACCGCCTGACAGATTTCCCGGACAGCAGGTGGATAACCCTTTGACAGGATCTGTTCTTTTATATACTCTAAAATTTCACTTTGTTTGGCTGAAATGCGACCATTTCCCATATGATTTCCCTCCTGATCATGTTTGATATTATTACTATAGCACATTTTTGTTCCGATGTCAAACGTTTGTTCTGATTTTTTTAATTTATGCCGTTTTGCCGCGTATAAAAACGAAAAACAATGCGAAAACTTGGAATAGGCGGACCACAAAAATTGTAGAACGAGGGAAAGAAAATTGATATTTATGGTAGACAAATGCGGGTTATAAAGTTATAATAGATAAGAAAGCGTTTTGGTGAATGCCACCTCGATACTTCATAAGGAGAGAGAAGCAAATGAGCGAAGGGAAACAAAAATTTGGTGAAAAGTTTAAAAATGATAAAAAGTTTCGATTTGAACTTATCGTGGGAATCTGGACAGGCCTGATCTCTATTTGTCTGATTTTTGCTGTCGTAAAGGTTAGCGGGGTATATCTTGCCGCAAGCAATGAGACGGTTGAAACGGACGACGAGGTCGATGATGATTCCCCTGTTCTCGTATCCGAGCCCGCGTTTGAAGCAGAAGAGCCGGAAGAAACGGATGAGCCATATAAATCGGCTATCATCAATCACAACGAAGAAGATTTTATGAATGAGGATGACGATGAAGATGAGGATTTGAAAACAGCCGACACCGCCTATGCAACTACGGTTGTCAATCTCCGTAAAGAGCCGGCGCTTACAGCCGCGGTGATTGGAAAACTCCAGCCAGGGGATAAGGTGTCGATCATTAAATTTGACAAGGAATGGACGCACGTTACATTTAATGGAACAGAAGGTTATATAAGCACGATCTACCTGAGTACGAGAAAACCGGCGAATGAACCGGAGGCGCCTTCCGTGTCAACACCGAAACCGGCAGCTACCGTGAAACCAAAACCGACTGCCAGACCAAAGACGACGAAAAAGCCAAAGGCGACAAAGAAACCGAGAAAAACAGAAAAACCGGATGAAATAGACGAGCCGGATAAAATAGATGAGCCGGAACCGACAAAGGCTCCAACTCCGACAAAAGCACCGGACCCGACGAAAGCACCGGAGCCAACCAAGGCTCCGGACCCGACAAAAGAGCCGGAGCCCACAAAGGAGCCGGAACCGTCAGAGGTTTCCGAATAAAAGGATACATATTTTTTTGCAAATGGAGGAAATCAATGGGTGAACAGTTGACACCAATGATGCAAAAATATTTGGAAACAAAAAAAGAATATCATGACTGCATCTTGTTTTACCGGTTGGGCGATTTTTATGAAATGTTTTTCGAGGATGCCAAATGCGTCTCCAAAGAACTTGAACTCACGCTCACCGGAAAGAGCTGCGGATTAAAAGAAAGGGCACCCATGTGTGGTGTCCCCTTTCATTCTGCGGAAGGTTATATCACGCGGCTTGTATCCAAAGGATACAAAGTGGCGATCTGCGAGCAGGTCGAAGATCCGAAAGAGGCCAAGGGGCTTGTGAAACGGGAAGTGATCCGCGTCGTCACCCCGGGTACGAACTGCAGTCCGTCGTCGCTCGATGAGGGCCGGAATAACTACCTGATGGGAATTGTGTCCACGGACAATCTGTTCGGACTGTCGGTCGCGGACGTCACGACCGGGGAATTTTTGCTGACCGAAGTCGATTCACTGGGGAAATTATTGGATGAGATCAATAAATTCAGCCCTTCAGAAATCATATGCAACGATTCCTTTTACATAAACGGTCTGGAGATCGAGGAACTGACCGGCCGGCTCGGCATTTCCATCTCCTCGCTGGCGCCTCATTATTTTGATGAGGAACTTTGCCAAAAGACGCTCTGCCGCCATTTTTCCGTGGCGACACTTGACGGGATGGGGTTGGGAGATTACTCCGCCGGCGTCACGGCGGCCGGCGCCGTGATGGAATACTTGCTGGAAACGCAGAAAAATTCGCTGGCACACATTTTATCGCTCGTACCGTACCAGACAGGGAAATACATGCTGCTGGACCGGAATACGAGAAGAAACCTGGAACTGGTGGAAACGCTGCGCGAAAAGCAGAAGAGGGGATCGCTCCTCTGGGTGCTCGATAAGACAAAGACGGCGATGGGGGCAAGAAAGCTGCGAAACAGCCTGGAGCAGCCGCTTATCGACCGGGACGAGATTGTCAAGCGGCACGATGCGATTGAGGAATTGAATGAGAATATGATCACGAGAGAGGAACTTCGTGAGTACTTAAACCCCATCTATGATCTGGAGCGCCTGCTCAGTAAGATCAGTTACAAATCGGCGAACCCCAGAGATCTGGTGGCATTATGCGGTTCCCTGAAAATGCTGCCGCCCATTTTGTTTTTATGCGGAAATTTCAAGAGCCGTTTTTTTCAGGAACTGTCAGAGGAAATGGATCCGCTGGAAGATATATGTACTCTCATCGAAAGCGCTGTTCAGGACGAGCCGTCCCTGACGCTCCACGACGGCGGGATCATTCGGGAGGGGTATAACGAACAGGTCGATCAGCTGCGTGCCGCCAAATCGGACGGCAAAACGTGGCTCGCCTCCCTGGAGAGCGAAGAGCGGGAAAAGACCGGTATCAAAAACTTAAAAGTCAAGTACAACCGGGTATTCGGATATTACCTGGAGGTAACAAATTCGTATAAAGATCTCGTGCCGGACAACTGGACGCGGAAGCAGACATTAACGAACGCGGAGCGGTACACGACCGCGAGGTTAAAAGAACTGGAAGACACCGTACTCGGCGCGGAGGAAAAACTGTATCATCTGGAATACGAGCTGTTCTGTCATGTGAGGGATCATATTTTTACGCAGGTTGACCGCATCCAGAAGACGGCGCGGGCGATCGCTTCGCTGGATATGATCGCCTCCCTTGCCTACGTGGCCGAGAAGAACCAGTATGTGCGGCCGGCGCTGAACAATGACGGACGGCTGAAGATCAAAGATGGACGGCATCCCGTGATCGAGCAGATGATCGACCATGAAATGTTTATTGCCAACGACACATACCTAGATGAGGATTCGCATCGTCTCGTGATCATTACCGGGCCGAACATGGCGGGAAAATCCACCTATATGCGGCAGACGGCGTTGATCGTTTTGATGGCGCAGCTCGGGAGTTTCGTTCCGGCGGCGTCGGCCGACATTTCAATCGTCGACCGCATCTTCACGCGCGTGGGGGCGTCCGATGATCTCGCCAGCGGCCAGAGTACGTTTATGGTAGAAATGACCGAGGTGGCAAATATTCTGCACAACGCCTCGAAAAAGAGTCTCATCATTTTGGATGAGATCGGCAGGGGGACGTCTACGTTTGACGGACTGAGCATCGCCTGGGCCGTTGTGGAACATATTGTAAACAAAAAAAATATTGGCGCGAAAACGCTATTTGCCACCCACTACCACGAACTGACCGAGTTGGAAGGAAAGCTGGAGGGCGTGCAGAATTGCTGCATCGCCGTAAAAGAGGACGGGGAGGACATCGTCTTTCTGCGCAAGATCGTAAAGGGCGGCGCCGATAAAAGTTACGGCATCCAGGTCGCGAAACTTGCCGGTGTGCCGGACCGCGTACTGGAGCGGGCGCGTGAGATCGCAAGGAAGCTGGAGCAGGGCAGCATGAACCCGGCGATAAGCTCCGATGCGGGGGATTGCGAGGGAGCAAACGCTGTTTCCACACATGACATATCAGCGAATGGCAAAAGAGCGAACACAATACAAACCAACGGCAGTATGACGAACGCCTTGACGCCAGGCGCCATGATGGCGCCGGCAAAAGAGGAGATGGCACAGTTATCTATTTTTGACGCCGTTCCGTCTCTCGGTTATGAGGACATTCTCTTTGAACTGCGCGACATTGATCTATCCCATGTCACGCCGATGGATGCGATGAACCTCGTATATAAATGGCAGAATAAATTGAAAGATAAATGGTAAGGAAAATGATTCAGGTATTAGATCAGAATACGATCAACCAGATCGCGGCGGGGGAGGTCGTCGAGCGGCCGGCCGCCGTCGTAAAGGAACTGGTGGAAAACGCCATTGACGCCGGGGCGAACGCAATCACGGTGGAAATCAAGGAAGGCGGCATCCGTTTTATCCGCATCACAGATAACGGGTGCGGCATCCGGCGCGAGGAGATCCCGCTCGCGTTTGAGCGGCACGCGACCAGCAAAATAGCGGGCATCGACGACTTGCTGCGCGTGAAAAGCCTCGGTTTTCGGGGCGAGGCGCTCTCGAGCATAGCCGCCGTTTCCCAGGTAGAACTCATAACAAAAGAAACCGGGGCCATCCTCGGTTCGCGCTATGAGATACACGGCGGGACAGAAGTGGCAAATGAAGAGATCGGCTGCCCCGACGGAACGACGTTTATCGTTCGCAATTTGTTTTACAATACGCCGGCGCGCGGCAAATTTCTGAAAACAAAGACGACGGAGGGAAATTATGTCAACGACGTCGTCGTCCACTTCATCTTATCTCATCCTGAGATCCGCTTTAAGTTCATGTGGGACGGCAGGACAAAAATCCAGACGTCGGGGAACGGGAATGTTAAAGATAATATTTACAACCAATTTGGCGCGGATATTACAAAAGCGCTTCTCCCCGTCAACATCGAAAAACATGGGATGAGGGTAACGGGATTTATCGGAAAACCGGAACTGTCCCGCGGCACGCGGTCCTTTATGAATTATTACATCAATGGAAGATATATCAAAAGCCCGATCGTACAAAAAGCGATTGAAAATGCTTACAGCGGATTTACAATGACAAACCGATTTCCATTTACCACATTGTTTTTGGACATTGACAGTGCCCTTCTCGATGTCAATGTCCATCCGTCAAAAATGGAAGTCCGTTTTACGAATCAGGAAGAGGTCTATGACCTGTTCGAAACAGGACTGCACGAGGTGCTCAACCAGGCGGTCCTGATACCTAAAGTCACGCTTGCAAATGAAAAGGAACAAGCGGCAGAGGCCAAAAAGGAGAAAAGAGTGCGTGAGTCGCAGCCGCAGGCAGATTCACCGGAACCATTTGAGACGAATCGCATCAATCAGGAACTCGTGAGACGGGAATCAGATGAGCAGGTACAAGATAGACAAGCGCAAGGCACGCAAGTTCAAGATAAGCAGCCACAGGCTGGACAGGCACCAGTGGACCAGAAACCACTCATGCAGCAGACAGAGCATCCCGGGCCGAAACAAGCACCATCCACGCCACCCGGTAACAGCCATCCGCGCCCGATCCAGCAGTACGAACAGCAGACACTATATCAGGAAGATCTGCTGAAAGAGGACGCCGCCATCTCCTTCCGGCTGATCGGGCAGGTGTTTGGCACGTACTGGCTCGTCGAGTGGAATAATGAATTATTGATCATTGACCAGCACGCGGCCCACGAAAAAGTGCTGTACGAACAGCTGATCCATGAACTGGACACGAACCATGTGTACAGCCAGAACCTGCTGACGCCGATCGTCTTGACGCTGACGCATCGGGAAAAGGAAGCGCTCCAGACGTACCGGGAGACATTTGCCAGTCTGGGATTTGAAATCGAGGATTTTGGCGGGGATGAATACGCGATCAAGGCCGTCCCGTCCCATTTCCTGCATCTGGCGTCCAAACAATTGTTTTACAGCATACTTGATGAACTGCTGGAAAACCCGATGGCCTCGAAATACGGCTCCATCACGGACCGCTGCGCGTCGATCGCCTGCAAGGCGGCGGTGAAGGGAAACCATACCCTTTCTTTTGCCGAGGCCGAAACTCTTCTGAAGCAGATGTTACAGGCAAAAGAGCCATATCATTGTCCGCACGGCCGGCCGACCACGATTTCCATGTCGAAACAGGAATTTGAAAAGAAATTTAAGAGGATCGTTTGAGTTATGAAAAAACCACTTATCATCCTGATTTCCATGTCGAAACAGGAATTTGAAAAGAAATTTAAGAGGATCGTTTGAGTT
>CAJTZN010000008.1:53485-91749 GCA_910584065.1 uncultured Eubacterium sp.
ATGAAAAAACCACTTATCATTCTGACCGGCCCGACGGCGGTCGGAAAAACAGCCATTTCGATCCAGCTGGCAAAAGCGGTCGGAGGCGAGATCATTTCCGCGGATTCGATGCAGATTTACAAATATATGGATGTGGGAACGGCAAAGATCATGCCGGATGAGATGGAGGGCGTGCCGCACCATCTTATCGACGAGATCACGCCGGATACCCCGTTTCACGTATATGAATTTAAAAAAATGGCGCAGGCCGCGATGGAACAGATCTATGAGCGGGGGCACATACCCATCGTCACCGGCGGTACCGGTTTTTATATCCAGGCGCTGCTATACGATGTTGATTTTTGCGACGAGCCGGCTGATCACGCCTATCGGCGCGAACTGACGGAACTTGCGGAAAAAAAGGGGGCGGCGTACCTTCATGACATGCTGCGCGGAGTCGATGAGCGCTCCGCTCAAGACATCCATCCCCACAATATAAAACGGGTCATCCGCGCGCTGGAATATTTCCACGACAACGGCGCGCCGATCTCCGTACACAACGCCGAACAGCGGGAAAAACAGTCGCCATATGATTTTTTGTACCTCGTCCTGACGATGGACCGGCAGAAGCTGTATGCCCGGATCAATGAGAGGGTCGATCAAATGGTGCGGGACGGTTTATTTGAGGAAACAGAACGGCTCCTGTCAAAAGGGTATACGCAGGATTTGGTATCCATGCAGGCGATCGGCTATAAAGAACTGTTTCCTTTTTTTGCGGGGACGGTCACAAAAGAAGAGGCGATCGAGCAGCTCAAAAAGGACACGAGACATTTCGCGAAGCGTCAGCTCACCTGGTTCCGCCGGGAGAGGGACGTAACATTGATAAATAAAGATGAATTTGAAAGCGACGATGCCGTCGTTCGTGAAATACTTTCTTTGGCAGAAAGGAAGCTGAACTTAGGAAGGAAAGGGGAGTTATAAACGGAATGGAGAAGATAAACGGAACGGCAATAGATAAGGAACAATTATACGCGATGTATGAAAGCTGTGGGATCAGCCGGGCAGTGCTCGATTACGCGGATGGTGTCTGCCGCCGGCTGGAGCCTCGCTTTCGTCAGATCGATGAGGTCGCGCAGTACAACCAGCTCAAAGTGCTGCGGGCGTTCCACAAAAACCGTGTCAGCGCCGGACACCTGAACGGAAGCACCGGCTATGGATACAATGACGACGGGCGGGACACGCTGGAAAAAGTGTACGCCGATCTGTTCGGGTGCGAGGACGCGCTCGTCCGCTCGCAGATCACCTGTGGTACACATGCGCTTACGATCGCGCTTTCCTCGATCCTCCGGCCGGGGGACGAACTGCTCTCCCCGGTGGGGAAACCGTATGATACGCTGGAGGGCATCATCGGCATAAACGGAAAGGAAGAACCCGGATGCCTGCGGGAATTTGGTATCACCTACGCACAGGCCGACTTAAAAGAGGACAGCAGTTTCGACTGGGAGCGCATCCGGCAGGCGGTCAACGAGCGCACAAAACTCGTGACGATCCAGCGCTCGAAAGGATACGCCATGCGCAAAACGCTGTCGGTCAGACAGATCGGGGAACTGATCTCGTTCCTGAAAACATGTAAGCCGGACGTCATTTGTATGGTGGACAACTGCTACGGGGAATTTGTCGATCTGATCGAGCCGTCCGAGGTAGGCGCCGATCTGGTCGTCGGCTCCCTGATCAAAAACCCGGGCGGCGGCATCGCGCCGATGGGCGGCTATCTCGCGGGGAAGAAAAAACTCGTGGAACTTGCCGCCAGCCGCCTGACCGCACCGGGACTGGCAAAAGAAGTCGGCGCCTCACTCGGTATCAATCCGTCCTTTTACCAGGGACTGTATTTTGCGCCGACCGTTGTGGCGAGCGCGCTCAAATGCGCGGTGTTTGCCGCCAATCTCTACGAAGGGCTCGGGTTTGAAACGAGTCCCGCGGGCGATGAGGAGCGGAACGACATCATCCAGGCCGTGGCGCTCGGTTCCCCGGAAAAAGTCATCGCGTTCTGCCGCGGCATCCAGGCAGGATCCCCGGTGGACAGCTACGTGGCGCCGGAGCCGTACGCGATGCCGGGCTATCACAGCGACGTCATAATGGCGGCGGGCAATTTCATCCAGGGTTCGTCGATTGAGCTGAGCGCTGACGCGCCGATCGAACCGCCTTACAGCGTGTACTTTCAGGGAGGATTGACGTGGCAGCACGGGAAATACGGGATTTTAATGTCGCTGCAGCGGCTTGTCGATGAGGATTTAGTCGAATTGCGTTAGGAAAAGACGAAAACTATCTAAAAAAACTTTTGTTATTTCTATACTTTTATGAAAAAATATGGTAGAATAGTCATGTATGATTGGCGTTGGCAGGGTCAGGGAAACGTATGAGCCATAATTTTACTGCGATCAAGGATCTTCCGACATCGGAACGACCTTATGAAAAAATCGAAAAATGCGGGGTTTCGTGTTTGTCCGACGCGGAACTCGTAGCCGTTCTCATCAAAAATGGCACGAGGAACAAAAACAGCGTCGAACTTGCCAGGGAAATTTTAAATCTTCATCCGGTCCACAAAGGACTGATCGGTCTGCATTATCTTTCCGATAAAGAATTGAAGCATATCGATGGGATTGGGAGGGTAAAAGCCGCACAACTTTTATGCGCGGCGGAAATATCAAACCGTATGACGAAACAGCGAATACCGGAGCGCGAGCCATTTCACTCACCGGAAACGGTGGCGGGATTTTTTATGGAAGAAATGCGCACCAAAGAGACGGAGACGACCGTTGTTGCTTTTTTGGACAACCGGTGCCGGCTGATGCGGTATGACGTGCTGTTTGTCGGTTCGATCTCTTCCTGTGTCGCAAACCCGAGGGAAATTTTAAAAAAAGCACTACAATACGACGCCTCCTGCTTCATATTGGTACATAATCACCCCAGCGGCGACTGTACGCCCAGTCAGGCGGATCTTGTCCTGACCGAGCGCGTCAGGGACGCCGGTGAACTGATCGGTATACAGCTGTTAGATCATATTATACTGGGTGATTGTCAGTATGTCAGCCTTCGAGAGAGAGGACACATTTAATAGAAAAAGATAGAGAGGATGAACAACATGCCGGGAAAAGCAATAGGAATTGATTTTGGTACAAGTTCGATCAAGATTTATAAAAACGGGGAAGGCGTTATTTTACATCAAAAGAGCGTCATTGCGATCTATAAAAAAAGCCATGTATTTGCCGTCGGGGATGAGGCGTTCGAAATGTATGAGAAGGCGCCGGAACATCTGGACGTGTCATATCCCATCAAGAACGGGGTTATTGCCGACATCGGTAACATGCAGTCGATGATCGACTATTTCTTTACCGAGCTGAACGGCAAAAAACGGTTTAAGGGGGCGGAGTATTTCATCGCCGTGCCGACCGATATTACAGAAGTAGAAAAGAGGGCGTATTTCGACCTCATTGCCAATACAAACCTCAAATCGAAAAAGATCCACGTCGTGGAAAAACCGATCGCGGACGCGCTCGGCATGAACCTCGATATTACAAAATCGACGGGAACGCTCGTCGTCGATATCGGGGCCAATACCGCGGAAATATCCGTGCTGTCCCTGGGCGGCATCGTACTGAGCCGTCTCATTCCGGTCGGCGGGAACCGCTTTGATGAGGCGATCATCCAGAAGATTAAAAAAGATATGAATTTTGTGATCGGCGAGAAGAGCGCGGAACTGATCAAGAAAAACATCGCCTCCGCGTATGTGACCGAGGATTCCCTCGACATATGCGGACGGAATCTGGTGACCGGGCTTCCGAGCGAGATCACCGTGACCGGCTCGATCATCCACGACGCCCTGGCCGAGTTGTTCCAGAACATCGTCGACTCGATCAAGATCATTTTGGAGCGCACGCCGCCGGAAATTTCATCCGACATTTATAAATCCGGTCTCTATCTCACGGGCGGCTCCAGCCGGATCAAGGATCTCGGCCGATTCATCTATGAGGAACTTGGCTTAAAAGTAAATTTATGTGAAGAACCGGAGAGTACGGTCGTCATGGGACTTGGCGCCGTCATTGAGGATCCGGAACTGGCGAAACTGGCGTTATAAAATGAATAGTGATTGGAAGGAAGCCTGTTTGATATGAAAAATAAACGAAAAAGAGGACCCTCGTTTCACCCGAAATACATTTATATTTTCCTCAGTATCCTCTGCGCGCTGCTCGTCGTGCTGAGTTTTAAGTTTTCAAAACAGTTCGCCGGTTTTAAATCGACCGTGGGAGACGTGGTTTCCCCGATGCAGAGCGGGATCAACCGGGTCGGGAAATTTCTTTCGGATAAGATGGATCTGCTGGAATCGAAAGAAAAACTGCTGGAGGAAAATAAGCAGCTGAAAGAGAAGATTGATGCTCTGAATTATGACAATAAGATCCTTGCCAATGAAAACAGCAATCTCGATAATTTCCGGGAACTGTACGAACTGGATCAACAGTACCCGGACTATCCGAAAGTGGCGGCTACCGTCATCGGGCGGGACGGAAATAACTGGTTCCGTCTGTTTACGATTGACAAAGGAAAAGACGACGGCGTAGATGTGGATATGAATGTCATCGCCGGGGACGGCCTGGTAGGTATCGTTTCGGAAGTGGGAAGACACTACGCAAAAGTGCGCGGGATCATTGATGATAAAAGTAATGTCAGCGCCATGTTTGACAGCACCGGGGAAACCTGTATGGTGAAGGGGAACATGCAGAGCATCTACAAAGGGTTCATTGACATTACGATGATCAGCAATTCGACGGAGGCAAAAGACGGGGATTCCGTCGTCACGTCGCGCATCAGTGATAAATTTCTTCCCGGCCTGCTCGTCGGGTATGTTTCGAATATCAAGGACGAATCCGATGGATTGTCAAAATCGGCACAGCTGACACCGGTCGTATCGTTTGATAAACTCGAATCTGTCCTTGTCATTACGACGTTAAAAGATTCATCGGAAAATGAGGATATCAAGAAGTATGATTAAACGAAGACTATCAACGATTATAATTATCGTGCTTGCTTTTATATTGTGGACAACAACGTTCCAGTCGCTCAAGCTGGCGGATGTGGCGCCTAACATCATGCTCATCCTGGTCGTGTGCTACGCCTATATGAGAGGAAGGACTTCCGGTCTTTTGATCGGTTTCTTTTGCGGACTCCTTTCCGATATGATGTACGGAACGGTAGTCGGACTTTACGCGTTCGGCCTGATGACGATCGGATTTCTGTGCGGACACAGCCAGAAGGTATATTTTACTGATAATTACATACTTCCCTGTGTCCTCGTCGGCATCAGTGATTTTGCCTATAGTATTTACTATTACGTGACGGAGTTTCTCGTGCGGGGACGGCTTGATTTTAAGTTTTATTTCCTGACCGTGATCCTCCCCGAGATGATCTATACGATGCTTCTGGCCGTCGTTGTATTCCGTCTCCTTACGATGCTTGAGAGTTATCTGATGAAAAAAAGAGAGGAGGAGTAACTTTGATCTCTGCGATATGGGATTACCTGAAAACGCTTGTAAAATCGCGCATTATTTCCCTGCTTATCGTGTATGTCATTTTGTTCAGCATACTGGTTGGACGTATGTTTTATCTGCAGATCGTACAGGGCGAGACATACGATGAAAAAGCGACGATAAGAAATGAAAAAGTAAAGACGCAAAAAAGTTCCCGCGGAAAGATCTTCGACTGCAAAGGAAACCTTCTTGCCACCAATGAACAAAGTTACGCGATCACCATCGAGGACACCGGGGAACTCAAAACGAATAAAGAGCTCAATGAGGTGATCTTAAAGGCAATCTCCCTCATCGAAAAACACGGCGATAAAGTTTCGGTGGAATTTCCGATTGAGATCACAAAAAAGGGCAAATTTAAGTTTAATGTAGACAAAAACGCGCAATTGCGTTTTAAGCGCGAGATCTATTATTATAAAACGGTGGACGAGTTGTCAGAAGAGCAGAAGAACATGAGCGCCGAAGATTGTTTCCGCTATATACGGACTTCGACACAGACAAACAAAATCCACTTTTTCGATCCGCTGACAGGGGAAGAAACGACGGACGAAGAGCGGGCAAAAAAAGAACCAGATTACGATGACGCGACGGCGATCAAGATCATGTCCATCCGCTATGCGCTCATGATGAAAACGTATCAGAAATATGAGCCGGTCACGATCAGTTCCGACGTATCTGCGGAAACAGTCGCCGCCATCAAGGAAAATTCGGCGGAGCTGACAGGCGTGGAAGTGAGCGAGGACGCCAAACGGGTCTACAATGACAGCGAGTTCTTCTCACACATTATCGGCTATACCGGGCTGATCTCCTCGGAATCACTGGCAGCCAGAAAAGAAAAGGATGACAAGACCTATACGGCCGCCGATCAGATCGGTAAGACAGGGATCGAGAGTTCTTACGAGGAGCAGCTGCGCGGCAGGAAAGGCAGCGACACGCTTGTGATCGACAACAGTTCCCGTATCGTGGAGACGAAAGACCATGTGGATGCCGTGGCCGGAAGTGATATTTACCTGACGATTGATTCAGAACTGCAGAAAGCGGTGTATAAATTGACAGAGAAAGCGATCGCCGGCGTTTTGATCTCTAAGCTCAATAATAACAAAAGTGCCGGATCAAAGGGGAAAAAGGCGGATGATATCCGCATTCCCATTTATGACGTATACTGTGCGATCATTGAAAACGGCCTTGTCGATATTTCAAAATTTTCCGCGGCCGACGCTTCCTCGCTGGAGAAAAATATCCAGGAGAAATTTACTTCCGCGAAAAATACAACGCTGCGGACGCTGAAACAGTATTTGAAATATAATTATGCCACGCCGGGGAAAGATCTGTCGGAGACGATGAATGAATATTTGGATCACATTTATTCGATGCTGCGTCAGGACGAGATCATTTCGTCCGATAAGATGGACAAGTCCGACCAGGTTTATAACGATTACGCGGATGGCAAATTGAGCCTGAGTAAATTCCTCATCCATGCGATTTCCAACAACTGGATCGATCTGAACGCGCTCGATGTCGGAGACGATTATTACAGCACGGAAGAGATTTATCAAAAAATGTATGACTATATTTTTGAAGTGCTGTCGGATGATCTCTCGTTTGACAAAAAGATCTATCATACGCTGATCTATGAAGACACGATCAGCGGTCGGGAAGTCTGCCTGTTGCTGTACGAACAGGGGTATCTGAAAAAGAATAAGACGCAGATTTCAAAACTGCGCGCGGGAAGCGTTTCCCCCTTCAGTTTTCTGAAGTCAAAGATCAAGTCGCTGGAAATCGCTCCCGGCGAGCTGGGATTGACGCCGTGCGCGGCTTCGGTCGTTATTACCGACCCGAAGACCGGGAAGGTGAAAGCGCTTGTATCCTACCCGAGTTACGACAACAATAAGTTTGCCAATTCGGTCGATACCGATTATTTTTCAAAAATCAATGCAAATTCCGCGTCGCCGCTTTTAAACCGGGCGACGCAGCAGAAGACCGCTCCCGGTTCCACTTACAAAATGGTCGTCGCCACCGCGGCGTTAGAAGAGGGCGTGATCGACCCTTATTCCACAGTGACCGACCATGTCGTATTTGATAAGTATCAGCCGAATCCGCCAAAATGCTGGAGTAAGTACAGCCACGGAACGATCAATGTGTCACAGGCGATCCAGCACTCCTGTAACTACTTTTTCTACGAGATGGGGTATCGTCTGAGCGGAAAGACCGGCGGCGCGATCAACCATGAGCGGGGGTTAAAGAAACTGAAAAAATATGCCGATATTTATGGCTTTACAAATACATCCGGCATCGAATTGTCCGAAGCCGACCCGACCGTTTCCGACAGTGATGCCGTGAGATCCTCGATCGGACAGGGCACGAACAGCTATACGCCGGTGCAGATCGCCAGATATGTGTCTACGATCGCGAACGGGGGAACCTGTTTTGACCTGACGCTGATCGACAGTATAAAAGATATTGCCAAGGATAAACAGAAAACAAATAAAGCAAAAATAAGGAACAAGCTGGACATCCAGGGCAGCACGCTGGATGCCATCCAAAAGGGAATGTATATGGTAGTCAATGAGAGCAGCAGCCTGAAATCGATCTTTCAGGACGTTCCCGTGAAGGTGGCGGGTAAGACCGGTACGGCACAGATCAGCGCAAACGAGCCAAACCATGCCCTGTTTGTATCCTATGCGCCTTATGAGTCACCGGAGATCGCAGTAACTGTTGTCATACCAAATGCGTTTACTTCGAGCAACGCGGCGCTGTTAGCCAGCAATATCTATAAGTACTATTTTGATGAGTCGTCGAGAAAGAAACTTTTGAAAAATACGGCGACGAGCACAGCGGGAACATCAGGCGGCTTCGCCGACTGATCCGCAGGCACAATATAATAAAGAAATGAGGAGAAGTATGAAGAACCCTGTAGTCATAAAGGGAACCAAATCCGGCATCATCGTACATCTAAGCGATGAACTTCCATTTCCGGAACTGTTGGAAAAAGTGAGTGAAAAGTTCCGCTCGTCCGCCGGATTTTTGGGAAATGCCCAGATTGCCCTTTCTTTTGAAGGCAGAAAATTAAGCGATGACGACCAGCTCAAACTGGTGGACTGTATCACGGAAAATTCCAATCTCGACGTTGTCTGTGTCATTGATGACAACGCGGAGCGGGAAGCTTATTTCAGCAAGACGCTCGAGGAGAAGCTGATGGCCATGAATACGAACACAGGGCAGTTTTACAAGGGAACGCTGCGTTCCGGCCAGGTACTCGAATTTGATACGAGCATCGTCATTTTAGGAGACGTCAATGCTGGCGCGCAGGTTGTGTCGGCGGGAAATGTCGTCATTTTGGGAAAACTGCTGGGAAATGTGTATGCCGGCGCCTCCGGAAGGAGCAATTCCTTTGTAGTAGCTCTCCACATGAGTCCGAACCAGATCCGCATCGGCGACGTGATCGCCAGAAGCCCGGATGAAAAAAAGAAAGCGGACTCAGAGACGAAAATAGCGTTTTCACAAGATGGAAATATCTATATTGAACCTTTGGACCGCGATGTCCTGAAAGATATTTCTCTTTAAAAATATTGTATTGTATGGTACAATGAATAAGATTTGCAAGAAGGAAAGGATAGGTAAAACAACATGAGTGAAGTAATTGTTATCACCTCCGGAAAAGGCGGTGTAGGTAAAACAACTACGACGGCAAACGTAGGTACCGGATTAGCAAAGGAAGGCAAAAAAGTCGTGCTGATTGATACGGATATCGGACTGCGCAACCTCGATGTGGTCATGGGGCTCGAAAACCGCATCGTGTACAATCTTGTCGATGTAATAGAAGGAAACTGCAGGATCAAACAGGCGTTGATCAAGGACAAGCGGTATCCGAACCTCTATCTGCTCCCCTCTGCCCAGACAAGGGATAAGACTGCTGTTTCACCGGAGCAGATGGCAAAACTGACTGAAGAATTAAAAGATGAATTTGATTACATATTGCTGGATTGTCCGGCCGGGATCGAACAGGGATTCCAAAACGCGATCGCCGGGGCAAACCGCGCGCTTGTCGTGACGACGCCGGAAGTATCCGCTGTCCGTGACGCGGACCGGATCATCGGCCTTTTGAATGCCAATGACGTGAAAAAGGTGGAGCTAGTCGTCAACCGTCTGCGCGCCGATATGGTAAAGCGGGGTGACATGATGTCCAGTGATGATGTTGTGGAGATTCTCGCCATTGACCTGCTCGGTATCGTGCCGGACGACGAGAGTATCGTCGTATCGACCAACCAGGGCGAACCGCTCGTTGGTACGAGGACGATGGCCGGACAGGCATTTGAAAATATATGTAAACGGATCATGGGAGAAGAGGTTCCTTTTTTGGATCTGACAAAAAACAGCGGATTTTTCTCTAAGATTAAGAACAAATTTAAAAACAACTAGAAAAGGGGATAGCACCACTATGGGAATTTCAGATTTTTTTCGAAGGAAATCGTCGGGAAATGTCGCCAAAGACCGCTTAAAACTCGTCCTTGTTTCGGACCGCGCGAACTGTTCGCCCGAGCTGATGGAGCAGATCAAAAACGACATTATCCGCGTACTTTCGAAGTATGTGGAGATCGATCAGGACGGTCTGGATATCAAAATAGAACAGACCGAATCAGAGGGAAATAACGGCTCGGTACCTGCTCTTTACGCAAATATTCCGATCGTCAGCATGAAACAGTCAAAATAAGCGATAAATGATTGGTGAGTGAAAATATCATGGGAAATAAAATAAAAGAAAAAGCACGTATTTGGTTAACATCAAAGAGATATAACTGGCGGAACTACGATATCGCGCTTGTGATCGTCGTGCTGGCGTTATCTCTGATCAGTTCCTATATTTTATCCATATTGAATGTACAAAATCATCATGTCGGCTCGTTGAAACGCCAGATTTTCACTGTTGCAGCGGGTCTGTTCATCATTGTCCTGTTTTCGCTCATTGATTACCATACCATTTGTACGTACGTACCGCTGCTTTATATTGTCACTACTATTTTAGTTGCCTGTACGCGGTTTTCACCGCTCGGCACGACGCTGAATACCGATTCGTACCGCTGGCTGGACTTTAAAGTATTTAATCTGCAGCCGTCTGAACTGTGTAAGATCGTCGTGATCCTGTCACTGGCTGCTTTTTTTGTCTACCGGAGGGAGAAGCTGCAGACATTCCAGACTTTTTTTCTGGCGTGCCTGATCGCGTTTCTGCCCACCAGTTTCATCCTCGTGCAGTCGGATCTGTCATCCAGCGTCGTCATCATCGTAGTGCTCGCTATGATGCTTTTGTCGTCCGGGATCGGCAGAAAGATATTAGGGCCGGTGATCGCCGTCCTCGTGCCGGTCAGCGGTTTTTTGGTGTGGTATATTTTCCAGCCGAACCAGCTTCTTTTGGATAAGTACCAGCTCAAAAGGATCACTGGATGGCTAAATCCGGACTCACAGGCGCTCGATACGATGTACCAGCAGAACAACTCGGTATTGTCCATCGCCTCCGGAAAATTGTATGGAAAACGGCTGTTGGAAGACGCGGCGGAGAGCAGGAACTATAACTCGGTCAGTGTCACCGAGAGTGATTTTATTTGGACGCCGATCAGTGAAGAATTCGGGTTTATCGGCTGTATGGTCATTTTGGCGCTATTGTCCATCATTATCATCAAATGCTTTCTGGCGGCGAAACGGGCCAAAGATTATATGGGGATGATGATCGCGATCGGCATTGGCTCCATGTTCTGCTTCCAGATCTTTTTTAACATCGGGGTAGCGACCTCGATCCTGCCCAATACGGGACTTCCGCTTCCATTTTTGAGCAACGGCCTGTCTTCTCTGATGAGCAGTTCGATGGCGGTCGGGATACTCATAAATATCGGGATACAGCCGAACCGCGGGAGTAACAGCAGTTTTGTGGACAGCCTGACTATCAAATAGATGCGCGGGGGAAATGTCCTTCGGCGCAGGAATGGAGAAGAGTATGAATATAGGGTTAATCGCACATGATTCCAAAAAAATACTAATGCAGAATTTCTGTATCGCTTACCGGGGGATTCTGAGCAAACATGATATTTACGCAACGGAGACGACGGGAAGGCTCGTAGAAGAGGTGACAAATTTAAACATCCATAAGTATCTGGCCGGACATCTGGGGGGCGAAAAGCAGCTGGGGGCGCAGATTGAGAGCAACGAAATCGACCTCGTCATTTTTTTGCGGGATCCGCTGACGAAAAAGTCACATGAACCGGAAGTGACAACCGTGTTCCAATTGTGCGACGTCCACAATATCCCGTTGGCGACAAACGTGGCTTCCGCCGAACTGCTGATCAAAGCACTGGAGCGGGGAGATTTGGACTGGCGCGAACTTGTTCGCTCTTGAACGTTTGCTCTTGAGCGTTTGCTCCTAAGGAAGGGAATGATATTTTTTGGCAAACAAAAAAATTATTCAATATAAAAAACCATTTCGGCCGAAGGTTGCCACGATGATCCTATGTATCATCATTGTATATGTCGCGGCAGTTGCCTGGAATTATTTCAGCAAAGATCATGTCAGCATATACGAGGTGAATGAAACGAGTATTGCCGACGACAGCACGATCACGGGGTTCATCACGCGCGAAGAAACGGTAGTGTCGGCAGACGAGGGCGGTTATGTCAATTTTTATCACGCCGACCAGAGCAAAGTCGGAAAAAACGAAGTGATCTATACGATCGACAGTACGGGGGCCGTCAGCGAACTGCTCAGCCAGGTGGAGACAGGTTCCGCCACGACGGCGAGTGATATTGCCAAATTGCGCGAGGTCATTCAGGATTATTATGTCAATTATAATCCAGCCGCCTTTTATAAGGTAAAGGACTTTCATTACAGCATCGAAAATTCCATTTTTGAACAGAGCCGCAATAATCTGTACAGCGACCTGAAAAAAAGGATGTCAGAAAATAATATAAAGGGCGATTTTGTGCGGTCGCGCGCGAAGACTTCCGGCATCATTTCTTACTGTATCGATGGTTATGAGAACACGAAAGCCGATGATGTGACGGCTGACTTTTTTAAAAAGGGCTCGGAGGTCGGACGAACGCTCATCCGTTCTTCGGAAAGGATCGAGGCGGGGACGCCGGTGTACAAGCTGGTTACCAACGAGGAATGGAACATCGTCATCCCGGTTTCAGACAGTTTGTATGAAAAGATCAAAGATTCTTCGACGCTGCGGATCACGGTGAAAAAAGACAATATTTCATTTCCCGTCAGCCTGTCGCTGGAGGAGCACGGCGGATATACGTTTGCCATCCTCACGACGTCGCGTTTTATGGAACGGTATTTGAGCGACCGGTTTCTTGATATCGAGTTGAACCTGAATGCGGCGAGCGGCTTCAAAATCCCAAATTCCTCCATTTTGTCAAAAGAACTGACCCTCGTTCCGGAGCACATGACGGAAGTCGGCGGAAACGGGGAGGAAAAGGGCGTGATCAAAGTGGTGTACGACGAAAACGGCGGCAGCAAGGAAGTATTTACCTCATTAAAAAACTGCTCCGTTTCAGATGGAAAATACTGTGCGGATCCGTCCATCCTGAAGCCGGGAGACGTGATCAAGGATCCGTCAAATGGCAAACCGTACACACTTCAGGATGTGATCAAGGTCGAAGGCGTCTATTGTGCCAATACGGGTTACTGCCAGTTCAGGAAGATCGAAAAGATTTATGAAAACAACGAATATACGATTGTTTCTTCCGATACGAAAGGCGGTATTTCGAATTTCGATCATATCATCGTCAATCCGGATAAAATAAACGAGGACGATTTTGTCGATCAATAAGCAAGGGAGGTAACACAGGATGGTAACGGAAAATTTAAAAACAGTAGAAGCTAATATCGTACGCGCCTGCGAGCGCAGCGGCAGGAACCGTGCGGATGTGACGCTGATCGCCGTAAGTAAGACAAAACCGGTCGAGCTGATGGAAGAGGCGATGGCAGCCGGCATGCGCACGTTTGGGGAAAACAAAGTGCAGGAAATCATAAAAAAGCAGCCATATTTCCCGGACGATGTGGACTGGCATATGATCGGGCATTTACAGCGCAATAAAGTAAGGCAGATTGCCGGAAAAGTCGCGATGATCCATTCAGTGGACTCCCTCCGCCTGGCCGAACAGATCCAGAAGGAATACGAGGCGATCGGTAAGACGGCCCCAATACTCATAGAGGTAAACATTGCCAGAGAAGAGACGAAATTCGGCCTAATGCCCGAAGAAACCGAGGCGGTCATCCGCGAAGCCGCTAAAATGGGCAATATCGAAGTGCGCGGGCTCATGACGATCGCTCCCTATGTGGAGGATCCGCAGGAAAACAGGGTACATTTTTGCAATTTACGAAAATTACTAGTTGACATAAACAGCAAAAACATTGATAATGTTAATATGACGGAACTTTCCATGGGAATGACAGGTGATTATGAAATTGCAATCGAAGAGGGGGCTACGTTTGTAAGGGTAGGTACCGGCATATTCGGAAGCAGGCAGTATGCCAAATAAAACAAAAGAAAGGCTTTCGTTAATATAGTTAGGAAAGGGTTAAGATCATGGGATTAAATTCACTTTTGAACTTTTTTAAATTAGATGGAATCGACGATGAATATGAGGATTACGACTATGACGAGTATGAAGAAGAGGAAACGCCTTCTGTAAGAAAAGCTTCTGTTCCGCGAAAAACAGCTTCCACAAGAGAGATACCGGAGGACTCGGCAAAGTCCAAAAACAGCTTTTTGAACAACTCGAAACCAAAAGTCGTTTCATTAAACCGTTCGATGATGGAAGTAAAGATCGTACAGCCGACTTCATTTGAGGATTCACAGGAAATCTGTAATACACTGTTAGAATCAAAACCGGTCGTGGTGAATTTAGAGGGATTTGACCCGGATGACGCCCAGCGCATCATGGATTTTATTTCTGGATGTATCTACGCCATAAATGGAAAATATCATCAGATTTCCAAATACATTTTTATCTTTACACCTGAAAATGTTGATATTAGTGGGGATTCTCTGTCACTGGGTGATGGAACGGCGGCGATGCCGACGATTAGCAGGGAATTTTAATCTTCCCATGTAATGAAAAGACAAGTAAGGAGGAAAACTGTAAATGTTATCTTTGATAGAGTTGCAGCGAAAAAAGGTAGAAGCAAAAAGAAAGAAATACGATAAAGACGAGATGGACAGCTATTTGGAGCTGGTTTATGAAAATTACCGTGAACTTTTGGATCAGGTTAAAACACTGGAAGCGGAAAAGGCTGAACTAAACCAGAAGGTGAAGAAACTGAGCGACGGCGTACAATATTACCGCTCAATTGAGACCACGCTCCAAAAGGCGCTGATCCTCGCAGAAAAAACGTCGAAAGAGACGAAAGATGCCGCGCTGTTAAAAGCGGAGTCGATTGAGAAAGACGCCAACAAGCGGGCGGATGAGATCCTTCGTAACGCGGAAGGCGAATATAACAAGATCAAGGGAAAATGTGTTCATCTGGTACAACAGTTCAACCAGTATAAAACAAGGTTGATCGAAGCGGCGAGCGCCCAGCTTGAACTGGTGGAAGGGGACGAGTTCGACATTGAGGCGCCGGATGAATACGGGCAGGCGCCAAAGGCATCCGCCAGACCAAAAAGAACACAGTCCGCGGCAAAACGGGCGCCAATGCCGGAATCAGCACCGACGCCAGAACCCGTGTCGACACCAATGCCGGAACCAACACCAACGTCCGTGCCGACACCAGTACCGGAACCCGTGCCAATGCCCGTGTCGGAGCCGGCACCAGAACCAATACCAGTGCCAGTGCCGGAACCAGCACCAGAACCAATACCCGTGCCGACACCAGAACCAGAACCCGTGCCAATGCCCGTGTCGGAGCCGGCACTAGAACCAGAACTGACATTAACACCGGAACCAGCGCCGCTATCAACACCGGCGCCGGAGATAAAACATGAACCAGTAGGTTCGAAAAAAATGACGACAGAAGAAATCCTGCAGGCGGATACGATTGATCTGCGAACGACTCTGAATACGATACAGTCCTATGTGCAGGACGCTGTATCAGAATCATCGATTTCCGAGGCGGAACAGCGGGCGGTTGACCATTCAACGACACTTCAATCGACAGCAGTTCAGCCAGAAGTGGAGCAGTCGCTCGAGCCGATCGTAAATGATTCGATGAGAGAAGACGAAGAAGATGACTTTACGCATATTTCGATCCAGACCAGTACAGAACCATCCGTACAGGAATTATCCGCGGAGCCGCTCGAGCAGTTAGTACCCGAACAAGCGATTGTTTCACACGAGGATGAAAATGCCCGGATCAATATATCAAACGTAAAACAGGCGCAGCCAATTGACGCGGCGTTTATCGAGCCAGTACAGTCGAAAACAGTAGAGCCGCTTGATGCCGTGTTTGAAGATGAGATCGCGGCAAATGACGAGCGGGCGAAGGAACCGATCAAATTGGATCCGGCAGCGGCCAAAGAACCGGAATCTGTGCCGACTTTAGACGCCCTGCTGCAGGATTTGAATATCAATAACAGGAGCAATCAGAAATCCGATGATCCGTTTGAGTTTTTAGGATCGATCGACGACGACTTTTAAAAGTGGTTTTTTAGAGGTAATCTTAGGGGAAATCAATGAAACGTAACAAATCTGGTAAAATACATCGTGAACACGGGATCGGTAAAACAAACATTATATTTTTTATAATGTTTGTTTTACTTGTGTTTATTGATCAGGCGGGCAAAAGAGCAGCGTTCCTTTTCCTTCGTGATTCCGATATTGAGCTGATTCCCGGCGTTTTGGAACTGCATTATCTGGAAAATAAAGGTGCTGCCTGGGGGATGATGCAGAACCAGACATGGATACTCATAGCGATCACGGCAATCGTACTGATCGTGATCGCCTGTGTTTTTTTCCGCCTTTCCAATGGAAGGTTTTCCAATGGAAAGTTTTCCAATGGAAAGTTTTCCAATGGAAGATTTTCCAATGGGAGTTGTTCCCTTGGAAATCAGTTTCGATTTCTAAGGTTTTGCCTGGTCTTGTTAGCTGCCGGAGCGTTTGGAAATCTGATCGACCGCGTTATGAACCATTACGTTATTGATTTTATTTATGTTTCACTGATTGATTTTCCAGTCTTCAATTTTGCGGACTGTTTTGTCAGCATATCCGCTGTTCTCATTTTATACTGCATCCTGTTCCGTTACAAGGATATGGACGCGGAATATCCCGTACAGGAGAAAAATGAGTGAGGACCGTATTTACCGCATTTTCGGCATTTACATGGAATTTACATGGAGGAAGTTTTATGGAGCAACTTATTACGTTACAAGCTGGGGAATGTGACGCGGGCAGGCGGCTGGATCAGGTGATTGCCGCCAAATGTATGGATCTGTCCCGCTCCTATATTCAAAAGTTAATAAAAGAGGAAAACTGCGTGAGTGTAAACGGGAACTTTGGAATCAAGACGAAGTATCCCGTTTCTTTTGGCGACGAGATCTGTATCCGTCTGCCTGCCCCCCGATCGCTGGAAATCGAGCCCCAGAACATCCCGTTGGATATTTTGTATGAGGACGACGATATTTTGGTCATAAACAAGACCAAAGGCCTCGTCGTACACCCCGCAAACGGACACTATTCCGACACGCTGGTCAACGCCGTCCTATATCACTGTGGAAATCGTCTGTCCGGCATCAATGGAGTCCTGCGGCCCGGCATCGTCCACCGGATCGATAAAGATACAACCGGCTCTCTCGTCGTGTGCAAAAATGACAGCGCTCATCTCTGCCTGTCCCAGCAATTTCGTGCACACACGATCAACAGAACATACCACGCCATCGTGTACAACAATTTTTCCGGAGAAGAGGGAACAATCGACAAACCGATCGGCAGGCATCCGATAGATCGAAAAAAGCGGAAAGTCGTACCGGAAACCGGGAAGAGGGCAGTCACCCATTACCGTGTCCTGGACCACCTGAACAACAAATTCAACTATATCGAATGCCGGCTGGAGACCGGCCGCACACATCAGATCCGTGTCCACATGGCACATATCGGACATCCCCTTTTGGGAGATGCCATTTACGGCCCGGATAATAGGAAATTTAAAGACCTGCAGGGACAAACACTACATGCCAAAACGCTCGGATTTTTGCATCCTACAAGCGAAGAATACATGGAATTTGACGCGCCTCTGCCCGCGTATTTCGAAAACTTGCTGAAAACACTGGGAAATACGCATGAAAAATAGAATTGCCGGATTTTAAAAGATTTTAAAATTTTTAACAAATAATTTCAAAAATATCATTGACTTCCTGTTTCTTCTGTAGTAGAATATAGGTAATTTCCCCTCATCAGCCAGTAGAATGAAAGGGATACGAAAGTAGAATAAAATACACATTGTCTTTTTGCCGGGGAATGCTATTGGGGAGTTTTTACTACGGCAGAAGAATAGCGGTTCATCGGGATTCTACTAAAGAAGAAAAGTAATTGCGCGAGGAGGTTTTGAGAAAATGGGTCAGCCAAAGGGAAAGGAAATCCGTCTGCACGAAGGAGAACTGAATGTCATGGAACTGCTTTGGAGTAATAAAGTTCTGGCGGCAAAAGATATTGCTAAGATCATAAAGGAATACATCGGATGGGAAAAAAATACTACATACACCTATATTAAGCGTCTGATTGATAAAGGCGCGATCACGAGGGAGGATCCCGGCTTTTTATGCCGGGCAGCAATTTCCAAAAAAAGGGTGCAGGAAATCGAGACTACTGTACTGATCAAAAATTTGTATAATAGTTCTCTGACAAGTTTTATCCATGAATATTTTGATGGACGAAAATTGTCGTCGGATGAAGTCCTGGAATTACAAAAAGTTGTGGATGACAATCGATAGCTTATGGAAATTCATGGAACCACCAAACAGAAGAAACGTCCATGAAGTCTCTGAGTCTGGCACTGGGACGGATTAAGCCTCCCAGGAGGAAGAATTGAGGTTACAGCCGGGGACTGGTGGATGTTTTTTCTTCCCCCTGCTCTCTTGGACAAACGAGGTTGAGAGTTTGTCCAAACAGAGCCTGCGGAATCCACATCGTTCCGCCGAAGGTGGCGGAGCGGTCAGGCTTCTTTTGGACAAAGTCGTAGGTTTGTCCAAGCAGAGCAGGGACTGGTTCTCATCCTTCCTTTTGGAACTCATAGTAAGATACCTTTCGGTTATACCCGTTCACTTCGTATTCGACTGTTTTAGAATACATGCTATTGTTTTCTAAAAAATCCTGATCGATCCCCATGTCGAGAAGCTCGTCATATGTGAGGTTCTCTATTTTGGGTGTCATCAAATTTTTTGAGTTCCAGTAACGCTTTTTCCCCCGGATATGACCGGAGAGTTCTTTCGTGATGTATTTACCGATGTACGTGGCGGTCCTTTGTTTATCAAGGATCTTTGTGGCTGTGGTAAAACCAAGCTTGTAGTTGTCGATGTTATAGATCACCTGGCCATGATCACGTTTACCGGAATCCACCAACGGGAGAGTACCGATCTCCCCCAGGAGTCCGTGAAAATGATAACGGCCGGATTTGTGCAACTCAGGAACAAAAAGGTAACGAATATCAGGGGAATAACGTTTTTTAACATTATTCAACCATTGGGATAACTTTTTCGAACATTCTGCATAGTCGAATGAATTTACTTTTTCCGGATTAAACGTCATAGTGACAAACCATTCAAAATCATTCGATCTTGCATAATCATAGATCATGTTTTTCGCACGGTTAGTTGAAACAGTGATGGACCGCTTCACATCACATACACGATCGAACAGGGTAGGAGTATATTCCCATTCATCCCATCCTTCTATATCCGATACTTCCAACTGTTTGGTTTCTTCAATCAGGGAAGTATAATCAATCCGGTTTCCGTAGTTGTATGTAGTAATGGAAAAATGATCTTCATCATAACGTTTAATACGGACATTATAATAACGCATAAAAACCACCTGAAGCAGAAAAAAGTATAAAAAGATTTATTCCAGAGTGTGACTGTTAAGTGTTGCTATTGTCAAGTATAGAGAGAACGGATCCGTCCTCATCCACCCCGGACGGCGGGTCCCCTCCTTGCTCCGCTTCGGTATCCCCGTCATCCGGGGCGGAAGAGGGCGGTTCTGATCCCTCTGAACTGCCATCATACAACGCATAACTATCATATAAAGAAGAAATACGCCTGCTGAAACGGAAAAAATCACTGGAAACCTTTTCCCGGAGACAATAAAACGTAGTAACGTCAATAAACAACGAACCGCCGCAGAAGAGAGCCAGGAGCCTTCCAAACAACTTGAAATGTCCTACATTTCGATGTTTATGTTCATATTCAAAGAATGAACGTATCTGCCGGTCGACCATCCGATCGGACTGTGAGATCAGGATAAAGTCATAGCCATAATGGCGATGGAGGGAGAAGAATTGGATCCATTCCATCCGATCGGACTGTGTGAATGTCCGGGGATTGAACATAATGCCACATTCATCAATGACTACAAGCGTCTGACTTTCCTTTCCTGGCTTATGATTCATCTTCGCGTATTGCTTTAAAAAATCGACAGTCAGATGTGCATTATCAACGTATGAAAACCGTCCCAGCCTGCGTAAATGGGGGCGGTAGCCTTTATATATTTTTTTTGCCAGGAATCCAAAAAGAGAGCAGGCACAATGTTCGAGATTTATTGGATAATTCGAAATTACACTGCCACGAGACCGAAGGCGGTAGAATATTTTTTCGGTTGCATGAAAGGATTTACCTGATCCGGGAGTCCCGGAATAAAGATGTATCATTTTATCACTCCTATCTAAGTAAAAATTTTAAAGTGGTCGCAGCAGCGTGCACTAATCTCCAATGACCTTAAGCCAGCGGAGTACTACCTGATAAAGATAAAACACACCGATCGCCACAAGCCAGCTGGAACCGATTATTACAAAATCCCCAACCGGAATGATCCAGTTGACATATTTCAGCAGATCGTTATCACCAATAGCCGAAATATACTTTTCAAAAGGGCAATCCGGCAGAAGGGCAAGAAAAACATTTACCATATCAA
This sequence comes from uncultured Eubacterium sp., assembly GCA_910584065.1. GTDB lineage: Bacteria > Bacillota > Clostridia > Lachnospirales > Lachnospiraceae > Eubacterium_F. The sequence goes on from CAJTZN010000008.1 coordinate 74,155, forward strand.
TTAAAAAATCACGAAGACCGTTTACGATAGTCGTCCACAAATCAAACACCCCCTAACCTTTAATGATCGACCGGGTGAGCAGGATCAAGGAAAGAATAAATATGATCCGGAAGAACCAGCGACATATCTCCGCCTGCTTTTCAAAACGGGAAAAATCAATCTCTATCCGTTCATCAATATGAAACCTGTCTATCTTAAACGGTAAAATATATTTAGGTGGTGTAGCATTCGCAGAAAGGACCTGAACAAGACCGATCAAGTCCCAGGGAACACAAAAAGGAAACTTTTTTAACAACTGTGGCGTTTTAGCTTTTTCCGGGTCGATTTCTTCCGGCTTGCCTTCTGAATTAGTTCCTGGATTTGGGTTGGTTCCTGGATCGGGATTGGTGCCCGGATCAGGATTCGTTCCCGGGTTCGGGTTGGTTCCCGGATCGGGATTGGTGCCCGGGTTCGGATTGGTTCCCGGGTTTGGATTGGTTCCCGGATCAGGATTGGTTCCTGGATCAGGGTTGGTTCCCGGGTTCGGATTGGTTCCTGGATCAGGATTCGTTCCTGGATCGGGATTGGTTCCCGGGTTCGGATTGGTTCCTGGATCGGGATTGGTTCCCGGATCAGGATTGGTTCCCGGATCAGGGTTCGTTCCCGGATCGGGATCGGTTCCCGGGTTCGGGTTTGGATCCGGCCAGCTGCCAGGACCACGATCAGGATTAATATTTGGCTCTGGATAAGTGATTTTTGTTTCTCCAGGTTTATCTCCAACAAACTCACGGACAAGAGGATCAATCGGACGGACTTGATCCTGCTTACTGATCCCCTCTAAAACAGAATCAAAAGTAACAACATCTTCCTGGGTTTTCGGATGTTTAACCTTATATTTTTTCCCTTTTTCTGAATTGATGGTTTTTTTTGCAGTTTCCCCTTCATCTTCGACACCTGCCCAGGAATGACCGATAACACCTTTCCAGCCGTCTGCCATGAGCTCCAGCAACTGATCAAGTGTATAATTTCCTGACTGGATCAACTCCCGGAACTTTTCAACATTTGCATATGTTCCGCAATCGATCAAATCAGGAGCAGTAACAACAGCAGTAGAAGGATCAAGAAGTTTTCGATTCATAATATGAGAATTTAATAAATCCAATGTTCCTTGTATTCCAAGTGAAGGAATAAATCTTACACTATGACCAATTGAATATTTAAAACTACCGCCTTTGTACCATGGAGAAGATTCATATTGATGAATCAATGACCAACTAGAAGAAGTTTTATCGCCAAAACGCATAGAATATCTGATATCAGGGTATACATTATTAACTTTAGGATCTACAAACACATCTGAAGCAAGACAAAAAAAAGGTATATTATTTTCATAATAAACTAACGGATAAATAAATTTTATATTATTATCAGGAAGATAATCCATACTGAGGCGGATTATGACATTATAATCTAAACTATTAAAAGAACTATCTTGTATTTGTAAAAAATCCGGATGAGTTTTCCAATATAACCGGGAATAATCACATATAGTCGGATCGAAAATTTCCGCCGTCTCAGAAGGTGTAAACTTCGTAGCAAGCTTCTGACGGTTGATCGCCTGTGTGATCATATAGATCACAGTAAAAGCTTCTGTACTATAAATAGATGGGATCGCAGAAGGCGGAAGATACTTATACGTTTTTCCTTTTTCTTCTTCATTCCCCTCATCATCCTCATCACCACCGCCCATATCGGGAAACTGCAGAATAGTGCCAGCTTTTGAATAAAATGCAGAGGACCTAAAATCAAGAGCTGACGATCCATCTACCAACCCCCGGGAACTCCATAGCTTTTGGCACCATTCTTTACTAACCACATAATCCGCCGTTAAAAATACCATGGCAAGTTTTGGAAGACAATTTTTTGAAAAGTCAATGGAAGCAGAAAAATCAAAAACATTTCCTATACCGGAGTTAACACCATAGCAGGATTCCGCATAATCCACCGCTGTTTTATAATCCGTGATCCCGGCTTTTTCACGGGGAACCACAACATCTTCCTTAGATGCCCCTCCGGAAAGGGAAGCTATCATTACCAGCAACTCAAAGAAGACCGCACCCAGATCATCCACCACGGCTATGGCTTTCACTTCCGCAGGCCTGGCAACTATCCCGGCCATGCAGGACATTACAAGCATGAGGACGCAGCAGAAGAGGGCAGTAATTCTTTTAACAATAATTCTAATCATCATTTTTACCTCCTAATAGTAATCAAGGGTAACTGGAAAGAAGTGCATCTTTCCAGCTACCCCGCAAACAGGATATAATAACCTTCCGTTGTCAAGAAAAATAGAAAACCACGATTTTTCTTGACAACGCCCGGCTTACCCTTTAGAAGCGATCTTCTTGAAGAACTTGACTCCCAGCGTGATCGCAAGGGACAGTCCCAGGATCGCAAGGCCGGCCGGAAGGGCCTTCTCAAAAAGAGTGATCACATCCGTTTTCACCGCCGTAAAAGCGGTATTGATCGCAGTGGTCAATGTATCATTCATTATGATTGTTGTCCTCCTTTCTCACGAAATATATAATCAAAGCTTAAAAAAACCAAAAGCCTTAATCACTCCATAAAGGATCAGTTCCAGGGGAATAATAAGGAGCATACCGAGTATCATGGCAAAAGAGCCGTAGGAGAGTAGTTCCTTTAATAATCCCGTATCAATCAGTTCCATGATCTTTTACCCCCGAATCCGATATATAAGATAATGCCCGGCAACGACCCCAATACCGAAGCAAAGAAACAGATAGCCGGCAAAAGCAAGAGTAAGCAACATCTGCCAGTGATCAGACATTGGAACAACCTACTTTCCAGGAGAAGCTGGAGAAATGTCAATGAGATTGACATATGTTCGCTCCTTACCGATCTGTATGTTCAAAAAGCATTTAACCGGGGTCATTGGTTTGATGCCTTCCACCTGTTTCTTATTCTCATCATTGAGATAGATCACTTCCGAGTCAAACCCCTGAAGGAGTCCGGCCCTTGTGTATGGTTTTCCGTCCCTGGTCGTTCCTTCCTCGATCCCGAGAAACATCAATTCCGCAGTTACTTTCATTTTTTCAACCTCACTTTCATTTCTGCGATCTTTTTCCCGATCTCTTCCGTTTTAGCTTCCATCTCTGGCGTCCAGCTTGCACCAGTATGAAGCAATAGATCAGAATACTCCGCAACAAGCCTCGTATAATTAGCAATTTCTTTCATACAAAAACCTCCTTCCTCCTTTTACAAATAGGCTATTTTCTGTTACAATAAAGAGTAAGACTTTAATAGAAAAACACAAAAAACGAGTTTGTGCCCTCCGTGTATACACTCCTAACTTAATTATATACACGGAGTATACACCTGTCAAGCGTTTTTTGGAGAAAGGAGAAGTAATGCCGTCGAATTTACCAAAAATCGTCGCAAGAACAGATCAAGAAACAATAGACAAGTTTAAATTTATTGCAAAAAACGAAGAAAGAACCGTATCACAACAAATGATTTATCTTGTAAAAGAAGCAATAAAACAATACGAAGCAGAGAAAGGAGAAATACCAATTGAAAAACCTGACTGAATCACTGGATGAATTAAACAAAGCCATCATGGCAACCATCGGTTATCCAAAACTTATTATTTTGGCTTTTGTCTTAATACTGATCGGATGCCTGGTCCGGTATGCCTACATACGGAGCCAGTATTCCGATGAGGCATGGATAGTCCGAAAAAAGAACGGCCCGAAAAGTGTCTTTTGGTATGATAAAAACGGAAACAAGGTTTATCACAGACCTCGAGTGAGCAATCCCCCAAACAGAAGAAACAGCCATTGACCGCACCAGCGGAACAAATGGACTGTTTTTCTTCTCCCTGCTCTCTTGGACAAACGAGGTTGAGAGTTTGTCCAAACAGAGCCTGCGGAATCCACATCGTTCCGCCGAAGGTGGCGGAGCGGTCAGGCTTCTTTTGGACAAAGTCGTAGGTTTGTCCAAGCAGAGCAGGGACTGGTTCTCATCCTTCCTTTTGGAACTCATAGTAAGATACCTTTCGGTTATACCCGTTCACTTCGTATTCGACTGTTTTAGAATACATGCTATTGTTTTCTAAAAAATCCTGATCGATCCCCATGTCGAGAAGCTCGTCATATGTGAGGTTCTCTATTTTGGGTGTCATCAAATTTTTTGAGTTCCAGTAACGCTTTTTCCCCCGGATATGACCGGAGAGTTCTTTCGTGATGTATTTACCGATGTACGTGGCGGTCCTTTGTTTATCAAGGATCTTTGTGGCTGTGGTAAAACCAAGCTTGTAGTTGTCGATGTTATAGATCACCTGGCCATGATCACGTTTACCGGAATCCACCAACGGGAGAGTACCGATCTCCCCCAGGAGTCCGTGAAAATGATAACGGCCGGATTTGTGCAACTCAGGAACAAAAAGGTAACGAATATCAGGGGAATAACGTTTTTTAACATTATTCAACCATTGGGATAACTTTTTCGAACATTCTGCATAGTCGAATGAATTTACTTTTTCCGGATTAAACGTCATAGTGACAAACCATTCAAAATCATTCGATCTTGCATAATCATAGATCATGTTTTTCGCACGGTTAGTTGAAACAGTGATGGACCGCTTCACATCACATACACGATCGAACAGGGTAGGAGTATATTCCCATTCATCCCATCCTTCTATATCCGATACTTCCAACTGTTTGGTTTCTTCAATCAGGGAAGTATAATCAATCCGGTTTCCGTAGTTGTATGTAGTAATGGAAAAATGATCTTCATCATAACGTTTAATACGGACATTATAATAACGCATAAAAACCACCTGAAGCAGAAAAAAGTATAAAAAGATTTATTCCAGAGTGTGACTGTTAAGTGTTGCTATTGTCAAGTATAGAGAGAACGGATCCGTCCTCATCCACCCCGGACGGCGGGTCCCCTCCTTGCTCCGCTTCGGTATCCCCGTCATCCGGGGCGGAAGAGGGCGGTTCTGATCCCTCTGAACTGCCATCATACAACGCATAACTATCATATAAAGAAGAAATACGCCTGCTGAAACGGAAAAAATCACTGGAAACCTTTTCCCGGAGACAATAAAACGTAGTAACGTCAATAAACAACGAACCGCCGCAGAAGAGAGCCAGGAGCCTTCCAAACAACTTGAAATGTCCTACATTTCGATGTTTATGTTCATATTCAAAGAATGAACGTATCTGCCGGTCGACCATCCGATCGGACTGTGAGATCAGGATAAAGTCATAGCCATAATGGCGATGGAGGGAGAAGAATTGGATCCATTCCATCCGATCGGACTGTGTGAATGTCCGGGGATTGAACATAATGCCACATTCATCAATGACTACAAGCGTCTGACTTTCCTTTCCTGGCTTATGATTCATCTTCGCGTATTGCTTTAAAAAATCGACAGTCAGATGTGCATTATCAACGTATGAAAACCGTCCCAGCCTGCGTAAATGGGGGCGGTAGCCTTTATATATTTTTTTTGCCAGGAATCCAAAAAGAGAGCAGGCACAATGTTCGAGATTTATTGGATAATTCGAAATTACACTGCCACGAGACCGAAGGCGGTAGAATATTTTTTCGGTTGCATGAAAGGATTTACCTGATCCGGGAGTCCCGGAATAAAGATGTATCATTTTATCACTCCTATCTAAGTAAAAATTTTAAAGTGGTCGCAGCAGCGTGCACTAATCTCCAATGACCTTAAGCCAGCGGAGTACTACCTGATAAAGATAAAACACACCGATCGCCACAAGCCAGCTGGAACCGATTATTACAAAATCCCCAACCGGAATGATCCAGTTGACATATTTCAGCAGATCGTTATCACCAATAGCCGAAATATACTTTTCAAAAGGGCAATCCGGCAGAAGGGCAAGAAAAACATTTACCATATCAATTAAAAAATCACGAAGACCGTTTACGATAGTCGTCCACAAATCAAACACCCCCTAACCTTTAATGATCGACCGGGTGAGCAGGATCAAGGAAAGAATAAATATGATCCGGAAGAACCAGCGACATATCTCCGCCTGCTTTTCAAAACGGGAAAAATCAATCTCTATCCGTTCATCAATATGAAACCTGTCTATCTTAAACGGTAAAATATATTTAGGTGGTGTAGCATTCGCAGAAAGGACCTGAACAAGACCGATCAAGTCCCAGGGAACACAAAAAGGAAACTTTTTTAACAACTGTGGCGTTTTAGCTTTTTCCGGGTCGATTTCTTCCGGCTTGCCTTCTGAATTAGTTCCTGGATTTGGGTTGGTTCCTGGATCGGGATTGGTGCCCGGATCAGGATTCGTTCCCGGGTTCGGGTTGGTTCCCGGATCGGGATTGGTGCCCGGGTTCGGATTGGTTCCCGGGTTTGGATTGGTTCCCGGATCAGGATTGGTTCCTGGATCAGGGTTGGTTCCCGGGTTCGGATTGGTTCCTGGATCAGGATTCGTTCCTGGATCGGGATTGGTTCCCGGGTTCGGATTGGTTCCTGGATCGGGATTGGTTCCCGGATCAGGATTGGTTCCCGGATCAGGGTTCGTTCCCGGATCGGGATCGGTTCCCGGGTTCGGGTTTGGATCCGGCCAGCTGCCAGGACCACGATCAGGATTAATATTTGGCTCTGGATAAGTGATTTTTGTTTCTCCAGGTTTATCTCCAACAAACTCACGGACAAGAGGATCAATCGGACGGACTTGATCCTGCTTACTGATCCCCTCTAAAACAGAATCAAAAGTAACAACATCTTCCTGGGTTTTCGGATGTTTAACCTTATATTTTTTCCCTTTTTCTGAATTGATGGTTTTTTTTGCAGTTTCCCCTTCATCTTCGACACCTGCCCAGGAATGACCGATAACACCTTTCCAGCCGTCTGCCATGAGCTCCAGCAACTGATCAAGTGTATAATTTCCTGACTGGATCAACTCCCGGAACTTTTCAACATTTGCATATGTTCCGCAATCGATCAAATCAGGAGCAGTAACAACAGCAGTAGAAGGATCAAGAAGTTTTCGATTCATAATATGAGAATTTAATAAATCCAATGTTCCTTGTATTCCAAGTGAAGGAATAAATCTTACACTATGACCAATTGAATATTTAAAACTACCGCCTTTGTACCATGGAGAAGATTCATATTGATGAATCAATGACCAACTAGAAGAAGTTTTATCGCCAAAACGCATAGAATATCTGATATCAGGGTATACATTATTAACTTTAGGATCTACAAACACATCTGAAGCAAGACAAAAAAAAGGTATATTATTTTCATAATAAACTAACGGATAAATAAATTTTATATTATTATCAGGAAGATAATCCATACTGAGGCGGATTATGACATTATAATCTAAACTATTAAAAGAACTATCTTGTATTTGTAAAAAATCCGGATGAGTTTTCCAATATAACCGGGAATAATCACATATAGTCGGATCGAAAATTTCCGCCGTCTCAGAAGGTGTAAACTTCGTAGCAAGCTTCTGACGGTTGATCGCCTGTGTGATCATATAGATCACAGTAAAAGCTTCTGTACTATAAATAGATGGGATCGCAGAAGGCGGAAGATACTTATACGTTTTTCCTTTTTCTTCTTCATTCCCCTCATCATCCTCATCACCACCGCCCATATCGGGAAACTGCAGAATAGTGCCAGCTTTTGAATAAAATGCAGAGGACCTAAAATCAAGAGCTGACGATCCATCTACCAACCCCCGGGAACTCCATAGCTTTTGGCACCATTCTTTACTAACCACATAATCCGCCGTTAAAAATACCATGGCAAGTTTTGGAAGACAATTTTTTGAAAAGTCAATGGAAGCAGAAAAATCAAAAACATTTCCTATACCGGAGTTAACACCATAGCAGGATTCCGCATAATCCACCGCTGTTTTATAATCCGTGATCCCGGCTTTTTCACGGGGAACCACAACATCTTCCTTAGATGCCCCTCCGGAAAGGGAAGCTATCATTACCAGCAACTCAAAGAAGACCGCACCCAGATCATCCACCACGGCTATGGCTTTCACTTCCGCAGGCCTGGCAACTATCCCGGCCATGCAGGACATTACAAGCATGAGGACGCAGCAGAAGAGGGCAGTAATTCTTTTAACAATAATTCTAATCATCATTTTTACCTCCTAATAGTAATCAAGGGTAACTGGAAAGAAGTGCATCTTTCCAGCTACCCCGCAAACAGGATATAATAACCTTCCGTTGTCAAGAAAAATAGAAAACCACGATTTTTCTTGACAACGCCCGGCTTACCCTTTAGAAGCGATCTTCTTGAAGAACTTGACTCCCAGCGTGATCGCAAGGGACAGTCCCAGGATCGCAAGGCCGGCCGGAAGGGCCTTCTCAAAAAGAGTGATCACATCCGTTTTCACCGCCGTAAAAGCGGTATTGATCGCAGTGGTCAATGTATCATTCATTATGATTGTTGTCCTCCTTTCTCACGAAATATATAATCAAAGCTTAAAAAAACCAAAAGCCTTAATCACTCCATAAAGGATCAGTTCCAGGGGAATAATAAGGAGCATACCGAGTATCATGGCAAAAGAGCCGTAGGAGAGTAGTTCCTTTAATAATCCCGTATCAATCAGTTCCATGATCTTTTACCCCCGAATCCGATATATAAGATAATGCCCGGCAACGACCCCAATACCGAAGCAAAGAAACAGATAGCCGGCAAAAGCAAGAGTAAGCAACATCTGCCAGTGATCAGACATTGGAACAACCTACTTTCCAGGAGAAGCTGGAGAAATGTCAATGAGATTGACATATGTTCGCTCCTTACCGATCTGTATGTTCAAAAAGCATTTAACCGGGGTCATTGGTTTGATGCCTTCCACCTGTTTCTTATTCTCATCATTGAGATAGATCACTTCCGAGTCAAACCCCTGAAGGAGTCCGGCCCTTGTGTATGGTTTTCCGTCCCTGGTCGTTCCTTCCTCGATCCCGAGAAACATCAATTCCGCAGTTACTTTCATTTTTTCAACCTCACTTTCATTTCTGCGATCTTTTTCCCGATCTCTTCCGTTTTAGCTTCCATCTCTGGCGTCCAGCTTGCACCAGTATGAAGCAATAGATCAGAATACTCCGCAACAAGCCTCGTATAATTAGCAATTTCTTTCATACAAAAACCTCCTTCCTCCTTTTACAAATAGGCTATTTTCTGTTACAATAAAGAGTAAGACTTTAATAGAAAAACACAAAAAACGAGTTTGTGCCCTCCGTGTATACACTCCTAACTTAATTATATACACGGAGTATACACCTGTCAAGCGTTTTTTGGAGAAAGGAGAAGTAATGCCGTCGAATTTACCAAAAATCGTCGCAAGAACAGATCAAGAAACAATAGACAAGTTTAAATTTATTGCAAAAAACGAAGAAAGAACCGTATCACAACAAATGATTTATCTTGTAAAAGAAGCAATAAAACAATACGAAGCAGAGAAAGGAGAAATACCAATTGAAAAACCTGACTGAATCACTGGATGAATTAAACAAAGCCATCATGGCAACCATCGGTTATCCAAAACTTATTATTTTGGCTTTTGTCTTAATACTGATCGGATGCCTGGTCCGGTATGCCTACATACGGAGCCAGTATTCCGATGAGGCATGGATAGTCCGAAAAAAGAACGGCCCGAAAAGTGTCTTTTGGTATGATAAAAACGGAAACAAGGTTTATCACAGACCTCGAGTGAGCAATCCCCCAAACAGAAGAAACAGCCATTGACCGCACCAGCGGAACAAATGGACTGTTTTTCTTCTCCCTGCTCTCTTGGACAAACTCCAGTTTTTCAAAAAGATATTTACAAAACAGCCCGGATATGATATACTTATATTGTTAGGAGGATGTTTTGAATGGACCAGAAAACGACTTATCATGAAGAAAACACGCGCTCAAACACGCTAAAACTGCGTGAGGTGCTGGCCACGATGCCTGGCTTTGCCAAAGATTATTTCCGTGCCATTGAGCCAAATACCTCGGCCAAGACAAGGATTTCGTACGTATATGATGTGCGCATCTTTTTCCGCTATTTGATCACGGCAAACCCTGTATTTAAAAATAAGGAAATCACCGAGATCCGACTGGATGACCTCGAGCGGTTAGAGCCGGTGGACATCGAGGAATATTTGGAATACCTGAAATTATATACCGATGCGGACGGAAAACTGCACACAAATACCGAACAGGGCCTTCACCGCAAACTGGCCGCGCTGCGGAGTTTTTTTGCTTATTATTATAAACGCGAAAAGATCCGCAGTAATCCAACGCTGATCGTGGACATGCCCAAATTACATAAAAAAGAAATCATCCGCCTGGATTACGACGAGGTTGCTGAATTACTTGACTATGTCGAACATGGTGGCGAACAGATGTCCGGGATGAAGAAAGTATATTTCGAAAAAAATAAGGAACGGAACCTGGCACTCTTTACTCTTCTGCTCGGAACCGGGATCCGGGTTTCCGAATGTGTCGGATTGGATCGGGAGGACATTGACTTTAAAAATAACCGCATTAAGATCATTCGAAAAGGCGGTAAGGAGGATTTCGTCTACTTTGGCGATGAGGTCGCTGACGCGTTGTCCCGTTATGTGCAGGTGCGGAATGGCATCACGGCCAAAGAAGGGCATGAACACGCGCTCTTCCTCTCCGCCCAGCGGCGGAGGATTTGTGTGCAGTCTGTGGAAAACCTTGTGACCGACTGCGCCAAACAGGTGACGACGATCAAGCACATTACCCCGCACAAGCTCCGGAGCACGTACGGAACTTCCCTGTATCAGGAAACTGGCGATATTTACCTGGTCGCCGAGGTTCTCGGGCACAATGACGTAAACACGACGAGAAAGCATTACGCCGCCCTCGGGGAGGATCGAAAACGGCAGGCGGCATCGGCTGTCCGCTTAAGGAATGAATAACTGTCTCTTTAGAAACCAGGCATTTTTGCCGATATAATATATTAGGGGTAATTTAATTCAGGGATTCAAAAGGGGTAAATGAAAAACATCGTAGTAGCCGCTTGGGCGGCGGATTGAGAGGAAAAATGGTTAAGCGCTTTTATGTACGTACCAGTTCCCTGCGTGTAGGAATGAAAATAGATCAGGTAATCAAGGACCGGCTCGACCGGACGTTGATCGCCCGCGGCACATTATTGGACGAGTACCTGATCGATGGATTGAAAAAACGAGGTGTTACAGGGGTTTTCATCTGCGAGGGCGAGGAAGATCCGGAACCGGTAGAAAAAGAAAAACCAATTTCACCAGCGGTGAAGAATACGATAGAAAAATACCGTACGCAGGACGTGGCGAAAGTAAAACTGACTGAGAGTGTAAAAAAGAGGGTTTCAGAAGGGATCCAGTATCTTTACAACAATTCGGATTCCCAGCAGTTTACCGACACGTCAACAAAAATTACCAACGACCTGATGAAGGCGATCAATGATAACGATGCCCTTGCCGTGGACATCAGCGCCTTAAAAACAAGCGATGAATACACCTTTAAACACAGCGTGGATGTGGCTACTTTGTCGATGATCATAGCCAGAAACCAGGGCCTTCCGCAGGAAGATATTTACAAGATCGGTATTGCCGGGCTGCTGCACGACATGGGAAAATCAAAAATCCCCTTGGAAATATTAAATAAGCCGGGCAAACTTAACGATGAAGAATTTGCCGTGATGAAGTCGCATTCTGTTCTCGGCTACGATATATTAAAAACAAAAAAAGAATTTTCCGGCATGATCTCGCTGGCCGTGCTGCAGCATCATGAAAAAATGAACGGAAAAGGATACCCATTTGGTTTTACTGCGGATAAGATCTGCCCTTATGCCAAAATCCTTTCCGTCACAGATGTGTATGACGCGCTCGTGACAGAGCGGCCGTACAAAAAATCATTCTCCCAGCGCACCGCCGTCGAAATGATTATGTCCATGACGGAGGAACTTGATCTGAAAGCGATGAAGACATTTCTTTCCAGCGTTATACTCTATCCGGTTGACACTACAGTCCAGCTCAGCAATGGGGAGGAAGCGCGCGTGGTAAAAAACAATAAAAATTCTGTTCTGCGGCCGGTCGTGGTCGGGTTGGAATCAGGAAAGGTATATGATCTGACCGGGGATATCGAATGTGCAAATGTTATTATTTTGTAAAAAAATCAGGAAGTCACGTTACAACATCAGTAAACGGACTTCCTGATTTTTTGATCTTATTGGTTTAGATCTTATATCTCCATTTTGGGAATCACCGGTACGAGTGTATCAGCATCCCACAAAAACAGGGACGATGTATTTGTTTCCGTATTCCATTCAGCCGGGATCGTCACATGGATATAGCCATTGGCATCCACTTCGATCGCCTTCTCCGCCACGCCGGCCATGCCGCCGGTTCCGTCATACGCTGTCCAGACAGCACGCAGTTTTCGGCTGCGGTTGTTGTTGGAGAGGCAGAGATCCAGTTCCCCGCCTGAGCGTCCCGCATAAACCGCAAACGGCTCTTCTCCATCTGCGTCTGCTGATGCCCGGGACGAAACATGCAGAATAATCTCGTTCGATAAGATCCCGCCGTCTTCGGACGACGCAAATACTTTGAGCATTTTACCCTTTGCACTCTCCTTTACCGTGAGCACTCCGCTGTCCGAAATGGACGCGCCGTCAAACGGCAGATCATCGATCGCGTTCACGACATGCCACTTGACATCCGGGGCATTTCCCGAAAGGGAATGAACCTGTGCTGTAAACGGAATATCGCTTCCCGCGAAAATACGCTGTTCGGTATCGACGGTGGTGGAAATCTGGATCCGGTCGCCGAGTGTAAAGTCTACCGTCACCGTTTCGTTTTTGTCGAGATCAAGCGCAACGTATGCTTTATTTTGTTTATTGAAGCGGATGGCCTGTTTGCTCCCGTTTATGGAAGCGTTACTCCATGACGGGTTACATGACAGGGCGATCTTGTTACCATCTTCCTCGGATGTGATCGTTACCGACGCGCGCTTTTCCGCCATATCCCAGGTGATTTCGTTTACCTGCGCGCGGCACCGCGCCATCAATCCTGTAATACTGCCCTTCCCCACCGTATCCAAAAGGGCCGGTAGGATCTCGATCTCTCCGGTGTTCGAATACAGGAGCGACTCATTGACAGCTCCCATGATACCAAACGCCGAGTCCGTGCAATACGTGGACGAATGGTTGTCGTTATGGGACGTCATCATCGAACTGTACTGGTAATTATTTGTCATCAGGTACAGGAGAACCGAGTTCAGGCTGGCAGGATCTTTCAGTCTTGCTGCGACGAGCGCCTTATGCGTAGGACCGTGGGACTCCGACGCCTCTTTTCCACCGTAAGCGGCGGAACGGCGCGCCATCGCCTCCAAAATACCTTCACGCAGCTTGTCATCGGTCTGGGTCTCATAACCAGGCCATGCCGGATAAGCGTGACTGACATGTCTGTGCTGGTGTTTTTCACCGAGATTTTCCGTAGCCCATTCCTTCAATTCCCCAGTTTCCGCGTAGAGATAATCCGGGATCTTGCTCTCGAAATCGGCCCATTTTTCTAATTTACCCGTGGCATCCATCGGCCCCACTTCTTTTAAGATTGCCCTTGCCATAAATAATGTGTCGCGTGAAGCAGAAATATCCATCGTTGTGTTGTAGGTCAGCGCGTACACGGAATTGTCAGCGCTGCCAGCCGGTGAGTTCTCCGGGGAATATCCTGGCGAGAACAAATATTTCGCTTTCGTATCTCCTGCTGCGATTGCTCCGGACAGCGTCGTCCCGTCATCCAGATGGATCTTTCCTGTTCCGTCCGTATAATAACGGTCATCAACATACTGAAGCCAGAAATTCATGGTCTTATCTAACATCGGATAGAGGATATCCTCCACGAGCTTCATCTTTCCGGTGCTGCGGATCCTCTCCACATCGGCATCCGACCAGTCCAGCACATGGCGGTTCCGGTCGAGGTCAATGTCTTTTCCGAGCGGGATTTCCTGATCACCGTAACACTGCCAGTACTCAAACATCGGCAGTATAAGCCAGTCCGTAATACCGTTCACATAAATGTGCGGGTAGCCGCTCAGGAAATGATAACTTCCCGCCTGACCGGTTCCATCCACCCGCGGCGGCGCCTTGATCGCGTCGGTCATGCCGTAAATGTGGTTGGCATCTGTTTCCCAGTCAGCTACCATGCGGACGATAAAGTTGATATAACCGTCGCCGGCTCCTTCCATATTTCCCGTATTCATACCGGAAACCTGAAGGTTCGTGTTGGCATCGAGCGTAAAGTCCCCGCTCCAGTCCGGATTCCAGGCGCCGTTCCAGATCGCCCCCAGACGGGTCGTATGATAACCACTCGCACAGATGAGTCCAAAGCGGCCATTGTTGTAGATCCGCTCCAGAAACGCTTTATTGATCACGTTTTTATCGCTGTTCTGCTTGGCAATCAGTTCGGTATTTGTCAGATCCCGGTCTGCCTTTTCCTCTTCTGTCTCGCAAAGTTCGATCCGCACATTATCGAACATTCCGCCGTGTATTTTCACATGCGGATCCAGTAACGTCCGATATGATTCATTATTACTCTTCACATCATATTTCGCGATCACGGTGTCAATGTCACGCACGAGGCGGTCGTACAATTTCTCTTTTACATCGTCCGTGCTGTTACAACCGTCGTCCTGACGGTCCACCTTTGTGATCAGCATCACGGACTTTGTGCCGGTGATCGTGATCTTCGGATCATTGGCATCAACAATGCGCCCGGTGCCAAAACCGTTCGATTTTTCAATCGTCCGCGTATCCGCCGCATATTCGATATTACCATCCGTCACGATACGCATGGCTGTTCCCCAGCCACCGTTTGCAAACAATACCTTTTCGCGGTTTTTATTTCCCTTGCGGTACTGATCGGCATATTTTCCCACCATGCCGATGGCGTATCCATGTTCATCCTGTGTCACGATGTAATCGGAATCCGGACGGGGATTTACCGTGCCCTGGTTCCTCATCTCAACCATATGATCAATGCTTAACGTGAGGTCCAGCTCCCCCTGATCTGGAGCTTCGATGTATGTGACAATGACATCGTCGCTCCTGGACGCAAACGAGCGCCGGTTCCACTCATTTCCCTGGCTGTCTTTCCACTGTACGCCGACCTCGCCGGTTTCATAATTTGTATAGCGGTTGTAATTCTCTTTGTTTTCTTCGGTAAAGCTGTTGTTTTTGATACGGAACTGGCTGGCCGGCTGGTACGGCCTCGACCAGGTCGTTCCCCAGGAAGCTCCATACGTATCGGCCGCATACTTGTTTACCGCATTGACCCAGGGAAAATCGTTCTGGCCGGAACGGTTGACAGCACCTTTGCGCTGC
Organism: uncultured Eubacterium sp.; assembly: GCA_910584065.1. GTDB lineage: Bacteria > Bacillota > Clostridia > Lachnospirales > Lachnospiraceae > Eubacterium_F. The sequence goes on from CAJTZN010000008.1 coordinate 89,556, forward strand.
TGTTCCAAAATATCACTGAGCACGGGAGTTTCGTAGTAATCCGTTCCGTCGGTTACGATTTTCGTGTTATTGAATATAAATACGTCCTCATCCGGGTCACAACTCTCAATAAACGCGATCTCGCCGTTCGCAGTTACGGAACCCTCACGCCATGAATCTTTTTTCGTCCCCTTTTCCACGGTTGCGTATGTATTCTCATGAAAGCCAAGTGCCCCTCCGATCCCATATTTCCATTCGGTCGTTTCCGCTTGGAGCTTTGGCATGGAAACGAAGGCGGCCGTCGCCAGCGATGCTGTTATCATGATCGCACTCCCCCATAACATTTTTTTAATTCGTTTCATAACTAATCTCGCACCTTTCTTCGTCTTTTCGCCCTTCTGATCCTGCCGCTGATGTGTGTATCCATTAGGCTGCACATATCAGCGCACCTTGACTTTTACAGGTTTTGACCATTTTCCGGCAATTTTCTTTTTACCGGAAAGCCGGTATGCCTTCACTTTAACATAATAAACTTTGCCGCTCTTCAATTTTTTTAACGTGGCTTTTTTCTTGGAACCGCCCTTTACGGTCAGCGCGGTTTTACATTTCCCGTTTTTCTTCGTTGCTGTGCCGATGATATACCCTTTTGCGCCCGACACTTTTTTCCATGTGACCTGGATCCTTTTTTTGCCTTTTGCTTTCGCTTTTACACCGGCTGGCGCTTTTGGTTGTTTTATGATACCGGTTTTTCCCGGACCAGGTGATGCCGGATTTATGGTCGGCGTATTTGTGGTCGGCGGTACGGCCGTGTCGGCTATCATTTGGAACGTTTTTACGATCTGTTCCTTTTCCGATGTAATCACGAGCGTGTAATCCCCTTTGACCAACTGTTTTCGGATCGGGAATGAAAAAGATGTCGCCCCGCTTCCTGTATACTGATTTATGTATACAATGGAATTTTTGTTTGCTGTCAGGTCATTGACCGCCCCTGGTTTTCCCGGCTCATAGCAGACGACGGAAATTTCTTTCCCGCTCAGATCCGCGTCGGTGATCGTGACAGCTACTGTCGCATTGGATGCGTTTGGTGAAATGGTTACGGAATCGCTGTTTGCCATCGCGCGATCTGCCGGCAGAAAGAATAGAATGCCGAACAGAAAGGTAAGTGCAGACAGGAGACATACCCTATTTCGTCGCATAAGCTGACTCCTCCTTTGACTTTTGAATTTTTGCAGCCATAAATATGGTTGTTTTTAAGTTTATTATACATGCTGGGAGTGAATTTTTATATAGGTTAATGTGACATATTATAGTTGGAAATGTCACATTGTCGCAGGAAAAATGTAATTGCTATAAAAAAACCAACTACCTACAATGAAAGTAAGTAGCTGGTTTTCTAATTATATTTATGATCACATCATAATATAATCACACAATTATTTTTTGATTAATTCAATAGATTTAATGGTAACCGTAGACTTAACCGCTTCATCTTTTTGATAACCATTATATTTAATCTGCAAAGCAACGATACCGCAATCAGCGCCTAAATCTGTATCCGAAGGAACAGTAATATCCGATAAATCCATTTCTAATACATCTTCGGCATTTCCACCTTTCATTGACGGATATGCGTTTGGCTTACCATCAATAGCTACCTGAATCGGATCTGCATTTGCATCCCACGGCGGTGCTTTTTTTCCATCACAAACCAATCCTAAATACAATCCCAATGCATCTGGATCCGTTTCCTTTCCAGATAATGTAATACGGATTTTAGAATATTTTGTGTAATCAAAATGGCCCTTATCTGGACTCAGATAAAAATTCAAGCCACCACCTGAGTATTTTGCAGATGTATAGAATGTAATACTGCCATCACTATTTTCAATGCCTTTTCCAAGATCCTTTCCATCTGCATCAAACAATGGACCTGCCGCGTACGAGTTAGCAACAGTCAAAGCAACATCCGGTTTCGTCGTCTCACCCGGCTTCTCTCCAGTAGAAGTATCCGTATTCGATGTGTCTACCGGCGGTGTCTCTGGCTTCGGAGTTACTGTCCCCGGAACATTCGGGTCTTCTGTAGAAGTACCGATAGTGTCACCATAACGTACCCAGATTCCTGTGATTGTAACACCTGCTAACGTACCGCCCGGTGCTGTAGCTTTCAGTAAAATGCTCTTGCAGGTAAGATCGGTGTCCTGATCCCAGTTATTGG
>CAJTZN010000009.1 GCA_910584065.1 uncultured Eubacterium sp.
GAGGGTTATACGTTAGAGTGGCAGACAAGTGACGCACAGGTGGCAACTGTGGAAGGCAACAACGCAAAAGCAACTGTTACAGGTATCAAACCGGGTGAGGTCACGATCACGCTCGTTGTAAAAGCGGCCGATGGTAAAGAAGCAGCTAAAAAGGAAATCAAACTGACTGTGGCAGAAGCGTTCAAAGGTAAGGACATTTCAATTGATTTGTCTAAAGTAACCAAGGCAGAGTCAAATGCTGAGGGTACGTTGAAACAGGTGAAAGATGCAAGTGGTAAGGTGACAGCACTAGAAGTAGAGAACGAAGCAGCTGGTTTGAGTGCTGAACTTCCGAATAAACTTGTCACAGGTGATAAGCTTCAAGTTACAGTAAAGGGAAGTTTTTCTGACGGATCAGCAGGATTCCGTGTCTATATGGGCAAGGGAGGAGTTAATGGTAGCGTCGAGAATCCCGGATTGGGACTACTCGGTGAGAATGTAAAAACAGGTCCGTTTACGTGTACTGTTGAATTAAAAGCAAATGGGGATTGTTCACATCTTTGCATCAGAGTTCCTATGGGAGGTAAAATTACTGGGGTTACGATCACGGAGATCCTGATTAAGTATCTTTGATGGTCATGTGAGTTGACGTATAGCAGGTACTGGTTTTGTAGTTATGGTATTTAAGTAACTATAGATTATGAAGCCGTAAAAAATAAGAATCGCAATCTTTTGAGAAATCAGGGGATTGCGGTTCTTCTATTTTGCCAAATAAAAGCCTATTGATTTTTATTTGCCGTACACAATTTCATAAGGTTGCAGTGAAAGAAAGTAAAATGTGGGTAAAATATGCTCGATGTATCCATATTGCAAGGTTGACAAAACTATACTGGTATGTTACTATAATGAAAAGCATTACTATTCTTTTTATCTGTTAGAATTTAAATCTTTTTCATTTCAAAGAACGTCAATGCTTTATTCCAAAAAATCAGAAAAAAGCGGTGAGGTTATTTGAAAGGGAATTTTTAACAGCCAACCGGGCGGAGGTGGTTCAGATGAGTATATTTGAATATGATGAGGAATTGCATATGGCAACGGTGCGGGAAGAAGGCCGGGAGGAAGGCCGAGAAGAAGGTTTGAAGGAGGGCTGGCAGGAGGGTTTCAAAGAAGCAAGGATGAGGGCCAGCAGAATGGCTTTAAAGAGAACAAGGATGAGATCTGGCAGAAAGGTTTCAAAGAGGACAAGGAGAAGGGCCGGCTGGAAGGTTTGAGGGGTGGCCTAAAACTGGTGGAGGTTGGTAAACAAGGTGAAAAACACGTTTCACTATAGTAAAGTGCGTTTCCATCGAACTTTCATTAAACTTTCAACCCTGAAAAAATGAGCACGTACTTGACAGTTCGTGCCTTTTTGCTATATACTAAAAAGGCTATTAAAATTTTGAGAGTTATGCCTGTATGTGAAAAACGGCAGAATGTGAGGGGAACTATGGATTTTCATATTGCATTGATTCCCGGCGATGGCATAGGGCCGGAAATCGTGGCGGAAGCCAGAAAAGTATTAGATAAGATCGGAGAGGTCTACGGACACTCTTTTGAATATGAGGAGCTATTGATGGGCGGTTGTTCCATCGACGCTTACGGCGAACCCCTGACGAAGGAGACGCTCGAGCGGGCGAAAAAAAGCGATTCCGTCCTTCTCGGCGCCGTCGGCGGGACGGTGGGAAAGGACAGCTGGTACGACCTGCCGCCGGATAAACGGCCAGAGGCAGGACTATTGCAGATCCGCAAGGGACTGGGCCTGTTTTGTAACCTGAGACCGGCGGTGCTGTTCGATGAACTGAGCGGTGCGTGTCCGCTCAAAGAGGAACTGACCCGCGGCGGCTTTGATTTTGTCGTCACGAGGGAGCTGACCGGCGGCCTGTATTTCGGAGAGAGGCACACGGAAGAGGTCGATGGTGTCCTGCGGGCGACGGACACGCTCACGTACGATGAAAATGAAATACGGCGCATCGCGAAATGGGCGTTTGATGTGGCCGGAAAGCGGAATAAAAAGGTTTGCAGCGTCGATAAGGCAAACGTACTCGACTCTTCCCGGTTATGGAGAAAAGTCGTGAAGGAAGTGAGCGCGGACTATCCGGATATTGAACTGACCGATATGCTCGTCGACAACTGCGCCATGCAGATCGTAAAAGACCCGAAACAGTTTGATGTCATTTTAACGGAGAATATGTTCGGCGATATTTTGTCAGACGAGGCGAGTATGGTTACGGGTTCGATCGGTATGCTGGCTTCCGCCAGTTTAGGCGAGGGCACGCTCGGCATGTATGAACCGAGCCACGGTGCCGCGCCGGACATCGCCGGGCAGAACAAAGCGAATCCGATCGCCACGATCCTGTCGGCGGCGATGATGTTAAAATATTCCTTTAACCTTGTGAAAGAATCGGATGCCATCGAGCGCGCCGTCAAAGAAGTGCTGAAAAAAGGATTGCGGACGATCGATATTATGGATGAGGGAAAGACCTGTCTGGGGACAAAAGAAATGGGTGACGCGATTTTAGGGGAGATTCATTAGGATAATACAGTATGCGCAATAAAGCAACGGAACGGAAGTCCTACAGAACGGAAGATCTGCGGAACTGAAGTTTCGAGCGGAAAAGAGGTAAGTTATGAAAAGTGATTCGGTGAAAAAAGGTATGCAGACCGCCCCGCAGCGTTCGTTGTTCAACGCGCTGGGTATGACAAAAGAAGAACTTGACAAACCATTGGTCGGTATCGTCAGTTCTTATAACGAGATTGTGCCAGGACACATGAATATTGATAAAATCGTAGAGGCAGTAAAGCTCGGCGTGGCGATGGCGGGCGGAACGCCTATCGTATTCCCGGCGATCGCCGTCTGTGACGGGATCGCGATGGGCCATGTCGGCATGAAATATTCCCTCGTCACGAGGGATCTGATCGCGGATTCTACGGAGTGTATGGCGGTCGCCCACGCGTTTGACGCGCTGGTGATGGTGCCAAACTGTGACAAAAACGTGCCGGGCCTTCTGATGGCGGCGGCGAGAGTCAATGTGCCGACGGTATTTGTGAGCGGCGGCCCGATGCTTGCCGGCCACGTACAGGGAAGAAAAACCAGTCTTTCCAGTATGTTTGAGGCGGTCGGTTCCCATGCGGCGGGAACGATGACGGAAGAAGATGTAGAAGATTTTGTCAGCCACGCCTGTCCGACGTGCGGTTCCTGTTCGGGGATGTACACGGCAAACAGCATGAACTGCCTGACGGAAGCGATCGGAATGGGACTGCAGGGAAATGGAACGATCCCGGCCGTTTACTCCGAGAGGCTGAAACTGGCGAAGCATGCGGGAATGAAAGTGATGGAGCTGTATGAGAAAAACATCCGTCCGAGTGACATCATGACAGAAAAAGCGTTTTTGAATGCGCTTACGGTCGATATGGCGCTTGGCTGCTCCACAAACAGTATGCTCCACCTTCCGGCGATCGCGCACGAAGCGGGCGTGAACTTAAATCTGGACCTCGCCAATGAGATGAGTGCAAAAACGCCAAATCTCTGCCATTTAGCGCCGGCAGGGCCGACTTATATGGAAGATCTGAACGAAGCAGGCGGCGTATACGCCGTGATGAATGAATTGAATAAAAAAGGATTATTATATACCGATCTCATTACCGTGACCGGAAAAACAGTGGGAGAGAACATAGGGGGCTGTGTCAACCGGAATCCGGAGGTGATCCGTCCCGTGGAGAATCCGTACAGTGAGACGGGCGGCATCGCCGTTCTGAAAGGAAATCTCGCGCCGGATTCCGCCGTCGTGAAACGCTCCGCCGTCGTGCCGGAGATGATGGTGCATGAGGGGCCGGCACGCGTATTTGACTGTGAAGAGGATGCGATCGCTGCCATCAAGGGCGGCAGTATCGTGGCGGGAGACGTCGTCGTCATCCGGTACGAGGGGCCGAAAGGCGGGCCGGGTATGCGTGAGATGCTGAATCCGACATCGGCGATCGCCGGCATGGGACTCGGCTCATCCGTCGCACTCATTACGGACGGACGGTTCTCCGGAGCGAGCCGCGGCGCCTCGATCGGCCATGTGTCGCCGGAGGCAGCAGTCGGCGGCCCGATCGCCCTCGTCGAAGAGGGAGATACGATCCGCATCGACATTCCGGCCAATAAACTGGAGCTGGATGTCAGTGACGAAGTACTCGCAGAGCGTCGGAAAAACTGGCAGCCGAGAGAACCGAAGATCACGACAGGGTATCTGGCGCGGTATGCGAATATGGTAACGTCTGGAAATACAGGCGCTGTGTTAAAAAATGAATTTTAGCGTGAAAGAATACTGGAAAGAGGTGCATAGTTATGCAATTAAACGGTTCCCAAATCCTGATCGAATGTTTACTGGAGCAAGGGGTGGATACGATATTTGGTTATCCCGGCGGGGCGATTTTAAATGTATATGATGAACTGTATCGGTATCAGGACAGACTGCGCCACATACTGACGTCCCACAAGCAGGGGGCGTCCCATGCGGCAGACGGTTATGCGAGAGCGACGGGGAAGGTCGGAGTCTGTATGGCGACGAGCGGCCCGGGCGCTACCAATCTCGTAACAGGTATCGCGACCGCCTATATGGACTCGGTGCCGATGGTGGCGATCACCTGTAATGTAACGCTTCCGCTTTTAGGAAAGGACAGCTTTCAGGAGGTGGACATCGCCGGCGTCACAATGCCGATCACGAAGCACAGTTTTATCGTGAAGGATGTCAATGATCTGGCGGCGGCCATACGGTCAGCATTTAAAATCGCGCAGACAGGACGACCGGGGCCGGTACTCGTCGATATTCCGAAAGATGTCACAGCGGCTGTCACGGAATTTGAGCCGAAGACGCCGGAGATCATCCCGAGAAAGACCGATACGATCCGTGAGAGCGACATTGATGCCGTTTTACAGGCGATTCGTGGTTCCGAGCGCCCGATGATCTTTGTCGGCGGCGGAAATGTGTTATCCGGCGACAGCGCGGAATTAAAAGAATTTGTCAAAAAGGTAGACGCGCCTGTGACCGATACACTCATGGGCAAAGGAGCCTTTGACGGGACCGATGAGTATTATATGGGAATGCTCGGTATGCACGGGACGAAGGCGGCGAATTTGAGCGTGACGGAATGTGATCTTCTGATCGCGCTCGGCGTGCGGTTTTCTGACCGTGTTGTCGGAAAGTCCGATAAGTTTGCTTACAACGCGAAGATCATCCACATCGACATCGACGCGGCAGAAGTCAATAAAAATATACAGGTGGATTATTCGATCATCGGGGATCTGAAGTCGATCCTTGAGATTTTAAATAAAAAGCTGGAAAACCAGTACCACCGGGCATGGATCGATAAAGTGCTCGCGCGGAAGGCGGCAATGCCGATGCGCTACCGCGACGACGTGCTGACCGGCCCGTATATCATTGAGCGCATTTATGAACTGACCGGCGGCGACGCCATTATTTCCACCGACGTCGGGCAGCACCAGATGTGGGCGGCGCAGTATTTTTCCTATCGGAACCCGCGGACGCTTTTGACATCCGGCGGCATGGGGACGATGGGGTACGGACTTGGCGCCAGCATCGGAGCGAAAGTCGGTATGCCGGATAAACACGTATTTAATATCGCAGGGGATGGCTGTTTCCGAATGAATATGAATGAGCTTGCGACGGCATCGCGCTACAAGATCCCGATCATCCAGGTGATCTTTGATAACCATGCGCTCGGAATGGTGCGCCAGTGGCAGACATTGTTCTACGGGAAGCGGTATTCCAATACGATATTAGAAGACCAGGTGGATTATGTGAAGGTATCAGAGGCACTCGGCGCGAAAGCATATGAGGTGACGAGCCGGGACGAGGTAGATGGTGTGATCCGGGAAGCTATGTCATGTGACGGACCGGTTGTGATCAACTGTGTACTCGATCAGGATGACAAGGTGTGGCCAATGGTAGCGCCGGGAGCGCCGATTGAGGAGTCGTTCGCAGAAGAGGATCTGGTAGATAAAGAAAGCATTTAGCTGATAAAGGAGGATATAACAATGGCCAGAGTGTATAATTTTTCGGCAGGCCCAGCCGTTTTGCCGGAAGAAGTGTTAAAAGAAGCAGCAGAGGAGATGTTAGATTACAGGGGAACAGGTATGTCCGTTATGGAAATGAGCCATCGTTCCAAAGCGTACGATGAGATCATTAAGACTGCGGAAAAGGATCTGCGGGAACTGATGAACATTCCTGACAATTACAAAGTCCTGTTTTTGCAGGGCGGCGCTTCCCAGCAGTTTGCGATGATCCCGATGAACCTGATGAAGAACGGTGTGGCGGACTATATCGTGACCGGACAGTGGGCGAAAAAAGCGTACGCCGAGGCGTGCAAATACGGGAAGGCAAATAAGATCGCATCTTCCGAGGATCAGACATTTTCGTACATTCCGGACTGCCAGGATCTTCCGATCAGCGAAGACGCAGATTATGTTTATATTTGTGAAAACAATACGATTTATGGGACGAAGTTTAAGACGCTCCCGAATACAAAGGGAAAAACGCTCGTGGCAGACGTTTCTTCCTGCTTTCTGTCCGAGCCGGTTGACGTGGAGAAATACGGCGTCATTTACGGCGGCGTACAGAAAAATATCGGCCCGGCAGGTGTCGTGATCGTCATTATACGCGAAGACCTGATCCCGGATCAGGTCGATGAGAAGGTGCCGACGATGCTCCAGTACAAGATCCATGCGGATGCGCAGAGTTTGTATAACACGCCGCCGGCATACGGCATTTACATCTGCGGCAAGGTGTTCCAGTGGATCAAGAAAATGGGCGGCCTGACGGAAATGAAGAAGAGAAATGAGGAAAAGGCAAAGATCCTGTACGACTTTTTGGATGAGAGCAAATTATTCCGCGGAACGGTGCGGAAAGAAGACCGTTCGCTGATGAACGTGCCATTTGTTACAGGAAACGAAGAACTGGATGCGAAATTCGTCAAAGAAGCGAAGGAAGCGGGGTTGGAAAACCTGAAGGGCCACCGCACGGTAGGCGGCATGCGCGCCAGCATTTACAACGCGATGCCAAAAGAAGGCGTCGAAAAACTGGTTGCCTTTATGAAAGAATTTGAAGCAAACAATGCGTAATGAATAAAGAAGGAGAGAATGATGAGCGTTAAAATAAATTGTCTGAATCCGATCGCAGCATGCGGGCTGGATCTGTTTGATGATACGTATGAAATTGTGGAGGATGTAACGGCGGCGGACGCGGTACTTGTCCGCAGCGCGTCGATGCACGATATGGAACTATCGGATGACCTGCTGGCCGTGGCGAGAGCCGGTGCGGGCGTGAATAATATTCCGCTTGAAAAATGCGCGGACAAAGGAATCGTCGTATTCAATACGCCGGGCGCTAACGCCAATGGCGTGAAGGAACTCGTCGTGGCGGCGATGCTCCTTGCGACCCGTGATATTGTGGGCGGTATCGAGTGGGTGAAGGAACATAAAGACGACGCCGATATCGCGAAAGCGGCAGAGCAGGCGAAAAAAGCGTTTGCCGGAAGCGAGATCGCCGGCAAAAAGCTGGGAATCATCGGTTTAGGCGCGATCGGCGTTCTCGTGGCCAATGCGGCCAACCGCCTCGGTATGGACGTGTATGGATGCGATCCGTATCTTTCGGTGGACAACGCGCTCAATATGTCAAGGGATATTACACTCGTGAAAACATACGAAGAGATCTACAGCGAGTGTGATTTTATCACCGTTCATGTGCCGCTTTTGGATTCCACCAAAGGAATGTTTGATAAAGAGGCGTTTGATAAAATGAAAGACGGCGTCGTATTCCTCAACTTCTCACGGGACACGCTCGTCAACGAAACGGATCTGCGCGCTGCGCTCACGAGCGGAAAGGTGAAGAAGTATGTCGTGGATTTCCCAAATCCGACGACGGCAGACCTTCCAAACACGATCGTTACGCCGCATCTTGGCGCTTCGACGCAGGAATCGGAAGATAACTGCGCGAAGATGGCGGTAAAAGAGATCCGTGAGTTCATCGAGAACGGAAATATTAAGAATTCCGTGAACTATCCGACCTGTGATGCCGGCGTGTGCGCGACGGAGGGACGTGTCGCTGTGGCACATAAAAATGTGCACTCGATGCTCTCCCAGTTTACGACCGTATTTGCCAAAGAGGGAATCAACATTGAGAATATGGTGAATAAGAGCCGCGGCAATTACGCGTATACGATCTTTGATATTTGCAGCGAGGCGACGGACGCCATCGTGAAGGATTTGGAGGGGATCAACGGCGTGATCAAAGTGAGGATCGTCAAGTAGTAGAAGGCAAAGAGAACAGAGTGGAGCGTCCATGTTCCACTCCACGGGTTTGTGTCTGCGCGCTGTTTGTCACAAACATCAGGAAGCGTAAAAAACAGCGCAGAAATGAGGAAAGCAATGAAATTAAAAAAATTAGCGGCAATGGCGCTGGCAGCGGTTATGATGATGTCGATGACCGCGTGCGGGGGAAATGACAACGGAGGAAGTTCTTCTTCGACGAGCACTTCAAATTCAGAAAACAGTGACGGAAAAACGTACAAGATCGGTATATGCCAGCTCGTGCAGCACGACGCGCTCGACGCTGCGACAAAAGGATTCAAAGAGGCGCTGACCGAAAAGCTCGGCGACAAGGTTTCGTTTGATGAGCAGAACGCGCAGGGAGATTCCCCGACATGTGCGACGATCGTAAACTCGTTTGTTTCAGGCGGCGTGGACCTGATTCTGGCAAACGCGACGGCACCGCTGCAGGCGGCTGTTGCAGGAACGACGGATATTCCGATCCTTGGAACATCGGTAACGGATTACGGAACGGCGCTTGACATCAAGGACTGGAAAGGGACGACCGGCATCAACGTATCGGGTACGTCTGACCTGGCGCCGCTGGATGAGCAGGCTGCCATGATCAAAGAACTGTTCCCGGATGCAAAAAAAGTCGGATTGTTCTACTGTTCAGCCGAGGCAAACTCGCTGTACCAGGTAGAGACGATCAAAACTTATTTGGAAAAAGATGGTTATACGTGTGAAAATTATTCGTTCGTCGATTCAAATGATATTGCTTCGGTGATCGCGAATGCGGCCAAGAACAGCGAAGTGATCTATATCCCGACCGATAATACGGCGGCGTCCAATACCGAGGTGATCAAGAATACATGTGTTCCGGCAAAGGTACCGGTCGTAGTCGGTGAGCAGGGCATCTGTAAGGGATGCGGCGTGGCTACGCTCTCCATCAGTTATTATGACATCGGATATACGACGGGTGAAATGGCATATGACGTTCTCGTAAACGGCAAAGATGTTTCCACGATGGAAGTCAAATTTGCACCGAAAGTTACGAAGCAGTACAACGAGGCTATCTGTAAGGAGATGGATATCCAGATTCCGGATGGTTACGAGAAGATTAATATGGAAGACGAGTGAACAAAAGGCGGAAAGTAGATGACGCATTTATGCGCGGAATGGAGGATACGTGGATATTTCAGTGTTGTTCTTAGCTATGCCCGGCGCGGTCGCACAGGGACTGATCTGGGGTATTATGGCGATTGGCGTTTATATTACGTATAAAATACTCGATGTGGCGGATCTGACGGTGGACGGCACGATGTGTACCGGCGGCGCCGTGAGCATCATGATGATGTTGAACGGGTACAATGTGTGGGTGAGCCTTCTTGTGGCGCTGGCCGCCGGGATGCTCGCCGGGCTTGTGACGGGAATCTTTCATACATTTATGGGTATTCCCGCGATTCTGGCCGGAATCCTCACGCAGCTTGCCCTGTATTCCATCAACTTAAAGATTATGGGGAAGGCGAACCAGGCGATCAGTGTCATGAACTACGATCTGCTCGTGTCGCTTAGGAATGTAAAAGGCGTTCCCTTTTATGAAAATTCGATTTTTGTTGTGGCGATTTTCTGTATCGTTATCATCGGTATTCTGTACTGGTTTTTCGGTACGGAGCTCGGCTGTTCGCTGCGGGCGACAGGCTGTAATCCCAATATGAGCCGCGCGCAGGGGATCAATACGAATTTCAATGTCGTACTCGGACTGATGATCTCCAATGGTCTCGTGGCACTTGCCAGCGCGCTCTGTTCCCAGTATCAGGGTTTTGCGGATATTAATATGGGGCGCGGCGCGATCGTCATCGGACTGGCTGCCGTTATTATCGGAAAGGTCGTGTTTGAGAAGCTGTTCCACAATTTTGCGCTGAAGCTGTTGGGCGTCGTGCTTGGTGCCGTGATCTATTATGTCGTACTCCAGGTGGTGCTCTGGATCGGACTGGATACCGATCTGCTAAAACTTCTTTCAGCAATCGTTGTTGCCCTGTTTTTGGCGCTTCCTTACTGGAAGAAGAAGTATCTGGTGAAGCCGGTGAAGAGAGGAGTGGTAAACGATGCTGGAAGTAAATAGTATTTACAAGACGTTTAATCCCGGTACAGTAAACGAAAAGCTGGCATTGGACGGTCTCTCCCTCCGGCTGGATCCGGGCGATTTTGTCACGGTCATCGGCGGGAACGGTGCCGGCAAATCGACGCTTCTGAACGCGCTTGCCGGCGTGTGGTATGTCGACCAGGGCAGCATCCGCATTGATGGCGTCGATGTGACAAAAGTATCGGAACATAAACGCGCCGCCTATCTGGGCCGGGTATTTCAGGATCCGATGATGGGAACGGCGGCTACGATGGGTATCGATGAAAATCTTGCACTGGCGGCGAGACGCGGGAAACCGCGCGGACTGCGGATTGGGATCTCGAAAAAAGAAAAGGATGAGTTCCGCGAACTGTTGAAAATACTCGATCTGGGACTTGAAGACCGCCTCACCTCGAAAGTCGGTTTGTTGTCCGGCGGGCAGAGGCAGGCCGTGACGCTTTTGATGGCGACGCTTAAAAAGCCGAAGCTTCTTCTGCTCGACGAGCACACGGCGGCGCTCGATCCGAAGACGGCGGCCAAGGTGTTGGAGACGACAAACAATATCATCCGCAAAGATAACCTCACGACGCTGATGATCACGCATAATATGAAGGATGCGATCGCCAACGGAAACCGCCTGATCATGATGAATAACGGTAAAGTGATTCTGGATATAGCGGGCGAGGAGAAGAAGAAACTGACCGTGGATGATCTGCTCCACAAGTTTGCGGATGTGAGCGGTGAAGATTTTGACAACGACAGGGCATTGTTATGAATTACAGAGAAGCGACGGAATATGTAAAACAGATCCAGGTGGGAGCAAAGATCAAGCCGGGCTTGGAAGTCACGGGGAAGCTGATGCAGCTTCTCGGTGACCCCCAGGTCGGGCTTTCTTTTGTCCATGTGGCAGGTACGAACGGGAAAGGTTCGACGGCGGCGTTTATCAGTTCGATGTACGCCGCCGCCGGATGGAAGGTGGGGCGTTTTGTCTCGCCGGCGGTTTTTGGTGAGCGGGAGAGTATCCAGTACGAACAGGGCGTCGAAACGGTTTATATCACGGAAGAGGAAATGGCCAGACATCTCACGGCCATCCGCGCGGCGATCGAGGAGATGGCTGGCGGCGTCGCCGGTGTCCCCAGCGAAGTTCCCGTCGCTGGTATTCCCACCGAATTTGAGATCGAGACGGCGGCGGCGTTTTTGGCGTTTGCCGAATGGAAGTGCGACCTCGTCGTTCTCGAGACGGGCATGGGCGGCCTGCTCGATGCGACGAATATCATTACAACGACGGCGTGTGCTGTTATTACGCCGGTTGCGATGGATCATATGAAGTTTTTGGGCAATACGGTCGAGCAGATCGCCGCACAGAAGGCGGGGATCATAAAGGAGCATGTGCCGGTCGTCATGTGCCAGCACGACAGGGTGGCGGCGGACTGTATCGTGCGGACATGCCGGGAACGCGGCTGTGAGTGGAGAGAGGTTGTACCGGGGAATATCCGGATCAGGGAGAGTGTGCTTTCGGGCACACGGTTTGATTATAAACAGTACCGGGATCTGCGGATTTCGGTGCCCGGTCTGTACCAGGTGGAAAACGCGTGTCTGGCGATCGAGTGTGTGGAAATGCTGCATGCTCAGCTGGCAGGGCGTTTTTCGCTGGCGGAGGATATGATCCGGCGCGGGCTGGCGGCGGCACGCTGGCGCGGGCGGTTTGAAGTGATAAACGAGAAGCCGTGTGTCGTCGCGGACGGCGCGCACAACCCTGATGGGATGAGCCGTTTTCTGAAGTCGGTACATAGTTATTTTGGAAAGAAAGAGAAAATAGCTGTTATGGGTGTTTTTGCGGATAAGGACTATCGCGAGATGGCCCGGATGATCGGCCAGACATTTTCCCACATCTATACGGTGGCGCCGCCGTCGGAGCGCGCGCTCGCGGCAGAGGAGCTGGCAAGTGCGTTGAACGCATATGCGCCGGATGGGGCAGTGGAGGCAGACGGGGAAGCTGCCCGGAGGGAGACGGCAGGGGCGGGAGCGGTGAATGCGGAAAGAGAGAGGAATCAGGCGGTTGCGTGCGGGACATTAGTGGAGGCATTCGATCTGGCAAAACAACATAGGGATGCAGCCATTTTCGTATTTGGATCCCTTTCGCTTTTGAAGGGGGCGTATGATTACTGGGGTTAGATGTTAAAGTATAGTTTTGTGAAAAACGTGCATGTTTTTCCCTTGTAAAGGCTCCCAGCCATATGATATAATAAAAAAGCGCAACAATGTAAAAAATAGATAACCAGAATAAGAACAACCCAAAAAGGAGAAAAAGAATGACGATCTTTGATGTGCTTACGATGCTCGGCGGCCTTGCCCTGTTTTTGTACGGTATGAATACGATGGGGGAAGGGTTGACGAAGATTGCGGGCGGCAGGCTCGAGAGGATTCTCGCGAAACTGACTTCAAATCCGGTGAAGGCGGTATTTTTAGGTATTTTTGTTACGGCGGTGATCCAGTCGTCGTCGGCGACGACCGTCATGGTCGTCGGATTTGTCAATTCCGGGATCATGAAGCTTTCGCAGGCAATCGGCATCATTATGGGAGCGAACGTGGGGACGACGGTGACGGCCTGGATTCTGAGCTTGTCCGGGATCGAGAGCGACAGCCTGTTCATGCAGTTTTTAAAACCGTCCAATTTCGCACCGGTTCTCGCGGTGATCGGTATTATTTTCGTGATGTTTTTGAAAAGCCAGAAAAAGAAAGATATCGGCATGATCCTTTTGGGGTTTGCCATACTGATGTTCGGAATGGATACGATGAGCGGGGCGGTGAAGCCGCTGGCGGATGTGCCGGAGTTTACGAGTATCCTGACGATGTTTTCCAATCCGGTCCTCGGGATGCTTGCGGGGGCGGTGCTGACGGCGGTCATCCAGAGTTCGTCCGCGTCAGTCGGTATCCTGCAGGCGCTCTGCGCCACCGGTTCGATCACGTACGGGACGGCGTTTCCGATCATCATGGGACAAAATATCGGAACGTGCTGTACGGCGCTCCTTTCGGCGATCGGCGCGAATAAAAACGCGAAACGAGCCTCACTTGTCCATTTGTATTTTAACCTGTTCGGCACGGCGTTATTTATGATCGCCTTTTATCTGCTGCATGCGGTGTTCTATTTTGAATTTATCGATCAGGCGGCGGGGCCGGCGGGGATCGCTGTGATGCACAGCATATTTAATATCGTGGCGACGATCGTTCTTCTGCCGTTCGCGAAAGGGCTTGAGCGGCTCGCCTATCTGTCGATCCGTGAGGATGACAAAGAGCGTGGGAGGCATGAAATCCTGTCGCTGCTCGACGAGCGTTTTTTAGAGCAGCCGGCTTTCGCGGTAGAGAGGTGCCGCCAGGTGGCGGCGGAGATGGCGAAGCTGTCGAAAACGGCGCTTGCCAATGCAGTTTCCCTGATCGAACATTACGACGAGGATGTGGCGAAGTCGGTTTGTTCCGACGAGGATGAGGTAGACCGCTATGAAGACGAACTGGGGAGCTATCTCGTGAAACTGAGCGCGAAAAATCTCTCGGAAAATGACAGCCGGACGATTTCGATGATCCTCCACTGTATCAATGATTTTGAGCGTATTTCCGATCACGCAGTGAACATTTGGGAAACGGCGCGGAAGAAGAAAGAAAAGAAAATTTCCTTTTCGGAAAAAGCGACTGAGGAATTGGTTGTTTTTTCCGATGCCGTAAAACATATTCTCGATCTTACGGTGCAGGTGTTTACGAACGAAGACGCGAATGCGGCCAATGAGATCGAGCCGCTGGAAGAGGTCGTGGACCGGCTGAATAAAAAGGTGAAAAAACGTCATGTCAAGCGGCTCCAGAACGGGAAATGTACGATTGAGGCTGGACTGATCCTCAATGATCTGGCTACGAATTTTGAGCGTGTCGCCGACCACTGTTCGAATATCGGCGTGTGTGTCATCCAGCTGCGCGAGGATTCGTATGATCCGCATGGATATCTGGATACGCTGGACAAAGGCAAAAATACGCCGTTCCATGAAACGTATACGATGTATAAGAACCGGTATAAACTGCCATAAAGGAAATTCGGGAGGAGAGGATGGAGAAAGAGACAGCGTTAAAAACGGTAGTGTTCGACATGGACGGCGTTTTGTTTGATACGGAAGCACTCGTTTTGTCGTGTTGGAAACTGGTGGGAGAGAAATACGGTCTGAAAGGCGTCGAAGAGACGTTTCGCAGGTGTATTGGTACAAATTCAGCTGAAACGAGGCAGATCGCCTGTGATTTCTGGGGCGAAGCCCTGGATTATGAGCAGTTCCGCCGGGAAGCCTCTTATGTGTTCCACAGGAAGGTGGATGCGCACGGGATTCCTGTAAAACGGGGCGCGAGGGAACTTCTCAGCTATCTCAAAGTAAACGGTTACCGGACGGGACTTGCGACTTCGACGCGTCGGCAGGCAGCAGAGCAGGAACTCGAACAGGCCGGGCTGCTTGGATTTTTTCCGGTGATCGTCGGCGGGGATATGGTCACGCACAGCAAGCCGCACCCGGAAATTTATTTTCGTGCCTGTCGTGAACTGGGCGTCGATCCGTCGCAGGCATTTGCCATCGAGGACTCGTTTCACGGCGTGCGCGCGGCACATGCAGCCGGAATGCGCGTATTTATGGTTCCGGATCTGATCGAACCGGATGAGGAGATGGCGGAACTGGCATATCAGATCGTTCCGTCGCTCATGGGCGTACTCGGATATTTCCAAAATGTTACCTGATACATAAAGTTTCCGCATTCCGTGACAGACGAACCAATTGATCAGAGAATAATTGTACCTGGATGGGACAGACTACTACAGGAAAATGTCTTGTGGAGGTCTGCCATGAAAATAGTCAGGGTATTTTTTATTTTCATTCTGATTTTTACTGCCCTCATGCCGGGAACGGAAATAGAATCGGGAGATTATGAACATAAAATCATTTATTACGTCGCGCTGGGGGACAGCATCGCCAAAGGGTACGGCCTGGAGGATGTGGACAGGGAGTCTTATGTCGGGCGGATCGCGCAGGCGCTGGAAGAGCAGTACGGCGCAGTCAGACTGACAAATTTCGGAAAAAACGGATTGCGCAGCGAGCAGCTTTTGGAAATTCTGACAGATGAAGATCACGAACAGCATAAGAAATATATGGAAGAGATCGAGCAAGCGGATCTGATCACACTCTCCATCGGATCGAACGATCTTTTGCAGTATTTGTCGGTCGATATGGATCTGGAGGAGTTTGAGGAGCAAGGGGACGAGATTTTCACGAAAGCCTGTGAACGGTTCTGGCAGAACATCCCGCAGATCATCGACGTGATCCACAGCCATGCGCCGCAGGCACAGCTTTTCGTCAATAATATTTACAATCCGTGCAACGATGTTTCGTTTGATCTTTCCGCTCAGCTCGACGCGATGGCGGAGAAGTACATCGTAAAAATGAACGAGGGGTTCGTGTCCCAGGAAGTGCAGAGCGTGTTCCATCCGCAAAACGGAGGGGGACAGCCGGAGGAAAGCCAGCAGCCGGAAAACAGGGTGCTGTCGGAGGAAAGGCAGCAGTCAGATAAAAGCGAGAGAACGGCTGAGAATAACGGGTACGAGCTGGTCGATGTGAAACAGGCATTTGAGCAGGCGGATGAGAAGCTGATCAATATGGTGGTTTCCTGGGGGGAGATCGATCCGCATCCGAACCGGGAAGGGCATAAGAAAATAGCAGATGAAATCATACCGAGACTGTCGGTTGGAAAGTCGCCGTGAGAGGGGCGGTGAAAAACGGATTACAAGAGGATTAAAATCGGACAGTCGTTGTACAAGTGAGAGGGAGAAGAGGAAGGAATGGAAATGAAGATAAAAGGAGCGATCTTTGATCTGGACGGGACGCTGCTCGATTCGATGT
Organism: uncultured Eubacterium sp.; assembly: GCA_910584065.1. Lineage (GTDB taxonomy): Bacteria > Bacillota > Clostridia > Lachnospirales > Lachnospiraceae > Eubacterium_F. Next base: position 16,367 of record CAJTZN010000009.1, read on the forward strand.
GGGTTTGGGAGAAGGTCGATGCCGATTTCCTCGGCGGCCGGGGATTCGAGGTGCCGCCGGATTATCAGAAAGCGATCGCGGCTATGGGGTTTCGGGAGACAGCGAGCTATACGATTGAACGGTTCCGGCTGAAGGAACGGGAAGACGACATTATCCGCGAGTGGAACGACATGGCGGCGAGAACATATCATGAGGAAGTGGCGGTCAAATCGTATGTCCGCGAACTGCTGGAGCAGATGGCGGGGGAGGGCATCCGGCTCGGCGTGGCAACGGCTTCGTACGCGACGCTGTTCGAGGACTGCCTGAGACGGAATGGGATTTACAGTTATTTCCAGGCATTTACCGAGACGAAAGAGGTTGCGAGAGGCAAGGGATTTCCCGATATATACATAAGAGCGGCGGAGAAGATCGGGTGCGCGCCAGAGGAGTGCGTCGTATTTGAGGATCTGCACCAGGGGATCCTGGCGGCGAACGGGGCCGGTTTTTATACGGTCGGGGTGTACGAGGACAAATTGGCCTATTCCTGGGGCGACATCGTGCGCGACGCGGATCTAGCCATACGCGGATTCGACGAGCTGCTTCTTGACGTAACATGAATTTTCGTGTAAAATGAGGGCAGATTATGCTGGCAGATGATAAAAAGGAACGGGGATAAGAAATGGAAGATAAACATGACGTAGAAGTGCTCATTAATGGCAAACGCTATACGATATGCGGGTTTGAGAGTGAAGATTATTTGCAGAAAGTGGCGACATACATAAATGGCAAATACACGGAATTTAAGAAGCAGGATTATTACTACAGCCTTGATCTTGATCTGCGAAACATTCTGCTGGCGATCAATATTGCAGACGATTATTTTAAGCTGAAAAAGGAAATGGAAGCGCTCGTGCGCGCCAATGAACGCAAGGATCAGATGGTTCTTGACATGAAGCATGAAGTGATGGAAGTCCAGAGTAAGACAGACGATGTCGTCAGCCGCAAGGACGAGCTGAAGGGGCAGTTGAGCGATGCCGAAAAGAAGATCGTCGAACTAAATGTAAAAAACGAGGACAATACGTCGAAGGTCGCGTCGCTGGAAGAACAGCTGGCGGAGGCGCAGAAGCGTATTACGGATCTGGAGTCCAGAAACAGACGGAAAAAATAATAGTATGAAAAAAATAGAGATTCTGGCGCCGGGCGGATCCAAAGAGGCGATCTACGCAGCCATCTACAGCGGTGCCGACGCGGTTTATACCGGGACGGACCGCTTTTCCGCCAGGGCGTTCGCGGACAATCCCACGGTGGAGGAGTTGTGCGGGATCCTGGATTTTGCCCATCTCCATGATAAAAAAATATATCTCACTGTCAATACCCTTCTGACCGAAGAGGAACTGGAGGGTAGTCTTTATGCGCTGCTTGCCCCGCTGTATGAAGCGGGGCTGGACGCCGTGATCGTTCAGGATCCCGGCGTGATGGATTTCATCGGGCAGAATTTTCCGGGGTTAGCGATCCACGCCAGCACGCAGATGACGATTGTGAGCGGCGCGGGGGCCGATCAGTGGAAGCCGTACGGTGTGACAAGGGTCGTGCCGGCGCGGGAATTGACGATTGGTGAGATTGCACAGATGAGAAAAAAGACCGATCTCGAACTGGAAGTGTTTGTCCATGGGGCGCTCTGTTACTGCTATTCCGGTCAGTGCCAGATGAGCCAGGTCATCGGGGGCCGCAGCGGAAACCGCGGCATGTGTGCCCAGCCGTGCCGTCTCCGCTATACCGTCAACGGAAAGGACGGGGGCTATATATTGAGTCCCAGAGATCTGTGCACGCTCGGGCGTGTCGGTGAGCTGATCGAGGCGGGAGTCGATTCGTTTAAGATCGAGGGGCGGATGAAAAAGCCGGCGTATGCGGCTTTTACGTCTCATTTGTACCGGCTTTACGCCGACGCGTATCTCGCCGGCGTGACGAAATCGGATGCCGAGGTCGCGCGCGATGTGAGGCGGCTGGCGGACATTTATAACCGGGGCGGTTTTTCCGCGGGATATCTGTTTGAACCGTCGAAAAACAATATCATTGATACGAGCCGCAACGGGCACTATGGCGTGTGCGTCGGCGAGGTCGTGAACGTGACTCCGCGCGAGGTCGAATACCGCCTGACGGAGCGCACGCACGCGCAGGATGTACTGGAATTTCGGGATAAAAAGGGACATGCCGTGTACGAGTATACGCTGAAAGCGGGGGCGGACTCCCCAGCGCAGGTGACGGCGCGTTACCAGAAGGGAAGCGCGCCGCGCGCCGGACAGAAGGTGTACCGGATGAGGAACAACCAGCTGCTGCAGCAGATTTCAGACATCATCGAGGACGGAAAGAAAAATGGAAAAGTAAAAGTGAGGGCCGTTTTTACGGCAAAATGCGGCCGCCCGGTGAAGCTCACGCTCTTTTACCGGGATCTCAGGTGCGAGGTGGAAGGCGCCCGCGCCGAGCGGGCAGAGGGCAGGCCGGTCGAAGCGGAGGACATTAAAAAAAGGCTGGATAAGACCGGCGGCAGTGAGTTTGCGTTTGAGACGCTCGAAGTGCATGTTCCCGACGGTATTTTTATCCCATTGGGAAGCATCGCGTCGCTGCGCCGAGAGGGGCTGGAACGGCTCCGCGCCAGTATTTGCGGCGGATTTCACCGCACGGCGGGAAAACCGTTGGAAGAGCGGGTGGATGAACCAATTGGTCAGGCACACTCACACTCCGCATTTACAATGATCCGTGTGGCCGACATCAAACAGCTGAGGGCGGCTCGTGCCTGTGCGCACGTAACGGCGGATCGCGCGGCCTTCCATTTGAAATTAGATGAATTTGCGCCGGATACATGGGAACAACTAAGTCGGGAGACCGGTGATCTCCCGTATTACATTTCGCTGCCCGCCGTGCTGCGCGAAAAAAATACGGAGCGCTTTCTGGCGTGGTGGGGGCAGTGCGGACAAGAACTGGCAGCCGGAAATCTGGCGGGCGTGATCGTCCATTCGATGGATGCGTTCCCCGTGCTTTCGCGCATGCCCGGCATGATGGGGCGGGAGATCCTCGCGGGCGAGGGACTGTATTTGTGGAACCGGCGTACGGCGCGTGTTTACCGCGATTTCGGTATTAGCGGCAGATTGTACACGGCGTACGGGCGGACGAGGGTTATGATGACCGAGGGCTGCGTGAAGAGGGAACTGGGCGGATGCCGTCTGGCGGAGTGGGATAAGAGCCGGAACACGATCGCTACCCCGAAGAACGATGAATTTGTAGTAGTCAATTACTGCCATTACTGTTACAATGAGATATATGAGAACGAGCCTTCCTGGCATGAGCCGCCGGGAAGACAGCGGCAGGACATCCCGGAGATCGCCTTCTCTTTTGAAGATGCCTCTGAGGTGGGAAAGGTTTTGGAACAATGGAACTGTTTATCGTAGAAATTGCGCGGTATGTCATCATCCTTATTTTTGGATTGTATACATTTTATTCCTTCCGCGCGTTTGTCGGAAAAAATAAGGAGCGGCAGAACCGGGTATTTGCGGTACAGCGGACGCTGACCGTGCTCCTTCATACAGTCATGAGCGCACTTCTCATCATGGAGAACATGACGTGGACATACGTGCTTTTATGGGCGGCGGAACTCGTTTTCTATTTTGTGTTTATCAAAGTATACCAGGCGTGTTATAAAGGACTTTCCAAACTCGTACTGAATAATATGATGATGTGCATGATGGTTGGGTTTGTCATGTTAGGACGGCTTTCTTCCGACTATGCGGTCCACCAGATCATTCTGGCGGCGGCCGCGATGGTCGTCTGCCTGTTTGTTCCTCTCGTCATAGAGAAATTTACGATCTGGGAGCGTCTCGGATGGTACTATGCGGTCGCCGGCGTTTTGTTTCTTCTTCTCGTCTTTGTCATCGGCGTGGAAAAGTACGGTTCCCGCAACTGGATCCGTCTCGCAGGGATCACGATCCAGCCCTCCGAATTTGTAAAAATATGTTACGTATTTTTTATGTCGTCCCTGTTGGCAAAAAGTACGAAATTTAAACATATCGTGCTCATTACGTGCGCGGCGGCGGTCCATGTCGTCATCCTCGTGGCGGAAAAGGATCTGGGAGCGGCGCTCATTTATTTTATTACCTATATCATGGTGCTTTACGTCGCTACGATGAACGCTGCCTATCTGGGGGCGGGACTTGGCGGCGGTGCGATCGCCGCGGTTACGGCGTACCGCCTGTTTGCCCATGTGAGAACCCGTGTATACGCCTGGCAGGATCCGTGGGGAACGATCCAGAACGAGGGGTATCAGGTCGCCAGATCGCTGTTCGCCATTGGAACCGGCGGATTTATCGGGATGGGACTTGGCAAAGGACTCCCGGACAGCGTCCCCGTCGTGGAGAGCGATTTTATTTTTGCCGCTATTTCGGAAGAACTGGGCGGCGTGTTTGCCATCTGTCTCATCATGGTGTATCTCAGCAGTTATATCATGTTTGTCAATATTGCAATGAAAATGAAAAAACAGTTTTACAAGCTGACCGCATTTGGTCTGAGCGTTGTCTTTATCTTTCAGGTATTTTTGTGCGTCGGCGGCGTGACGAAATTCATTCCTTCGACTGGCGTGACGCTTCCGCTCATCAGTTACGGCGGTAGTTCGATTATGACAACGATCATTATATTCAGCATCATCCAGGGAATGTACGTGCTGAATGGAAGAGAGGTGGAAGACAATGGCGAAGAAGAGCAAAGGAGAGGAAAAAAAGAAAAATCAAAAAAGCGCAGGAAGAGGAATCAAAGATAGGCTTGGGATCGGGAAGCGCGGCCAGATCAAGGACGAGCTGGAGATGGAGCTGAAAGCAGAACGCAGGCGGAGCAGGCAGATGAACTGGGAAATGGCGACGGTGACTTATTTGTTCATGCTCCTCTTCGTGCTGATGGCCGGATATGTGATCTGGTTTTTGTCCGGCGATACGGATCTTATTTTGAACAATCCGCAGAATAAGCGTCAGGATCTTTTAGCCGAGCGCGTCACGAAGGGAAGCATCCTGTCAGACCGCGGGAAGGTACTGGCGGAAACGGTGACGGATGACGACGGCAACGAGAAGCGGCGCTATCCGTACAGCGGACTGTTTGCCCACACGGTCGGCCGTACGTCCCAGGGCAGGACCGGCCTGGAGGCATCCGAGGGTTATACGATGCTCACGACGGCGGTTCACCCGATGACTGGCATCCTCAATGAGTTTAAGGGGGAGAAAAACCCGGGCAATAACGTCGTGACTACATTGAATGTAAAGCTTTCTCAAATAGCGAGCGACGCACTCGGCAGCCATCGGGGGGCGGTCGTCGTGATGGAACCGGACACGGGAAAGATACTGGCGATGGTGTCAAAACCGACCTATAATCCGAATACGATCGATTTCATGTGGGAGAAGCTGCTTGATGAATCCGAGGACAGTTCGCCGCTCTACAACCGGGCGACGCAGGGTTTGTACCCGCCCGGTTCCACGTTTAAATTGTACACGCTTTTGGAATATATAAGGGAAAATGAACATTACGATTCGTTTGAATACACGTGCAAAGGAAAGATCGGCAAAGGAAAGGATGCGATCAAGTGTTACGGAAATGAAGTTCACGGAAAAATCGGACTTTCGCGCGCCTTTGCCAAGTCCTGTAACGCCGCCTTTGCTCAGATCGGCGCCGGACTTGATGCGTCAAAGTGGACAGATCTGTGCGAGTCTTTTTATTATAATAAACCGCTGCCGATCGACAAGCTGGAGAACAAGAGCGCGACCTTCCAGACGTCAGGGGCGGAGGGCGCCGGCGATATTATGCAGATGGCGATCGGGCAGGGCACGACGCTGACAACGCCGCTGCAAAACATATTACTCGTGTCCGCTGCAGTCAACGGCGGTACCCTGATGAAACCTTACCTCGTTGACCGCATCGAGGACACGTCGGGAAACGAGATCAAACGCTTTGATCCCCAGCAGGTATCCACCCCTCTTACCGAACAGGAGGCAAAGCTGTTAAAACGATACATGAGGGAGACCGTAGAAAGCGGAACCGCGTCCGCCCTTGGTTCATCCAGTTACCGCGCTGGCGGGAAAACCGGTTCTGCCCAGTTTAAAGAGGGCTCCACGGATTCCCACGCCTGGTTTGTCGGCTATGCGCAGAAGGGTGATAAAAGCCTGGCGGTCAGCATCGTGGTGGAAGGCGCCGGAACGGGAAGCGCGTACGCGGTGCCGATCGCCAGAAAGGTGTTTGATGGGTATTCGTGGTGAATTTCGTTTGGAGCACGTACAGTAAAGGACAGAATGGCACAAAAGCAGATCGCAGCCGTGTTTAGTGAATTAACCTTGCAGGAGACAACGGAACCGAAAGGACTTCATGCACCACAAGATTCAAATGATCCTAGAGGGTTAAAAGTCGGTGTTTTGACACCAGTCTGCTTTATATTGGCAGATGGCACGGAATATCAGGTTGACAGTACGGAGGGTCAACTAGGAGTTACGGTTGTTAAAGGAAGCAAACAAGTAAAAACATACTATAATGTTGCTGCGTTTGCTGCTGGGACAGAGAATGAATTTTGGGATAAGATAGACAACGATGTAGAGAGGTATTGTGAGAAGGAATAAATCTGGAAGGAAGCTGCACGGATATAGTGAGTTTGTGCAGCTTCCTTTATTTCGATCACAACAGATTCAACTTCTTCTTACACATGTAATTCGACAAAAAGAACATGGCGACTGACATGCCAAGACTTATGCCGATCGACAGTAAGTAAATCGGCAGCTGATCGCCCATCAGTTCACTCTGCACCGCGGATTCGCCGGACTCCATGGTAGAAATAATATCGATCGAACGGAGCATGAACGGGAGAAGCGCGATGACACTTATGATCTGCTGCACGGTATAAATGGCTGCGGAAAAAGCGATCGAGGCGATAACACGGTGGTCGCGCACGAGCTGGCTCAGGCACACGGCGGTGAAGATCATCATAATGTTATTGGCAAAGCCGGTGGCGACGGAGAGTATCTGCCAGCCGAGGCCTTCACTTTCGGAGAAGAAATACCCGATATCTACCTGTCCGGTCACAAAATGGAGAAAGATCAGGAAGGATACGAGCCATAAAACAGCAGTTAGTATCGTCCACAGGAATGCGACGGCAAATTTGGCAAACAGAATGGTTCTCGTTTCGGCCGGTACGGTGAACGTAAGGTACGCCTCTCTTGTGGCGGTCGTCCGGTAGAACCGCAGGGAGAGGAAAATGAACGGCGACAGGAATACAAAAATGTAGCTGAGAGCGAAAACGATGATGCCAAAACCGAGAGCGATCTCGAGGATGGGGTTCTCGAAATTATGCATGATCTTTGCGCCCGCGCAGGCAAGGGCCGTGATGGCGGCAAGCCCGATGTAGATGGGCAGGAATGTACGGTATGTGGCTTTAAATTCATGTTTCATTAATTTGGTTAACATTTGAACACCTCCCTGAAAAGTGCGTCTACTGATTTGTTTTCTTTTTCGCGGATCTCATCAGCGCTCGCGTGCAGGCGGACCTGACCGTCCTGCAGGAAAATGACTTCGTCCAGTACATTTTCCACGTCCGCGATGAGATGGGTCGAAATGATGACTGTGGAATTTTCACAGTAATTTCCAACGATCGTATTCAGGATATAATCCCTCGTGGCGGGATCGACGCCGCCGATCGGCTCGTCGAGGCAGTACAGGTTCGCCTTCCGGCTCATCGCCAGTACGAGCTGTACTTTTTCGAGCGTTCCTTTTGACATATGAGCGAGTTTCATATCGGTCGAAAGGTTCAGGTTATTTAACATGTAGACCGCTTTTTCGGAATCGAAGTCACCGAAAAAGTCGGAAAAATAGACGAGCAGTTCCGAGACTTTCATCCATTTCGGGAAGTAGTTGCTGTCCGGAAGGTAGGAAACGTGTTGTTTGGTCACAACGCCTGGTTTGTATCCTCCGATCGTGATCTGGCCGCTCGTCGGGACGAGCAGTCCGTTCAGCAGTTTGAGGAGCGTCGTTTTTCCGCTCCCGTTCGGGCCGAGAAGGCCGACGATCTTACCGCATTCCAGGGAGAGGTTCACATCCCAAAGGGCGGTGCGGCCGCCAAATTTTTTTGACAGTCCTTTCGTTTCTAATAGTATCATAAAATAATCCTCCATCTGAAAAAATTAAAAGAAATGGTTACTGTGTGTCGCAGGAATCCCAGTGCGAATGGATGAAATCCATCGGCTCGCCGCCAGCCATGCCGAGCTGTTTCAGTTCCTGCTTGAGACGGCACAGTTTGGAGAGCGCGAGCGCTTCTCTCATGGCTTCGATCATCGAGGCGTTTTCCGTGATCCGTCTGCCGTTCGTCCGCTCGTTGATGAGAAGTCCTTCCCGCTCCAGTTCGGATAGGGCCCGCTGCATCGTATTTGGATTTACGCTGGCAGCCAGGGCGAGTTCCCGGACGGACGGAAACTGCTGGCCCGGCTCGTATTCGCCGGAGAGGATCAACAGCTTGATGTGCTCGATCAGCTGGATATACAGAGGTCTGTCATTCGTCAGTTCCCATAGCATGTCTCAGCCTCCTTTCTTTACGTGCGTTGTATGCCTTGCTTAATGTATTAAGCGTTTAATGCAATAATACAACGAAAAATGGATTGTGTCAAGTACTTTTATAAAAAAGATGATTTTCTCTTGACAGAAGGGGAAAAAATTGATATATATTTGGTAAAATAACGGATGTGCTCCGGTGTTTTCTGAAAATAGGAATAAGAGCCAGAGCTGCCGAAATTAATTGGTCGAAAGGAGTTGACTGTAATTTTGAGGAGGAAGAGTTTTAAAAAAGTTGTATCAAAAGCAATGGCGATCACGCTGAGCGCGGCTTTACTGCTGTCACCGGTGGTCCCGGTACAGGCGGCTGGCGCCGCATCAGAGGAAACCCGGACGGGGAACGTGGAAACGTATGATTCCATCGACGGACTGTCTGGCGAGATTTTGTACGATACAGACGGAAACAGGGTCTATACGTGCGGCGGAGAGGTACATAAGATTGAAGAAAATGGTGAGACCAAATACTACTGGTTCGGGGTGGATGACCTGAATCCAGGTGCAGGCTGGCAGAATAACCACCCGGGCATTCACCTGTACAGTTCATCGGATCTGTACAATTGGAAATATGAAGGTGTTATGTATGAGAAAGAGGGTGAGCTTTATGCGCATCCGAAAATGCTTTTCAATGGGGAAGAATATGTGATGTGGGTTTCAACCGGCACAAAAGGCACCAGCACAAATGGCACCGGCACCAATTACGGTGATGATCTGATTCCGGGTCCAACGAAAGTTCTTTCCAGCAAAAGCATCACGGGAAAGTTTACCGAGGTGGAAGAACAGCCGGATATGGGAGACAGCTATTCGGGATTCGTCAATCTGTATGAAGAGGTGCAGGGAGATGCGTATCTGATCCATTACGGGAACACATCAGGTACGCCCGGCGCGCCGCCCACTACGATCTGTAAAACGAAATTGTCATCGGATTATAAGACGACAGTGGGGGAAACGCAGCCACTGAATTTTTCAGGCAGTTCGCTTGTGAATGCCGAGGGCGGTATTTTTAAACAGAATGGAAAATATTATATCGTCAATGCCGGCATGAATGAGTATGCATCGGCAAATTCGCTGGATGGCACATGGACGAAGCATACTCTTCAGATGTGGAATGGCACGGAAAAAACGGATATTAAATCTAAAAACCAGACGAGTAATGTATTCCGCGTAAGATCAGGAAATTCTGATCTGATCGTATGTGTCGGAGACAGTGTGAACGGTGAGAGTGAACCGAGATATATCTGGCTGCCGATCAAGTTTTTTGGAGATAGGACGATTGCTCTCTGGGATCTGAGCAATTGGAAATTAGGAGATGTCGAAGGGGTGGAGCCGGAAGGACCGGGCGCGCCCGGGGATTACAAAAATATCCCGGGACTTTCAGGCAGGGTACTGTACGATACGGATGGCAATAAAATATATGCCTGCGGGGGCGAGGTCCGCGAGGTTGAAGAAAACGGACAGAAAAAGTGGTACTGGTTCGGTGTGGATGACCTGACTCCCGGTGTACCGAACGAACATCCGGGTGTGCATCTTTATAGTTCCTCGGATCTGTACAACTGGCATTACGAGGGCGTTATGCTGAAGGAAGAAGGAATCACCTATGCGCATCCGAAAATCCTTCATAACGGGACGCAGTATGTCATGTGGGTATCTTATATGTCCATGTCGTCCACGCCCGGAGGAGGTGTACCGTCCATGTCCGGAGGCACGACAATCGCGACGAGCGACAGCATAACAGGGCCGTTTACGGAAGTATCGGATTCTGATATGAAAAATTATCAGGGATTTATCAATCTCTATGAAGAGAGCAAGGGAAACGCATGGCTCATTTATAATGGCAGTTCCGGCACCCAGGGTCAGATTTGCAGAAAGAAGCTGAACGCCGATTATACGGGGACAGTAGGAGAGGATCAGGCGTTTCAGTTTAGTTCCGGCGGGCTGACGAGCACGGAGGGCGGTATTTTCAAGAAAGATGGAAAATACTATATGGTCAATTCAGGCATGAGAGAGTATGCGGTGGCGGATTCTTTTGAAGGGAGCTGGGAGAAAAAGACGCTTAACATGTGGGATGGTGAGCAGTTTTCTGACATTCAATTACCGAATCAGACGAGTCATGTCTTCCATGTGAACACGCAGGAAGCGGATACCTATGTCTGTATGGGAGATAGTGTAGGCGGAATGTCGCCAGATCCGGCGCCAGTCTGCTATATCTGGCTGCCCATTGAGTTTTTTGAAGATGGCACGATCGCGCTAAAGAAAGCGAGCGATTGGACGATCCCCGGAATGGAGCCGCAGAAGCCGGAGGAAACGCCGGGTCCGGTGGAAACGGATGAACCGAAGGTTACGATGCAGCCAGAGGTTACGACGCAACCAGAGGTTACGACGCAACCAGAGGTTACGATGAAACCGGGGTCGACAGGTAAACCAGTGCCGACAACCAAACCGGAGGTTACTGTAAAACCGGGAGAGACAGTTAAACCGGTGCAGACGACCAAACCGGAAACTACGATAAAACCGGGGACGACAGGAAAACCGGTGCAGACGGCCAAACCGGAAACTACGATAAAACCGGGGGCGACAGTTAAACCGGTGCAGACGGCCAAACCGGAAACTACGATAAAACCGGGGGCGACGGGCAAACCGGTACAGACAACGAAACCAGAGGTTTCGACAAAGCCAGGGGCGACGGGCAAACCAACGCCGCAGCCAGAAGTTACGACCAAACCGGGAAGTACGAATAAACCAGAGGTTACGGTAAAACCTGGCGAGACGATCAAACCGATGCCGACGACGCAGCCGGAGGAGAAACCAGACGCTACGAAAAAGCCAGGAGCGACGGATAAACCGAGTGGAACTGCAAAACCAGAGGAGACGGGCAAACCGACGGGAACGGAAAAACCGGCGCAAACGGGAACACCGGAAGAAACCGCGAAGCCGGTTGAGGTAAAGAGCGTTCTGGTAGCGGCAAAGAAGCTGACGCTGGGAGTCGGGGAGAAAGTTCAGTTAGAGGCGGCGGTCTACCCGAGAAACGCCGTTGACAGGAAACTCACTTATAAGGCTTCCAATGCGAAAGTGAAAGTGACCCAAAGTGGAAAGCTGACAGCGAAAAAGCAGGGGAGCAGTAAGATCACGATCGCTGCTTCCAATGGGAAAAAGGCAGTCGTAAGAGTAACGATAAAGAAAAAGCCGGGAAAAATCACATTGAATCCCCGGAATAAGACGCTGAAGATCGGGAAGAAGTTTAAGATCAAAGTAAGGCTGCCAAAAGGAACGGCGAGCCAGACGCTCACTTACGTATCCAATAAGCGGGCGATCGCGGACGTCTCACCGGAAGGAAAGGTGACGGCGAAAAAGAAAGGATACGCGGTGATCACGGTAAAAACCTATAACGGTAAGAAGGCATCGCTGAAAGTTCATGTCAAATAAGAGGTAAAGCCTGAGAAATCCGGCAGATGGGGAATGTACCCGGTCTGCCGTTTTTCTGTGCGCAGGCAGGCGATCGTCGCCTAAAACGCAAAAAAATACATATCTTGTTAAAATTCGACAATATCCTGCTTTTTTTGCCTTTACTTTTTCAAATGATAGTGCTAAAATGATACCTAGTGAAAATAAAATCAATATAAGGAGGAAAAGCCCTGCTCGGATGAGGATGGCATGTTCCTTCAAAAAACAAATAGGAGGATTCTTTAAAAATGGCTAGAGCGAAACAATCTATGGATGGAAATACCGCTGCCGCTCACGTTGCGTACGCGTATACGGAAGTTGCCGGTATTTACCCGATCACACCTTCGAGCCCGATGGCTGACACTGTGGACATGTGGTCTGCCGGAGGACTGAAGAACATTTTCGGAAACACGGTGAAAGTAGTAGAGATGCAGTCGGAGGCTGGTGCAGCCGGAACGGTACACGGTTCTTTGGCAGCCGGAGCGCTGACGACGACCTTTACCGCTTCCCAGGGACTTCTTCTCATGATCCCGAATATGTACAAGATTGCTGCCGAGCAGCTTCCTTGTGTATTTGATGTTTCCGCACGTACGGTATCGACACAGTCGCTGAACATTTTCGGTGATCACAGTGACGTATATGCGTGTCGTCAGACAGGTTTTGCCATGCTTGCCGAGACAAATCCGCAGGAAGTCATGGACTTGAGCCCGGTTGCCCATTTGGCAGCACTGGAGGGAAAAGTTCCGTTCATTAACTTCTTCGATGGATTCCGTACGTCCCATGAGATCCAGAAGATTGAAAAATGGGATTATGAAGACCTGAAAGAAATGTGTCCGATGGATGCCGTAGAAGCATTCCGCGCCCATGCGCTGAATCCGGAGCATCCGGCGATGCGTGGTTCGCATGAGAACGGCGACGTATTCTTCCAGCACCGCGAGGCATGTAACCCGGTTTACGATGCACTTCCGGCTGTTGTAGAAAAATACATGAAGAAAGTAAATGACAAGCTGGGAACGGATTACGACCTGTTCAATTACTATGGTGCGCCGGATGCTGACCGCGTTATCATCGCGATGGGATCCATCTGTGACGTAGCAGAAGAAGTGATCGACTATCTGACCGCAAAAGGCGAGAAAGTCGGACTTATCAAAGTTCGCCTGTACCGTCCGTGGTCGTCCGAGCACATTTTGAAAGCGATTCCGAAGACAGCAAAGAAGATCGCGGTTCTTGACCGTACAAAAGAGCCGGGAACACTCGGTGAGCCGCTCTACCTTGACGTGGCAGCGACGCTGCGCGAGGCAGGCATGAATGACGTTGTCCTGACTGGCGGCCGTTATGGTCTCGGTTCCAAAGACACGCCGCCTTCATCGGTATTTGCGATTTACAAAGAACTGGAGAAAGATGTGCCGAAGGCACGCTTCACGATCGGTATCGTGGACGACGTCACGAACTTAAGCCTTCCGGAAGTAAAACCGGCTCCGATCACATCGGCAGAAGGTACGGTAGAGTGTAAGTTCTGGGGTCTCGGCGGTGACGGAACGGTAGGAGCAAATAAGAACTCCACGAAGATCATCGGCGACCACACGGATAAATATATCCAGGCATACTTCCAGTATGACTCGAAGAAGACGGGCGGTATTACGATCTCCCATCTCCGTTTCGGTGACAAGCCGATCAAGAGCCCATACTACATCAACCAGGCAGACTTTGTCGCATGCCATAACCCGTCTTATGTTGTAAAAGGCTATAAGATGGTACAGGATGTAAAACCGGGCGGAATCTTCATGATCAACTGCCAGTGGTCGGATGAAGAGCTTGACAAGCATATGCCGGCAGAGGCGAAAAAATACATTGCAGAAAACAACGTGCAGCTCTACACGATCAACGCGATCGACAAAGCGATCGAGATCGGTATGGGCAAGCGTACGAATACGATCCTCCAGTCCGCGTTCTTCAAACTGGCAAACATCATGCCGATCGACGAAGCGGTGGACTACATGAAAGCGGCAGCGAAGAAATCCTACTCGAAGAAGGGTGACGCAGTCGTAGAAATGAACTATAAAGCAATTGACGCCGGCGTGGACGCCGTACACAAAGTAGACGTTCCTGCTTCCTGGGCAAATCCGGCACCGGATGCTCCGGCCAAAGAACTTGAGGGCCGTCCGGAAGTTGTAAAGATGGTAAAAGAACTCCTCGAGCCGATTTCGATCATGGATGGCGACAGCCTTCCGGTATCGGCGTTCAAAGATATCGCGGATGGTCAGTTCGAGCTCGGCGCTTCGGCTTATGAGAAACGTGGAACGGCGGTAACCGTGCCGGTTTGGGATCCGAATACATGTATCCAGTGTAACAACTGTGCGTTTGTTTGTTCCCACGCGACGATCCGTCCATTCCTTCTGACGGACGACGAAGTAAAAGCAGCGCCTTCGAATATGAAGATTGCGGATATGAAGCCGAAAGCCGGCGAATTCAAGTTCACGATGAGCGTATCCCCGTTAGACTGTATGGGATGCGGCGAGTGTATCACTGTATGTCCGAAAGCGGCAGAAGGCGCCATCAAGATGGTACCGCAGGAATCACAGGCAGACGAGCAGCCGGTATTTGATTACCTCGTTGCCAATGTTGGCAAAAAGGACAGCGGAATTGCGGACACGACGCCGAAAGGCTCCCAGTTCAACCAGCCGCTCCTCGAGTTCTCGGGAAGCTGTGCCGGATGTGCGGAGACTTCTTATGCGCGCCTGATCACGCAGCTGTTCGGTGAGCAGATGTACATTTCCAATGCGACCGGATGTTCTTCCATCTGGGGAGGCCCGGCAGCGACATCACCGTACACGGTACACAAAGATTCCAAGCAGGGTCCGGCATGGTCGAACTCCCTGTTTGAGGACAATGCAGAGCACGGTCTCGGTATGCACATCGGACAGGATGTCATCCGTAAGCAGACGATCGAGAAAGTAAAAGAACTGGCTGCTTCCGACAAGGCTTCGGCTGAGTTGAAAGCTGCTGTTGATAAATTCCTTGAGACAAAGGATGATACGAGAGCAAATACGCCGGATGCCAAAGCGCTCATCGCAGAGATTGAGAAGTGCGCGGCAGCAGGATGTGAACTCTCCAAAGAAATCCTGGACAAGAAACAGTATCTGGCGAAGAAATCCGTTTGGATCTTCGGTGGTGACGGATGGGCATATGACATCGGCTTCGGCGGACTTGATCATGTGCTTGCTTCCGGCGAGAACGTAAACGTGATGGTATTTGATACCGAGATGTATTCCAATACGGGTGGTCAGGCTTCGAAAGCTTCCAACATCGGTGAAGTTTGTCAGTTTGCCGCTGCCGGTAAGGAAATCGGCAAGAAGAGCCTGGCAGAGATCGCGATGAGTTACGGATATGTCTATGTGGCACAGATCGCGCTCGGCGCAAATCCGGCACAGGCTGTCAAAGCGATTGCGGAGGCAGAAGCTTATAACGGACCGTCACTCATTATCGGATACGCTCCTTGCGAACTCCACGGTATCGCCAAGGGCGGCATGAATCACTGCCAGGATGAGATGAAGAAGGCTGTAAAAGCCGGCTACTGGAATCTGTTCAGCTTCAACCCGGCACTAAAGGCAGAAGGAAAGAATCCGTTCACGCTGACATCCAAAGAAGGCGACGGCACGTATCAGGATTTCCTGAACAACGAGGCGCGTTATACACGTCTGATCAAGCCGTTCCCGGAAAGAGCGGAGAGACTGTTCAAGGAATCCGAAGAAGCTGCGAAAGCACGTTACGAGCATTTGCAGAAGCTGGTTGAGCTTTATAAATAAAACGGATCGCGAACAGCGGTTTGACATAACTGTATCAACGTTAAGAGTCCTGGACAGATCCTTGCATTTGTCTGGGATTCTTTCTATTTGAATAGAGAAAGTTTAGGGAGAATTTAGAGAAAATTTAGGGAAAGTTTTGGTGGGTGGAGTCTAAAGATTAGGAAGAAAAAGTCCGATAAAAATGATATATCGTGCACTTTGATTGCACCAGAGGTAGCATGAAATTGAAAATGAGAAAGAAAGGATATGATGGAATGAGCAAGAGGTTTACATCAATTTTACTTTGTCTGGCATTGGTCATCACGATGTTTTCTTCACCATCGCAGTCGATGGCGAAAAAAACAAAGATCAAGTTGAACAAAAAGAAGGTGACGCTCGTCGTAGGAAAGAGCGTCCGCCTGAAAGTAAAAGGAACGAAGAAAAAAGCAAAGTGGAAGAGCAGCAGTAAAAAAGTAGCTACCGTTTCTTCCAAAGGAGTTGTGAAAGCAAAGAAGAAGGGGAAAGCCAAGATCACGGCAAAAGTTGGGAAAAAGAAACTGGTATGCCGGGTTACGGTTAAGAATAAAAATGTACCGCCGTCTACAGATGTGAACGACGGCAGCGATCCGAACGGAGGAGGCGGGAACAATTCCTCTCCATCCACGCAGCCGCCGTCAAATGGTGGAAATGGAGGGGAATCTGGAGAGCAGAAGCCGACCGGGGATCCGCAGAAGCCATCTGAGAATCCACAGAAGCCGACCGGGGATCCGCAGCAGCCATCCGGGGATCCACAGAAGCCGACCGGGAATCCGCTGACACCAACCGGGAATCCGCAGAAGCCGACCGGGGATCCGCTGACACCAACCGGGAATCCGCTGACACCGACCGGGAATCCGCAGAAGCCGACCGGGAATCCGCAGAAGCCATCCGAAAACCCGTTGACACCGTCCGGGAATCCGTTAGCACCATCCGGAAACCCGCTGACACCGTCCGGGAATCCGTTAGCACCATCCGGAAACCCGCTGACACCATCCGGGAATCCACAGAAGCCATCTGGAAATCCGCTGAAGCCGTCAGGGAACCCACAGCAGCCGTCCAGTAATCCACAGGCTCCGACAGAAGAGCCGGCACCGCTCACTCCGACGACGGTAAAAGATGTGTCGTTTGAAGAAGGGGCGGATGGATTTACCGCACAGGGCAGCGCAAGCATTACGGTGGTTGAGAATGGGTATGGAGAAGGAAAATGCCTGCAGGTATCAGACCGGACAGCAGCAACGGACGGCGTTGTCTTTTCGGCAGGTGAAGAAGTGACCGCTGGAGAGAGTTACACGATCCAGGGTTATGTAAAAGTACCGTCCGGCAGTGGAACGCTGATCTGTAAATACCGGACGGGGGAGGCACAGGCTGATGTGCATGAAATCGTTACGGTTCCGGTTTCCGATGGTGAATGGTTAAAGTTTATGGGGACATTTACCGTGCCAGATTCGTTTGCGAAGCTAGATCTTTCATTTGAACTGGCAGGTTCGACAGAAACCTTTTATATTGACGAAATCAGTCTTTTGCAGGTTGTCGGCCTAAAGGATACCTTTGACCGGATATTTGGGAAAACCGGAACATGTATCAATCCAGCCCAGCTCGAGAATCCGGAAATACTGGCTTATGTGAAAAAGAACTATTCCAGTATTTCGCTGGAAAACGACATGAAGCCGGACTCCGTGCTGCAGGCATGGTCCCATCCGCTGATCAGCACAGAGACAGCGAAAGGGAGAACAGGGGATTATGTCATACCGGACAGCTATCAGGAATCCCAGGTTCCGGAGTTAAATTACAATACGATCGACAAGGTGATGAAGATCGCGAAGGAGAACGGACTTAAGATCCGCTACCACGTACTCGTATGGCATTCACAGACACCGGAGTGGTTCTTTAAAAAGGATTACAGCCGGGATGAGAATGCAGAATACGTGTCTCAGGAGACGATGTACGCCCGTATGGAAATGTACATCCGCAGCGTGATCCACCATGTGTATACGCTGGACGGAGGAGCGTACAGGGATGTTGTGTATACGTGGGACGTGGTGAACGAGTATTTTGCCAATAATCCGGATAAGAACTGGTCTGCTGTTTTTGGCAACCGGAAACAGAATCAGAATGATCAGGGATTTGGAAATACGAGGCCGGAGTTCGTGAAGCGGGCGTTTGAGATCGCCTATGACGAGTTGGAAAAACTTGAACTGGCCGATTACATACCGCTGATGTACAATGACTTTAACACATATCAGAGGACCAGTGAGATCATTGATATGATTAACTATATCAATTCTGGCTCAAATAAAGTATGCGCCGGTGTCGGTATGCAGAGCCACGTCAGCTCAAGAGGAACTTTTTCTTCCGTGGACAACTATATCCGGGCGATCCAAAGCTTTCTCGAGGCAGATTTCCAGGTACAGATCACGGAACTGGACGTGGCGAGCTGGGATTCGGAGGAAGAAACGCTGGAGGATGGAACGAAGGTCACGCATCTTCTGAAAGATACAGGTGGTGATGAAAAGGAGAGGTTGCCTAGTCCGCTTCCGTACAAGGAAAAAATGGCTGGTTACGAGGTACAGGCGCAATACATCAGTGACCTGACGAAGAGACTGATCAATCTGCAGCGGGATTATCATTACCAGATCAATGGACTGACATGGTGGGGCATGCATGACGGTGTGTCATGGGTGAAAACCCATGCGTTGATGTTCCACGGAGAGCAGGATCAGATGGCGAAACCTCCGTACGAGGCAAAACCTTCGTACTATGCGTTCATGCAGGCAGCAGAATCTGAGTGGAGTAAGCCGGCACCGACGGCACCGCCGCTGCGCTCATATGATTTTAAAGAGGATATGAACGATGAAACTTACAAGATCGAAGATCCCAGTAAGGCGTCCCATGTCGTAAACGCTGACGGTTCGATCACGCTCACCTTTAAAGGCGGTGGAGCATACAATTTCTTCCTGCCAAAGAGCGAATGGAACGATGTGGATTACAAATCTGTTGTGCTCACCTATACGAGTGAGGGGGGGGATCTTAGCCATTCGCTGTTTGACGCGAATGCGCTTGGCGTAGAAAATGTGAATGTTGGAAAACATATTGAGTGGAATCCACAGTTTAAAAATACGCAGGGCACGGAGAAGCGACTGATTTTAAGTGTGGGAAATGATTTCGCCGGCGGATGCATCCGCGGGATCCAGTTCTTTACACAGAGTGCGACGGCTACGATCACGATCAAGTCGATGATGTTCTGCGGCAAAGCAAATCCGACGAAGTATGATCTGGATCCGACGCTGAATCCACCGCAGAGGCCGACGCTGCCGACGCCGGTGCCGACGGCTGTACCGACAAAGGCGCCGGACAAAACACCGGCACCAACACCGGTTAATACACTGGCACCGACGGAGAAACCGACGGCACCGCCAGCGTTGGATGTGGATTTGACGTCAGAAGGTGCTTATGAAAGTGAAAATGGGAGCGCGGAAATTGAAAAAAATGCCGATGGCTCTATTACGATTATCTTTAAAAAGCAGTACGACGCATGTAATTTCTATGTGCCGCAGGGGAACTGGAACGGAACCGCTTACAGATCCGTTGTACTCACGTATACGAGTGAGGGAGGAAATCTCGGGCATGCGCTGTATGACAGGGATGGAGAAAAGGATGCTAACTGGGGTCAGAAAGTAAAAGAGTCCGCGCAGGAGACGACGCTTTTCTTTAATGCGACAGACAAGTGCGCGGACGGATGTATTGGTGGCTTCCAGATTTTCAATCCAAATGTACTCGCCGATGGGAAGACAATAAAAATCACGGTGAAATCGCTTTCTTTCCGTGATGTAGCCTTGCTTGATCCTGCTAATCTGTCCGGCGGTGAAAACGTGGAAAACGGTAAGCTACTGAATGATGTTGAGCAGGTGACGATCCCTCTTCCGAAAATGGATACTTTGATGAAAGGGTCGAGGGTGGAAGTAACCGTCAGTGGAACGCTTTCGGATGAGTCTGATGGCTTTCGGATGTGGCTTGCGAACGGGTGGGCTACGGCATCGGATCATTATTACTATACGAAGAACATAGGAGTTGGAATAGGTGGCCGGGGAGACGGGGATTTGTCTTATCAGGCAGGAAACTTTACTATAACTGGAGTGCTAACGGTAGGAAATAATGCGGAAGAACTAAAGCAGGAGACGGCAAATCTTCTTTCGTTAAAAGCAACAGTATCCGGCGGGAAACTAAACGGAGTTACCATCACAGGTATCCAGGTAAGAGTCTCGGCAGCGCGACGCACCGCTGGGTGACCACATGGGGAACCGCCGAGGAAAAATGCGATCTGTTAGATGATAAAGGTAATAAACCTGCGATGCCGAAGCTTTCATTGGAGGATACAACCGTGCGGCAGATCATCCGGGTGACGACAGGCGGGGAGAGGTTCCGCCTCCGTCTCTCGAACCAGTACGGAAAAAGCGATGTGACGGTAAAATCCCTACATCTGGCGAAACAGGTAAAGGCGGATGAGTCTACGATCGATACGGCGACGGACAAAGAAGTTACGGTAGATGGCAAGACGGAATTTGTCATCCCTATGGGAAAGGTAATCATTACAGATCCGGTCGATTTCCCGGTCAATGCCCTTGACAATGTGGCTGTCACGTCCTATTTCGGCGCAGCGCCGACAGAGAACATAACGGGCCACCGCGGGGCGAGGGCTACGACGTATCAGGTATCTGGCAACCATGTTTCGGATGCGGCATTCACGGATGCGCAGACGACAACGAGTTGGTTTTTCCTGGCGGACGCCTCGATCTGGTCGGCAAAGGAAAGTAAGGTTGTCGTCTGCTTTGGGGATTCGATCACGGACGGGTTCGGAACGGATGCGGATTACCTCGGGAAAAAGCCTGACAGCTATACGAGATGGGTGGACTATTTCGCGAAAAGGCTCCAGGCGAATGACAAGACGAAACACATTTCCGTGATCAACGAGGGAATTGGCACAAACTCAATCCTCGGCTTCTATCCGACCGATGCCGGAAAAGACCGTTTCGCGAGAGATCTTTTGAAACATGACGGCGTAGGTTATTGTATTATCCTGTTCGGTGTCAACGATATTACCAAGTTGGAGAATACGGATAAATACGACAAGCTGCTTCCCGAGTACCAGAAAATGGTGAAGCTTTGCCATGATAATGGCATTAAAGTATACGGTGCGCCGATTCTTCCATTCGGAACGAGCGGTAGCTATACGGAGGCTTCCGAGCAAGTGCGGACGCAGATCAATAACTGGATGCGTTCCACGGATTCACAGATGGATGGCATCATTGATTTCGAGAGTGCCGTTGCTGATCCGGAAAATCCGAAAAATATTTTGGAGAAATATACGCATGAAGATGGCCTTCATCCGTATGACGGATACGAGGCGATGGCAAACGCGATTGATCTGACAATGTTTGAATAAAGCAAATGTGCAAAAGCAGTCCGGCTTTTCTGTATTTGAAAAGGGCGGGCTGCTTTTTTGCGCTAAATCCGTTGTTGGGATTCCATTTTCAGGAAGTATGGAATTTAATTTAATAAAAAAATAGGCCAAATAAACCAACCATACCAACCATACGAGCGTTACTGCCTGTCCTGGCCGCTCAAAATCAGCTTCTGAAATTTCTTTGGTGTATAGCCGGTAAATTTTTTAAATGACGTGATAAAGTTCGTGTAGTCTTTAAATCCGGCGCCATAACACGTTTCTGTCACATTTTTTCCCAGCATGAGCAGGGATTTTGCTTTTGAGAGGCGGCACAGGAGAAGATAATTGAAGATCGTAGTCCCGGTTTCCTTTTTGAACATGTGGCACATGTAATATTTATTCAGAAATAAGTGCTCAGCCAGTTCGTCGAGCGTGAGCGGGTCCAGCAGGTGATTCTGTATGTACTTGAGAATGGTCTGTGTGTTTTCCGAATATGTGCACGGCAGCACGGCCGGTGTTCCGTCAAAAAGATGGTTGATAAAAATAAGGAGCTGCAGCAGATATGTTTCCATCAAAAGTGTTTGCCCCGCTAAAGGGTAGGACGATGACTGTTTCATATGTTCATACTGCAGCAAGATGTACTGGAGCTGGGAGTCGTCGAGTAAAAAGACGTTGTTTGTTCCGGGTTCCCGGTTCTGAAAACAGGCGGACAGATCAATCTCCGGCGTCTGGTGCCGCTGGAAAAACGGGGGCGGGATGTGGATGTAGATGCGTTCATAGGGCGTCTGCAGGCAGTTGATTGCTTTATGCAGTTCCAGATCGTTGATCACCAGCATCGTCCCTGCCGTGATCTGATAGCAGGAATCCTGGATAAAAAAGGATAATTCCCCGTCCAAAAGAACGAAAAGTTCATAAAAATTGTGGATGTGGAAGTCCGAAACATAGGAGGACATCGAAACCAAGCGGTTAAAATCTATCTTGTCTGAAAATTCCCTGATCATACGTACCCTCATTTCTTTGTGTTTATGCGCAGGGCGGCGGGGCGGCAGCTGCTGCAGTCAGAACCCTGTGCGCAATATTTACAAGTTTTTGTACAAAAGACAAAAGGAAGTTGCTTGTGTTTAGTGCTATTATAAAACGTAAATAGCAATTGTGCAAGTACATTTTTAATTGGGCGCGGCTGGACGTGTGTGCGGCGGCTGCGCAGGATAAGGAGGAATCGTATGTCATGGATCGAGAAGTGCCCGCTTCGGGTGTTCTTGCTGAGATTGCCGTTGGCGGTATCTTTGATAACTCTGATGATGTTATCTTTGCTGTCAACTGCATTCGGCCTCATGAGTAGAGGGGAAACGGCAGGGGCAGCGTCGCAGGCGAAAAAAGTAAAGAGTATCTCAGTCGTCAAGCCGGAGATTTCCAGACTGTCATTGAAGAAGGGCAGCAAATACCGGTTAAAAACAGAGATTTTGCCGAAGACGGCAAAAAACAAAAAGGTAACATACCGCTCGAGTAAGCCGTCGGTCGTTTCGGTTTCCTCGCGGGGAATCCTATCGGCAAAAAAAGCGGGAGCTGCCAAAGTGACAGTCCGCGCGACCGATGGGAGCAAAAAGATGGCGGGGATTCAGGTAAAAGTTGTGAAAAAACTGAAAAAGGTTTCAAAAGTGACGCTGAACACCGGGAAGGTGACATTGTATGTCAATGGAACAGGCGGGTCAGATAAAAAGGCCGGGTCAGATGGAAAGGCCGGACAGTGTAAGCTGTGGGCAAAGATCTTACCGAAAAACGCGACGGAAAAGAAGGCGGTGTTCCAGTCGTCTGACCGTTCGGTGGCTTCCGTGGATCAGAGCGGAACAGTAAAGGCGAAGAAGGCGGGGACAGCAAAAATTACCGCCTATGCGGCAGATGGCTGGGGAAAGAAAGCGACATGCACCGTGACCGTAGAGCAGGGGGCGTCGTCAGACCAGGCTTCGCAGAAGCCGGCAGTTCCGTCTGCGTCTCCCGTACCGACACCGCCGGCAGCACCTTCCGCGACACCGAAAGAAGACGGCGTTTACGTACTGGCGGAGCAGAACCGGGCCGCGCAGATCCTTCTGGATGCGAACGGCGCCGACTTTGAGGGACTAAAACTCATTGCGGATTGCGTGGCCGATGATGTGAAGCTGGTTGCGGATGCCGATATGGACGTGATCACAAAGACGGAAGAGTTAAAGGGGACGCCGGTGATCGCCGGAAGTATCGGAAACCATGCGCTCATTGATTCTTTGATTCGCGAGGGAAAACTTGACGTGTCGGCGATCCGGGGAAAATGGGAGACATATAAGATCGAGGTGGTGGAAAACCCTGTCGAGGGCATCCCGCAGGCGCTCGTTGTCGTGGGAAGTGACAAGCGGGGCACGATATACGGCATGTTCCATATTTCCGAGCAGATGGGAGTATCCCCCTGGGTGTACTGGGCGGATGTCAACCCGGCCAAACAGCAGACGGTCTCGTTCCGCTATTCACAAATCGAAACGGTATCCAAAGAGCCTTCGGTCAAATACCGCGGTATTTTCCTCAACG
Organism: uncultured Eubacterium sp.; assembly: GCA_910584065.1. Lineage (GTDB taxonomy): Bacteria > Bacillota > Clostridia > Lachnospirales > Lachnospiraceae > Eubacterium_F. Next base: position 40,223 of record CAJTZN010000009.1, read on the forward strand.
ATGAGGAGCCGTCGCTGGGAACGTGGGTCAACAATTTCTTTAAAGGGGAAAAGGGGCGGAAAATTCAACGAAAAATTTTATGAAAAAGTGTTCCAGCTCATCCTCCGTTTGAAAGGAAATTATCTGTGGCCGGCCATGTGGAACTCCTCGTTTGGCGCGGACGGCTGTGAGAGCGCGGATGCCAGCGCGAAACTGGCGGATACGTACGGCGTCGTTATGGGAACGTCGCATCATGAGCCGATGATGCTGGCGCATCAGGACTGGGTGCGCAATAAGAAAAACTACGGAACCGGGGAATGGGATTTTGTGAAAAACAGGGAAGGCCTGATGAAGTTCTTCGAGGAAGGCGCGAAAACCAGGGGCGCATTTGACAATATTGCCACGGTTGGCATGCGCGGGGACGGCGACACGACGATGCTTCCCGAAGGAAGTACGCTGGAGGAAAACATCAGCCTGCTCAAAGAGATCATTACCGAGCAGAAAAATATATTAAATCAGCACGGCCTGCAGGAGAAGCCGAAAATGCTGGCCCTGTACAAAGAGGTAGAAGAGTACTGGCAGGGCGGCGACGGCGTTCCCGGACTGCGGGAGTGGGAAGGACTGGATGACGTGACGATCCTTCTCTCGGAAGACAATTACGGCAATGTGCGCACGCTGCCGACTGACGCGAACAAAAACCGCGAGAGCGGCTGGGGCATGTATTACCATTTCGATTACAATGGGGCGCCGGCATCCTGCCAGTGGGTGCTGAGTAAAAGCCGCGCGACCGTGCAGGTGGGGAAAACGCTCACCCTGTCGGTAAAAAATGCAGCGAAGAAGGCAAAAATCACATGGGGTTCCAAACAGAAAAAGATCGCGAAGGTCGTTCAGTCGTCGAACAAGAAGGCGAAGATCCGAGGGGTGAAAGCCGGAAAGACAACGATCACGGCGAAGTATAAACTGGGAAGGAAAAAGAAGACACTTTCCTGTAAAGTGACGGTACAGGATAAATCGAATGCCAGAAAAACAGTAACTCCGACCGGGGCGCCATCATCATCGCCGCTGGCGTCATCCGTGCCGCCGGCGCCATCGGCAGTAGGACCATCCGCGCCGGCCGCGACAGATCAGCCGGCATCGGAGACGCCGGCGCAGTCGTTCAAGTGGGTGACGACATGGGGAACGGCGGAGGAAAAATGTGATGTGACGAAGGACGCGATGCCGAAACAGGCGCTTCCCGATACGACCGTCCGCGAGATCATCCGCGTGACGACCGGCGGGGACAAGCTGAGGCTGCGCCTTTCCAACCAGTACGGGGACAGCGATGTGGAGATCAAGTCCATGCATTTGGCAAAGCAGGTCAAAGCAGACGAGTCCACGATCGATACGGCTACCGATCAGGCAGTCACGGTCGGAGGCAGCGAGGAGTTTGTCATTCCGGCGGGACAGGTGATCGTGACGGACGAGGTCGCGTTCCCGGTCAATGCGCTCGATAATGTCGCAGTTTCCATCTATTTTGGACCGATGCCGGAAAAGACCGTTTTGCCAGGGATCTTCTGGAACACGACGGGGTTGCCTATTGCATCATCCTGTTCGGCGTCAATGACTTAAATAAGCTGCCCAACGCGAGCAAGTATAACGAACTTCTGCCGGAATACCAGAAGATGGTGAAACTTTGCCACGATAACGGCATTAAAGTATATGGCGCGCCAATCCTTCCGTTTGGAACGAGCGATTATTACAGCGAGGGATCCGAGCAGGTGAGGACGATGATCAATGACTGGATGCGCTCAGCCGATTCGCAGATGGATGGCATCATTGACTTTGAGAGTGCGGTGGCCGATCCGGAAAATCCGAAAAATGTGTTGGAAGATTATACGCATGACGACGGCCTGCACCCGTATGACGGATACGAGGCGATGGCAAATGCCATTGACCTGAAATTGTTTGAGTAAGTAAACAGCAAAATGAGTAAAGGAACGATATGGATCATAAAATAAAGCAGCAATACCGGGAGCCGGACGTAAACATGGAAGAGAGGACGCAGATCTCTTATCTCATTCAGGAAGATTTCCGGGAAAAGACGGCTTCTGTCAACAACAGATGGGACATACAGGGAACGGCTGTCTGCGTAGATGTTCCCAATGAAGAAAACCGCAGTATGAAGATCTGCGGGGAAAATAGCAGCATCCGCACCGCATTTCCGGCACAGGAAGGAAAGCTGGCCGTGTCGCTATGGGTCAGAATGGAGATCCATAATACGGGCGTCAATGTCCTGACGCTTTATGCCGGCCGGGAATGCGGGGATGCGGATAAGATCATACAGATGGATACGGAAGGAGCCTATTTCTACGCGTATGACGGAAAGAAGAAACAGAAGCTGTGTCATTTTGAGAGCGATGCCTGGTACAGTGTGTATCTGGCGCTCGATACAAAGTCACACACCTATTCGCTGTTCGTGGACGGAGAGAGATTGCTGTGGAACGCGGCGTTTATGGCGCCGGCGGATACGATCCATGCGCTGTCGTCCGGCAGTTACGGCGGGGTCCTGTACGTCAACCGGGTTCAGCTGTACGCCCGGCCGGTCCAGTCTGTGGAACAGGCGGTGCCGGATGGCGGGGTTCTTTTGGACGCCAGGGAGATGGGGATCGCGGCAGACGGGACGACCGTGGTGACAGGCGAGTTGCAGCGCCTCATCGACCGGGCCGGGCAGACGGGCGGCGTCGTTTATTTGAAAGATGGTACATACCTGACCGGGATGATCGAGCTAAAACGTAATGTGACGCTCTACATCGAAGAGGATGCGGTCCTGAAAGGGGTGTTGGACCTCGACGCCTATCCGGTGAGGCTGAGCAGTCAGCATCCGAACTGGAATACGATGGTGCAGGGGCCGCAGAAAGCGCTGATCTACGCGGATTCGCAGGAAAATATCCGCATCATGGGCGGGGGGACGATCGACGGGAGCGGGGATTTCCCAGGGGCTTACGGTTCTGAGAGCCTCCGCGTCTGCGCGGTCTTACTCGTCGGCTGTCCTCGGGCGCAGCTGTGCGATCTGTATGTGAAGGATGCCGGGATGTGGACGATCCCGGTTGTGGAATGCGACGATCTCTATATTCATGACCTGAATCTGTATTCCACCTGGTATCCAAACCGGGACGGTATCGACATATGCGACTGTTACCGCGTGCTCGTTGAAAACTGCTGTATTCAGGCGGATGACGACGCCATATGTTTTAAGAGCGGCAATGAGAGCGGCTGCGACAATGTGCTCGTTCGGAATACCAGTATCGTGAGCACGATGGCGAACGGCATAAAATTTGGAACATACAGCTATGGCGGCTTTACCAACTGTTTCTGTGAGGACTGCCTGATCAAGGATACCAGGACGTGCGCCATCGCCGTCCAGTGCGTCGATGGCGGGTGTGTGCGCAATTTGCATTTTCGCCGGATCATGATACAAAATGTGGAGAGCGTGTTTTTTATCATCATCGCGGACAAGGGCCGGACACCGGACTGGGGAACCAGACGGATCGGCAGCGTGGAAGAGATTACCTTTGAATGGATCGAGGCGGAGCGCGTGCGCCGGCCGTACGGCTGTTATCTCGGAGGGTATCAGGCGCCGGATGGAGAGGTATATACGATTCGGGACATTTATTTTCACGGTGTCAACGTTATTTACGAGGGGGGCGTTTCTGACGTCCCGTCCCCGCCGCCGGAGTTTGCCGACCAGTACCCGGAATCCAACGTGTATGGAAATCTGCCGGCTTCCGCCTATTATATCCGGCACGCGGATACGGTTGTTTTTGAGAAGTGCGGGATGACTGTGGCGCTTCCGGATGCCAGGCCGGTCATACAGACGGAGGATGCCGTCAACGTGTCCGTAGACGGGCGCGCGGTAAGTTCTTCGATTTCCGGATGATTTGTAGTCATATTTTTCCTGTTTCTGCATATAATTACAAGTAATACAGGTTTATGTACAAGCACCAGGACCTGACTATGCAGAAAAGAGGTATGACTATGGCAAATAAGGAAAAGGGAACGATTTCCCGCAAGAAAAAGACAATGGATGGAAATATGGCGGCGGCTCACGTATCGTACGCGTTTACGGAGGCGTCGGCCATTTATCCGATCACGCCTTCGTCCCCGATGGCGGATTACACCGATATCTGGGCGAGTGAGGGCTTGAAAAACATATTTGGGCAGTCCGTCGTAATGAGCGAGATGCAGTCGGAGGCCGGAGCGGCCGGCGCACTCCACGGCGCGCTGCAGGCGGGAGCGCTGGCGACAACGTATACGGCGTCTCAGGGACTGTTACTCATGGTTCCGAACATGTACAAGATCGCGGGAGAACTGCTGCCGGCGGTGATCCACGTATCGGCGCGCGCGCTGGCGAGCCATGCGCTGTCGATTTTTGGCGACCACACCGATGTGTACGCCTGCCGTGGGACAGGCTTTGCGATGCTGTGCGCGGGAAATGTACAGGAAGTAATGGATTTAGGAGCAGTGGCACACCTTGCCGCGATTGCGGGAAGGGTGCCTTTTTTGCATTTCTTTGACGGATTCCGCACGTCGCATGAGATCCAGAAGATCGAAATATGGGATTATGAGGATTTGAAGGAGATGTGCCCGATGGATGAGGTCCGCGCGTTCCGCGAGAGGGCGTTGAACCCGAACCATCCGGTGCAGAGGGGGACGGCGCAGAATCCCGATATCTTTTTCCAGGTGAGGGAGGCGTCAAATCCATTCTATGACCGGCTGCCCTCGATCGTGGAGCAGTATATGGATCTGGTAAATGAAAAAATTGGCACAGACTACAAACTGTTTAATTATTACGGTGCGCCGGATGCCGACCGGGTCATCGTGGCGATGGGTTCCGTGTGCGACGCGGTCGAGGAGACGATCGATTACCTCGGGACAAAGGGCGAAAAGGTCGGCCTTGTGAAAGTGCGTCTGTTCCGCCCGTTTAGCGCAAAGCATCTGCTCTCAGTGCTTCCGGATACCGTCAAACAGATTCAGGTGCTCGACCGCAGCAAGGAGCCGGGCGCGCAGGGCGAGGCGCTGTACCTCGATGTCGTGTCGGCCATCCGGGACAGTAAGTGGAAGGATGTGCCAGTGTTCGGCGGCCGCTACGGTCTGGGCTCGAAGGATACGTACCCAGCCGATATACTGGCCGTGTACCAGAACACGTCAAAGAGCCGGTTTACGCTTGGGATCGAGGACGATGTGACGAAACTGTCGCTGGAGAGGACGGAGCGGCCGGATACGAGCCCGGCGGGCACGACGAGCTGCAAATTCTGGGGCATGGGCGCCGATGGCACGGTCGGGGCGAATAAGAACTCCATTAAGATCATCGGCGACCACACCGAAAAATATGTGCAGGCCTATTTTGACTATGATTCGAAAAAATCTGGCGGCGTGACGATCTCCCACCTGCGGTTCGGCGACCAGCCGATCAAGTCATCGTATTTGATCGACAAAGCGGATTTCGTGGCGTGTCATATGCCGGCTTATATTTACAAATATGACATGGTACAGGATCTGAAAGAGGGCGGCTCGTTCCTGCTCAACTGTTCCTGGAACGAGGACGAGCTGGAACAACACATTCCGGGGCAGGTGAAACGCTTTATCGCGGAGAATGGGATCCGCTTTTTCACGATCGACGGATTTGCGCTTGGAAAGGAGATCGGTCTCGGCGGACGTATCAATACGATACTGCAAGCGGCATTTTTCGTCATTTCCGGCATTATCCCCAAAGAGGAAGCCATTCGCTATATGAAAGACGCAGCCACGAAGACTTACTCGAAAAAAGGGGATGACATCGTGGAGATGAACCACAGGGCGATCGAAGCCGGAGCGGAGAAATTTAAGGAAATCCCGATTCCGTCGTCCTGGCAGTCGGCAGAGGCCGATGACCTGACCGATCCGGTGAGCGGGGACAATGAGAGGTTGATCTGCTACGTCAATGAGATCCAGAGCAAGATCAATGCCCAGCGGGGAGACGAGCTCCCGGTTTCCGCCTTTGCGGATTATGTGGACGGAACGGCGCCGCTCGGTTCAGCCGCGTATGAAAAACGAGGTGTCGGAATCGACATCCCGCGCTGGAACCCCCACGGCTGTATCCAGTGTAATTTCTGTTCCTACGTGTGCCCGCACGCTTGCATACGGCCGCTCGCGCTCGACAAAGAAACGCTGGCACAAGTGCCCGAAGAAACGATTGCGGATATGCCGACTGCGAACATGATGGGCATGGACGATATGACGTTTGCCATTACGATCTCGCCGCTCGACTGTACGGGCTGCGGCAACTGCGTCAACGTATGTCCGGGAAATAACCGGAACGACGTGCTGAAAATGATTTCCAAAGACGAGAGTATGTACCAGCAGAAGCTGTTTGATTTCGGGGTGAACGTTGAGACGCCGGAGAGCGTATTTGAGAAATTTAAAGTGGATACCGTCAAGGGCAGCCAGTTTAAAAAACCGCTCTTAGAATTTTCAGGCGCGTGCGCGGGCTGCGGGGAGACGCAGTACGCAAAGCTGGCTACGCAGCTGTTCGGTGACCGCATGTATATCGCGAACGCGACCGGATGTTCTTCAATTTGGGGCGGCTCGTCGCCGGCGATGCCGTACACGGTCAACCACGACGGGGAAGGGCCGGCCTGGGCAAACTCGCTGTTCGAGGATAATGCCGAGTTTGGATTCGGGATGGAACTCGGCCAGAGGACGCTCCGCGGCAAGGTGCGGGCGGCTGCAGAAGCGCTGGAGCAGGAGACAGGCGATGAGGAACTGAAACAGAGGTGCCGCCGATACCTCGAGACATGGGAGGACGGCGCGGAAAATAAGCAGGCGGTAAAAGACCTGACCGGGTATCTGGAGCAGAGCGGCGAAGGCAGCAGCCACGCCCGGACGATTTTGGAATACAAAGACTTTGCGGCGAAGAAGTCACAGTGGATCTTCGGCGGCGACGGATGGGCGTACGATATCGGGTACGGCGGCCTCGATCATGTGCTCGCGAGCGGGCAGGACATTAATGTCCTCGTGTTTGACACCGAAGTGTACTCAAATACCGGAGGACAGGCATCAAAATCGACACCGACCGGAGCGATCGCCCAGTTCGCGGCGGCGGGCAAAGAGGTGAAGAAAAAAGATCTCGCGGCGATCGCCATGAGTTACGGCTATATTTATGTCGCGCAGGTGGCGCAGGGAGCGGATATGGCACAGACGGTAAAGGCGTTCCAGGAAGCGGAACAGTATCACGGTCCTTCGCTGATCATCGCGTACGCGCCGTGTATCAACCACGGGATCCGCACTGGTATGGGAGACTCGATGGGCGAGGAGAAAAAAGCGGTCGAGGCAGGCTACTGGCACTTGTTCCGCTACAATCCTGACAATGCAGGGAAAGGTGAAAATCCGTTTACGCTCGATTCGAAAAAGCCGACTGGCAATTACCGCGACTTCCTGATGGGCGAGGTGCGGTACAACCGTCTGATGCGGGCCAACCCGGAACGCGCGGAGCGGCTGTTCGACAAATCAGAAAAAGAAGCGAAGGAGAAGTACGATAGACTTGCACAAATGTCGTAAATGGTGTATAACTAAATAAGAAGAAATCAGGGGCAGAAGGGGATATTTGATTTCCGGGCCCGAAAGATCAGGAGGATAAGGAAAATGGAACTTACCAGTATACGGGACCTGTTCCGTAACAAAGAAAAATACGCCGGGAAAGAAGTGACGGCCGGCGGCTGGATACGAAGTATAAGGGATTCGAAAACGTTTGGTTTCATCGTCATCAGCGACGGCACGTTTTTTGAGCCGCTGCAGATCGTTTACAGCGATAAACTTGACAATTTCGAAGCGATTTCAAAACTCAATGTAGGAGCGGCAATTATCGTAAAGGGAACGCTGGTGGAGACGCCGGACGCGAAACAGCCGTTTGAGATCCAGGCGGAGAGCGTGACGGTGGAGGGAAATTCCACCAGCGACTACCCGCTCCAGAAAAAACGCCACTCCTTTGAGTATTTGCGGGAAATTTCCCATCTCAGGCCGAGAACGAATACGTTCCAGGCCGTGTTCCGCGTGCGATCGCTGATCGCCTACGCGATCCACACGTTTTTCCAGGAACGGGATTTCGTGTATGTGCACACGCCGCTCATTACCGGGAGCGACTGCGAAGGGGCGGGGGAGATGTTCCGGGTGACGACGCTCGATATGAAGGATGTGCCGAAAAACGGCGATGGGACGGTGGATTATTCGCAGGATTTCTTTGGAAAAGAGACGAATCTGACCGTGAGCGGGCAGCTCAACGGAGAGACATTTGCGCAGGCGTTTAAAAATATTTACACGTTTGGGCCTACGTTCCGCGCGGAAAATTCGAATACGACGAGACACGCGGCGGAGTTTTGGATGATCGAGCCGGAGATCGCGTTTGCCGATCTGAACGACGATATGATGCTGGCCGAGCAGATGTTAAAATTCGTGATCCGCTATGTGTTAGCGCACGCGCCGGAAGAGATGGATTTCTTCAACCGCTTTGTCGACAAGGGACTGATCGAGCGGCTGAATCATGTGGCGGATTCGGAGTTCGCCCATGTGACGTACACCGAGGCCGTGGAAATCCTTCAGAAGAACAATGACAAGTTTGAGTATAAGGTTTCGTGGGGCGCTGACCTGCAGACCGAGCACGAGAGATATCTGACGGAAGAAGTTTTCAAACGGCCGGTATTTGTGACCGATTACCCGAAGGAGATCAAGGCGTTTTACATGAAGATGAACGACGACGGAAAAACGGTGGCGGCGATGGACTGTCTCGTGCCGGGCATCGGGGAGATCATCGGCGGAAGCCAGAGAGAGGACGACTTAGACAAATTGACGGCTCGTATGGACGAGTGCGGCCTGAACAAAGAGGATTACGGGTTTTACCTGGATCTTAGAAAGTACGGTTCGACGAGGCATGCCGGGTTCGGACTCGGTTTCGAGCGGTGCGTGATGTATCTCACCGGAATGCAGAATATCCGTGATGTCGTGCCGTTCCCGAGAACGGTGAAGAACTGCGAACTGTAAAGGACATGGTGCAAAAAAGAGAGGAAAAAAGATTATGAGTATTCAAATACCAGAACATTATAAACCGGCGCTGTCCATCCGGGAGACAGAGGTGGCGATCAAGACGGTGAAAGACTTTTTTGAGCGGACATTAGCGGAAAACCTGAATCTGACGAGGGTTTCGGCCCCGCTGTTCCTGCCGCCGGAAACGGGATTGAACGATGACCTGAACGGGGTCGAGCGTCCGGTTTCGTTTGGCATCCGCGAGCAGGGCGAGAGGAAGATCGAGATCGTGCATTCGCTGGCGAAATGGAAACGCCACGCGCTCAAGCGCTATGAGTTCCAGCACGGCGAGGGGCTTTATACCGATATGAATGCCATCCGCCGCGACGAGGATACGGACAACATCCATTCGATCTTTGTCGACCAGTGGGATTGGGAAAAGATCATCGCGAAGGAAGAGAGAAATGAGGAGACGCTGAAAAAAGTAGTCAATCAGGTATACCGGTCTCTGGAAGAGACGGAAGATTATATGTCAAACCTGTATCCGTACATAAAGAAATCACTGCCTCAGGACATTCATTTCATAACGACTTCCGAACTGGAACGGCGCTATCCTGAACATACGCCGAAGGAGAGGGAGTATCTGGCGGTGAAAGAGTACGGCGCCATTTTCCTTATGCAGATCGGGGACAAGCTGCGAAATGGCGAGCCGCATGACGGGCGGGCGCCGGATTACGATGACTGGTCGTTAAACGGGGATATTATCGTTTACTATCCCATTCTCGATATCGCGCTCGAATTATCGTCGATGGGGATCCGCGTCGACGAAAAAGCGCTGGAGGAGCAGCTTGCCAAGGCGGGCTGTGAGGAGCGGAAAAACCTGCCGTTCCAGAAGGCCGTATTAGAGGGGAAACTCCCGTACACGATCGGCGGCGGGATCGGACAGTCGCGCATCTGTATGTTTTTCCTGAAAAAAGCGCACATCGGCGAGGTGCAGTCCTCAATCTGGACGGATGAGACGATGGAGAGCGCGCAAAAAGCGGGATTGCACATTTTATAAACATGAGGTGAACATATGGATAATTTTACGTTTTACGCACCGACCTATTTTGATTTCGGAAGAAATGCCGAGGAGCATGTGGGAAGCCTGATCCGCCGCTTTGGCGGGACAAAGGTGCTGCTGCATTACGGCGGCGGTTCGATCAAAAAATCCGGCCTGTATGACAGGGTCGTGAAATGTCTGGACGATGAGGGCATTTCGTTCGGGGAACTCGGCGGCGTCAAGCCGAATCCGCGCAGCGGTCTCGTGTACGAGGGAATCGAAAAGTGCCGTGAGGACGGCTATGATTTTATTCTCGCAGTCGGCGGCGGCAGTACGATCGATTCGGCGAAGGCGATCGCGGCGGGAAGCTGTTACGATGGCGATTTTTGGGATTTTTATACGAAAAAGGCTGTGATCGAGAAGGCGCTGCCAGTCGGAACGATACTCACGATTGCGGCGGCTGGTTCGGAGGGCTCGACGAATACGGTGATCACAAATGAGACGACCGGCGTGAAAACAGGCGCGGGCTCGGATCTGCTGCGCCCGAAGTTCTCAATCTTAAATCCCGAACTGACCTGCACATTACCGCCGTACCAGACGGCCGCGGGCGCGACGGATATTATGATACATATTTGCGAGCGGTATTTTTCGAATACGGAGGAAGTCGAGATCACGGACCGATTATGCGAGGCGGTGTTAAAGACGATGATCCACGAGACGCCGCGTGTCATCGAGGATCCAAATAACTACGAGGCGCGCGCCAATATCATGTGGGCCGGGATGCTTGCGCACAATAACGTGTGCGGTGTCGGACGGGTCCAGGACTGGGCGAGCCACCATATCGAGCATGAACTTTCGGCGCTTTATGATGTGACACACGGCGCCGGGCTGGCTGTGATCGCGCCGGCGTGGATGCGGCATGTGTTGCGGATCAATCCGCATAAACTCGTACAGTTTGCCGAGCGGGTGTGGGACGTTCCACCGCAGGAAGGAGACGGTGCGGCAGAGGCGACGGCGCTTTTGGGGATCGAAAGGTTTGAAGCGTTTTTGCGATCGATCGGAATGCCGCTCACGTTTGCGGAGATCGGGGCGGACGCGAAGGATATTGACAAGCTGACCGAAAAGCTTCTGGCCGGAAAGGAAACCGAGGGAAATTATGTGAAGCTGAGGGCGGAAGATGTGAAGAGCATTTACCGTCTTGGTTGTGATGAGGAGAGTGGCGGATGACGGATCAGAATGAATTTATGGCACAGATGCTTGCGCTGGTCGATCTGGCGAAGGGAAATGACAGCAGGATCACGAAGAAAGAAGTCGCTGAATTTTGCCGTAATCTGGAACTGACGGATGCGCAGCTGAAGCTGGTGTATGATTTTCTCGATGAGCACAATATCGAAGTGGCCGGACATGTGCGCAAGAAGGGCGCCGGCCGCGGTACGGGTGCTGGTAACGGCGCTGGTGGCGATGACGGCCGCGGGGCAGATGTATCAAACAGCAGCGGGAGCGGGATCGCGCAAGACGGGCCGGGTGACGGATGGAATACCGAGGATTCGAAATATCTTTCGCTGTACCGGCGTGAACTGCGAGGCTTGAAGGAGGTTTCGGATGAAGAGAGGACGGAGCTTTACCAGCGTCTTTGTGCCGGCGATGAGAACGCGGTGCATCCGGTGACCGAGGCGCATCTAAAGCGCGTCGTCACACTGGCCGGGAAATATAAGAACCGGGGTGTTCCGTTAGAGGATCTGATCCAGGAGGGAAACCTGACGCTGCTTACGACTGTGGATATGTTGTGCGGAAATGACGGGATTTCGGATGTGAAAAAGGAAATCGACCGCGCGGTGCGGGCGAGGATGATCGAGCTGGCGGATGACCAGTTGGAGAGCCGGGGAATGGAGCGCACGATCGTTACGAAGACGAATCTCATCCATGAGGCTACGAAAGTGCTTGCCGAGGAGTGGGGGCGTCTGGCTACGGTGGCGGAACTGGCGGAGTATACGAAAATGACGGAGGATGAGATCCAGATGTATATTGATCTTTCGCTTGAGGAGATCAAGGTGGGGAGAATGTAAAAAAAGGGGACTTTCGGAAGATAACGATCGTTTCTCTTTACATTGTTTATTTAATTTGATATGATTAGGTTGTAACAATCAGTACAGATTGTAAAGGAAAGCAGGTGATCGTATGTCTTTAGAAGAACAAAAAGAAGTAGCAATCAATAGATATGTAGATCTGATGCGGATCAAGGCCCACGAAACAGGCGAAAATAAAGAACTTGAGTATCAGATCAGAATAGCAAAGGTTAAATTAACAAGTTTTGGCATTGATTATTCTGAACTTGAAATTTAACAACGAAAGACTTGTAACCCAATATTCGTTGTATCAAATTCCGGCATAGTCTTGATGGCTATGCCTCTCTTTTAATGTCCTTTCTTTTTCCCAGGCCGGAATACCCATTCCCGCTGGATCTGGAAACTGATCGTAAATAAAAGGGTGTCGATGATACATTTTCGTATGGTCGAGGAGAAAATAAAGGTCAGCGCCTTGTCCACGAGCAGCGACGAGAGGATGAGCTGGCAGATGCACAGCACATAATATTTCACGATGATCGTCACATCTTTTGAGTCATTGTGGAATACCTGTTTTTTGTTGACCGTGAAATTGTACAGTGAAGATCCGAGGCGGGACAGGACGCTCCGCAGCAAAATAAGGAGCGATATCTCAATTCCCAAAAAAGAAACCTGCAGTTTGTCGCCGATGACAGGGCGCAGGATCAGTCCGAACAAGTAATAGAGGATGATATCGATGATAAAGCTGGAAAGCGAGCTGAGCATAAAGGTCAAAAATACTTTGTAAATGCGGATGGAGTCAATAAACGGATTGAAATGGGAACTCTCGTTATGTTCCAGATAGATCGTCTGTATCGGAAATTCGGTGATGGGGATCTGGTGCTCCCTGGCGCACAAAAGCATATTCATCTCGTATTCAAAACGCTCGCCCTTCGTCTGCGCAAAATACTGTTTGATCAGCTGTCTGGACATGCCCCGCAGTCCGGTCTGCGTGTCGGATACGTTGATGCCGCACAAGAGCCGGATGAAATGTTTCGTAAATTTGTTTCCAAAGCGGCTGCGCAGCGGGATATTCTGGTCGTTGAACTGGCGGCAGCCGAGGATGAGGTGATCGGGGTGTTCCATCACCAGCTTGGCGCATGTGATAATGTCGGATACTACGTGCTGGCCGTCGCAGTCTACCGTAACCGTTCCTGTAATGTCGGGGCGGTTGTCTAATATGTGGTTAAACGCTGTTTTCAGGGCAATTCCTTTTCCAAAATTTACCATGTGCCGGATGAGGCGGCACTGATAGTCCTCTTTGCATGTTTTGAAAAATGTTCTGTTTTCTATTTTACTGCCGTCGTCGACAAGGATGATATTTTCAAACCCGGCTTCTGTTAGTTCCCGCACGAGTGTAACCATCCGCTCATCCGGATTCAGCGCCGGGATGACGATGGCGATGTCTGTTTTATATGTCCCCATAAGATCCTCATTTATTTCTTATACTGTTTTATCACATTTTAGTATAATCGTTTTGGGGGAGAAGGGCAAGTCTTTTTTCGAAGTATGTGGACTATGTTGTATGATAATAGGCCAGTAAAAGCTTCGTCACCTCGGCGTAATTTGGCTCGGCCCCGTAATAGTCCATATAGGCATCTGTAAATCCCTTACTCACGGAAGCTACCGTTTCAGTGTCAATAAGTTCCGGCATGGTGGACAGTTCCTTTTTTGTTTCGGCGGTATAACTGCCAGAGTCATTATGTACCAGATCGCTGATCTCTACAGCGGGAACACTGGGCAGGGGGATTTCTCCTGAGGAAGTTCCATTCGAAAAAGTCTCTTCGGAAGTGGTTTGCTGAATCGCTGCGCTGTTTCGGTAATCGGAATCAATGTAATGGAGAACACCGAGATAACCTGCGTACTGCAGCTGTTCATCGTCGCTTCCCACGCAGGCGAGATAGGCGATAAAGTCGGCCTCGTCTTCATAGATATAGCCTTTTAGATGCGCAAGTTCGTGACAGGCCACATGCGGGTAGCGGATGTCGCTGATGTATGTATTATAATTGGCTTCGAGGGAGAAGGGGAAATATACGCCGTCGTAGCCGGCCTGGTACATGAAAAAAGAGCCGAGCACTGGTTTGGGCGTCGGGTAGTAACCGGAGAGCCGCGGATATTCCGCCGATAGCCCGCGCATGGCTGATTTGATCTTTTCGTTTATATTTCCGTCTGTCACGACGTTCCCGTTTGCATCGCGTTTCATTTTGGTGGAGAGGGTATTGCATTGTTCTACGATCATATTTCTGACTTCCCGTATTTCTTCAAAAGAATAGGTCGTGTCCCTGCTGCCGCCGGCTGCTAACTTACTGCAGTTATAAAGGGTGGCGCAATTGGCTGTCATGATCCAGATGACGAGCAGGACAAAGGCGAGCATGCATTTTGAGTAGCGGATGACGAATGCCGGAAATGCACCTGCCGTTTTTTTAAGCGTCGCGGTTTTCAGTCGACGCTTTTTTGTGTGGGATACGAGAAGAAGTAGTACGAGCACGATCTGGAGCAGTACGAGTACGCCGGAGACGGTGATCAGTATTTCGCCCGCTGAGAACGGGAAGAGTCCCGTGATCCGCCCGTATGTCTGCAGCCCGAGGGGAAAGATGTGGTCCGTATAAAAATCACAGAACGATGGGATGCGCGACAGGAGGAGGGACAGGAGGACAAAGGCAGAAAAGATGAGGACGCTTTTCCAGTAAAACGAGAGACGTTTCCATTTGTCGATTATCATATGTTCGGTACCTCCGTATGTATGTGCTGGTTTGTGTGTTTGCGTTGGATAAATTATATCATAAAGTATGGGGGAAATAAAGCGGGTGAAGGGGATTTCCGGTATTTGGATGTCAGGGTGAAAATAAATTGACATCATTTAATAAAAAGTAAAGCGTTTTTTTGAGCGCAAGGAGTTACCTCGCCTGAAAGGACGAACATATTTTCGATTTTTGTTGACAAATTTACCGTTTCCATTTATAATAAAGAAACGATGTATTTATACTGGAAGGAGGGGCTGCACACATGAAAAAATCCTTAGTATACCTCGCGCTTCTTTTGATAACAGGCCTGTGCATGGCGGCGTGCGGCAATAATTCCGTCCATGAACTTACGTCGCCTTCACCTACTGTGGTCCCTGGCAGTGCGGTTTCTGAAAGCCAAAAAGTGATGACAGTGATTATGGTGGCAGTAAGGCAACATTTATCGAAATAACTGCCTCCTATCGGGAACAGATTCACGAACCAGATTTTTGTTTTTTCTCGGGGAGTATACCGGAAATCGATCGCCGACTGGGAGATTTATCTGGAATGTACAGATACTGACGAATCACAAAACTTTCGGAAACGCCAGAAATGGGGTAAAAAGATGGGACGGTTGCCGAAAGAGTAAAAAGGGTTTATAATGTAAATGATTCATAGGAGGAGAACAGTTATGAATGATGCTACCGAGGCACACAAGAGATATTTCCTTGTGGACTACGAAAATGTGAACCGGGACGGCCTGGTCGGTGTGGAACACCTGTCAAAACGGGATGATGTGCTCATATATTACAGTGAATCTGCAGAAACGCTTTCTTTTGGTCTGCATAAACGCATGAATAAATCGGAGGCTCATTTTGTTTACAGAAAGGTGCGCATACCGATCAAAAATGCCGTGGACTGCCGGTTGCTGTTCGATCTGGAAATACTGTTAAAAGAGGACAAAGAGGCAGAATATTATATTATATCAAGGGATAACGATTTTGATAACGCGATCGAAATGTTTGTCTCCCATCATTGTAATGTGAGGAAATTGTCTCAAATATCTGATGTCGATGGCATGGCGAAAGGAAAGCCGTTTAAAATGAATCAGAGAGAGGCCCGGATCCGTTCGTTCTTCGGCCAGCATTTCAACGAGAAAAAATATAAAGAGCACAAGGAGGAGATCATTCGGGCGGTATTGGATGCGGAATCCAAACAACAGGTAAACAATAACCTGACAGCGTTATTCCATTCCGGTGAAATCGTGCGCGACATTTATAAGAAATTAAAACCGATGATCAGGGAACTGCCGGGAAGTAAGTGATATTATATTGTTTTAACATTGGACAGGAGGAGCGGACAGATGGAGCTTTCGATCGCGATCGTGGCGTGGAATGAGGAGAAGAATCTTCCGGCGGTTCTGCAAGATATTGTGGCGCAGGGGTATCCGCACGAAAAGATAGAACTTTTATTGATCGACAGCATGTCGGAGGACGGGACGAAGACGGTCATGGAGTCGTTTGCCGAGCGGCACGCGGCGGAATTCAGATCGATCCGGGTGTTGGAAAATCCGGGAAAGATACTGAGCCGGGGGTGGAACCGCGCGATCGACGCGTTTACGACCGAGGCGCTCGTACGCGTTGACGCGCACAGCAGCATTCCCTCTGATTTTATCGAGAAAAATGTGGCGGCGCTGGAAGCCGGGGAGTATGTGACCGGAGGGGCGCGGCCGAATATCGTCGAGGAAGAGTCGCCGTGGCAGAACGTTCTTCTGGCGGCGGAGAGTTCGATGTTTGGCAGCAGTGCGGCGCCATTTCGGCGCGGCGGGGAAAAAACGTATGTCAAATCCCTGTTTCACGGGGCATACCGGCGGGAAGTGTTTGAAAAAGCGGGGCGGTTCCGCGAAGATCTGGGGCGCACGGAGGACAATGAGTTCAATTACCGCGTCCGCCAAAATGGATTTCGGCTCTGCATGGTACCTGGCATTATATCCTATCAGATGATACGGCCGGATCTGGCAAAGATGTGCCGGCAGAAATACGGGAATGGATACTGGGTCGGCCTGACGGCAGGCGTCTGTCCGGGATGTCTTTCTCTGTACCATTTTGTGCCGTTTGCCTTTGTGCTTGGTATTTTGTTTACGACGGTTGTGGCTATGTTTGGCCATCCTTTACTGGCGGTGCTTATGTGGGGACTTTACTGGCTGTTAGCCATCGGGATGGCCATACAGGCCGCGGTCTGTGCGCCTGCTGGCAACGCTTCCAACGCTTCCGGGCGGCACGGCGGAGGACGGAATATCGGGTATGTGCTGCTTCCGTTCCTGTTTTTTCTACTTCATGTCAGTTACGGGGCTGGGACATTTGTGGGACTGGCAAAAATGCCGTTTTGGCGGAGAGCGCATCAGGGAAACGAAAGTAGTGGAAAAGAAAGCGGGGGATCAGGGAATGAGTCTGGCGGTAAGTGAACCGGAAGAAACAAAAAGGAAAGAATACAGCGACGAGGAATTAAAGGGGCTGCAGCGGATCAGTCTGGAGATGGCGGAGGTGTTCGTCGAGTTCTGTGAGGAATTTCATCTGCTCTGCTATTTCTGCGGCGGCGGCTGTATCGGGGCGGTCCGGCATAAAGGGTTTATCCCGTGGGACGACGACCTGGATTTTTTTATGCCGAGGGAGGATTATGAAACATTTGTAGAGAACTGGGATGGTTATGAACGGGGGCGGCGGTATCTTCTTTCGGATACGACGAGGGATTATGTAGATCGAAATAATTTCGCGACGCTGCGTGACAGCGAGACGACGCAGGTCAAGCCGTACCAGAAAGATCTGGACATTCCGCACGGGGTCGCGCTTGATATACTTCCGCTGGACGGTTATCCCGAAGGAAAGTGGCAGCGGAAGATGCAGTGCATGTGGGCGCTCGTCTATTCTTTGTTCCGGGCGCAGACCGTGCCGGAAAAGCACGGCGGACTCATGGCGGCTGGAAGCCGTCTGCTGCTCGGAATATTCCGCGGGAAGGGCGTGCGCTACCGGATCTGGTCGTTCGCGAAGAGGCGTATGACAAAGTATCCGATCCGTGAATGCCGTTATATTACGGAGCTTTGTTCGGGGCCGTATTATATGAAAAAGAAGTACCGCAGGGAATGGTTTGAAAAGGCGGAGTTTGTCGAGTTTGAGGGGACGAGGATGCCGATACCGGTCGGATATGACGGGTATCTGCGGGAGGCGTTCGGGGATTACAGGCAGCTGCCGCCGCCGGAGAAGCGAAAGGCGCACCATGACTGCGTGCAGCTGGATCTGGGACGGCCTTGTGTCAGGAAATGATGTGGACGGCAATGTTCGAGAAAGAGGTGTTTGTATGACAGCTTTACGTCAGAGTGCAATGATGGAATTGGAAAAATTACCAGAAGATTTGGATGGAAAAGAGTTATGAAGGAACAGATCGAACTGAAAAAAGTCCAAAACAAGTGCCTGGAGATCACGCTTGTATTTAAAGAGTTTTGTGACAGGCATGGACTTTTATTTTATTTCTGTGGCGGCTGCTGCATCGGTGCGCTGCGCAACGGGGGATTTATCCCGTGGGATGACGATATTGATGTCTTTATGCCGCGGGAAGATTATGAAAAAATGTGCCGCCTGTGGAAAGAGGAGATGGATGAGAGCAAGTACCGGCTGAGCCGGTCGAGCGAGACTGAATTTCTCCGCTCGCAGCTTACGGCGATCACGGATGAAGATACGACTTTTATCAAGGAACGGCAGCAGGATCTCGATATGGCGCATGGAATCCGGCTGGAGGTTCTGCCGCTCGACGGCTGCCCTTCGTCGCGCTGGAAGCGCAAGATTCAGCTTCTCTGGGGACTGGCCTATCAGATTTATATCAACCAGGAAGCGCCGACCAGCAAGGGAAAAATTTTCTATGGCATCGGCCGGATCATGCTCGCCCTCGCGCCGGGATGGCGCAGGCGCTACCGGATGGCGCGTATGTGTGAGAGGCATATGTCAAAATATCCGATCTGTGAGTGCGACTATGTGACGGAGCTGTGCGTCAGATACAATTACATGGTAAATGAATATCCGAAAGAGATTTTCGAATCGGCGGTATACAAATCATTTGAAGGTTTTGAGATGCCGCTGCCGGCTGGATATGAAACGTATCTGCACATAGCGTTTGGCGATTATATGGAACTGCCGCCGGAAGAAAAGCGCGTGCCGTCGCACGACGGCGTGTGCATCGACGTCGATCACAGTTACCGCACATACCGGGGGAAATATTATCCGAAAGAGAGGAAACCCCAGCGCCCGGAATGATGTGAAACCGTAAAACATGGTGCGCGGATGGTGCGCGGGGAAAAGTAAGGGAGGAATGGATGGAAACGGATCTGTACGAGGCAGGGGTGGTTTCTATTATCATACCTGTATACAATTCAAAAGACCGGCTGGCACTCTGTCTCGACAGTGTCGCGGCACAGAGCTACCAAAAGACCGAGGTCATTATCGTGGATGACTGTTCGACGGACGGAAGTCTGGAACTTTGCCGGGAATACGAGAAAAAATATGCGAATTTCCATGTGTACACAAAGGAAAATGAAGGCGTGTCCGCAGCGAGAAATTATGGGATGCAGAAAGCGTCGGGCGAATATCTCCAGTTCGCGGACAGTGATGACGAACTTTCGCCGGAAATGTGCGAGAGTCTCGTGGCGCGCATGGAAGAGGATGGGAGCGATCTCGTCATCTGCGGGTATTACAATGAGAAGGAACAGAGGGATAATACGTTCCCGAATGGCCTGTTTGAGAGCAGGAAGGCGTTTATCGAGGCATTCCCTTCCCTGTTTACCGGAATGTTCCTGCATGTGCCGTGGAACAAATTGTACCGGAGAGAGCGTGTGGGCGCGAAGTTTCCGAGGGATTTGAACAAGGGCGAGGATCTGTTGTTCAATCTTCAGGTGTTCTCCCGGGCGGAGAGGATCAGTGTCATGGATCAGCCCCTGTACCGCTATCACAATGTGGAGGAGCAGTCACTTTCGTTCCGTTTCCGCGAGGACGCGATGGAGATTGAGGAGAGGCTGATTTTGGCGGTAAAGGACTTCTATAAGGAACAGGGAGGCGGTGAGCCGTCATTTTTATACCGCTTTTATTTGGATGCCGTAAAAAATAAATTTTATGCGCTGCTGGGGAAATCGGGGTATGACCGGGATCGCTGCTGCGGGGTCATCCGGGAATGGGTGAAGATGGACAGCATCCGGGCTTTGTGCCGGGAGAGGGCGCTGTTTGGCGGGAAGGACAGGATTCTTTTGTTTCTCATGGAGCATAAATGCGTGAAACTGTTGTACCGGTATTACGCGGCCAGAGTTTAGGGAGTTGTGTGTGAGGTGTGTGGCTCGTGTGCGGCGGACGATGTGGGAGGACAAAGAAAAGTGTGGGGAACAGGAAGAGAAAAAAAGGAGGAAGCCGTGAAAAAGATCGGTTTTGTGAATTTTGATATGAGTATCCGGGGCGGAGGGCAGCAGGTCCTTTGCAATATCGCTAATGCGCTGGCCGCGGAAGGGGCAGGCGGAAATTTTGCGGAAGAGGCAAGCGGGAGGTATGAGATCCATGTGATTAGCCTGACACATGAGAAAGGCACTTGTGCGTATTCGCTTGATCCGCGTATCCATTATCATAACGTACTGCCGGGCCGGCGGCGTATCCGGGAAGTCGTGATGGGGGCGGGAAAGGAGTTCCGCGCGTACTGTCTCGAGCAGGGCATTGAGCTTTTGTTTTATGTCGCGGTTTACGCGGGATTTTGCGGCGGCATCCTCGGCAGAAGGCTGAAAGTGCCGAAAATATTCTGCGACCACGGGTCGCTTTTGAGCCAGTGGGACGATAAAGTATCGCGCACGCTGCGGCGGTTTGGCAGGAAATACGCCGACCGGACCGTCGTTCTCACGAAACAGAGCGAGGCGGCGTATTATGAAAAGTTCCACTGTAAGCCGGGGGAGGTCATGACGATCTATAACTGGATCGATGACAAGGTTCTCGAACATGCCGGTGCTTATGATGCGGATTCCAGGAAGTTACTGACGGCGGGGCGCTTTTCGCCGGAAAAGGGAATGGATCTGTTAGTGGACGTGGCGGCGGCGCTCCGGAAGAAGACGCAGGATTTCGTGTGGGAAGTGTATGGCGAGGGGGAAATGTTTGACGGGATTAAAAAGCGGATCCGTGACGAAGGACTTCAGGACAACGTGGTACTGATGGGGCTTACCGACCGCATGGAGACTTGTTACCGCGGGCATTGTATGTACGTGCTGACCTCGTACCGGGAGGGGCTTCCGCTCGTTTTGTTAGAGGCGAAGGCAAACCATCTGCCCGCCGTTAGCTTTGATATCGTATCGGGGCCGGCGGAGATCATCCGGGATGGGAGCGACGGGATCCTTGTGCCCCCGTATGACACGGAGAGGATGGCGGAAGAAATTTATCAATTGTTGACGGACAGGGAGAGAAGGGTTGATATGTCGGAACATTGTTCCGATAACCAGAAAGAATTTGAGAGAGAAAAAATCCTCAACCAGTGGAAGGCGCTGATCGAGGAAATGTATGGTTGCTGAACGGATCGAAACGCGTCAGCTGGTGCGACAGGTATGATGCACATACCCGAGTCCGGTAAACAAAAGCATCGTTTCCACATTTACCGTAAAGAAAATATCGTGGAAGCATAACATAAAGATTATGACGGCGGCGATGACAGAGAGAAACATAAAATAGCTGTCGCTTAACGGTTCCTTCTGGCGGATTCGTTTTAGCGATTCGGTCATGCTTAATAGGAAAAAGGCCGCCATTACGAGAAAGCCTGTGATACCAGTCTCGATCAGCAGGGAGAGGTAACTGTTGTGTGTGACGTACTGGGTCTGTGCCAGATAGCTGTCCGGGTCTTTTTCGGTCACATAGGGCAGAGCGCTACCGATGGAGAAGCCGAATACAGGCTTGTCTTTGTATAATGTCAGGTAATTTTTCCATATGGTTGAGCGGTTATTTGTCAGGTTCTCGACATTGACATCTTCGCGTACCATGTCGTCCGTGCTCCGGTCGGGGGCAGCCAGGCAGCCGATGCCCTGTATCGAGAAAAAGACAGCGGCGTATAGGACTGCCGCTGCTGCGACCGTAATGGCCGTGCGCTTTGCCAGACGGCAAAAAAAGAGTTTCCCGCTTGTGTTTCCAGACTGGCAGTGCTGGTAATAAGTCGTCAGAGCTACGAAAAAAAACAGGGTTCCGATGGCCGACAAATAGATCGTCCGGGAGTTTGACATGATGAGGTAGGCGAGGTTGGCGGCGATACAGATTGAGGCGTATACCCGGAACCATTTATCCCCCCGTTTCCATTCCCTCAAAAGGAGGATGATGAGAAGCAGGGAGGTAAACGCGGCAAAATTCGGGTCGGAGAACAGTCCGAACAGGCGGCCGTCAACGATCCCCTGGCGGACAAGCCGTCCATCGGGGTGCATCGTCAGATAATGAACGTTTCCGATGTACTGGCTCAGTGACGCCACGCACGCGATACTCCAGAAAAAGGAGAGGCAGGCGGTCATCCGTTTCAGCCAGACGGAAATCATATCTTCCGGCATTACATGGGGCAGGAAATAGAACAGGATCAGCTGCACGACAAAAGTGGCCATTCCCATCACGTTTCCAGTGAATTCATATTTTCGGTTCAAAATCGTGGAGATACCTAAGATTAGAATGAATACGGCCAGCAGACAGAGCTGCCGGTCAGGGCGGATCGTTTTTGCCAGTAAAAAGATATAGCAAAGCGCCAGTAAACCGGCGATGATCACGACTCCTTTATAGAGAATATCCTCAAGCGGGCCGGCACATAATATTTTTGTCGGCATAAAGCGGGTGGATAAGCTGTATACGGCATAAAAAATAAGATACCAGCAGGTGATACGGTTAATGATCTGTTTCATATTTTTCCTCCATGCGCGCACGGTTTTTGCGCATCACACAAGTTTGGGCGTGCGCGCACAAACTTGCAGCGTGAAAAATTTATTTTTCACGCTTTTCCTCGTTTCTGCGGGCGTTTTTTATTTGATGGAAGAGTCCATCCTTTGTGGTTTGCGTTTGTTTTTGGCGCCCGCCACTTCGTAGTATTATACAATAGAATGTTTTTTTTTTCAACTTTTTTCTGATGACATGGGAATGGTATGGCAATTGGGTACCGACATAAGTAAAAAGTCAATCTAAAAGAGCCACTTGCAAAACAAGCGGCCCTGGTGTATAATCTACTTAGACGTGATCGGAATTAATTCTCCGATTGCCCTCAGTTTTTAAATTACTTGGAAATAAGTATCCTACACTTCGGGCTCGTAAGGATGCTTATTTCTTTTTATGATTGTCTATGTAAGACAACGCCGCAAACAACACAAGTAATAATGTAAGAACTTCCATTATACTCATAGGGCATCACCCTCTTTCATGAGACTAGAGGGCATCCTGTCGCATCCTGCCTTCTTTTCAATTATACAACCTTATTATACCATATCCGTTTGAGCCAGACCGAGATTATCTCATCTGGCATCATGTATGTCAGGAAATAGAACAGGATTAGCTGCACGAAAAAATTATAAAATAAAAAGTTTATCAGCGAAAACCAAGTGATAGTTTTGGAAAACTTACAGAGAAAGAATGTACCCGCTGGGGCCTGCTCATGAAATCCAAAACGGCGAGGAGGCAGATATCACGTCCGGACTTTTACCGCCAGCGCATGTGCCCTCATTCCCTCCGATTCGGCCAGCTGAATGATCTCACCGGAGTTGTTTTTTAATGCGGACTCAGGGTAGCGGATTACGCTGTATCCCCGCATAAATTCCTGAACCGACATGCCGGAGGAAAACTTAGCGGTACCGCAAGTCGGAAGAATGTGGTTTGTCCCGCAGAAATAGTCGCCGACTGGTTCGGTACTGTACTCACCGACAAAAATGGCGCCGGCATTCGTGATTTTCGGGAGTACCGCTTCGCAATCATCTAAAAATAGTTCTACGTGTTCGGGCGCGATTTCATTAACTGCCTGAATGGCGTCCTCGATGGAATCTACGATAAAAATATCACCGTAATTCTCAAATGCCGACCGGGTTGCCAGAGTGAGATCGTGTTCTTCGCATAATCGTATGATTTCATTTTTGATCTCATTTGCCTGTGTTTCGAACAGGCAAAATGCCGTACTGGCTTCAAAGCCCGTTCCGTGTTCTGCCTGCGACATCAGATCCGCCGCGATAAAAGTAGGATTGGCGTTCTCGTCAGCCAAGATCGCGATTTCGGAAGGCCCTGCGAGGAAATCAATTTTTACCTCACCGAACAATAACTTCTTTGCCATCTTGGTATAGTTGTTTCCGGGGCCGGCGATGGCAGGAACTAAATTCATACACAGTGTGGAAACGAGCGGCGCCATATTTCCGGGGATCGTGACGGCGACACTTTGGATCGGCGTATATTTGCGCGCAAGTATGGCACCGTCTTCATAATCAACAGAAAAATCTGCCGGCAATTGCTTTTGGTGGAACCGGAAAAGGTTGTCGCATGCTTTTTTTACGGCCTCCTTGAAATCATTCGATACGTGTTCCCTTGCGTACGCGAATTCGTCTTCCGTTACGGTCAGTCCGATTTTATTTATGTCGACGTGATCGAATTTCTTCATATAGGAATATAAGGCTTCGTCCCCTTTTTCTTTCACCTGCCGCAGGACTTCTTTCACAGTTTGTTCCACTTCTTCCGGTATACTGCTTTTACGTTTCAGAAGATTCACGTATCTGGGATTTTGAACATGGAATTTGCTTATGGTAACCATTTTTCTCTCTTCTCCTTTTCTTACAAAATAAAAAACGCCTGTTAGGAAATTTTTCCCTAACAAGCGTGGATCAGGCGTTTGGCCTAATATCAGTTCAAATCATATCACGATAGACAAAATCTGTCAAGACGAAACTCGAAATCAGATTTTTTAAATTTTCTCCGGTTCCGGATAATCCACCCCGAAACATTCTACCGTCACATGTTCCATGATCTGATCATCGATCGGTTTGTCGGTATAATCGGTTGATGTCTCTGCAATACGGTTTACGACGTCCATCCCTTCGGTCACTTTTCCAAACGCCGCATACGCGCCGTCCAGATGAGGGGAGTCTTTGTGCATGATGAAAAACTGGGATCCGGCCGAATCCGGCATCTGTGAACGCGCCATTGAGAGGACGCCCGCTGTATGTTTCAGATCGTTTTCAAAACCGTTCATGGCAAATTCGCCAGGGATCTGGTATCCCGGACCGCCCATACCGGTTCCGTCCGGGCAGCCGCCCTGAATCATAAAGCCGTTGATCACGCGGTGGAACGTAAGTCCGTCATAGTACCCTTTTTTTACAAGGGAGATAAAGTTATTTACGGTGTTCGGCGCGATGTCGGGATAGAGTTCTGCCTGGATGGAACCGCCTCCCGCGATCTCAAATGTTACGATTGGATTGTTTTCATTCATAAAGTAGATTCCTTTCCCAGCCCGGTTTGATCAGGCTGCTGTAATAGTAAAAGTATAACGAAAAGAGGAAAATTTTTCAAGCGAAACATATGATTCTGTTGAAATTTGTAATCATCTTTGGTAGGATATGATAAAAAAGAACTGAAGGGGAGAGAACACATGCTGATGCGGAATAAGTGTATGATTCGTTTGGTTTTGCATTTCAGGATTGCCAGTATTTAGAGCAGGCGGTTTTGCCGGATTCCGTTATGGAAATTGGCCCGTATGCTTTTGCGGATGATATCAGGCTTGAAAAAATTGTGATTCCCGCTTCCCTCCGCCAGTGGGATCGATCGGTGATACGGCGTTGTCCTGGTCTGAGAGAGATTGAAAATCGCTCCGGGTTAGTTTGTGGGGTGTATCGGTATGACAAATGCATTATCTGGTTTGTGGAGGGGAAAGAGGTAAAGGCGATTCCCGGACACACAATGGGAACAGCAGTAGGCAAAAAAATTCCGATCCAGTATGATCTGGACGGAGGGACGGCATGTGGAACGCTGCCCCGGCATTTTCAGTTTGGGAACGAGATGGAACTACCAGATTGTGTAAAGAAAAAGGGTATGAGTTTATATGCTGGTGCGATGACAAGCTCGGATTTTTGGCAGACAGGATCGAGCCTGGCAGAAAAAAAGCAGCGGTATTTGCGATGTGGTTTCTGACGTATACGGTAGAGAGTAGGAAGAAGGGCGAGGTTACCATTACGGTCGATGCGACAGGGGCAAATGACAGCTATGAGGGGTTTGATATCCGCTATTCTGTAAGTGACGATATGTCACATGCGCATTATCTGCCGAACGGGATCGTGGAAAAGGGGTCGAGAACGGTGAAGAATTTGAAATCCGGGGAAACTTATTATTTTCAGCTGGGAGGATGGGGAGACGCCGAATGGGTTGAAGAATCTGAGGTTTCGATGAACGATCAGGACTGGATGGGAAAGAGGAAAGTTGTGGTTAAATAGGGAGATGAAAATAATGTTTCCATATTGATTTTTCCCCAATGTTCAGTATATAATAACAGTTAAGAGCACTCCCCCTGCTTCCGGCGCGCCACCGCCTTGGACAGGGGGATTAGAGCAGGAGGAAACAACATGGATCTAACTACATTTCAATCCATTTTAACAATAGGAGAAACCGTCGCTGTTGAGTTTAAACGCTGCAGCAGCGGAATCAGGTCAGACACTTATGAAACCGTATGCTCTTTTTTGAACCGCTTTGGCGGAGACCTGTTTCTGGGTGTGCTGGATGACGGTACCGTTCTAGGTGTGCCAGAAAAAGCGGCATCTGAAATGATCAAAAATTTCATCAAAGTAGTGAGTGATCCCACCTTATTTTCCCCTGCTGTCTATCTGGTGCCGGAGATGATCCAATATGACGATCAGCATACGATCATCCATGTTCACATTCCGCCGAGTTCGGAAGTACACAGCTATAAAAAGGTCATTTATGACCGAGTAGACGATGCCGATGTAAAAGTGACTGCCACCGGCGCGATTGCCCAAATGTACATCCGCAAACAGGGAATATTTACAGAAAAGAAAATATACCCCTATGCGAAACGGGAAGATCTGCGCTTGGATCTGCTGCCGAAAATTCGAATCATGGCGCAGAACCACGCAGGTGGAACGCATCCCTGGACAACGATGGATGATGCGGAATTATTAAAGAGCGCCGGATTATACGGTCGGGATATCGCAACCGGCGAGGAGGGCTACAATCTTGCAGCGATCATGCTGCTCGGAAAAGACGATGTCATATTAAATGTGGCGCCCGCCTATGTCACGGATGCCCTTGTGCGTAAAATCAATATTGACCGTTACGACGACCGCGAAGTCATTAAGACAAATCTGATCGAAAGTTATGACAGGCTTATGGAGTTCGGGAAAAAGCACCTGATGGACAAGTTCTTTTTAGAAGACACCGTGAATAAAAGCCTGAGAAATACCATTTTAAGGGAAATGGTCAGTAACATCCTGATGCACCGCGAGTTTTCCAGCAGTTACACGGCAAAATTCGTGATAGAAAAAGACTGCATGTATGTGGAAAATGCGAGCCGGGCAACCACGGAAGGCTTTATTACGGTAGACAATCTGGAACCAAACCCAAAGAATCCGATCATCGCCGCATTTTTTAGAAACATTGGATACGCCGACCAGCTTGGTTCCGGTGTCCACAACTTGTTTAAATACTGCAAATA
This sequence comes from uncultured Eubacterium sp., assembly GCA_910584065.1. Taxonomy (GTDB): domain Bacteria; phylum Bacillota; class Clostridia; order Lachnospirales; family Lachnospiraceae; genus Eubacterium_F. The sequence continues at coordinate 67,822 of CAJTZN010000009.1, forward strand.
CTATTCCGGGCAGGAACCAGAATTTGTAGAAGGCGATGTATTTAGAATTATCGTACCATTAGATGATTCCTACTCATATGATTTTGGTCCTGAAAATAAAAAAGAATCCCAAAATGCCGATAAAGTGCCGATAAATACCGACAAAGGATCGGAAAGTGCCGATAAAGTGCCGATAAATACCGACAAAGGATCGGAAAGTGCCGATAAAAGTGCCGATAAAGTGCCGATAAATACCGGCAAAGGATCGGAAAGTGCCGATAAAAGTGCCGATAAAGTGCCGATAATTATTGACAAAAATATGAAGCATGAACTGTCAAAACAACAAAAGCAAGTACTTCAATATGTAAAGCGCAATAAAACGATCACATCTCATCAGGCAGAAAAATTGCTTCAGGTACAACAGAGACGTGCCAGAACGATTCTCGGAGAAATGATGCGGCTGGGCTTGCTGGAAAGGCAGGGTTCATATAAAAGCACGAAGTATGTAGCAAATGAAGAAAATTCAAAAAATGCCACCTGAAAAGAAACGAATACAGACTGAAATAGGAAAAAGCAGGAGGAACGAACATGATCTACCCCCCATTTTTACAAAAAGGCCAAACGATCGGCGTTACCGCGACATCCGACGGAAACCGGAAACCGATGGATCTCGAACGGCTCGATCTGGCGAAACACACGATGGAACAGCTCGGATACAAAATACTCGAAACCGCAAACGTCAGGCAGAGTGACGGGCGGGGGCGGAGCAGTACCAAACAGGAACGTGCCAGCCAGTTTATGGAACTGATCGAGCGCCCGGATGTCAAAGCCATCTTTGCCGCCAAGGGCGGAGACTTTCTGATGGAAATACTTCCGCTATTGGACTGGGACGCCATCCGCCGCCACCCCAAATGGTTTCAGGGATTTTCAGACAGTACGGGTCTGACATACACGATTGCCGTAAATGGCGGGATCGCCACCGTATATGGCAACCACTTTAATGATTTCGCGATGCAGCCCTGGCATCCGGCCGTGCAGGGGAATTATGACATCCTGTGCGGCAAAGGCGTGACACAACGAACATTTGACTGCTATGAGGATGGGTTTTATGACCGGGAGACGCCCGGCGACGGATACCGGGCGGACAAGCCTTGCAGACAGTATGCCGTGCAGGGCGGAAAGATCGTACCAAAAGCACATATGGAGGGACGCCTGCTCGGCGGCTGTCTCGACGTCCTTCTGAATATGGTCGGAACTTCGTTCGATCAGACGGTGGAATTCGCCGAACGCTACAAAAAAGATGGAATTTTATGGTATCTGGAAAGTTTTTCGCTGGACAGCGATTCTTTGACGCGCGGGTTGTGGCAGCTCAAACATGCCGGCTGGTTTACAGGAGCAAGCGGTTTTGTCTTTGGAAGGCCTTGCATGTTCGAGAGCTTTACCGACCACAATTACCGGGAGGCCGTGGAAGTCATTTTGGATGAACTTCAAGTACCGATCGTGTTCGAGGCGGACATCGGGCATAAAGCGCCGCAGTTTACAGTGATCAACGGGGCATACGGGGTGTGGGAGTATGAAAATGGAACGTCGTCCCTTCAAATGAACATTGTAACATGAATATTTACAAAAAACGACAAGATTTGCAAAAGACTCTTTTCGAAAAATGGAGAAGGGTCTTTTATTTTGTCGTTTTGTTTCGAAATCTGTCTTTTGGTGGAGATAAATTATCCTCATCCGCCTTCCTGTTTTGACAAAATTTTATTCATAAAGAGAGTATGATTGGTCTATGCAAAAGCAAACCGTGTATCATTATTATGGGAGCAGGCGTTATGAAAATATATCTGGATATTTTTTTTGCGGTAAATTTTCTCATGAATTTACTCATATTGGAAATCATGAATATATTTTTGAAAAAACGTCTGGTGATCAACATGAGAAGTATCGCAGCAGCAGCTTTCGGCGCATTTTTTGCAGGGATTGTCGTCGTGAGCGGAAGCAGGGACCGGTTCGTGGTATTTATCATCATGTATGTGCTCGTGAGCGGCCTTATGATGCGGCTCGCATACGGAAAAACGACCGTGGGGGGAATGGCAGGTTACATAGCAGGATACTATGTGTCCGGCATATTCACGGCGGGGGTTGTTCTGTTTTTGAAGGGGATCACGGGCATAAAAAATATTTCCATAATATTTCTTTTGCTGTCAGCCATACTTATATTGTTTTTGATGAAAAAGATGCTTTTGTTAAGAGGCAGAGAGAGGAATAACAGGCAGAACGTATATCCTGTCAAGATAAGTTACCGCGGAAAATGTGTAACGGGAACCGGATTTTTGGACACCGGAAACCAGTTGTATGAGCCGGTGAGCCGGGAAGGAGTTACGATCGTAGAATACAAACTGTTTGCAAAAATGCTGTCAGAGAAGGAGCAGGCTGAGTTTAGCAGGGCAATGCATGAAATGGAACCAGAAATGTTTGGCAGATTGCTTTTGCGATATATTCCATTTCATTCCATCGGAAAGGAACACGATTTTCTTCCGGGGGTTCGGGTGGATGATATGGAAATACAGGTCCGCGGGAAAGAGACGGTACATACTGGAAAGGTCTGGCTCGGAATTTATGACCGTTATCTGTCAGCGGATGGTGGGTATGAAATACTGTTGAACGGTGGGATATTCAGGAAATAACTTGTAAGGGGGATGTTTATGTTTTTACGTTTGTCAATGCCAAATCGTTTTCAGTTTCGCATGCTTCCAGACTGGAAAAACGTGTTTTTTCATCAAGGGGGTGATATACACTACATCGGCGGAGCAGAGATTCTGCCGGCGCCGCTTGAGCCGGGTGAGGAAGCAGCATGTATCGAATGTCTCAGCGATGAAAACCCAGAGGCGGCAAAAAATAAGCTGGTCGAGCACAATTTAAGGCTTGTCGTGTACATAGCAAAAAAGTTCGACAATACGGGGGTCGGAGTAGAAGATTTGATTTCCATCGGGACGATTGGATTGATCAAGGCGATCAATACGTTCAAGCCCGATAAAAACATAAAGCTTGCCACCTACGCTTCCCGGTGCATCGAAAATGAAATCCTCATGTATCTGCGGCGGAACAGCAAGATCAAACTGGAGGTGTCCATCGACGAACCACTCAACGTGGACTGGGATGGAAATGAGCTGCTGCTGTCCGATATACTGGGAACGAGCGAGGACATGATCTATAAGGATATCGAACGTGAAGTAGACATCAAGCTTTTGAAAAAGGCGTTGGAGACTTTGAGTGAGAGAGAGCGGATGATCATCCATATGAGATTTGGGCTTGACGCTTACGAAGGAGGTGAAAAAACGCAGAAAGAAGTCGCCGATCTTCTCGGCATCTCGCAAAGCTATATTTCGAGACTGGAAAAGAAGATCATGAAGCGCCTGAAAAAGGAAATACTAAGACTAGAAGGGATTTAAGGATATAAAAAGAAGCGGTAAGCCGGAGAAAATGTGATTTCCTGCGATTTACCGTTTCTTGTTTTTGCTGGGAGACGGAACCGCCCCCGGACTGTATCCTTGCTGAATGATGAACCTTACACGGACGCGCTTTACGATGCCTTGTCCGTCGTAAACCAGGTATAAGAATTCCGGCCCGTGCGGATGCGGTAAATGACCGGGGTGTTCCCCTTGCTTACGAGCACCGCTTTCGAACAGTTCGAAACCGCCCCTGGCGACAGTGTCACGTCACTTAGATCCTCCATTAATTCGAAATAAAATCCCCAGTCAATGTTTTCCAAAGCAGTCGTTCCCGTGGAGTCAAAAATATTATAATAATAACTGAACAGGTCTTTCGCGTTTACGACTTCGCTTCCCGACACATATTTGATCTGAAACTGGAAATACAAATATTCCTGTGAGTTGCTTGGATCCGGGTTTTCCGGATTCTGGAGAACGCGCTCCGCGGCAGAGTCCCCGGATAAAAATTTCTTCAGCTGGATCTTGAACGTGCCGATCTTTTTTCCGTCGTCGTAATAATTGATCGTGTTCTCTTTATAAGCAGAAAGCGGGTTGAGCCGGCCGCCTGATTTGGAATCCGCAGCGGAGCCGGTCACGGTAACTTTACATGTCAGTTTCCTGCCGGAGTATTTCGCGTAAATGCTAGCTGTTCCCAGCTTCTTTGCCGTCACTTTTCCGGTCGGGCTGACTTCGGCAATTGATTTTTTCGACGAACGCCAGGTGATCTTTTTCTTTGTGCCGTACACCCTGAGCTGTGTCGTCTTTCCGACTCGTAGAGACGCCGTTTTCTTGTTCAGTCTGACATTCGCTGCCTGGGAATTTGCTGAATCGGTCAGTATTCCGGAAATAATGAGACATGCTGTCAGTGTTAGAGAAATAACTTTTTTCATTCTTCCCATGTTCACAATTCCTTTCTTAAGTTGATAGCCTCCATATCTTATGCGATAGCCTTATTGTACATCAATCCGGATAAAAGTGCAAGGATTAACTGGATACGAAAAAACAGAAAATACGGTGGCAAAAAATAAGTTCCTATGCTATAATGACTTGTAATATACTATATCGGAAGGATTTAACAAAATTATGTCAGAAATTAGTAAGAAAAATATAAGAAATTTTTGCATTATTGCCCACATTGACCACGGGAAATCTACGCTTGCGGACCGGATCATAGAAAAGACCGGGCTTTTGACCGAGCGGGAGATGCAGGCGCAGGTGCTTGATAATATGGAACTGGAGCGTGAGCGGGGGATCACGATCAAAGCGCAGACCGTCCGCATCGTATATAAGGCGAAGGACGGAGAAGAGTATATTTTCAATCTGATCGACACACCGGGCCATGTCGATTTCAATTATGAGGTTTCCAGGAGCCTGGCTGCCTGTGAGGGCGCCATTCTCATCGTGGACGCGGCGCAGGGGATCGAGGCGCAGACACTTGCCAATTGTTACCTCGCGATCGACCATGATCTCGAGATCATGCCGGTCATTAATAAGATCGATCTGCCGAGCGCGGAGCCGGAACGGGTGAAAAATGAGATCGAGGATGTCATCGGGATCGAGGCGCAGGACGCGCCGCTCATTTCCGCGAAGATGGGGACAAACATCGAAGCGGTGCTCGAGCAGATCATAGAGAAGATCCCGGCGCCTGAAGGGGATGAGGCGGCGCCGCTCAAAGCGCTGATTTTTGATTCCATTTATGATTCTTATAAGGGCGTTATCATTTTCTGCCGCGTGTTTGACGGCACCGTGAAAAAAGGGACGAGGATCCACATGATGGCCACCGGCATGGAAGAGGAGGTCGTCGAGGTCGGCACGTTTGGCGCCGGGCAGTTTATCCCGTGCGCAGAGCTTTCGGCGGGTATGGTCGGCTACATTACCGCGAGCCTGAAAAACGTGGAGGGAACCCGTGTGGGTGATACGGTGACAGACGCGGAAAGACCGTGCGGCGAGGCGCTTCCTGGCTATAAGAAAGTGCTGCCGATGGTCTACTGCGGCCTGTATCCGGCCGACGGCGCAAAATATCAGGATCTGCGGGACGCGCTGGAAAAACTGCAGCTCAACGATGCCGCCCTGCAGTTTGAGGCGGAGACGTCGGTGGCGCTCGGATTTGGCTTCCGCTGCGGCTTCCTCGGCCTGCTCCATCTCGAGGTCATCCAGGAACGTCTCGAACGCGAGTACAACTTAGACCTCGTGACGACAGCGCCGGGCGTAGTATATCATGTGTACAAGACAAATGGGGAAATGGTGGAGGTGACGAATCCGTCCAACCTTCCGGACCCGTCCGAGATCGAGCATATGGAGGAACCGGTCGTCAATGCGGAGATTATGGTGACGACAGAATTTGTCGGGGCGATCATGACGCTCTGCCAGGAACGGCGCGGCATTTATCTCGGTATGGAATATATGGAAGAGACGAGGGCGCTGCTCAAATACGTGCTGCCGCTGAATGAGATCATCTATGACTTCTTCGATTCGTTGAAATCGCGGTCAAGGGGATACGCCTCTTTTGATTATGAGATGAAAGGGTATGAGCCTTCGCAGCTTGTCAAGTTGAACATTCTGATCAATAAAGAAGAGGTCGACGCGCTTTCGTTCATTGTTCACGAAAGTACTGCCTATGAGCGCGGCCGCCGGATGTGTGAGAAACTCAAAGGGGAGATCCCGAGGCATCTGTTCGAGATTCCGATCCAGGCGGCGATCGGCAATAAGATCATTGCCAGGGAGACGGTAAAGGCCGTGCGCAAAGACGTGCTGGCGAAGTGTTATGGCGGCGATATTTCCCGGAAAAAGAAGCTGTTGGAAAAGCAGAAGGAAGGGAAAAAGCGCATGCGCCAGATCGGAAATGTAGAAATACCACAGAAGGCGTTCATGAGTGTGTTGAAACTCGACGAGGACAAGTAGCAGATGAGGGACAAAACAGGAATTTATGTGCACATTCCATTTTGTGTTCAGAAGTGCCGTTACTGCGATTTTCTGTCATTTCCATCCGAGAGGGAGGGCGTCAGCCGCTATGTTGACAGTTTGCTTCGAGAAATCCGGTCGTTTCGCCAGCCGGAGGTGATGGCTCAGGATATCCGGTCGTTCTATTTGCCAGAGGAGTCGGCTGGTTGTATGGATGGCAGCCATAAGATCGAGGTGGATTCGGTATTTATCGGAGGCGGGACGCCGAGTATATTGCCTGTGGAGCATTTGGAGCGGATCTTCGGGGCGCTGTCAGAACGCTTCCGTCTGTCGGAAGATGCTGAGATTACCGTCGAGTGCAATCCGGGTACGGCCGGGAAAGAAGCATTTCAGGCCTATCGCAGTATCGGCATCAACCGCATCAGTTTCGGATTTCAGTCGGCCGTCGACGCCGAGCTGAAAAAGCTGGGCAGGATCCATACGGCGACCGAGGCCGAAGAAGCATTTTGGCTGGCGAGGCAGGCGGGATTTGACAATATCAATATTGATCTGATGAGCGCGATACCGGGGCAGACGCTAGACAGTTACCGGATGACGCTTGGCACGGCGTTGGCGCTGAATCCACAGCATATTTCAGCGTACAGCCTGATCATCGAGGACGGGACGCCGTTTTATGCGGAGTACGGGGAAAAGCCGCCGGTGGATGAGGATACCGACCGAGAAATGTACGCCATGACAAAAGACCTGCTCGCGCAGGGCGGTTACCGGCGGTATGAGATTTCTAATTACGCCAAAGAAGGCTTTTCCTGCCGCCATAACCTGAAATACTGGTCTGGCTGTGATTACATCGGTTTCGGTCTCGGCGCCTCTTCCAAAATAGGGAACATCCGGTATAAAAATGAAACGGACATCCACACGTACACCGACAAGGTGCAAAAGGGAGAAAATATTACCTATATCGAAGAAGTGCTGCAGCCAGAAGATGAGATGGCGGAGTTTTTTATACTGGGACTTCGAAAGACAGAGGGCGTATCCCGAAGTGAATTTGCCACACGCTTTTCCGAAGATGCCATGGATCGGTATGGAGATCTTCTTTTGCAGTGTGAGCAAGAGGGATTGCTGACGTTTTCGGCAGACCGTATCGCGTTTACCGACAGGGGACTGGACGTGAGTAATTACGTACTCTGCCGTTTTTTATAACAAGAACTTTGGGTGTATGTTTTTGTGCTGGACAGGGGAAGCAAAAGACGATACAATAAAAAGTAAAGAAAGATTTTAACGAAAGGAATGAGATCAAGTGAGTGAGAAGGTAAATTCGGTGTACGAAAAAGTGGAATTGTGTTACAGACAGATTCGGAGCAGGGTGGAGTTCCTGCCGAAAGTGGCGATCGTGTTGGGAAGCGGCCTGGGGGCGCTGGCGGATGTGATCCAGGTGGTGGATACGGTAGATTACGCGGATATTACAGGATTTCCGGTTTCTACCGTAGACGGTCACAAGGGGAGGTTCGTGTTTGGTTATATCGAGGAGACGCCTGTAGTGATCATGCAGGGGAGAGTACATTTTTATGAGGGGTATGATATCAGTGACGTGGTACTGCCGATCCGGGTCATGCGGAAACTGGGGGCAGACATTTTATTTCTTACGAATTCGGCAGGCGGCTTGAATACGATGTACCGGCCGGGGGATTTCATGATGATCACCGACCATATCAGCAGTTTTATGCCCTCGCCTCTCATCGGGGAAAATGTGGAGGAATGGGGGACGCGTTTTCCTTCGATGGAACACGTTTACGATGTGTCACTCTGTGAGTTTATCCGGCAGGCGGCCAGAGAGTGTAATGTCCTGTTGCGCGAAGGAACTTATGTACAGATGAAGGGCCCGCAGTACGAGACGAGTGCCGAAGTGCGGATGTGTCAGGTGCTGGGCGGGGACGCTGTCGGGATGAGCACGGCGATCGAAGCCGTTGCCGGAAGGCATATGGGAATGCGCGTGTGCGGTCTGTCCTGTATTTCGAATATGGCGTGCGGCATCAGCAAGACCCCGTTAAATCATATGGAAGTGACGGAAGTCGGCGAAAAGATGGCGCCGTTGTTCCGCCTTCTCGTCTACCGGGCGATCAGTAAGATGACAGCGGATATTGTGGATGCGGCGCCGCAGCCGACCAGACAGGAATCTGCGATGACCAGTTTTATCGTAGACGATATGTGATGGTGTGCGGCAGCAGGATCATGTGAATGACAGTACGGATTCACGGTGTAAAAAAATAGTACAGGGAGAACATAGAATGGGTGTTCTTCTAATATGAATTGTTTGGGGGAAATCATGAATATTCGGTTTTATAATTGCAGAATACTAACGATGGAAGATGGAAACGATATCATTACGGGAGAACTGCATGTAAAAGATGGGAAGATTCTCTATGTCGGGACAAAAGAAAAGGCGCCGGAATTTACCGGAACGTGGGACCGGGAGATCGACGGCGGCGGAAATCTGCTCATGCCGGGGTTTAAAAATGCCCACACGCACTCGGCGATGACATTTCTTCGCTCGTACGCCGACGACCTGCCGCTTCAGGAATGGCTTTACGATAAAGTCTTTCCGATGGAGGCGAAGCTTACGAAAGACGATCAGGTCCAGTTAGCCAAACTGGGCATCCTTGAGTATTTGACGAGCGGGATCACGGCAAATTTCGATATGTACCTGGATAACGCCTGTCACGCAGCAGCTTCGAAAGAGATGGGCTTTCGAACCGTTTTGTGCGGGAGTATGAACGATTTCGGAGGAACGGTGGAGGAGACCGAAGAAGAATTTTACCGGCTGAACGAGGTGTCGCCTCTCGTTTCCTGCAAAGTGGGATTTCATGCAGAGTATACGACGAAAGGCGAGACGTTAAAAAAACTGGCAGATATGGCAAACCGTATCAAACAGCCGGTATATACGCATATTGCAGAAACAAAAAGAGAGGTTGATGAATGTTATGAGAGATACCACGTATCACCATTTGGTTTTTTGGATTCTATTGGCATGTTTGAGTACGGCGGCGGCGGTTTTCATGGGGTGTGGATGTCGGAAGAAGATCAGGAGATCTGCAAGAAAAAGAAAATATCTATCGTTTCCAATCCGTCGTCGAACCTGAAACTGGCGAGCGGGATCGCGGATCTGTGCGGCCTGCTTGAAAAGGGCATCAATGTGGCGCTCGGGACCGACGGCCCCGCCAGCAATAACGCGCTCGATATGTTCCGCGAGATGTATCTTGCTTCCGTTCTGCCAAAGGTGACGAAGCAGGATGCTTCCGCGATGGATGCCGCAGACGTGCTGAAAATGGCGACGGTCGGCGGCGCGAAAGCGATGGGACTCGATGGCTGCGATACGCTGTCGGAGGGAAAATGCGCCGATCTGATCATGATCGATATGCACCGCCCGAACATGCAGCCAGAAAACAATATTGTGAAAAATATCGTGTACAGCGGCAGCAAGGAAAATGTGAAGCTGACGATGGTAGATGGTAAGATTTTGTACGAAGATGGTGTGTTTTACACGGAAGAGCCAGCGGAAGAGATTTACGAGAGGGCGAATCGGATCATTGGGCGGATGAGGTAGGTGTCGTGGGAAACGGATTATTCATGGTGGTGAAGAGGATGCCAGGAGGCTGGGGTCTGGTGGAAGATGGGAGGAGGTCATGGAATCAGAAGGAGGCGGAAGAGAATGGAAGACAGTGGGAGAGATGATGGAATTTGGGATGAAGATGTTTTGAATAAGCAGGTTTCGGTTGAGCAGGAACAGTTGTATGATCAGGATGGCGAAGCTAATATAACAGAGCCGTTTGATCCACGGGATGTAGATATCGTTTCGAAACCAATGGTTATCAGCAATATGGTAGACCAGTTAAAATATGGTGACATTATTCTGGATCCTGATTTCCAGAGAAGTCCCGATCTGTGGGATGCTGTTAAACAGAGCCGCCTGATTGAATCCTTGATTATCAACATACCGCTTCCCACTTTCTATTTTGAACTGTGTGGGGATGATAAGTACATCGTGGTCGACGGATTGCAGCGCCTGTTTGCGATGAAGCAGTTTATGGCGTTAGAAAAGACAGACAAGAACCGTCTTCGGCTAAAAGGGTTAGAATATCTCCGTGATTTCGAGGGGTGTCTGTTCGAGGAACTTCCGCCTAAAATTCAAAGAAGGATTAAGTCGCAGGATGTTATGGCGTATATCATACGCCCGGAAACTCCGGAAAATGTGAAAACAAGCATTTTTACAAGGATTAATACAGGAGGGTTGATGCTCGAACCGGCGGAAATAAGAAATTCAGTTTACAGGGGACAGGCTGCAGAATTACTGAAAGAACTGGCACACGGCGAAGCATTTGTGAAAGCGACCCGCCATAAAATTCCTTCTTCGAGGATGCTGGACCGTGAATTTGTCAACCGTTTTCTTGCCTTTTATCTGCTTGGCGTCAATCAATATAATGGAAATCTGGAAGAATTTATGAATGCTGTGATGAGTATATTGAAATGTGCAGAAAAGGATGTACTTGACCAGTGCCGGACAGACTTTACAAGGTCTATGGTATGTGCGAGGGAGCTGTTCGGGGATTATGCGTTTCGGCGGAAGAGGACCAACGGTACATATGCAGCCCTTAACAGACCGTTATTTGAAGCTGTTTCTGTTAATTTGGCGAAATTGAAAGAGGAAGAATGTCAGATTTTACAGAAGAAAAAGGAGCAAATGAAAGCGAAATACGAGAAATTGTTTGACGATACAGAGTTCGTCACAGCGATTTCGGATGGTACGGCGAAGATTGGAAATGTTAAAATAAGACATAAAATGATCCGAGATATGTTTAGGAGAATAATAGAAAATGATTAGATATGTGCAAATAGAAAATTTTAAATCGTTGAAGAAATTTTCCATGCCGCTTGAAAATTTGAACTTATTGTTTGGCATGAATGGGATGGGAAAATCATCGGTGATTCAATCTTTCCTGCTGCTTCGACAGAGTTTTTGGGAAAATCATCAGTCAAACCTGGATTATCTTTACACGAATGGGGAACTTACCAGGCTTGGAACAGCAAAAGATGTATTATGTCAAAATGCAGAGGCCGAACGAATACGGTTTTATGTACAGTACTCGGAGAGTCTTTGTTATGATTTCCTGTATGAAGCTGGGGATTCAAAAAATGACCAGTTGAAGCGCTTCCAGTCAGTAAATGGCGAAACATACGAAACGTCGTTATTTACAAATGAATTTATATATTTAGGAGCAGAACATCTCGGCCCGCGAAAACAATACAGTACCGAGAATTGGAAAAAAGACGGAGTGAGCAAACTCGGTGTTTTTGGAGAATTTGTCGTTCCGTTTTTGGCGGTGGAAGGTGAAACCATCCGGGTGCCGGAAAACATGTGCCTTAAAACGGGAAAAACGAACCGGCTGATCGACCAGGTGTCTGCATGGATGTCTAAAATATCTCCGGGAATTAAACTCTCCGCGGAATTGCTTCCTTTGATCGAGAAAGCGAAACTGAATATCAGTTACAGCGGCGGGACGCTGGCATTTGAGCCGTTTTTACCGGTGAACGTGGGATTTGGAATCTCATATGTCCTGCCCCTTATCGTAGATCTTTTGATCTCCAGTGAAAAGAGTCTGGTACTCATTGAAAATCCGGAGTCCCATCTTCATCCAAAAGGGCAGACTGCTATGGCGGAACTGATTGCCCTGGCAGCAGAAAATGGATGTCAGATCCTCTGTGAATCCCATAGCGACCATATCATCAATGGAATTCGGGTGGCTGTCAGGCAGGGACTGATCGATCACCAGAAGCTGATGGTATCATATTTCAGTAAAAATGAACAACAAGAAACGGTGGCAGAGCATATTAGGGTAGATAAAAAAGGGGCATTAAGTAAATATCCGGATGGTTTACTTGATGAGTGGGGAATCCTGATGTCAGAGCTGATCTAGTGGAGGATACGTGGTGGAGATGCCGTGGACGGACAAGGGACTGGGACTTGTTGTGCAGACGACGGGGAGAACGAGAGGGGAAACAGAAAAGATAGCAGATTTATTACAAGAAAAATATGGTTACCGATAGTGATACAAGCAACTACAAAAGCATAGGGGAGGCCGGATTATATGAAAAAAAGATACATACAATTTTTTGTTATCATTTGCTGCTTCGTTCTTCTCACCGCCTGCAGTGACGGAACGGAGGAAGCGGCGGAACGCGCGGCTGACGGGGTATCAGGGAGTGCTGTAACCGGCACCGTAATCGGCGCTGCTGTATCAGGCACATCCGTATCAGACACATCCATTTCGCTCGAAAAGATTCCAATGGAAATGAGTGTGTCAGGGCAGGAGGATGAAGAGACATGGGTTACTTTCTATGTAAAAGAGCGGACGGAAGAGGGGTACCGTGCCAGGGTAAGGGTAGAAGGATGGGAGGCTGCTTACCCTGATTGGGAACTCTGTCTCGGACTGGAAGATGAGATCACGGAGATCAAAGGAGCAGAGATCGTATCGAGAGAGGGAAATCTCTATACGATTCAAGGGACGTTGACGGAGACCATATTCGGAGACGCAGACGATGAAGCTTATTTAATTTGGTTTGACATAGCGGTGGCGTGTCCGGACGGCGCACACGAACCCGGTATCTGTTACTGGAAAAGGGAATTTGAAAGTTGTCCGCTGCCGGACAAGGCTTATAGAGTGGAGGAATTGAAACGAGAGACAAAGGGGCGGGAGGTGCGTTTAAAACTGCGGCTTACAAACTGTTCCGGAAAGAGGATGGATCGCTGGACTCTTGGGTTTATTACCACGTTTGACATCAAGTCAATAAGCGGTGCGGAGATCTGTTATCAATATGAATGGGAGGATGGAGAGTACTATCTTTGCGGGGAAAAGGGAAACCGTTCGTTAGAGAAGGGAGAGTCCGTCGAGATTACAATGACAGGGAAATGTTATAAAGGAGAGTCTGCATGGTACAGCGCGGATGAAGTGGAGACCGCGAAGGAAACGGAGGTAGACTGGGGGAGATGCGGGCAGGCATGCAGGGCGAAATACGGAAGAGCAGATAAGTATCTGGTGGCGGGTTCAGCCAGAGGTGTCGATCTGTTTTTTGTATTTGATAAAAAGAGAAAGGACAGTTATACCGCTACGGTGGAGATGACAAATATTCTGAGAGAGCGGGATGTGGACCCACAAAGAGAAAGGAAAACCGGGTCTGATGAGAAAATGATGCTTGAAATAGCGGACTGGGTCGAGCTTGATGAGAAAACGATGCTCGAAATAGCAGACTGGGAAATCTGTCTGGAGTGTGAGGATACGATCGAGGAAATCGAGGGGGCAGAGATTGTTTCGCATGAAGGAAATAATTATTATATACGCGCGGTGGACAAAGATAAGTGGATTTCCAAGTTTGGCATGGAGACGTTCCAGGTGAACGTATCGTATCACGGTAAGATTCACCAGTTGGGAAAGGCGTATCTGACGAAAGTAAGGTACCGGGGGGAGAACATTTCCTCCGGGGAAAAGCAGCAGGAACTTGTCATGCCGGAAAATGCTTCTTATACGTCTGGATTACTATGGTTTACATATAAGCAAATGTATGGCACGTATCGATATGATTCCGATTATTTCGATAGCGCAAGAGAGTATGAGGCCTATAAGGAACGTGTGAAGTGGGGAAAGAAGATGGGAAGGTGACATGTTTTTTTGCACCGCAAGAGAGGAAGGTCAGACGTTATGAAAAAGGGAAACATACAGCTTTTCGCCATCATTTGCAGCTGCTTTTTTCTCACCGCCTGCGGGAATGGGGCGGAGGAAGCGGCGGAACGCGCGGCCGCCAGAGGATCAGGGGGTAACGCAACCGGCGCCGTTACCAGCGCCGCCGTGTCAGGCGCATCCGTTTCGCCGGTGGAGATACCGGATCGGTGGAAGGCGAAAGGGTATCTGGTGGATGTTACCTTTCGTATAAAAGAGAGAACGAAAGAGGGCTACCGCGCCACGGTACAGGCGGGATATGGGGATGGCGGCGAGGGTGATTACCCGAACTGGGAACTCTGCCTTGAAATGGAAGATGAGATCACGGACATAGTCGGGGCAGAAATCGAATCGAGGGAAGGGAATCTCTATACGATCCGGGGGACGGGAGAAAACCGGGATTTTTACGAAGATGAGGATGATATAAGGTTTGACGTAGAAGTGGCGTGTCCGGACGGCGCGCATGAACCCGGTATCTGTTATTGGAAAAGTGAATTGCACGATGTTTCCGAAAAGGATTATAAGGCGGAGCCGCTGGAACTGGAGGGGCAGGGCACGGCAGTGAGTGGAAAACTGCGGCTCACAAATCGTTCAGGGGAGAGTATCGATCACTGGTCTTTCCGGATCGGCTCGAATTTTCGGATCAAATCTGTAAATGGGGCGAGGATCTGTTTTGAAGACGGATGGGAGGATGAAGACGGCGATTTATGGGACTACTGCTTTTGCGGGGAAGGGGAAGATCTTTCGCTGGAGAAGGGGGCATCGGTCGAGATTTCGGTTACGGGGGAATGTAAGAAAGGGAAGCCTTCATGGGACATGGGAATTGTGAGCGCGGGAAAGAATACGAAGATAAACTGGGGGGACATAGAAAAGGATTACGGGGCGCAATATGGGAAGATCGACAAGTATCTCGTGGCAGATTCGGCTAAAGGCGTTGATCTGTTTCTGGTATTTGATGAAAAGGATAATGACAGTTACACAGCGACGGCGGAGCTGACAAATATATTGTCCGAAGGAGATGTCCGTGCCGGGGGAGATCTGGAAACCATGCTCGAAATATCTGACTGGGAAATCTGTCTGGAATGCGAAGATACGATCCGGGAGATCAAAGGGGCTGAGATCGTTTCGCGCGAGGGGAATAAATATTATATAAGCGCGGAGGACGAAAACAAGTGGATTTCTGAATTTGGCATGGAGACATTCCAGGTGAAAGTATCGTGCCAGGGGCAGATCCACCATCTGGGAAACGTGTATCTGACGAAAGCGCGGTATCGCGGGGAAGAGATCTCATCCGGGGAGGAACAGCAGGAACTGGACATTCAGGAAAAAGATTTTTCCCGGGCATCTGGTCCGGCGTGGCTTACATACCAGGATCTGTATGAAGAAGGAGGACCCCGGAAATTTATATATGATGCGGAGGATTTCGAGACCGCGCGGGAGTATGAGGCCTATAAGGAACGTGTGAAGTGGGGAAAGAAGATGGGAAGGTGACATATTTTTGCACCGGTAAGAGAGGAAGATAACATATGCTGCAACATATCAATTCAATATTAACATCCGTGAACGATTTTATATGGGGCGCACCCCTTATGGTCCTCATCCTGTCCGGCGGGATCTATCTGACGGGCCGGCTCGGCCTGCTGCAATTGCGGAAACTGCCGCTGGCCCTGAAGTGGATGGTGAAAAATGAAGAGGACGGGGAAGGGGAGGTGACTTCCTTCGCGGCACTGTGCACCGCGCTATCCGCCACGATCGGTACGGGAAATATCGTCGGCGTGGCGACCGCGATCTGTGCCGGCGGGCCGGGAGCACTGTTTTGGATGCTGGTCGCCGCCTTTTTCGGGATGGCGACCAAATATGCGGAAGGACTGCTGGCGGTGAAATACCGGACGGTGGACGTCGAGGGACACGCGCTCGGCGGGCCGTTTTATTACATAGAACTGGGAATGGGAAAGAAGTGGAAATTTCTGGCCAGAATGTTTGCGTTTTTCGGGGCGTGCGTCGGATTGTTCGGGATCGGAACGTTTACACAGGTAAACGGGATCGCTTCCGCGGTCCAGCACTTTTTTGATCCGGATAACCGGTTTCAGGTGGAGATCCCTTTTCTGGGTGCGAGTTATTCCTGGACGGTAGTCGTTGCCTCCCTTGTGCTGACTGTGTGCGTCGCGCTCGTGGTCATCGGGGGAATCAGGCGGATCGCCAGCGTTTCCCAGGTCGTGGTGCCGGCGATGGCAGTTACCTACGTCCTGATCTGTCTGGTGCTCATCCTCTGTCATATCGAACAGATTCCGGCCGCTGTGGCGCAGATCGTCAGGGGAGCGTTCCAGCCGTCGGCGGTGACCGGCGGTGTCGTGGGCAGCATGTTTATGGCGATGCAGAAAGGTGTGGCGAGGGGGATTTTTTCCAATGAGGCAGGACTTGGCTCAGCGCCGATCGCCGCGGCGGCAGCGAGGACGAAAGAGCCGGTCAGGCAGGGGCTTGTTTCCATGACGGGCACTTTTATTGACACGATCGTGATCTGTACGATGACCGGACTGGCGATCGTACTCACAGGAGCGTGGCAGGTGACGGGGATTGAGGGCGTGCAGATGACGACCCGCGCATTTCAGAACGGCCTCCCGATCCCGGGACAGGTTTCGGCGTTTATCCTTATGATGTGCCTGGTGTTTTTTGCCTTTACGACGATCCTTGGCTGGGATTACTATTCCGAGCGCTGTCTCGAGTATCTCACGAGAAGCCGGAAGGTCGTAAAAATATACCGCTGGCTGTACATAGCTGCTGTATTTGCCGGGCCGTATATGACGGTGGCGGCCGTTTGGACGATCGCCGATATTTTTAACGGGCTGATGGCGTTACCGAACATGATCGCCATCTTTGCCCTCGCTGGTGTTGTGGCAAAGGAAACCAAAACTTTTTTCGTGAAAAAGGAAATAAAATTTCCTCAGAAATAAAATTTCCTCAGAAATAAAATTTCCTCAGAAATAAAATTTCCTCAGAAATAAAATTTTCCTCTAAACTATTTACATATGTAATCCGATATATAAAGCAAGACTGTTTGTGCGAAAGGAGGCAGACATGGGAGAACTAACACCGAGTGAAAACGAATGGGTGATCATGGAGGTGCTGTGGGAGAGTGAAACCCCGCTGACGGCATCTCAGATCATAGAAAAGCTTAAGGGGATCAAGGAAGTCAGTCCGAAAACGATCCGGGTTCTCATCAACCGCCTTTTGAAAAAAGGGATCATCGGCTACACGGTAGACGCGCATGATTCCCGGGTATACCATTATTATTCTGTCAAGAGCAGGGAAGCATGTCTGGATGAAAAGAGCGCTCGTTTTGTAAACAGTTATTTTAAGGGAAATCCGCTCGGGATGGTGGCGGCGCTTGTGGAGAACAGGCGGTTTTCCGACGAGCAGATTGACGAACTGATCCAAATATTGAAGGACGCCAGATGATTGTTGACGGCGGGTATCATTTGGAGGTGTATTCGCGTGATCTGGAATAGAGTGTGTCAGTATGTGGAATACGCGGGTGGGTATTTCATGCTGAAACTGGCGCGGACGCTCCTGCTTTCGCTGTTTCTGATGCTCCTGCTTCTGCTGTTGCGGAAAATGTGGGATGTTTTCGGCAGAACGGGAAATGCGGCGGGGCGTCTGTATGGGAAGGCCTGTATGTGGCTCGTGCTGCTGCCGGTTCCGTTTCTCGGAGGGTTGAAGCTTTCCTTTGAACATTTTCATTTAAGGAATCGTCTGTATGCCGTAATGTATGAGTGTATTGCCGCGTATCCGATCGTGCCGATACTCTATTTTTCCGGCATGGTCGTTGTGGCGCTCGTCTTCTTCATCCGGAAACGCAAACTCCGCGCGTGGGTGAGGCGGCTTCCGCTGTACCAGGGGCCTTTGCCGGATGGCTGCGGCAGGAGGTTTCGGCCGGATGTTCGCATCCGGACAACGACGCAGTTTATCACGCCGTTTACAACGGGGGTATTCCGGCCGGTTATCGTACTGCCGGAGTATATGTTTGAGCAGTTTGACGGGCAGGAACTCAGGGCGGTGCTGGCGCATGAGTACTGCCATATCCGGCGGGGGCATCTTCTCGTGTATGTGATATTGGACCTGTTGCGGATCCTTTGGTATATCAATCCCCTCGCGCATGTCTGTGCGCGGATCGTAAAAAATGATCTGGAGTTGATCTGCGATCATGAAGTGATCCAGAAACACGGTTATGATCCGGAACATTATGGCATGACGCTGCTGAAATCCATCGCGTTTGTGGAGAAGGAACCGGAGGGAGTGCCCGCCTTTTTCCGCGAAACTTCATTTTCGGTCATGAAAAAACGGATGAGGTCGATCGCCCGTTACCGGGCATATCCGAAACGTCAGATGCGGATGCTCTATGTTTTTTCCGGCATTGTCCTGATCGTTCTTTCTGTGGCTGGCTATGTGGCTTCCTATCCCGCATATACGCCGTTTGGGGGGTATGCCCTCTACAGTATGGATGGCACGAAGAGGATCATCGGGGAAAATGAGGCGTTCAATGCGGCGGTCGAGGAGAGTGACGCCGGCCTGATCGTGGATAACCGCAAGGTTAAGGAACTTCTCGAGGACGCCGAAATATATAATGATAAGGGGGAGTACTGGATTTATTACGGCGGATATATGAAAATGCCGGGAATCGGCGGTGGCGGCGATCTGCTGTATTATAACACGGCCAGTGTGCCGGAGGGTAAGTCGCTGCTGCCTTACAACGAAACGGACCGCTGGTCCGACTGTTTTGAATGGGTGCTTCAGCATATGTAACAGAAAGGAATGGTGATAAGTATGGCACTTACGATACATGCAGGGAAGAGTGCAAACGGATTATTTGTAACAAATGAACATGCGTCGGCGAGACGCGCGGCGGAAAAAGCGCAGGGGGAGGGAAAGAGATCCTCGATCTTCGCGGGTGATCTGGGAGTCGGGCCGGATAAGATCCAGCTCAAACGCCAGCAGGCGCAGAAGCAGGCGATGAAAATCGTCGGCGATACGTTTGCGGCTGAGAAAGAGATCGATCAGAGCATGACGGATATGGCAGACCGTCTTGATGCGCTGCAGAAAGAGGGGTATGAATACCATAAGGATCTGGACCGGATCGCGGAAAAAAGAAATGGACTGCAGGAAAATTACGGCGTCACGGAAGACAGTGACGAACATGCTGATCTGGAACTATTGCGAAAAGAAAGAAAAGCAAATGAGCCGGGGTCAAATGTGACACTTGACTATGAAGAGACAAAACGGCTGGAAAAGATCCATGAAAAAGGACTGACCGGTTATCAGACCGATATGCTTGAACTGGATGATCAGCAGGCTGTAAAAGAGAAAAATCTTTCTGAGACCGAGTCGCAGATTGAGAGTATCCGCGCGTCGTTAAATGATACCGCCATTGAACGGCTGAAATCAAATCCGATGTTAGAGGCCCAGAAAGAGGCGGATAAGCTGATGGAAGCTGCCAACAAGGAAATTATCGGCGATCTTATGAACGAGAGCAAAGAGCATATCGAAGAGAAGATGGCGGAAGAGAAAGAAAAAGCGGAGAAGATTGCCGAGGAAAAAGAAGAGCAGGAAGAGAAGGAAGAGGCCGCAGAGGAGCGCAAGGCCGAGATGGAACAGTTCATCGAGGGTACGAAGCAGCAAGCCGAGGCGAAGAAGGAAGAACTTCCGAGCGAGCGGGATCAGGAGACGATGGCTTCTTACAATGATCCGAACAGTCAGGAAACGAAGGCGGCAAGGGAGATCGAGGAAATTCTGGATGAACTGAAACTGATCCAGGATGATATCAAAGGCGCCGCTGTAGATGCTAATCTGTAGATGTTAATCTGTGAGTAGTCTCGGAAAGTCAATGAAAAAATAATAAAAAATTATGCTGCATAAATG
>CAJTZN010000010.1 GCA_910584065.1 uncultured Eubacterium sp.
CATTCTTTTTTATTTTGAATGTCCGCAAAATCCGTCCTACATCGGACGGACGCCACGGCACATCCAAATGATGTAATGCAATAAGCCTGTCCTGTACGTTGGTTCCTGCACCCATTTTCTGCGTAGAACCAAACAGCACCCTGACCTCACCACTCCGCACCTTTGCAAACAATTCTTTTTTCTGTGTCTCGGTATTCGCCTCATGGATAAAACGCACCTGCTCTGCAGGAATGCCACGCTGTATGAGTTTTTTCCTCATATCATCATAGACATTATCAAACTGGTCAGGAACCATTTCAAACACGTTCTCACTGACCTCTTGCATTTCTACTATTTTTTTCTTAGTAGGTGTCGATAAATCACAAAAAACAAGTTGGGCTGCTTTTGTATCAGCACTTTCCTCCCAAATACGGTACACATTGTCTACACAGGCATTAATTTTACTGTTTGGATTGTCTGGCAGCATCGGATCAATCAATCTCTGGTCGAGTGCCAGTTTCCGTCCGTCATTGGTAATCTTAAGCATATTGTCTATGTACGGCTGTACTCTCCTGTCACGCACCGCTTCTGCCCGGTCAGCAAGCGACGCTACCATCTCTTGCTGATATTCACTGGGCTTTAACACCACATTTTCATACTCCGCATCCGGCACTGGAAGATTCAGCATATCTGCTGTCTGTATGTCCGCACATTCTTTGAAAAGTGCAATCAGTTCCGGAAGATTAAAGAATTTTGCAAACCTTGTTTTTGCCCGGTACCCGGTTCCCTCCGGGGCAAGCTCAATCGCTGTCTGCGTCTCCCCGAAAGATGCTGCCCAACTGTCAAAATGCCCCAAACCTAACCTCTGCAAAGTGCCATACTGAAGATACCGCATATTGGTGTAGAGTTCCGTCATGCTGTTGGAAATCGGTGTACCCGTTGCAAAAGTAACACCCTTTCCTCCGGTCAGTTCATCGAGATACTGGCATTTTGCAAACATATCAGAGGATTTTTGTGCTTCGGACTGTGCAATTCCTGCCACATTTCGCATTTTTGTATAGAGGAACAAATTTTTATAAAAATGGCTTTCATCTACAAAAAGCCTATCCACCCCCAACTGTTCAAACGTCACTACATTGTCCTTTCTGGAAGTATCATTCAGTTTATCAAGCCTTGCCTGCAATGATTTTCTTGTCTTTTCCATCTGCTTGATGGTGTAGCGTTCCCCATTGTCTGCCTTTGCCTGTTCTATGGCAAAAGCAATCTCATCCATCTGCCTCTCAATAATGGCAATCTGCCGTTCCTTTGACAGTGGCACTTTCTCAAACTGGCTATGCCCGATAATTACGGCATCATATTCTCCTGTAGCAATACGGGAACAGAATTTTTTGCGGTTTGCCGGCTCAAAATCTTTTTTCGTAGCAGCAAGAATGTTTGCACCCGGATAGAGCCGTAAGAAATCGCCTGCCCACTGTTCCGTCAAATGGTTCGGCACAACAAACAGGCTTTTCTGGCACAGTCCGAGACGTTTGCTTTCCATCGCTGCCGCTGTCATTTCAAATGTCTTTCCCGCACCCACACAGTGGGCAAGCAGCGTATTGTTTCCATACAGAATATGCGCCACTGCATTTTTCTGGTGCGGCTTTAATTCGATATCCGGCGTCATGCCGGGAAAGGTCAGGTGCGAACCGTCATATTCCCGTGGTCTGGTGGAATTAAATATTTTATTATACTTGGCAACAAGCACCTCCCTCCGCCCCGGATCACGGAATATCCAGTCCTTAAATGCCTCCCTTACCATCTCCTGTTTCTGCGACGCTATCATCGTCTCTTTTTTGTTGAGGACACGTTTCTCTTTGCCATCTTCCACAACCGTGTCATATACCCTGCTGTCCTTGAGGTTCAGGGAATCCTCCAGTATCTGGTAGGCATTCCTGCGGTCCGTGCCATAGGTCGTATTGACAAGGGAATTGCCATAATCCGCATTTTTCCCTTTGACACGCCACTCCCCAGTCACATCCGAGAACAGCACCGCCATAACATCCCTGTCAAATAAATCCTGCGGTGTCTCAAAGGTATCCCGCATATAATCCACAATATAATGCGGTTCAATCCATGTTGCACCGATACGCACCTCTATTTCACTGGCATCCAGTTCTTTTGGCTGCACCTGTGTGAGTGCCTGCACATTGACCGCATACTCCGGGTGATTCTCTGCATACACACGGGCTGTCTCCAGTTTTTCCCGGACATTCCCGCTTAAATATTCATCTGCTGTCTCCCACCTGTCCGTTACGGGATTCTGAAAGATAACCCCATTTAATTCCCCCGTAATCTCCTTCACATCTTTTCCCGTCAGTTCTGCCATATAATCAAGGTCAACCCCTGCTTTTTCCGACAGGGAAACCGCCAGAGCCTCACTTGCCGTATCCACGCTTGTAATCACTTCTGCCTTTTTAATTGTCCGCTTGGTAAACATATCTGCCTTACCGACAAAATTCCCCTCGTCATCCAGTTTCTCCAAGGAACATAACAGGCAATAACTGCTGTCCTGACTGAACGCCCTTTTGTTTGAGCGTGAATTGATAAGACCATGTTTTTTCGTAAACGAATCATATAGTTGGTTCAGTTCTGCCTGCTCTTTCTTTATCACATCCTCCGGATATTCCTCCAACTGCAAGTTGATCACTTTCTGCGTACAGTCCCTTATTTTTACCAAACCCCGTATCCGTTCCTGCATTCCTTGTGGCAATTCCGAGGGCAGCATCACGGAATTTTCCCGGTAATACACCATGTCATCAATCAGGGTGTAACTGTAATTCTTTACGTCCGGATCAGCGGGAAGTATCTCTGCTGTCAGTTCATTTTCCTCTGTGACAGATTCCACAGCCTCGATTTCTCCCTCGATGCGTGAGACAGCACCCTGCAACTGCTCTGCAAAGGAACCCTCTCCATCCGGCAGACAGGCACTTTCTTCTCCATACTGCCCGCTGACCATCGCCATTTTTCCCACAATCATTTCCGGATGCTCTACAAAATAACTGTTCATGGAGATGCCGTTTTCATCTTCCGACAAATATACCCAGTCCGGTTCTATGTCCATGATCCGGTCCCGCTTTTTCAGAAAAAGAATGTCCGAAGTCACTTCCGTTCCCGCATTTTCCTTGAACGCTGTGTTTGGAAGTCTGACTGTCCCTAACAGCTCTGCCCTCTGTGCAAGGTATTTTCTTACTACGGGGCTTTTTTTGTCCATTGTCCCCTTGCTTGTCACAAAGGCTACGATGCCGCCCGGACGCACTTTATCCAGTGTCTTTGCAAAAAAATAATCATGAATAAGGAAGTTATGTTTGTCATACTGCCTGTCTGCCACCTTGTACTGTCCGAATGGCACATTCCCGACTGCCACATCAAAAAAATCATTTGGGAAGTCTGTTTTTTCAAATCCGGATATCTGGATATTGGCATCCGGATATAACTGCTTTGCAATCCTCCCCGTAATATCATCCAACTCCACACCATACAGTCTGCTCTCACGCATTGCCTCCGGCAGCATACCAAAGAAATTGCCAATGCCCATTGATGGCTCCAGTATATTCCCTTTTGAAAACCCCATATGGTCAAGTGCCTCATAAATGCTGCGGATAATAACGGGGCTGGTATAATGGGCATTCAATGTACTTTCCCTTGCCATACGGTATTCCTCTGGCGATAACAGTTCTTTTAACTGCTGATATTCCCCTGCCCATGCACTTTTGCTTTCATCAAAAGCATCAGCAAGACCGCCCCACCCGACATACTGCGATAAAATTTCCTGTTCTTCCGGTGTGGCAATGCGGTTCTCTCCCTCAATCTTCTCCAGAGTACGAATTGCCTCAATATTCCTGCGGAATTTTTCTTTCGGCGAAAAGCCTGTATTCGCCTTTTCCACATCTACACCAAGAACATCATCGGTTATGCGTAAATTGACAGCAGTGCTCGTAGGTAACGCTGGCTCTTTTTCCTCCCCTGCTGGTTCCGCAACAACTTCCGTTGTCCCCTGTCCTACTGGCTCTACCGCAACCTCTGCTGTCTCCCGTTCCGCTGTCTCTACCGCAACTTCCGCTGTCTCCTGTTCCGCTGGCTCTGCCGTAACCTCTGCCGTTTCCTGTTCCGCTGGCTCTGCTGCATCCTCAATTTTCCCTGCATCCTGCAAAGGTTCATTCTGATACTCCTCCTGCGTCTTTATGGAATCA
Organism: uncultured Eubacterium sp.; assembly: GCA_910584065.1. Classification (GTDB taxonomy): domain Bacteria; phylum Bacillota; class Clostridia; order Lachnospirales; family Lachnospiraceae; genus Eubacterium_F. The sequence goes on from CAJTZN010000010.1 coordinate 4,212, forward strand.
TAAACCATATCATCATAGGAAATCACATCAAGAACATCCCCATGAGCATCAATATACTCCTGTATCAATTCCCGGTTGAGAAAAAATTTGTGATCCGGCAGATACGGAACCAGATATCCATCCTCGTCCATCTCCACCAAACGATACCGTGTACCATCCCTCCCATCTGCATACTGGTGTGTATAGAATCCAAACTCCGGCTCTGCATAATCATCGGAAGTTTCTATGGCAACGGTTGTTTTGGGAATAATCTCAACTTCCACCGTTTCCTGTTCGGTAATGGAAGTGGTTTCCGGAGATTTTTCCAATTCAGACAACTTTAAGGCATAATCCTCCCCGCTTTCTTTTGCCTCGTCCAGTGTTGCTGAAATAGAAACTGGGCTTGCATCTGTATTGTGAGTATTATACAGGGCATACCCCTCTGTTTCCTTATCAATCCAAAGAAATTCCCCATTAGGCAGCTTTGCCCCCCACTGCGTAGGCTGTCCGTTATCGTCATCCGCTTCATGTATGATATGCCAGTTCAATTCCCCCTCGGAAATATCATTCTGCCCCAGCTCCTGTTCCTGCTCTTTTTCCCGTTTAATGTATTTTCTAACCTTACCTATAAATCCATCTAGTACTGCCGGATGGGAAGAAATAAAAAGATCTGCGTGTCCATATCCGTTTGGCTCAATTTCTTTTGCCCACTCTTTATTTTCTGCCGAAAATCTCCCATCGTGTGACAGACAGGAAACCGTATAGGCAAGCACATAACTGACACGCTCTGTGCCAAACTCCTGTATCACATCCTTCTCCGAACCATCTGCCAGATGATATCCGTCAAAATGATCCACAATCGCTTTCTCAACCGCCTCCTTACAGGCAATCTTTGTCTTATACTCCAGTCTCGCCTTTTCTGCCTCCAGCCTTTTCTGTGCCTGTTCTTCCTGATAGCGGGCATATGCCTCTTTTCCCTCCGGGGAGAGATATCTGTCCTGTTCCACCAGCTTACGGATTCGCTTTTCCACCACTTTCCATGACAAAAGCACATCTATATATGGATTCGTGATACAGCCTTTCCGGAATCGAATCCCTTTTGCATCATGATCTTCATAACTGTGGTCTGCACCCGGCAGGGCATGGGACTGTCCACCTGTCCCATACTCGTTTTTCAGAAATGCAACCGTCTCTTTGCTATCATGTCCCTCCTGGAAATATTCATAGATACGGAATGCACCGTCTTGAAAGCTGCTTCCCCTGCCAAGCCGACGGTCAATCTCATCCATTGTTATAAAATCTTCCAGCCTGACATCCACACCAGTTTCTGCAACGTGAAAAGTATGTTTCTTCAGTAACAGGTTATCCAGTTCCTCCCTTAATTCCTCTTTTGGCATGACAGAACGGAATCGTAATTTTTTCTCTCCACTTGCCAGTTTCTGCAGGGCATCGTCCATATGGCGGGAAACTAAGCGAATTCCCTTTGGCTCCGATAACAGCTCCACCATCTTCGCATGGGCATCCGAACGGTTTCCCACCTTTTGAAATATTTCTTCCGGCATCTCCCCCATGCCGTCATAAAAGAAATACGCTGTATAAGTAGCAATCCGGTTACGCTCTACATCATCAATCAAATAGACTTCATTGGCATCCATGTATGTACCATTTTCCACCTGCGAACGTATCTTTTTTTCTATCTCCCACCAGTTCATCTTCAGTTCCGGATTTTCCAGTGCAGAAGTCCCATGACCAACAGTCATGCCACTTTCATCAAACCATGCCGATGCCTGAACTCCGTTGAATTCAAAGCCTTTCCCTGTCTCTCCATACTCCTTTCGTAAAAAAGCTGCCATTTCCGCTGCGTTCTTCCCCTGCTGGTATTTTGCATAGATTCTTTTCCTGTTGTTTTCCCTACCACCACCGCTGCGTAAAATAGTTTCAACCCATTCTTCCAGAATCAGCCCGGCTGATACTTTCGATACCGTTTCCCCCTGCTCTGCCTGTGCCATTGCAATCGTGCCAACCTGCTCCGAGAACATGGAAAAAATATCAAGCTGCTGGTACATTCCCTTTGTTTCTATTTTCTCTGCCACTTCTCCCGGCAACAGGTACACGCCGTCCTCTATATAGGAATTGACAAAAAATCTTACATCCTCCCAACGCAGACTTGCCTCTGCCGTCCGGCTCAGATAATGCCCTTTCCACATGGTCAGTCCATCTTCCCTGGCAAGGTATCCTGCCCTTACCTCCCCTACATCTAACTCTGTATATTCATCCATGTGGTAAGAATTTTTCAGATATTCTGTCTGCAATTCCGTATCGGGCTCCACTGCAAAGTATCCGGCAATCTCCGGTCTTTTATGATAAAGGAAGTCATCATGACATAATATTCCTTTCTGCAATTCCGTTATTTCTTCCGCAAACTCTATATTTTCATGCAAAGAGCCGGATAATGAATGTCCCCCACTATTGTGGTCATTATCCGGCTCTGATACTTCACTATTTAATTCCGTTTCTTCGCTTATGTGTAAATCAGTTCCCTCGTCACGCTCTCCTCCGCTGCTTGGCGGATGTTGTTCATCTTTGCCACCCACCGCATCGGATCGGCTGCTTTCAGTGTCTCGTCCACTCCCTCTGACTTCGCCATCTGTTCCGTCAGAAAGTCCATTCTCTGCTCTGCCTGTTCCTGTATCTCCAGACAATGTGCCTGCAATTCTCCTGTCAGCACCATCCCGCTGTAAATCCCCCTCCGGTGTTCTTTCAGGAATTTCTTCCGCATCCTGCCGTATTTCGTGAGTGGCTGTCCCACCTGCTCTCCCACCGTCAGATTCGGAACCAGATAATCCCCGGTTTTCTCGTATCTCAGTTTCATATGCCTCATCCTCCTTTACATCACTACGAACATTTGTTTGGTTATAATTATACCCTGTATCTTCGGTTTTTTCAAGTCCTTTTTCTGGATTATTTATTATCCTCTTTTCCGGCTCTTTTTCCATTTTTTTGTTATACTCTGTTACCGTTTTTCCGATATCCACCAGTATCGGTCTGCACAGTTCTGAAGTAGCCGAACCAAGAACCGATATGATTTTTGGTGTACTGAAATCGCTGATATACTCAAAATTCAGTTCCTCTGCCCATGTCTCCATATCTGCCCCGCAGCGGGACAAAAGAGTATAGGCGATACTGGAAGAAAGTGTGTCACGCAGACGGATCTCTACGTTTAACTCATCCAGTTCCTCTAAAAAACTCCCCGCCTTGACATCATCTATCTCCGGCATCAAGTCCTCACAATAATCCCCGGCAATCCTCATGGCAAGTTCCATAATCCTGCCCTCAAAGGACAGACTGCCCTCTGTCTCTCCGTAGGTTTTCTCCAACTGTTCCAGCACCGCCTCCTCATGCTCTGTTTCCATTTTCCAAAGATATGGTTTCTTGCCAATCCTCTTTGCCGGATGGACATCGGAAACATCAAATACATAATGCAGCACCGGCCAGTCCCTCTCCGCATCAATCAATGCAATTCCCTTTGCCCCACGGTTTACCCAGCAGAACATTTTTTCATTCCATATCTTAATCGAGGCACAGGCGGTTGCCTCCGGCTTTTGTGCATAAATCAGTATCTGATCCTCAAAAGGAAATCTATAGATTCGTGCTGCCGTAGTCAGATATTTCATCCACTCCTGACTGTTTGTTGTCACTCTCTTTGTGGTTTCCCCTGCAAGGCTGTATATTTCATGATATTTTGTTTGCATTGGCAGTCTGTCCTCCTCTTACCTGTTTCGTTTTGCTTTTATTTTCCGGTTGCCTTCCCCACTGTTTTTTCCATTATCCAAATCCATTTCATTCATAAGCATTCTCGTCTCATAAGTGAACGGCTTTTGCCTGATCAGCCGTATCACATTGCGGATAATCTCTATCAATGTCATGCCGTTTTTCTGGTAAAAACCACATAAGCCGATGATGCCAATCACAGGCATACAAAGCGTTACGGCAGCATTGATGTTCATGCCAAAATAGAAATGCAGCAGAAGTATCCCTCCTGCTCCTGCTGCTAATGCACTACCTCCATATAGGCATTCTCTAAGGGATAACCCCTTAAAAAAATCGTCCTTAAAAGCGGACACATCCTGATTGATTGTCTTTGTCATAATAAAATAACCCCTCCTGTTTTTTGCTAACAAACAAAAAAGAGAGTATTACCACCATAGCAATAATCTCTTTTAATGAATTTAATGTTAACTTTTAATCTTATCAAAGGAATAATCGCAATTTAAGTTCATTATTTTCCATGAAAATAAAGTCAATTTCCTATTTGTTCAATAAGCTCCCCAAAATTCTTATATGTATCATCCGTACAAAATCTATGAATACATAACTCAACAGAATCAACAACATCAATAGCATCTTGAAAATGTGTCACATTTATTTCTATTTTTTGCATAAGTTGTTGTATTTCATCTTCTGTGACAAATTTTTCAATAAACTGCTTATAAACATCTTTTACAGGACCATTCATATCCACTAATCGTTTTTCCCCAATTACAAGATTATCTTTCCAAACAAAATAGTTAGGAACATTTGCAGGTAAAGCAAACCAAATTTCTTCAGTAATGTCACTAAAATTTTGAATATACATATGTTCACCATCATAATTTACACTGGATAATCTGAATTTCAGATTTTTGTATGTAACAATTACCTCTCCATAGTTATCAGATTGTATAGATGAACATTTATCTTCTATCTCAAATCCCTCATCTTTAAAATACTTCTTGAAATCTGCAACAAACTGATCAACAACACTCTTCATTTTAGCATTCCAAAGAATATAACTCTTATCCATCACTTCAAAAAAATGTTCAAATTTTGTTATAGCTTCATTTTGCATAGTACAGATTTTTTCTTGGTACTCCATTTCCTCATCTGCTTGTTTCTTTAACTCTTGAATATTCATTATAGCAACCCCCTGCCTTGTTTTCATTAAAAATATATTAACATATAATATATGGAACAGCAATGTAATATTTTAATTCCTTCTTTGTTACCAATCAAGCAGATAACACCATATAAATTTATTTCCTCCCACCCTTATTCCATCGTGCAGTCAATATACATTATTCCTACAGTCCAAATGCTTTCTGCATCACGCCATCCGACATTTTTACACTGGACGCAACCGCACCCATCTTCAGACAGTATTCCAACAGTCTGACTACCGCATTTTCCGTGTCCAATACCACTGTATCAATAAACGTGTTACTGATTACAATAACCACGGCAATCAGAAGTGCCGTGAGGACATAACCAAAAAATGTTTTAATGTAGGAATACCCCACCTGTGCCGTCTGCCCTCCCGCTGCCAGCGTAGACAGGGCAAGCCCGGCAAACGGGGCAATCATATAGATTTTCAGAATACGGTTCAGCACCGTAAGTACCACGATAAACCCACAGACACAGGTAAATACAAAAAACAGTATCGAAGTCAGAAACGCTGTCATTGTCCCGAAATCCCCACTCGATATATTCTCATACACCTTAACACCATCAAAGTCATATACCGTATGCAAATCGTTCTTTCCCAATATTACCTGTGTCAACTGCTTACCCCACGCCATAAACTTTGGCATCCATGCCAGAGCAAGGCTCATCACATTTGTTGTAATAATCAGACGGATAAACATCTTTATGGTTCTGTCAAATGTAAGGTCAGCGTGTAAATCACAACTGTCCCGGCAGAAACCATAAAGAAAAAAGACACATAAAAGCGATACCGCCACTGCATTCAAGGCTGTATATATCGTTGATATGCTCTCCCATGTGTCTTTGTACGTTCCGGCAGACGGATTTTTTGTCAGCACATCGCCTGCAAGCTGCATCATGTCATTCCACGCATACCCCGCAGCCTCAAAGAAATCCTTGCCACTGAAAAAATCCCCGATATCTGAAAAGAACCCTGTCACGGAATCCCACAATCCCAAATTCATCACCCCCTTGCGGCATAAAACAGTTTGTTCCGTCTCATGCTACGGATTGCTTTGTTACTTTGCAACCTTTAACTCTGGCACCCGTTTATGAAATACCCAACAGTTTCAAAATCGCCGGGACTGCCACCATAATCAATCCACCAATTACCTTTTTGATTGCCTGACTCTGCTGTGTCGTTTCATGGGCAGCATACGCTGTTCCAAAATCCAACAATCCCCATGCAAGGAATATCACACCGACACCGCCAACGCATCCAAGCACCAAATCCTTGATGACATCAATGCCATCTGTCACATCACTGACACCTGTATCTGTCGTGCCATTATCTTTCCCCTTTGCTAACACTGCCACCGGAACACAGGTTAAAACCCTGTAATAAATTCCGGCAGCACATACCGCCAGTTTCCTCTTTATCCCTAAACTTCTGGGAGTAACGATTTTCAAATCTTTCTTCATATCACACTTGCCTCCTTTGTCAGACAGCGTCCGGACATGATGTCCAAACGCTGCCAACTATCTTTTATCTTTTTTTACATCCGATCACTAACAGTCTTGCATCTCTCCCCTCCCCTGTCCGACAGGTAGAAAGCGTAAGAAACTGATATTTATGGAAAAATGCCTCCACGGTTTCCTCATTCATCTCCTTTTCCAAAATATCTGCTCCCTCACATCGGTAAAGACTGTTATTCAAAATCTCTTTTACCAGATCCCGGTATTCTTCATCATTATAAATATCCGTATAACGGTAACAATCCGAATCAGTATCCGTTTTCATGACGGAAACGATGGGATAGGTTTCCTCCACGCCATCCACTTTACTAAAGCAGAGATTTTTATGGCTTTCATAAAATTCCCTGTCTCTGTAATTTTGCAGATACCCGAAAAAACGTCTCCCATTGATGTTGTGACCATAAATAATCAGATTGTCGCTCTCCAGACTGCAACGGGAATCCAAAAACGGTGTACCATAAAAACTATAGCCTCCCTTTTCATCCCTGTGCAGATAATACTCCGGATTATCTTTTGTCTGCATGACAGGATAGGAAAAATCTGTTTTCTTAATTTCAAGCCAACCCACCATGTCCTCATACCGTTTCCGAAGTTTTGGAATCCCCTCCTCCCTTTTTTCTTTCTGCAGCTTCTCATAACGCTGCTTGTCCTGTCTGTCCCTTGTGGTATAGCGGCACCACAGAATCCCTGTAACTACAATCACAAGCAATAAAAAAAAGAAGAACAGTATCCGCTTTTCAGTAATCACTGTCTTTCCCATGTCCGTTTTCCGGTTTAATTGTTTCATATATCAATTACCCATCACTTTTCTCTTACGGAACATCCACACAGCAGCACCTACCGCCATAATAAATCCGACTACCAGAGGAATTACAGGTGTGTTTCCTCCCGTCTGTGGTACTGGCGGTCTGTCCTCCGGAATACGCTCATCTGTCACGGAAACTTTCTGGACTTTTCCTGTGTCCTTTACCGTATAAGTAACAGACTTTGCCGTCTTATATCCCTTTGGTGCAGATATTTCCGTAAAAGTATAGGTCTGCCCTACGATGAGCTTTCCGGTAATATCCACCCCATCCTCCGTTGATTCAAATTTCATTACTTCATTGCCGTCTGCATCGGTTACCATGAACTTTGCCCCCGGTAATCCCTGCCCGGTTTCCGCATCCAATTTAATCAAACGGATTTTGGTCTGCTCATCAACCATGACCGTTTTATCATCTTCCCTGTCGGAAAATGTGCCATCTTCCTGTTTTACAGATACGACAGAATGAACTGTGCCGTCCTCCGCCACTCTCTGTTTCAGCATATAAACAATGGAATCTGCCGTTGCATATCCGTCTGCTGGTCTTGTCTCTGTCAGTGTATACTCCGTATCATGGAACAGACCGCCTACATGGAGATTCCCATTCTCATCAAAGGAAGTTTTCAGATTCGCATATCCCTGTGCCGTCTCCGATACCTTGACAGAATCCTTGTCCCCGGAAATCCATCGGATAATCTCATTTCCCTCCGGATCGGTAATGACCAGTTCGCACCCGTCAATTTCTCCGGAACCTGCAGCAGATACCTTGTTCACTTCATTCGTGGTCTGTCTGTTTTCCTTTATATACTGCAAAGAAATCACTCTGGTGTCCGCATCCTTGTACTCCAGATGAACCGGAACAGGCTCCGCATCCAGATAATAACTGTCCGGCACGGAAATCTCTTTCAGATAATAATCACCGGAATTAAGGGCAGAAAGAACCTGATCCGTTGCAACCGCACCGCCACTGACTGCATCTGTTTTCTCTCCCTCCGCATCATCTTCGGAATCATCTCCACTGTTTTCGGAATTTTCTTCATTTTTTTCGGAATCATCGTTCCCTATACTATTTCCATCCGTTTCCACTTCCGGATTTTTTGTCACTGCCGGAGTAAATGTTGCCGTTACTGCAGCATTTGTTGCAGAATAGGTCTGATCCATCAGCGGGAGAGCCATGCTGCATTTTGCTGTGCCGTCCTCTGCTGTGGTAAGGGTGGTCAGTTCGGTTCCTGCATCCACAATCTTTACGCCATCCACGTTGTAAATATCGTTTTCTGCATATAATCCGAATACTGCCCCTGCAATGCCTTCCTTTGAATCCGCATCCTCTTTCAGCAACTGGATCTCCGGTTTTGCCAGCGTGTTTCTGATATTCATTGTGCCGTCTTTATCTGTATCCTCTGTGGAATTGATGACAAATTCGTCTTTGCTGTTCTTCCATGTAAATTCCAGATCCCACTCATTATCCTCCGGAAACACATAGCCGTACAGCGTCTTTGTCTCCTTTACCTTGTATTTTCCAAGCGGCAGCGTGATATGTACGGTTCCATCCTCATCCACGGACTGGTTGCAGATGCCGTTACAGTCAGAGCTAAACTCTGCCTTTTCTCCGGTAGTGATAGTTGCCACTTTTTCACCATCACGAAACCATATATCTCCCTGATTGTCCTGTGTAACAATATCCCCGTTGGCATAGACTGTAAACTCTGCCCCTTTCAAAATCCGATCCTCATAGAGAAAAGTATGTTTTTCCGCATCCCAACCGGATAACATCTCTCCTGTCTTTTTAACCGCCAGCTTTCCGTATGTCTCCTCATTGGTATAAGTAACGGTTACAATCATATGCGTATTTCCGTCCTCATCCTCATAGGATTCGTAATTGTCTGCCTTGCTGTTAATGGTAACCTCGATAAATTTCTCCGAGATATGCAGCCCTGTTGCCGATTCTGTTTCATAGATGCGGTACTTCGCTGACTTCAACGGCTTGACCGTCATAATCTCCCCTGTCGCATCTGTGACAAAGGTATCCACGGTTTCCATCGTATTTCCGTTACTGTATGACTGCTTTACCAGTTCCTCGCCCTCATCGGTAACCTTATAAATCTGATAATCCGTTCCCGGTTTCAAAACTTGTTTTTCTGTGCTGCCGTCTTTTTTCAGAATCCGCAGATAGGCTTTGAACAGGTTGTTATTCATGGCGTAAGTGTATGTCTTTCCATTTTCGTCAATGGTAACGTCAAAATCTTTTACCATGACCGCATCCACATCCCCGGAATCTATCTGACGCACCTTATACTCGCCATAATATAAATCTTTTGTGATACCGTAGCCATTCTCGTCTGTCTTGATGGTATCCCTTTCATAATCATCACATTCCTCATATTCCTTATCTTTCAGCATAATCTGAAATGTGGTATTCGCCTCCGGATGCAGCTCTCCTGTCTCTCCATCAGAATAATATTTCTGAATGGCAACTTTGCCGAGTATCGGCTGGTTTCCAAATTCCACGCTCGCCAGATTTTTTGTATACTCTGCCGTCACACCGGACGCATCCACACGGATCGGAAGAACATCATTTGCCAGTGTATATCCCGTCGGTGCCTTGACCTCTTTCAGATAATAAGTGCTGCCACTCCGCAGATAATCCGTTTCCAGTTTTCCGTTAGAAACCTTGTAAATGCCCGCTGTCTTTTTGGAACCGTCCTGATTATAAACGGTTGCTTTGTTGGTGCAAGCCTGTTCTGCATACAACTGAAACTCTGCCCCCTCCAGACTGGCATTGCCATGAGCCTTTTTATCAGAGCTGTACTTATCTATCTTCACCACATCAATGGTAGCTTTTTTGTAACGGTTTGTTACCCCAGTAATATATGCTTTGGAATACTCAGATGGAGTTTCTTCCAGTGTGTCAGCCCATACACCATCTGCATTTTTCTCCCAACTGTAATCTTTATCCAAAGTGATTTTTACCCCTCCCGAAAACTCCGGATCAAGAATGATGTCTTTATTGTCCCCTGTATTATCCTCCGTCAGCGTATAGGTATTGGAGATTTCCCCTTTCTTATCTTTGATCTCCTGCTTTGCCAGTTTCTCTGCCCCTGCCTTTGTCATGCCGGAGGCAAAATCAACACCCTCATCCAATTCCAACTCGTCCGTCAGGTATGCCTTTGCTTTCTTTTTCTCATCGGCAGACATGGCATTCAAATCGGAATCCTTGAAATAATAATATTCCGTTGACTGTAGACGGTAGGTCATGCGGTAGGATATCCGCCCGCTGTCCCTTGTATACCCCGTTAGGCTGAAAGAGGTATCGTCATCATCATCGCCATTGCTGAACTCCGTTCCGTCCCTGTCCGTCATGGAAAAAGAATACAGGTCATCCAGATTGTCTGCATCCAAAGTAAACTGAATGCCTCCCAGTCCGTTGCCATCCTCATCCTTTTTCAGCACCGTAATTCTCTGGCGGTAATAAGTATGCTCATGCAGGGATTCCGGATAATAATCCGTGGGAAGTTCCTCTGCATCCACCGTCAGGAGTTTCTGGTAACTTTTACTGTTTCCTGTTTTCTGCCAGATGGTGGCACTTGCCGTCCAGTCCCCATCCGGCTCAAAAATCTGCTTGTATAATTCCGCTGCCGTCTTGCTTGGACTGACGTTGGTATGCTCCCTTACCTGTTTGATGACATCTTTTAGCTGCTCCTCTGAATTACGTCCCTCCGCAATCGACCAGATCAACGCCTGACTCATGACAAATGCCTTATTGGAACGTTTTTTATCCACCACATACCATCGGATAATCTTCGCATAGTAGCCGTTCTTTTCACCCCCGGTATCCTGATCCCAACTGTGCGTTTCTTCTGCTGCATATGTATTCCCGGTATGGCAGGTATGTCCCAGATTGATACAGAATGCCTTTTTCCCGTTCAGATGCATCTGCCACCATGTACCGGATTTTGTTTTCGAGCCAAAAGATACTGTCCCCTTTCTGCCAAGTGATGTCAGGCTTACCCTTGCTGTTGTCGCTGCACTTGCTACCATCGCATTCGACGGAACCAGCCCGATGAGCATCACAAATGCAAGCAAACATGACATTACCCTCTTATAATTTCTTCTGATTTTCTTCTTAATCTCCATCTTGATTTCCTTTCTGTTATATAAAATATTTCAATGCTATTTACTATGATGATCCTTTCTACAATTCCATGCCTGTTATCACAGGCGGACTTCTACTGAGTTCCCGCATACCATCACCTAATCCTTTCCTGTATCTGTAATCTCTGTCTGGACATAATGTCCAAACGGAATATTTTCCCATCAAAAAAAGCCTTTCAGTATCTACACCAAAAGACTTTTTTATTTATTCTATTTTTTCCATATACTTCAAAATCCTTAACTGGATAACGTCACTTCCTCTATGCCGTCCTCCGTAACCGTAAGCACCACTCTCTCTGCTTTACTGTAACCGTCAGGTCTAACCTGTTCATAAAACACATAAGTCTTTCCCACTTCCAGATAAACCAATTTTCCGGAATAATCAGAAACAACTACATTTTTCAGAGAATTTTCTTTATTATCCTGTTCATAATAGGCAATCCGGCTGCCAATCTGATAACTGCCGGACAGACTGTCATAACGCCTTACCCGGACTTCCCTGATTTTGCAGGATTTCCAGTTTTCAAGTACTGACCTGTCCACATCCAGAAACAACGCACACCACGAATCCCGATACACCGCAATCGCACCGCATATATGCTTTGCACCAGTGAGATTGGCATAATGTCCCGCACTTTTCTTCCATGCTTTCATCGCATCTGCAGCACTTACTCCATGTGTCAGATTCTCCGCAAATAACAGTTTCCGGTACTTTGCATAGTCTCCAAAAAATGCCATCATATCACTTCCAAGATTTTTATGTCCGTCCAGTCCACTGTTCTTCATACGGTACAGACAAAACTCATAAATCTCATCCGACCACTCCAGTGCTTTCACACCCTTTTCCTTCCGGTACCCGTTCTGAATGGCAAAGGCTTTCTTTCCCTTTTCCAAATCCGTCATTATATGTTTTTTTGTTACCTTTAATTTGTACTGGATAATCCTTTTCTGTCCATTTTTCAGGACACACCGCACTGTAACCACTGCATTTCCTTTTTTCTTGAGCGTAAAGGCAATCCTCCTGTCTTTCCGGTTCTTTCTGTATTTCACAGACACCACAGATCTTTTACTGCTTTTAACCCTGACTTTCTTTGCCCGATCCAGTATGGCAGGACGCCTGTACTGTACCCTGTTACCATTTAAGTCCATTGTTACCCGCTTTGTAACCGTCTTTGCCTTTGCAACAACCGGAGCCGATATGGCTATTCCCACCGCCAAAACTACTAACAATGTCCCAACCACATTTTTTACAACCCTCTGCATACTCATCACACCTTCATCACAGGCTTGTTTTCTGCCTGCCTCCATTATTTCATTCTACTACACCTAAAAAAGATTTTTCAACCGTTCAAAATCAATTGCTTTCTTGCTCTCTCCAGATTGCTGTGGAGACTGTGACTGATCCGGCACAATCTCCACAGGCTTGCACTCCTCCTGTTTTGATTCCGCCAATCTCCGAAACAATGTCTCTGTCAGTTCTTCATTGGATTCCTTTACAATCTGACGAATATCCTCTGCGGATGCGGAATGACCGCTATTTTCTCCCTGTGCATAATAGGCAAGAACCGCTGACCGTATAAAAGCGTTCCTGTTCTTCTGTTTCTCCAAGATGGAATACACCTTTTCATGTTCCGGATTATCTCGGTAAAGGGTAAAAGGAATCCGTACCACTTTTTCCTTGTCACTCATTTTTGTACTCATGCTACGAGCCTCCTTTGCGAGTAGCTAATATACCAATGTTTGTGCTACTCGTAGCACAAACTTGGCGATTGAAAGAAGAATTTCTTTCAATCTATCCACCTCCCCCGCCATACCCATACAAATCATGCTGTACCTGATTGGAATAATCCAAATGCCCCTGCCCTCTTGCGTCATACAGAATACTTAGCATATAAGCTTTCTGGTAGCGTATCTCTGTTGTCTGCTTGTGGTACTGCTCTATGGCATACATGATATCCATGCACTGGAGTTTCAGAAGACGGGAACGCACAACCTCTGACGGCTTGTCCTCCCTGTTTACACGGATTGTCTTTTTCGTGGTATTGACAGCATCATACAGAATATCCATTGCCATCTCTACATCCGCATCCGGTATCCCCATCACGATCAAGTCATTCGCCCGGTACAATTCTTTCAGATACTCCATCGGGTACTGCTCCATCACTTCCTGCTGATAAGGATTTTGATTAGAATCTAAATGACAGGATTTACTTTCAGTATTTATCTGTAAGGTTTTATTATTGTTGCCCCCTTTTTCATTACAACCATTATCATTGCTACCAAAACCATTGCTACCGTTACCATTACTACCAAAAAGGGGGTAATGGTAATTCTCTGTACCATTACTACCATTTTGGGGGCAATGGCTATTTTTTGCCTGCTCTGCTTTTTCTTTTTTCTTTTCTGCACGCCTTATATTGTCACTGGTAATCTCGCCATCCTTATTGTGGTACAGAGTATGGGGACCAGATTCCGGCTCATCCAACAATTCATACTCTGTATGCCATCTCCCACCATCTGCCATAATATGTACTTTCAGATAACCAGTATCTTTCAACTCCTGCCATGCACTATCAAAAGCCTTTCTGCCCTCTCTTGCCAGCCTCATAAAATCATCCTTTGTCCATTTTCTATCCGGCATCGTGATATGAGCCTGTATCACTAAATACAATCCCTTTGCTTTTAAGGATATCTTATTGTCTCTGGTTATCTCATTCTGAACTACGGTAAAGCCTTTTTTACTTCGGAAGAAACCCTCTGCCATGATCTCACCTGCCTCTGTTTGGCTGCCCTCCGGCAGACACAGGGGAACACTCCCCCGCATCCTCTGCCTGCCCTTTGTCTGTGGATTTTTTCTTTTCCCCGAACTCCACATCCTCCGTAATCACATCAAAGCCATAAATCTTTTCTCCCTGCTTGTTCGTGTAATTATTATTCTGCACCCTGCCAACCACAAGTACTCTGGAACCCTGATGAAAATACCGTTCCACAAACTCTGCCTGTCTGCCAAAGGAAGTACAATGGAAAAAATCGGTATCATTCTCTCCTTTTTGTTTCCGGTTTACCGCCAGATCAAACTTTGTCGTAACCGTCTCTGTGCCATCCTCTTTTCTCTTTCTGGTCGTTTTAGGGTTTCTTGTCATGTTGCCAAGCAATATAATTTTATTCATCCCTGCACCTGCCTTTCTTCATCGTTCATTCCCGATTCCCGCTTTTTCCATTCCTCCAGCAGCCGGAATATCACTTCTGTCATTTCCTGTTCAGAATACTCCGGGGCGAAATAGGATTCCAGCCTGTTCCTGCTGATTGCCAGTTTCTTCGAGGCATTCCCTTTCCCGGCAGATTGCAGATAATGTGTCAATGTTTCCTCCGTCAGCTTACCATCCACACCAAGCTGCTTAACCGTAGCTGCCTGTGTTGTAGACAATTTGACTTTCAATGCCAATAAAACCTTGTGTACGATTGCCTGATCTTCCTCATTCAATGCGGAGATGCTCACTCCCTGCACCAGCCCCAGTTGCTTATTATCCAACATCTGCAACAATTCAGCATTTAATCTTGCCAGCCAGATATAACGCTGCACCGCCTTATAATTCTCTCCGTTTTCCTCCCCTATACTTTTAAGACTATTCCCCGGCAATCCCTGATTTTTCATTGCCTCATACTTCATCTTATAGGCTTTTGCTTTTTCACTGGGCAGAATGTCTTCTCTCTGAATATTAGAATCAACCATGATAACACAAGCCTCATCATCATTCAGCTCCCGCACAAACATCGGCATTGTTTTCAGACCGACAATCTCACAGATATGCCGTCTTGTATGTCCCGCAATAATCTCATATCCACCCTCCGGACGGGTTCTTGCAATTCCCGGCACCAGCACTCCATGCTGTCTGACACTTTCAATCATTTCCGCCAGTTCCCCATCCGGGCGAATCTTAAATGGGTGGTTCTTAAATTCATGCAGCTCTGCTAACGGAATCTCCCTAATCTCCGAATCCCCTTCATGCACCTCCTCCGTAGTGCCTGCACCAAACAATTCATCAAATCGGTTCAGCTTAATCTTCCCCGTAACATCTTTTCTACTCATTACCATCGCCCCCTTTGCTATCACAGTAGGCAGAGGCGATGACTTCTTCCGTCAAATCCTCGTAAGCCTTTGCAACCTTATGTTCCGGATAAAGTTGATAAATACTTACTCCCGCAGCAGAAGTTTCCGCTGCCCTTACGGAAAAAGGTATCATGGTATCAAAAATCCGCAGTGATTCTCCGTAATTCTCTTTGACAAGTTCGATAATCTCCCTTGCATAGACCGTCCGAGAATCCACCATAGAAATCAATATTCCCTCAAAATGGATATTTGGATTGATATGTTTCTTAACCCTGCTAATTGTCATAATCAACTGTTCCAGTCCCCTTACAGGAAGATAAGCAGCCTGCACCGGAATCAATACACTGTCCGATGCTGCAAAGGCATTGATGGTCAGCATTCCCAGACTTGGCATACAATCTATCAAAATATAATCGTAGGATTCCCGCATCTGGTCAATATATCGTTTCATGATTGTTTCTCGGCTCATGGCATTGATAATAGATACCTCCATGCCGGATAATTCAATGTTACAGGGAAGTAAATCAATCCCCTCTGCATGGTGCAGTATGCCCTCTGTCTGCCCCACTTCCCTGTCCTCCATAATTTTTTCCATTATGGAAGATAAAGTCACCTCCAACTGGTCTGTCTGATGAAAGCCGAGGCTTTCTGTCAGAGAGGATTGCGGATCGGCATCAATTACCAGAACCTTTTTCCCCTTTCTTGCCAGTCCGATTCCAAGATTTACTGTTGTGGTAGTCTTGGAAACACCACCTTTTTGGTTTGCTATTGCTATCACTCTGCTCATAATTCTGAACCTCCGTATTCTTTATATTTTATGAAACATCCATCGCCACAGGCTTTCCGTTAATACTGTGATAATGGTATTTGCCATCCCAAAAATTAGAATATATTTCTTCTTCGTAGACAAAATCATCGGTTTCTTCATCAAATCGGCATCGGTTTATATGTATCCAAGCACCACAGGCTAATGATGATATTTTGTAACTTCCGCCTGTAATCCACTCCGAACCCCGATAAAAGGTATATTTACAATCTTTACATAATGGAAATTCCTCTTTAATCAATGATTTTGCTATTGCATACAGTTTCCTCTTTTTTAAGTATCTGACCATCCGAACCACCTGCCTTCCTACGTTTTTACACCGCTTGCCACCCCTTTCCCATTCTGCTTTTCCTTTCGCCTCACGTTGACATACAGTCTGCGAAATCTGGCATCTCCGTCACATGACTTGAAAGTCGATATGTTCTCCACTTCATATCTGGAATCTCTCTCCATGCCTTTCAAGAACCAGCGGAGTTCCTTTTTGGTTCCCTGTAATCGGATTTTTAACACATATCTCATCCCCTTTCTAATTTTTCAAGCAGTCATTTGCAATCCGCAATTCGTGTTACACACGCATTTACTTGTAGCGAACGCAAAAAAGGAGCTAAACAATATTCCCTTTCGGGTTTACTGTTTAGCCCCTTTTGTAGACTAAATATAAAGTTCAACTATTAAATCTTGATACTTATTACATTTTCGGTACTTTGGACTTTGTCTAAGGAAATCCCTCTCATCGTCCACCGTTACTGTAATTGTCATCAAGTGAATTGAATCTTCAATTATTTCCCTCCATTGGCAATCGCCGCCTGTGCTGCCGCCAACCGTGCAATTGGTACACGGAACGGTGAACAGGATACATAATCCAAACCGATCTTATTACAGAACTCTACCGAAGACGGATCTCCGCCGTGCTCGCCGCAGATACCACAGTGAAGCGCGCTGTTTTCCGGCTTGCCAAGCTTCAATGCTGTCTCCATCAGCTTGCCAACACCCGTCTGATCCAGTTTCGCAAATGGATCGTTCTCAAAGATCTTAGCGTCATAATAAGCATCCAGGAACTTGCCGGCGTCATCACGGGAGAATCCGAATGTCATCTGCGTCAGGTCGTTTGTACCGAAGCAGAAGAAGTCAGCTTCCTTCGCGATCTCATCCGCTGTCAGGGCAGCACGAGGAATCTCGATCATCGTACCAACCTCATACTGGAGGCTGCTGCCTGCTGCTGCGATTTCCGCGTCTGCGGTCTCAACAACGAATTTCTTCACATATTTCAATTCCTTTACATCACCGATCAATGGAATCATGATCTCCGGTTTTACGGTCCAGTCTGCATGTGCCTTCTGAACGTTGATCGCTGCGCGGATGACAGCTTTTGTCTGCATTTTTGCAATTTCAGGATATGTCACGGCAAGACGGCATCCACGGTGTCCCATCATCGGGTTGAACTCATGCAGGGAAGCGATGAGCGCCTTGATGTCTTCTACCGATTTGCCCTGTGCGTCAGCCAGCTTCTTGATGTCAGCCTCTTCGGTTGGAACAAATTCATGCAGAGGCGGATCCAGGAAACGAATCGTAACCGGATTTCCTTCCAAAGCCTCGTAAAGCGCCTCGAAGTCACTCTGCTGATATGGGAGGATCTTGTCGAGAGCAGCTTCTCTCTCTTCTACCGTATCAGCACAGATCATCTCACGGAATGCAGCGATCCTGTCCTCTTCAAAGAACATGTGCTCCGTACGGCAAAGACCGATACCTTCAGCGCCAAGCTCGCGGGCTTTCTTTGCGTCAGCCGGCGTATCGGCATTTGTGCGGACTTTCATCGTGCGGTACTTGTCTGCCCAGTCCATGATACGGCCGAACTCACCGGCGATCGTCGCATCTACGGTCGGGATGATGCCATCGTAAATATTTCCGGTAGAACCGTCGATGGAAATGGAATCTCCTTCGTGGAACTCTTTCCCGCCTAATGTAAATTTCTTGTTTTCCTCATCCATGTTAATGTCACCGCAGCCGGATACGCAGCATGTTCCCATACCACGGGCTACAACGGCTGCATGGCTCGTCATACCGCCGCGGACAGTCAGGATACCCTGAGAAGCCTTCATACCGGTAATGTCTTCCGGAGAAGTCTCAAGACGAACGAGAACGACTTTCTCGCCGCGGGCATTCCACTCTACCGCGTCTTCTGCTGTAAATACGATCTTACCGCAGGCTGCTCCCGGAGAAGCACCGAGTGCTTTTGCCATCGGCGTCGCCTGTTTCAGGGCGGCAGCGTCGAACTGCGGATGGAGAAGCGTATCCAGGTTACGCGGATCGATCATGACAACCGCTTCTTCCTCTGTTCTCATTCCCTCGTCTACGAGGTCGCAGGCAATTTTAAGAGCCGCCTGTGCTGTTCTCTTTCCGTTACGTGTCTGGAGCATGTACAGTTTCTTGTTCTCAACTGTGAACTCCATATCCTGCATATCTCTGTAGTGGTTTTCCAGTGTGGAACAAACATCTTTGAACTGCGCGAATGCCTCTGGGAACTCCTGCTCCATCTGTGCGATCGGCATCGGTGTACGAACACCGGCAACCACGTCCTCGCCCTGCGCGTTCTTCAGGAACTCACCCATCAGCTTTCTCTCGCCGGTAGCCGGGTCACGGGTAAAGGCAACACCAGTACCGCAGTCATCGCCCATGTTACCAAATGCCATGGACTGAACGTTTACTGCTGTACCCCATGAATACGGGATATCGTTATCACGACGGTATACGTTGGCACGAGGGTTGTCCCACGAACGGAATACGGCTTTGATCGCGCCCATCAGCTGCTCTTTCGGATCATCCGGGAAATCAGCGCCGATTTTCTCTTTGTACTCTGCCTTAAACTGGTTTGCCAGTTCTTTTAAGTCGTCAGCCGTCAGTTCCACATCCTGCTGTACACCGCGGTCAGCTTTCATCTTATCGATCAGTTCTTCGAAATATTTTTTTCCGACTTCCATTACGACATCGGAATACATCTGAATAAATCTTCTGTAGCAGTCCCAAGCCCAGCGCGGGTTGTTTGACTTCTCTGCAATAACTTCTACTACTGTCTCATTCAGTCCGAGGTTCAGAATCGTATCCATCATTCCCGGCATGGATGCACGGGCACCGGAACGAACCGAAACGAGGAGCGGGTTCTCCTTGTCACCAAATTTTTTACCTGTAATCTCTTCCATCTTTACGATGTACTCGTTTATCTGACCCTGAATCTCATCATTGATCTCACGGCCGTCTTCATAGTACTGCGTACAAGCCTCTGTCGTGATCGTAAATCCCTGCGGTACCGGAAGACCGAGCGAGGTCATCTCGGCAAGGTTCGCGCCTTTACCACCCAAAAGCTCACGCATGTTGGCATTTCCTTCACTGAATAAATAAACCCATTTGTTTGCCATGTCTATAAATTCCTCCTATATAATATAGTATTGTGATTTTGACCTTCAAAATTGCATTTGAATGGTCGCTGTGAATATTATAACACAACCCATACCGAAAGATAAAGCACTTTTTTACCAAATAAACCTTTTTTTAGCGGTTTTCACAAAAATTGTCAGTATTCATTGTCTATTTTATTATATTTTAAGTTCCAAAATAGGAAAAGTGCATGTAATCTTTGCGGGTTCCCCATAGGCCTCGCGTATATCCATACTTGCGGAATGCCTTCTCAATGTCAAGATCTTCTTCATAGTCGGCGCGATCTTCTTATGGACCGAAAAAGTCTTACTCTTTGTAATCTTTCTTCCCGACATGCCGTGGGCAAAATCCCACACCTTTACGCGGATCGTCGTCATATATTTTCCTGACTTGCGGTGATCATATTCTGTTTTTTTATTTTGGTAGATCCGCTTCCACCGATGCTCGTAACTTTCGTTTTCGTGTCCGTAGTAATCGGCGTACCGGCTGTATGATGCGGTATTTCCCTCGATCGTCACACCTTTTTTTACTGCATATGCCAGAATCCCATAGTGATAGCACATGCCGTTTTTCACTTTGGGCACAGTCAGTTTTGTGTTCTTTTCACCGCGCAGCACCTTGTACTTTTTCAGCTTTCCTTTGCGCCATTCATTTTTCGTCTCCGAACGGTAAATGATGTATCCGTCCGCGCCCCTTCTACGCTGGAAAACGTAATATGAATCCCTTTTTCATCCGCGGCTGCTGTATGTAAAACCGGTGCTGCCAGTTTGGGGGCGTAACTCGGTGCCGGGCTCGCGCTCAAGGAAGGATATTCCGTCGGTTTGGGGCTTGTAGAGGGATTTCCGGTCGGTTTCGGCACCATCGTCGGTTCCGGCAGTTTTGTTGGTGCCGGTGTGATAGGCGCGGTTCTCTCCGTTGTTTCAGCTGGTTCTGGCTGTCCTCTCTTTTCTGCCGCTTTTGTTGGAATTTGAAATACCTGCTATAGTCAGGGCGGCAATAAGATACATGCAAATACATTTTTTCAATCGTTTCATCTTCCTCTCCATTCTGGAACGCTACATAATATGTAAATACTGAGACGTTTCCATCGCAAAATTGATTATTTCCCACGCCTTCTGATCATAGACACATTCTCTTTTCTGTATCCCTGTAAATGTGAATCCATACTCCATATCATGATGCTGCCAACTGCGGGAGTTTCTTCTATGTAATGGTGATACGCATACACAATCGACATGTCGCCGATACCTATCTCCCTTGTAGCAAACTCCTCTATATTATCTGCTAAATACAATAACTCTTCGTTCGTATTTTTTACTCCATACAACTGCCAGGGAGCTTCTCCATTCGCAGTCTTTCTTAGAAATTCTCCGAATCTCCCAGCTATTTCTCTGCGCTTATTCCCATTTGCTATATGCGCAATGTGATTGCCGGTTTCTATTATTGTTGCCGCTGGCATGATCAGAATATCTCCCGCTTCCAGAGTTCGTTTCCACTGCTCCTTCACCTTTTGAACATCCTCACACATATGGGGAACCTCTAACAGGTTTAACATCACAGAGGTATCAATAAATTTAACATTCATAAACTACACCCCCAGCCAGGAATAATCTTTTTTCTGTTTTTCTTCCTTCAATGCAGCCAGCAGGCTTTCATCAATCATAGCATTGCCCAACCCACCTGCAGCCAGCATAGCCGGGAAATTATCAATATCGACAAAAGAGATGATTTTACTTCCTCCCTTTTCTTTGTCCCGATAAACAACAGATACTCCGACCAGTTCATTCTTTTTATAGGAATCCATCAAAGTAGCATTATGTGTAGTGATCACAAGATCGATCTGACGCTTTTTCCCAATTTTTATCAACTGTTCAATAAGCTTATATACTCTTGCCGGATGAATGCCATTATCAATTTCTTCTATTAAGACCATGCTGCCTGGATCACTCATCAAGACAGCCGCCAACACAGCAATGCAGCGCAATGTACCATCTGACAATTGTCTCGCATCGACGCGATTGATCGAATTATAACTTTTCTCTCTTAAAGCAAATATCACATCTCCAATTTTTGTCTCAATAAATTCAATATCTATCACATCATTCTCGGGAAGGCTTCTGACAATATCCAGCAGCATCTCCTTGCTATTCCGATCTTTACACATTTCGTTTAGAACTGCAGATAGGTTATCGCAATTCATTCTTAATTCAACATCTGAGATTCTTACATAATCTCGAATTTCAGAAGGGATTGGATTTAGAATCTTAATATTTTTCAAATGTTTCACAACTCGTTCCATTAGATCAACGTATACACGTTCATCCTCCGTATCTCTAGCTATTTTATTGATGATCTGAGGTAAAATGGCAGAAGAACGAACACAGATCGTATCAGGATCATTTCCCTTCCTCCCGTTTTTGTATTGAACTTTTATTTCTGCCCTTTCTTTCTCTACAGGCTTCGTTTTAAATAATTTATTTGTTTTTGGCCCAAGTGTATTTGTCTTTACCAGATATAATCCTTCTTCATCAATCACAACATGACCATTAACTCCTACTTTCATCTCATACAAAAGGTCGTTATTCTCGTCCAAGTCAATCAAACATCCTAATTTAAAGGCACTTGTTTTAAATCTGGCACAGCCATGACTGCCTCCCCTTACAATAGTTCCTGTATTTTTTGTTCCATCAAGTATTGTGCCCAGATCCATTCCTGTAGAAGCCATTGCCAATATTGCAATTGCCTCTATTGCATTACTTTTCCCTGATGAATTAGTGCCAATAAGAGTTGTCAGGGTTTCTATATTAAGTTCCGCCCTTTCAAAGCTCTTAAAATTTTCAAATATAAAACTTTTGATCACTCTTACACAGCCCCCTAACTCAAAAGGGATATCAAAGGAATCCTCTTTCCTTGATACCCCTTTTTACTGCTATTACAACGTTTGCTTAATAATTTACGATCTTGCCAAAGTCGGCTTTTAAGGATGCTCCGCCTACAAGGCCGCCGTCGATATCCGGTTTTGTAAAGAGTTCTGCCGCATTTCCCGCGTTGACCGAGCCGCCGTACTGGATGCGTATTTCGGAGGCGGTTGCCTCGTCGTATACTTCCGCGATACAGTCGCGAATCGCTTTGCACACTTCTTCCGCCTGATCGGAAGTCGCTGTTTCGCCGGTGCCGATCGCCCAGATCGGCTCGTAGGCGATCACGGCGTTCTTTGCCTGGTCGGCTGTCACGTTTTGGAAGGCGATCTTGATCTGCATGCGGATCCAGTCGATGTAGATTCCCTGTTTTCTCTGTGTGAGGGATTCACCGCAGCAGATGATCGGGGTGATGCCGTGTTCAAAGGCTTTTAATACTTTTTTGTTTACGGTTTCGTCAGTTTCTGCGAAGTATTCGCGGCGTTCGGAGTGGCCGATGATGACGTATTTCACGCCGGCATCCGTGAGCATGTCAGGGGCGATCTCACCGGTGTAGGCGCCGCTTTCCTCGTAGTACATGTTCTCAGCTCCGATTTGGATGTTTGTGCCTTTTGCTGCTTCGATGCAGGGGATGATGTCGATGGCTGGGACGCAGAATACGACGTCGGCGTTTTCGGTTGCTACTAACGGTTTTAATTCATTGACAAGTGCTACTGCTTCACTTGGGGTTTTGTTCATTTTCCAGTTTCCTGCGATTATTTTTTTTCTTGACATGTTGGGTTTCCTTTCTTTTTTTGAGGGTTTGCGGGCATTTGACTGCGCTTCGGGGTTGCGGGCTGCAGGCGGGTTTGGGAGTATGGGGACGGTTGGGCTCCGCGAAAGGGGGGGGCGCCCTTCTAGCATCCTGCTCCGCTTCGCTCCGCAGTCTGCACGCGGGCAGTCGCCTCCTTCTAGCATCCTGCTCCGCTTCGCTCCGCAGTCTGCACGCGGGCAGTCGCCTCCTTCTAGCATCCTGCTCCGCTTCGCTCCGCAGTCTGCACGCGGGCAGTCGCCCGCTAAAATCCAGGACAGAAGCAAGAAATGATGCGAGCATCATTTTTGTTTCTGTCCTGGATTTTGAAGGGCTCGTTGCTTACGCGTTGTTCGCTGCCACTACGCCTGGGAGATCTTTGCCTTCCAAAAACTCCAGCGAAGCGCCGCCGCCTGTTGAGATATGGGTCATCTTGTCGCCAAAGCCGAGCTGGTTTACGGCTGCTGCGCTGTCACCGCCGCCGATGATCGTCGTGGCGCCTTGCAGGTTCGCCATTGCCTCGGCTACGGCTACGGTTCCTTTGGCGAAGTTCGGCATTTCGAAGCATCCCATCGGGCCGTTCCATACGACGGTTTTGGCTCCGGCTATGGCTTCCGCAAACAATCTCTGTGTTTCCGGGCCGATGTCAAGGCCTTCCATATCGGCCGGAATCTCTCCGCGTCCGACAATTTTTGTGTTGGCATCATTTGAGAAATCATCCGCCACGATCGTATCAATCGGAATCAAAAGCTTCACGCCTTTTTCCTCCGCTTTCTTTTCCATATCAAGAGCATACTGCTTGTAGTCTTCCTCAAGAAGAGATTTTCCGACTTCTTCGCCGTGCGCTGCCATAAATGTGTATGCCATACCGCCGCCGATGATCAATGTATCTACTTTATCCAAAAGATTCTCAATGACAGAAATCTTAGAAGAAACTTTAGCGCCGCCAAGAATGGCTACAAACGGTCTTTCCGGGTTATTTACCGCATTCCCGAGGAAATCAATCTCTTTCTGCATCAAATAACCGACAACAGCCGTATCTACATATTTGGTAACGCCGACGTTAGAACAGTGCGCCCTGTGAGCCGTACCGAATGCGTCATTGACAAATACATCGGCGAGCGAAGCGAGGTCTTTTGAAAATGCGTCCTCGTTTTTCGTCTCTTCCGCACGATAACGCGTATTCTCGAGAAGCACAACATCTCCGTCCTTCATCGCGGAAACGGCTGCCTTCGCATTATCGCCCACGACATTGGCGTCAGCGGCAAATGTAACTTCCTGTCCGAGAAGTTCTGAGAGACGGGTTGCTACCGGAGCCAGTGAAAGTTCCGGCTTCGGCTCTCCTTTTGGCTTTCCGAGATGGGAGCAGAGGATGACTTTTCCCCCGTCCGCGATCAGTTTCTTAATCGTCGGGAGCGCTGCCACCAGACGATTTTCGTCCGTGATCTTTCCGTCCTGCAACGGAACGTTAAAATCACAGCGAACCAGCACTCTCTGGCCCTTTACATTGATATCATCCACAGATTTTTTGTTTAACATTATGTTATCTCCTTCCTTTAAGCTTCATAGCAAAAACGGGTTCGGTCCCATTGACAGACCGGACCCGTTTGGGTTTCAATCAAATGCGAGTTTCAAATTAGGAAAGTTCGCTGAAGTATTTGATCGTTCTTACCATCTGGCTCGTGTATGAGTTCTCGTTGTCATACCAGGAAACAACCTGTACTTCGTAAAGATCGTCGCCTACCGGGTTCACCATTGTCTGTGTTGCATCAAACAGGGAACCGTATCTCATACCGATCACGTCAGATGAAACGATTTCGTCTTCATTGTATCCAAAGGACTCGTTTGCTGCTGCTTTCATCGCTGCATTGACATCCTCTGCGGTAACGCCGGCTTTTTTCACTACTGCTGTCAGGATCGTCGTAGAACCTGTCGGTGTCGGAACACGCTGAGCAGAACCGATCAGTTTGCCGTTCAGTTCCGGAATAACAAGGCCGATCGCCTTTGCTGCACCTGTGCTGTTTGGCACAATGTTCACTGCAGCTGCACGGGATCTTCTGAGGTCGCCTTTTCTCTGCGGGCCGTCCAGTGTCATCTGGTCGCCTGTGTAGGCATGGATCGTAACCATGATACCAGACTGTACCGGGGCATACTTGTTCAGCGCATCTGCCATCGGAGCAAGACAGTTTGTCGTACAGGAAGCAGCCGAAATGATCGTATCCTCCGCTTTCAACGTCTCATGGTTTGTGTTGTAAACGATCGTCGGAAGATCATTTCCAGCAGGAGCCGAAATAACAACTTTGCGGGCACCGGCATTGATATGTGCCTGCGCTTTCTCCTTTGATGTATAGAATCCGGAACACTCAAGAACAACGTCTACACCGAGTTCACCCCAAGGGCAGTTATTGGCATCTGGCTCTTTATAGATCTTGATGGTCTTTCCGTCAACTGTGATGGAATCCTCACCAGCAGATACCGTATCCGCTTTCTCGTATTTACCCTGAGAAGAGTCATACTTCAAAAGGTGAGCAAGCATCTTAGGGCTTGTCAGGTCATTGATCGCTACTACTTCGTATCCTTCTGCTCCAAACATCTGTCTGAATGCAAGACGTCCAATACGTCCGAATCCGTTAATCGCTACTTTTACTGCCATTTGTCGTTTCCTCCTAAATAAAATGATATACTTTCTTCGTGTTTGTTAAAAAATTTACAAACTTCTAAAACCTATTCTACCCAATTTATCCAAAAATTTCAAGGGGTAATGTGATTTTTTTCAGGAAAATCGTTCCCTTTTACATGCGCCGGTACAAATCCTCATACTTTTTCGCGGAATTTGCCCATGAGAAATCCCTCGCCATGCCGCGGTCGATGATCTTATTCCAGTCGCGGCGCTTATCGTAGTAAACGTATTTCGCGTAACGGATCGTGTTCAGCATCTCGTGCGCATTGTAATTCGCAAAGGAAAAACCGGTACCCGTTCCTTCGTATTCATTGTACGGCTCTACCGTGTCTTTCAGTCCGCCCGTCTCGCGCACGATCGGTACCGTGCCGTAGCGCAGGCTCATCAGCTGGCTCAGTCCGCACGGCTCAAACAGCGACGGCATCAAAAACGCGTCGCAAGAAGCATAGATCTTATGCGACCGCTCGTTCGAGTAAAAAATGTTTGCCGAAACCCGATCCGGATATTTCCATGCAAAGTGGCGGAACAAATGCTCGTACTTCTCATCTCCGGTTCCCAGAACGACGAGCTGCGTGTCTTCCGCGCAGATTTCTTCGATCACGTAGTCGATCAGGTCAAATCCCTTCTGATCCGTGAGACGGGAAACGATCCCGATCATAAACTTCTTATCATCCTGGGCCAGTCCCAGTTCTCTCTGCAGCGCCCGCTTGTTTTTGATCTTTTCCTTGCGGAACGTCCTCGCGTCATAATTGACCGCGATCAGCGGATCTTTGGCCGGATTGTATTCATCATAATCCAATCCGTTCACGATACCTGTCAGACAGTTCGCCTTGGCATTGATCAGGCCATCCAGCTTTTCTCCATAAAAAGGTGTCTTGATCTCTTCGGCGTATGTATCGCTCACCGTCGTGATCTGGTCCGCATACACCAAACCACCCTTCAAATAGTTCGCATCGCCATACGCTTCCAATTTATCCGGTGTAAAATAGTACGCATCCAGTCCGGCCGTATCCATCACGGTCTTCTTATCCCAAATGCCCTGGAATTTCAGATTATGGATCGTCATGATCGACTTGATCCCGCGGAAAAATTCTCCCTGCTGGAACGAATCCTTCAAATATACCGGGATCAATCCCGTCTGCCAGTCATGACAGTGAATGATATCTGGACGGAATCCAATCAGGGGAAGCGAAGATAACGCTGCCTTCCCAAAGAAAGCAAATTTCTCAATGTCCTGATAAATTTCCCCATAAGGAGTATTTCCGCTAAAATAAAATTCATTGTCCAAAAAGTAGAACGTCACGCCCTGATATTCC
Source organism: uncultured Eubacterium sp. (assembly GCA_910584065.1). Classification (GTDB taxonomy): domain Bacteria; phylum Bacillota; class Clostridia; order Lachnospirales; family Lachnospiraceae; genus Eubacterium_F. The sequence continues at coordinate 31,713 of CAJTZN010000010.1, forward strand.
ATCTGGAAAATACCTACATACTGCTTACGCCAGGCAAGTTCAAGATAAAAATGCGTGATAAATTCCATCTGGTTTTTATATTCTTCCGGTATCGCCATATACTTCGGCACCATAACCCGTACGTCAAACTCATCCTTGTTAAAATATTTTGGCAGGGAGCCAACAACATCGGCCAGCCCGCCCGTCTTGATGAACGGTACGCACTCAGAAGCTACAAATAGGACTCTTTTCATGATTCTACCTCCATTCAGTGGTTTCCTTACGTATTCTTAAATACTAGTATACACCATTTTAAGGGGATAGAAAAGACCTTTTTGCTATTTATAAAAATATTTTTCTACGGCCTCGAGTCCCTTATATAATCCGGTCGCGACAATGCAGAGAATGACGATGCTGAGTATGACATAATCCAGCTTAAACACCTGGCTGCCGTATACGATCAGATAGCCGAGTCCGGCATTGGCGGCGAGAAATTCCCCGATGATGACGCCGACGAGTGACAGACCGATATTTACTTTCATATTGCTCACGATCGTGTGGACGTTTCCCGGCAGGACGACGTATTTCAAAATATCAATCCTCTTTCCTCCGAGTGTGCGGATCAGCTTGATCTTCTCGTCTTCCACGGAGCAAAATGCCGTGTGGAGTGTGATGATGCTCCCAAACACAGCCACAGACACCGCCGCGACGATGATCGTCTTCATATTATTGCCGAGCCATACGATAAAAACCGGAGCGAGCGCCGTTTTCGGCAGGCTGTTCAGCACGACGAGATAAGGTTCGCACACTTTCGCCACCGTCCGGTTCCACCATAACAGGACAGCGACCACGATGCCGAAAAACATGATAAAGAAAAAGCTGACAAACGTTTCCAGAAGCGTGATCCCAATATGATAATAAATGCTCCCGTCGGCAGAAAGGTCGGCAAAGCACGAAACCATGCGCGACGGACTACTAAACACAAAAGGATCGACAGCACCGGTCCTAGCAGCGATCTCCCATGCCGCAAGAAATGTGAAAAAAATACTGATCTGGAAAAAACGTACGCTTCGCTTCTGCCGGATATGTGACAGGATAAAATCCCGCTGCCTGGCCGAACATTCCTTTGAAAGACTTCGTTTCAGATCCCGAATAGACACTTTATTTTCCACCATTTAACTCCTCCCATATCTCATTAAAATAATGATGAAACTCGGGCGCGCTCCTCGCCTTGAACGGCGTGACCTCATCCTCAAATGTCAGACGGATCGGAATCTCCTTTTTCAGTGATGCCGGCCGCGCCGTGAGCACAAGCACCCGGTCAGCCATACTGATGGCCTCGGAAATATCGTGTGTAATGAGAATTGCCGTCTTTTTTTCCTTTTTGATGATCTTCCATATATCATCGGACACTTCGAGCCGCGTCTGGTAGTCCAGCGCCGAAAACGGTTCATCTAACAAGAGCAGGTCCGGCTCCATCAAAAGCGTGCGGATCAGCGCCACCCGCTGCCGCATGCCGCCGGACAGTTCTGACGGTTTTGATTTTTGAAAGGAAACAAGTCCATACGACTGAAAAAGATGGTTTAGCAGCATGATCTTATCTTCCTCTTTTTCCTCCTTTTGTATCGTCAGTCCCAGCCTCGCGTTTTCATATGTATTTTTCCATTCCAGCAAATGATCCCTCTGCAGCATATAGCCAATGTTGATCCCTGATTTTCCCCGCTCCTCATTTCCGATGAACACCTTACCGCAGTCCGGTTCGATCAGTCCGGAAATGATAGATAACAGCGTAGTTTTCCCACAGCCGCTCGGTCCTACGACCGCCAGAAATTCACCTTCCTCCACCTGGAAACTCAGATCATCGATCGCAAGCGTTTCCCCGTACACACTGTGGTACGAATAGGAAATATGATCCGCCGACAATATCGCACCCATAAGCCGCCCCCTTTTTTACACATTTTGTTGCAAGGCAATTCTGCGCTGCCGAAGCAACTTTTACCTCATTTTATGAGAAAAATGTCATATGGTGCATAACAAATAGTACGGTGGGAAATGATAACGGATAAAGAATAGAATTTGGAGGAGATCATGAAAAAAATAGCTTTTTTTGACACGAAACCTTACGACAAAATATGGTTTGACAAATTCAACGACCAATTTGAAATTGATTATTTCGAGGGTAAACTCACGCCAAAGACATGTAAACTCGTAAAAGATTATGACGGCGTCGTCGCCTTTGTCAACGATGATATTGACAAAAAAGTGATCGACACGATGTACAGCGAAAAAGTTCCTGTTCTCGCCATGCGCTGTTCCGGTTACAACAACGTGGACCTGAAAGCGGCGCAGGGAAAAATACAGATCCTGCGCGTTCCCTTCTATTCCCCGTACGCCGTCGCCGAGCACGCGATGGCGCTCATCCTGACGCTGAACCGAAAAATACACAAAGCCTATATCCGCACGCGCGATTTCAATTTCAGCCTCAACCGCCTGATCGGATTTGACATCCACGGAAAGACGGTCGGCGTCATCGGGACCGGACAGATCGGGCGGGTGTTCATCGACATCTGCCGGGGATTTGGTGCCAATATACTTGCCTATGACAAATATCCCGCGGAAGACAGCGGCATAAACTACGTAGAATTGGAAACTCTGTTCCGGGAGAGCGACATCATCTCCCTCCACTGTCCACTGACGAAAGAAACGCATCACATCATCAACAAAGATTCGATCGCCATGATGAAACAGGGAGTATACCTCATCAACACGTCGCGCGGCAGCCTGATCGAGAGCCAGTCCCTGTTAGACGGCCTGACTTCGGGAAAAGTAGGCGCTGCCGGACTCGACGTCTACGAAGAGGAATCCGATCTTTTTTACGAAGACTTTTCCAATATCGTGATCAAAGACGATACCCTGTCGATCTTAGTATCGCGCCCAAACGTCATCATTACGTCTCATCAGGCCTTCCTGACCGAAGAGGCGCTGCAGGGGATCGCCAGCGTCACCCTCTCCAATCTGAAGGAATATTTCCAGACCGGGTCGTGCGCCAACGAGATCACATGGGGAACGACTCCGTAAGCGAGAGCATTTCGGCAGACGGAAATGTTTTATCCACCTTTTCCGTAAAATAGCCGCTTACCACGCGCTCCAGTTCACGAAGCACTGGTTCCGACACGTTGAACGTATATAACTTTTCCACCGGTGAGGCGACGATCCGCTGCAGAGTATAAACCGTCGTCCCGGTGATACGGGCCGCTCCCCTCCCACGATCGGGCGCGGCTCCGTAACAGTCCTCGCACAAGACCCCGGCCTCCCGCTTGTGGAAATAAGCCAGTCCTTCCTTCCGCCCGCAGCCGGCACACGCAAATAAACGGGGCGCTTCCCCGTTTACAGCGATCATTTTAAATTCATAAACCGTTTTTACGAGACCGCGTGGAAGAGAGGGCACTTTCAGGGCGCGCAGCGACTGGTACAAAAGCTTCAGCACCTCTCTGGCATCCAGGTTTTCCCGCGTAAAATAGTCCGCCACCTCGCAGAAATACATGCCCATATAAATATCTTCCAGTTCCTCCCGCAGTTCGGAAAAATAATTGCTCACTTCCACCGACGACACCGTATAAGAATCCCGCCCGCGGTAGAGGATAAATTCCCCGAAGGTGAACGGTTCACTGGCCGCTAACAGTGAACTCTTCGGCCTTCTGGCCCCCCTTGCGAACGCGGAGATCTTCCCGCGCTCTTTCGTAAGTATGACAAGCCTTTTATCATATTCACCAACCGGTGTGCCCGAGAGCACCATCCCTGTCACTTTCTCCTGCATACTGCACCGACTCCATACTGCCGGACAAATTGTCCCTGCTCGAATACTCCCCTGTCCCCTCTGCCGCATTTCTGGCAGAATCTATATACTTCAGGTAGTCAGATATCCTCCCTGACTGATAAAAATTTTCCCAATTATTACTTTGCATGTTGGTTTCCTCCGTGGTTTATAAATTGTTGATGAAAGTAGTTCCTTTTCACTCATTAGCTTCTCCACAAAAGAAAGTCCATATACTAGAACATTATTCCAAATGATTCTTATTATATCCAAAATTTTTCAGAAGGAAATCACTGTCCCGCCAGTCCTTCTTCACCTTCACCCACAGCTTTAAGTTCACCTTAGTTTGAAGGAAATCTTCAATCTCTAAACGCGCTTTACTCCCGATCTTTTTTAACATCTGCCCCTGTTTGCCGATGATGATCCCTTTATGGGAATCCCTCTCACATATAATGGTAGCGTCAATGTCATACATCCCGCTCCGTCCCGGACGGCGTTTCATCTGATCGATAACGACCGCGATCCCGTGCGGGATCTCATCCGACAGAAGGCGGAGCGCCTTTTCCCGGATCAACTCGGCTACGATCTGCCGCTCCGGCTGATCCGTCACGGTATCTCCGTCATAAAACTGCGGTCCCGCTTCCAGATATTCAAACATCACATCCACGAGACGATCCACATTTTCCCCCTTGCTTGCCGACACTGGAATGATCTCATCAAAATCCATAACCTTCTGGTATGCGTCAATACAGGCGAGCAGCTCGTCCTTTTTCACCTTATCGATCTTATTCATGACAAGAAGTACCGGAATATCTGCCTTTTTTAACTGTTCGGCGATATGCTGTTCGCCCTTTCCGATAAACGTCGTCGCCTCCACGATCCACAGGATCATATCGACCTCGTCAAATGTCCGCTCCGCTACATTGACCATATATTCGCCCAATTTGTTTTTTGCCTTATGGATCCCCGGCGTATCCAAAAAAACGATCTGCCCCCGCTCCTCGTGATAGATCGTCTGGATCCGGTTTCTCGTCGTCTGCGGTTTATTGCTCGTGATCGCGATCTTCTGCCCGATGATGCGGTTCATGAGCGTCGATTTTCCCACGTTCGGCCTGCCGACCAAAGCGGCGAAGCCGGATTTGTATTCCTGTCCGTTGTTATCCTCTGCCATGTTTCCCTCCGATTTATTTATCCGTCCATTTCATCATCTTATCCCACACATGATAAATGCCGGCACCGACCCATACTTCCACGATAAGAAAATATATTAAAAAAAGGGGAAATACAAATATTTTCTTAACTGTCTTTTTCATCTTTCCATTCATTTTTAATCCTCCTCAAAATCGTTTTAAAAGAACTGACCGGTCTTCTTCTGATAATTCTAAAACATCCATTGCCTGTTCTAATGTAAATGACATTGATTTCATGATACTTTTCAGATTACCAACAATTGTTTCAAGCCTGCTTTCTTCTGCACTTCTAGCCGCCCATTTCCCCGCCAGCTCTTCTACCGCTTTACACATGATCGCCCGCCCTCCTTTTGTCTCCTTAAAATAATGCAGCTGCTTTGCCAATATCGGATAATACGCATCCTTTGATTTCTTGCAGTTTAAATCACGCATCAGTTTTCCGATTGGATCATGTTCATTTTTATAACTTCCGTTCACATAAATAATATGCGAACCGTCCCCGAAGGGCAAACCTGTCTCTTTTACCACTCGATCTATGTGATACAATGGCAATTCGCTTCCCATCACATCATTTCTCGCAATAAATATAACATAAGATTCATGCAATTCCTTAAATTTCTGACCTTCCTTTAACATTCTTGTATCAATCATACTGCTGTTAAATCTGGCTCTGTGAACATCCGCCCCCTCGTCAGATTGCTGTACTTCAATATCATAAATCTTTCCTGTAGAATCTCTGGCAAAAATATCTATACGGATAGAACGTCCGCCAATCACAGCATTTTTATACTCTCTCTGACCGATTACCTCTAATACTTCTATGTCGTCGCGTTCTAAAATCGTATTCAGCAGAAATTCCGTTGCTTCTATATTACGGTCAAATACAATGCTCATAAAGTCATCATCAAATAATGAAAAACCATCTTATTTTGAAATCATTTTATCACAACCAGCAGCCAAAAGCAACGGGACCTGGCATTCTTGTTGATAAATCTTCCTAATTGCTTTAGATTATCACTTTAAAACATCCCTGCAACCCATACTTTACACAACAATTTTTATATGTTATACTCAAATTACTTTTTATGAAATGAGGTGTGAGCATGATTCAATAGTCTATTTTTCAAGTGTAACTAAAAATCTCAACGCACACAGATGCGTTTGTTTTTGTTACAGCAAAATAGACTTTTCAACGTTCACATCATGTAAATATCCTACATAAACTCTCCGAGATTGTAAATGATTTTGCACATCTCTATTTAGTTTTTGCAAAATATGTGATTGCAGTATTTTATATTCGGATTCTACTTATTTATGTGAACGGATTATGTGAATACACATGATTCGTTTTTTTGTTTTTTTGCCGTATCCAAAAACAAATTTCGTATCTGGAAAAGAAAGGAATTAACAGCATGAAAAATATTACAACCAGAAATTTTCGCATTTTAAGTGATTTCATGGAAATACGTCAATTTATGGTAGAAATCTATGAAAGGAATTGGAAAAACGGTGTCCCCGCTCCCTTTTTGGAATATGCCTTATCAAGTGACTGGATGGACAAATCTTTTACACACCGCTATCAGATTTGGGAAGATGATGGCACGATCGTTGCTTTTTGTTTTACAGAAAATCCCATCAGTCATATTTATTTTTCGATTCGCCCCGGATATGAATCACTGGCAGAAGAAATGGTGCAATATTCAGAGAAATACATGCCCCGAATTGACGAAAAACACACATTCGTTCTTTTTGACGACCAGGAATCAGCAAAAAACGCCGTATCCAAGGCAGGGTACAAAAAATCCTGGGGCTACAATGAAATGATCTAGAACCTTTATGCACTGTTCCCGAATATCGAAATAAGGGATTGGCGGCAGCTGCACTGTCTGAAATGTACCGCCGAATGAAACCCTTGGGAGCCACTCATATGACCGGTGGAGGCGACCCGTTTTATGCTGCTATCGGTTTTGAGCCATGTATAGAGTGGACTTATTGGGAAAAGAAATAATGACCTGATCAAATAGCATTCAAAAACCGCCCCTGTATCCGAACGATACGCTAATATACTGTACCATTCATATTTCGCCAAATGACTTGTCTGAATTTCCATCTGCGTCGTTTGGCCGAAGATGAATGGTACAGTACACTAGGGCGGTTACTTATATTACCAGATTGGAATTGCACATTCCGTTTCGGTGCCCCGCCTGCGATCATCCCAGCGTCGACACGGACCGGAACATACTTTCATTCTCCGCCACCTTGCCCTCATTCCCGAGAACACAGATCGCGCCGCCGGACAAAACGGCCTCCGCCATCGCAGCCGCTCCCCGTATATCTTCCGCCGTGGCATGAAGGATCTCGTCCCGTTCTTTCTGAACATCCTCCTCCGTCACACCGGTCAGATAGGCTGCCATCGACCGCGAACCTTTGGCTTTCGGCGTCAGCGGCGTATCTACGCTGCTGATCGTTCCAATGATATACTTCGTCATCTCCCTCTCATCCGCTTCAAACTTCCGCAAATACTCGGGCACGCCCTTGTACACGTCATTGGTGTGGGCGAGATTCGGATCCCGGTAGGAGACAAAATACCCTTCGCCGGTATTCGGGAACGCGCACATCACACCGTACGCGCCGCCTTTGACCCGCACCTCATTCCACAGGTAATCAAACCCGAGGATCGACCTCACAACCTTGTACACGCCGCTGTACGGTACGCCCGCATCAAGAAAATTACCGGTGCGCGCGACAAACTGAACCTGTCCTGCCGTTTTAAACCCTTCATTCTCTGTAATTTCTTCACAGCCAAGCCCCGGTTCCACCGCACGCCCGGCTCCGGTACGAGTTTCCATTTTCTTCACAAAACCGGTAAATGCCTGCTCGAACGACGCATAATCGCTCTCGGTACACGTAATGCCCGCGCTCATATTGCCGCCTGTAAAGATCTGTTCTGTCAGAAACTTGAGAACCTGAATGAGATTCTCTTTTTCCCTTTCAAAATTCTCTTCCAGACGGCATAAGAAACGATAATAGGAAATACCGCTGAACTGTTCGTCATACCGGGACGGTTCCGAATCATATGCCATCGCGCGGCTCACGGCCGTACTGTGGCCGGTCGAAAGCAGACGCATGATCAGCGCTGACTTCTGTTCCCCGATAATTTCCTTCAACCGCTTTTCATCCTCCAGGTGGGATACGGTCAATGCCTCATACAGCAGATCGATGATCTTTTCCGAGCGGTCGGCAAACACCTTTGTTCCAAACACCAAAAACGCCTTGTACTGATCCCGGTTGACCCGGCTCTGATATAAATTCGGCATAAAGTACATATCCCCGGCATTTTGCAAAATCTCATTCGAATACGAAAGCTTATCGTGCAGGTCGGTATCCACGCACCCCAGCACATTACACAGCAAACTGATATACGGGGCGTAATCTTTTAAAAGCGGCTTGATGTCAAACAAGATCTGAATGTACTGGATCCCGTTTGTAAAATAATCGTGATGGACGACCGGACACCCTGCCGCCGTCTTTTCACGATTCGAAAATCCTTTGGCCTTCGTGCCGATGTCCTCCCTCGCGAGAAGCGGGATCTTCTCCAGCGCCTCCTTCGGGGATGGTTCCTCCTGATAGCGTTTCAGCTCATCCGTCTGCCGGATGAGTTCCTCTTTCTGCACTTCGGAAAGGGTGTCAAAATATTTTTTCAGACGAGCTGCCTCCTGCTCTTCCATCTGCGCCGTCAGTCCGGTCTTCGGTTCGATCGTCACAAACGAGCGGTGCGTGTTATCCAAAAGATATTTCTGGATCAACGACTCAAAATACCCGTCTTCCATTTTCTCCCGCAGCTTTTGAAATGTTTCATTTGCCTGAAGGTGGATAAACGGCTTTTCCGGATCGTACAGCCAGCTGTCAAAAATCTGCAGTCCATACATAAGCCCTTTCGGATACATCCCGAAATCGGCTTCGCGGTAACGGAACTCCAAAGCATTCAGTCCGGCGTTCAGGGAATCCCGGTTGATCCCTTCCGTCACGAGTTTTTGCAGCTGCTCCCGTACGATGGCGGCAAACATTTCCTTTTTATCCGCCGCCGCATTCTTCGCAACAATAGAAAACGTGGGCTGGTAGATCCCCTCGTCATAAAAGCTTACGATCTCCGTCCCAATCCCCGCATCCATGAGCGCCTGTTTGACCGGCGCTCCGACGCCCTGTACGAGCACATAATTCAGCACCTGGAACGCGAGATACAGCTCCCGGTCTAACGAAGTCGCCACAGCGGCATTGTAGCTGAAATACGTTTTTTCCTCTGCCGACTCCCCCTCGGCCAGTGAATAATAGCTGCAGCAGTCAACCGGTTTTTCAAAAGCCTCCTGCTTTTGTATACGGGAATCCACTTCCAAATAGTCAAAACTGCTTAAATAGTTCTCATCGATCCAAGCGAGCTGTTCCGCCATGTCCATATCCCCATACAGATAGAGATAGCTGTTGGACGGATGATAATAGCGCGAATGAAAGTCCAAATAGTCCTGATATGTCAGATCCGGGATCACGGCCGGATCCCCGCCCGATTCGTGGACATAAGCCGTATCAGGAAAAAGCGACTGCTGGATCTTGCGCTCCAGTAATTCTTTCGGGGAAGAATATACCCCTTTCATCTCATTGAACACAACGCCGTTATACGTAAGCGGCCCATTCACATCGGTCAGTTCATAGTGCCAGCCCTCCTGCTGGAAGATCTTTTCTTCCTCATAAATATTGGGGTAAAACACGGCGTCCAAATACACATTCATCAGATTGCGGAAATCCTTGTCATTGCAGCTCGCAACCGGGTACACCGTCTTATCCGGATACGTCATCGCATTCAGGAACGTATTGAGAGACCCCTTTTCCAGTTCGATGAACGGGTCCTTCACCGGAAAGTTTTTCGAACCGCAAAGTACGGTATGCTCTACGATATGCGCCACCCCGGTCGAATCTTTCGGCGGCGTCCGAAATCCGATGGAAAATACTTTATTCTCATCTTTTGCCTCGATTGCTACTACTTTCGCTTTTGTTTTTTCATGTTCGAGAAGATACCCGCTGGCATCCAGCTCCTTCAATTCCTGCTTTACGATCAACCTGTATCCGTTTATGTCTTTCATGAATCTGTCTCCTTGTCTTTCATTCCTTTTTATTTTTTTGCGGCGTATACTCAAAAATCTGTATCGCGGACGGCGCCAGCACAAATTCGATCGACTGCTCCATTCCATCCTGTTTCACGGCCTTTGACTGTTTCAGCCTTGGATTTATATTTCCCGTTCCGCCAAAACCTATACTGTCGCTGTTCCATATTTCTTTATATTTTCCGGCCAATGGAACGCCGAGCCGGAATTCCCCATAGGTCACAGGCGTAAAATTGCAGACGACCAAAAGCGTCTCCCCGGCGCTTTTGCGCAAAAACGAAATGACACTGTGGTCGGCATCGAGCATGCTGACCCACTCAAATCCCTCGGGCCTGTCGTCCCATGCGTACATTGCCGGATGCTCCTTATAAAATTTCCACAGCGACGCCACATAGTCATGCAGCAGCGTGTGCGGGGATTTGATGGAAATAATATCGCCGGAATCGCTTCTTGCCGCCAGCTGGTCGTGAAGCAGCTCCCAATCGAGTTCCCTCTCCTCGCTCCACTCCCGTTCCTGGCCGAAATCCTGACCCATAAACAAAAGTTTTTTCCCGGGATGTGCCGCCATATACCCGTACGTCAGACGCAGGCCTGCCAGCTTCTGCTCCTGTGTCCCCGGCATCTTTCCAAACATGGACGCCTTGCCGTGTACGACCTCATCGTGGGAGAACACGAGAACAAAATTTTCCGAATAGTGGTACACCATGCTAAACGTGAGCATTCCGTGCCTGCCCTTTCGAAACAGCGGGTCAGTCTTGATATACTCCAGATAATCGTTCATCCATCCCATGTTCCATTTCAGGTCAAACCCGAGTCCACCCTCGTCGATCTCTCCTGTAACCATCGGCCATGCTGTCGATTCTTCCGCAATCGTGATCGAACCGTCTTTTCTCTCTTTCACTTTTTTGTTTAATTTCTTTAAAAATTCAACCGCTTCGAGATTTTCTATGCCGCCATACATATTTGCCACCCATTCGCCATCCTGCTTCCCATAATCCAGATAGAGCATCGATGCCACCGCATCGAGACGCAGTCCGTCCGCATGGTATTTATCCAGCCAGAACAGCGCATTGGAAACGAGGAAATTCACAACTTCCGGACGCCCGTAATTATAGATCAGCGTCCCCCAGTGCGGGTGCTCCCCCTGTCTCGGGTCAAAATGCTCGTACAGGCACGTACCGTCAAACCGCGCCAGTCCGTGCTCGTCTTTCGGAAAATGGGCGGGAACCCAGTCTAAAATGACGCCAATCCCGTTCCCGTGCATATGATCGACAAAAAAACGGAAATCATCCGGTGTCCCGTACCGGGAAGTCGGTGCAAAATACCCCGTGACCTGATACCCCCACGACGCATCATAGGGATGTTCCATCACGGGCATCAGTTCTACATGGGTATAACCCATTTTCTTACAATACTCGGAAAGCATCGGCGCCAGTTCCCGGTATGTATAAAACTCCTTCCCGTTTTCCTGTTCCTGCGGTTTCCGAAAAGAACCAAGCTGCACCTCGAACACGATGACCGGCCCGCTGACAGCGTCTTTCTTTTTCCGCTCCGCCATCCATGCCTGATCCTTCCACGCATACTGTTCCAGATCCCACACGATGCTTGCCGTCGCCGGCCGTTTCTCACAATAATACCCGTAAGGATCTGCTTTGAGTACGACTTTTCCGTCCGCGCCGTGGATCTCATATTTATACAGATCGCCTGGTTCTGTCTGCTCCACAAACAATTCAAAAATCCCCGTCGCATGACGCCGCATCGGATGTTTCCTGCCGTCCCATCCATTAAAATCACCGACGACGCTGACCGAAACGGCATTTGGCGCCCACACCGCAAAATTCGTTCCCTTGTGTCCATTCACCGTACGCACATGCGCCCCCAGTTTTTCGTAAATGGTATCGTGCGTCCCGCTCTCAAACATCGCCTCATCCATCGCGTCCACAAAAGCATCGACCGCATACGCATCACAGATTTCTTTTTTTCCTTCTTCCGTCTCGATCCGAAACGTGTACTCCGGAATCTTCTTGCCGCCTAAAAACGCAGCAAAATACCCGCTTTGATCCATTTTCGTCATCGCCACCGGACGGCTCTTTCCCTTCACCACGGCCGAAACTTTCTCCGCATCCGGAAAATAACCTCTGACAAGCACATTTCCTTTTACTTCTACCGGTCCGAGTACCTCCTGCGGATCCGTGCACTCGGCATATTCCAAATCTTCAATCTTCGGCCAATCCATGTAATCTTCCAGTTTATGCCCCATTCCATTCCTCCTAAATTTAAAAGTGTAGAACTTCCTATCCATTGCTGCTTCTGACGCATTTATTCCTCATACCACTGTACGATCTTTTCTCCATCTTCCGTATACTGCTCTTCTGATTTTGGCGTGTATTTCCGCAGTAGATGTTCCATCGGAAATGTATAGAGGAAAACCGCCGTCCCCGGTACAAACACGAGAAGGATCGGCATCTGCACGACAAACCCCGCATAAATTCCAAATCCCGCGGCAAACAGGATCAGCAAAAGCAGCAGCGTGTGCAGAAAATGACGAAACGCCGCATAAAGAGAAAACCGGATGATGCGGCCGACACTCATCGTAAACCGGGACAGCACACAAAACACGTACGACATCACACAAAATACTACAAACGCGATCGCCAGATAAGCGCCCGCCAGATAGCCGCCATACTCAGATTCTGCATCCGTGATCCCCACCAGGTTCAGATTGACATACAGGATGCCAATGATCAGTGCAAAGATCAACCACAGGATCGTAGCCGGAACAAAATTCTGCTTAAAACTCCTCCAAAATTCCGTCCACACATAACTCCGCTCATGCCGCAGCACCTTTGCCCCCACGTAATACAGTGACGTCGTGGCAGCCCCGATCGTGACGATCGGCACGCAGAATACAACATAAATAATACTAAGCCATCCGATGTCAAATATTTTTGACATCACCCTCATCACCGCATTATCCGAATTAAAAAATCGCTCCATGCCAAATTCCCTCCTAAATCTTATGTATAAACAAACCGCTGCGGAGTTTCGGCTCAAACCAAGTAGACTTCGGCGGCATTAACAGACCGTTGTCCGCAACATCAAACAACTCGTCGATCGATGTCGGATACATCGAGAACGAAATGCACATATCACTGTCCGCCCGCCGTTCCAGCTCTCCCAGTCCGCGGATCCCGCCGACGAAATCTATACGCGCATCGGTACGCGGATCGCCAATCCCCAGCACAGGCCCTAAAAGCGTATCCTGCAGGACCGATACATCCAGACGCCCCACGGCATCTTTCCCCTCGAATAACTCCGGTTTCGCAGCCAGACGGTACCACTTCCCTCCGGAATACATGCCAAACGTACCTTTCCGATCTGGAGATACGGGTGTATCCGAAGGCTCTACCTCGAACATTTCACTTACCTTTTCCATAAACGCATCCCATGTCAGACCGTTTAAGTCTTTCACCGTGCGGTTATAATCCATGATCATCAGTTCATCGTGCGGAAACAGTACCGACAGGAAATAATTAAATTCTTCTTCCCCGGTATATCCCGGATGTTCCTCACGCCGCTTCAAGCCAACCTTGACAGCGGAAGCCGCCCGGTGATGCCCGTCCGCAATATAAATGCGGTCGATTTCCTGAAACGCCCGGTAAATGACATCGACATCTTCTTTTTCCGCGATCTTCCAGACGCGGTGGGAAACCCCGTCTACTGCTGTAAAATCATACAGCGCCTTCCCCGCCGCATATTTTTTTACGATCTGATTGATGGCATCGTGTGACCGGTATGCCAAAAAGATCGGCCCCGTCTGCGCCGAACACGTATCCACATGGGTGATCCGGTCGACTTCCTTGTCCGCCCTCGTGTTCTCATGTTTTTTAATCGTATTATTTAAGTAGTCATCCACGGAAGAACAGGCCACAAGCCCCGTCTGTGCCCTTCCGTCCATCACAAGCTGGTAAATGTAATAAACCCTGTCTTCATCGGTTACATAGACGCCGTCCGCCACATCTTTCTCCAAAAGTTCTTTCGCCTTCTCGTACACTTCAGGGGCATACGTATCCACGGAATCCGGAAAAGCCGTCTCCGCCCGGTCAATTTTTAGGAAAGAAAGCGGTTCTCTCGCGACCTCTTCTTTCGCCTCCTGTCTGTTGTACACATCGTACGGTAATGCTGCCACACGCTCCGCCAGCGCTTCTGCCGGGCGGACGCAGCAAAATGGTCTGATCTCTGCCATTGTTATCCTCATTTCTGCGCAGAATGCTGTGTATCGCTTATTCTGCGTCTTTTTACGTGTTCATTGCTTTCAGTTTATCATCTACTGTATTAGTATAACGAAAAAGGAAAAAGAAAACAAGCTTTTCGGAAAAGAATATAGATTTCAATTGACAGATTTATCATAACATCATATAATACAAGTACGAAAAAACGTATGGATTTTCGAGAGGAGTGATAGGATGCTGGCCGCGAAAAGTATGGATATAAGAGATAATTTTAAGGATTGGTGCGATAAGATCAGTATGGGAGAAACCGTGATCATTTCCAGACCCCATAATGAAAATATCTACATGATCAATGAAGCAGAATATAACGCCCTGCAGAAAGCAAAACGAAACGCCGAATATATGGCAAAGGTTCATGAAAGTGTGGAAAATCACAAAGAGGGGGATACTATTTCTTTTACAATAGAAGAATTAAAGGCAATAGAAAACGAAAACTGGAAGCCGACCGAAAAAATATTGGAGTTCGAGAAAAAACATGGTATAAAAAGGAATGGGGAGTTGCATAATGCTTTCCATTAACCCTATATTTATTTTTTATCAGATATTTACTCTACTTTGATCGTAAGTCCCTCATAAATTCCAGACGGAACATCTTCACCAAAGTTGTACTGTTCTACCTTATCTTTTTCAAATTCATAAACCATTGACATCTGTTTATCAGTATCAACAATCCAATATTCTCTAACACCTGCGTTACGATATTTAAAAAGTTTAGTGAAATAATCCATACTCTTACTGCCAGGAGAAACGATTTCGATAATCCAGTCTGGTGCTCCATGACATCCTTTATCATCTAACTTAGAAGGATCACACACAACCAAAATATCAGGTTCTACATAATTTATATTATCATCATTTAAAAAAACTGCAAATGGCGCAATATCAACTTCACAGTTTCCTTCATTAGAATCGATGTAGTTAGCAATCTTTACAAATATGGAACTTAAAACTCTTTGATGGGTTCTGCTTGGAGCAGCCATGTAATAAATTCGGCCATCGATCAATTCAGCTCGCTTCCCATCTGGCAACGCATAAATATCATCAATTGTATAAATATCTTCTTCTCTTAATGCCTCCATCATTCACACCTCCGCTCTTGATCTTATCAGCCATGAGCAAAACTCCGCACATTCAGTATTTATGCAGGTTTGCGAGGCATGGCAACCTCTTTTATTACTCCCAGAACCTTTGGTTCTGTATTTATAGTAACAATCAGCTCCAAATGGTATAATTAAGTTACCCTACAAAACACACCATAAAGGAGGCTGATTGCTATCTACCGTCAGGAAATTTTAAAAGACATTCGTCTTTTTACTTCACAACCAGTTGCGAAATTTTATGATTCTCTTTTTCTGAATCTTGATTTATCCTTTGTTCCTGAATTCCCTAAAACCGGAAGGAAGGGTTTTTCAAACCACGCTATGATCGGTGCCTTTATTGTCATGAAATGTGAAGGCTTTTCCATGATCACCGACCTTGTTGATTATCTGAATAACAACCTTCTCATTGCCCATTATTGTGGTTTTGACATATCCATTCCCCTTCCGTCTTATTGGACTTTCGACCGTTTCCTTAAAAACTTTGATAACGAAATACTTTCTGAAATCATGAAATCACAGGTACAGTTTCTTGCCCATAAAGGTATTGTGGATTCTTCTTTTATCGGTCTGGATTCCACTCCCATTGCTGCAAACACTTCACACAATAATCCGAAATCCTTTTTGTCAAACAAATTTATGCCCGGGCATCAACCAAAAGCGGATACCGACTGTAAACTTGGTGTGCATACTGCGTCCAATCAGACCAATGAGAAAAAATTTCAATTCTACTGGGGCTATAAAAACCATGTCCTTGTGGACTGTATTTCCGGTCTGCCTGTTTACGAAATAACTACAACTGCCAATGTTTCTGATTCTGCTGTTGCACTGGATATCCTTGCTGATACCCATTCGTTTCTCCCAATAACAGAATGTAATTTCCTCGCTGACAAAGGGTATGATGTTAAAAACATCTACAATCAGGTAAAGGAACTTTATGATGGGGAATGTATCATCCCTTTAAACAAACGTAATACCAAAAATCCAAAACTTCTTCCTCAGGGAAATCCTGTCTGCGGGGCAGGTCTTGCCATGTGGAAGGATGGTAAGTTCTCCGACAGAAACCGCACCCGCCAGAAGTTCTGCTGTCCCCTCAAATCATCCAAAGATGCGGACTGCCCATGCCATCATAAAAATTTTTATAATGGCAAAAAGCACCGTGGCTGCACCAAACACATTACCATTCCTGATGATTTAAGGCTTGCCCTCGACAGAGACAGTAAGTACTTCAAGAGTAAGTATTCTCTTCGAACGGAATGCGAACGATACAATTCACGTTTTAAAAGCACAGGGCAGGAACGTATGTGGGTACGGAACAAATCCTCTGTCACTAACTTAAATACCCTTGCCCACATCAGCCTTTTAGCAGTTGCCGTAGCTGCAATTACTACTAAATCTGGTCAGTCCTACCGAAAACTGAAATCAATAAAACGGACTGCTTGATTTCCTGCTGCTATATACTTTTTGATTTTTCGTAGGTTTTGGACTTACGTTAGCTTTACTATGCCTAAAAAACATCTACTCTTAACAGGAGAGGTCTAACAGCCAATTCTTATCTCAAAATCAATGCGTTTTGCTCATCTCTAGATCTTATTATAAGTAACATTGTCGGTAAATACAACAAGTTTTTATCATTTGGAATCTAATTTCATTGTGCTAAATGTTATTACCACATATATTTGCAATTCTTACATTTATATTGCTTTCCAATTTTACTAGATGCAAGACCTACAGTCGCAACAGATATCGACCTACTTGTAGTTGATATTTTTTCTATGTTAGTTGATTGACACATTGGACATTTTGGTATTTTTGCCTCCACTTCTAATTTTCTTTCTTGCTCCATTTTATATAACACCGCTTGTAAAGCTCTATCGGTATCTGTAACAGCTTGACTTTTATATCTTTCTATCAGATTTTCTTTTCGCTGTTCTTTGTATTTCTCCCAATCATCTGTTTTCTCTCTATACATATCCATAAACATTCTATAATCAAGATATGTTACAAATAATAATACTGGAACTCCAATAACAAGTGTAATCGCAAAAATAAAGATAAACAATCCACTTACTGGTGCTAATAGGAGAGATACTACTAATACTACTATAGCAGCGTAAGTTAATCCCGAACCTCCACCCTTAAACAATTCCTTAAAATAACCTGGTTTATCCGGATATGGCATGTTATCAATATCTTGTAGTTCTTGATCTAAATTTTTTGTTAATTCTTCATATCTTTCTTGTCTTCGTTGTTCATCCTCTTCTTCCTGTTTCTGTCTTCTTATCTTTTCCGCTTCCTCCATTTTTATTCTCTCGAAGTGTGTTTTGATACCATATCCACAATCTGGGCACATTTCAGCACTATCAGAAACATTTTCTCTGCCACATTCAGGACATTTAATTAATCCCATAACAATAATCCTCCCATAAGATATTCTTTACTTATTATATCCTATAATCGGATTAATTTCCACAATTTTCTATAAGTCAATAAATCTATTATTTTAAGTGTTTATCTTTTACACCACTTTACAACTTTTATAAGTGAATTTCCTGTCGCCTAACCAACTTTTCTAAGACTTTTATAACAACATTTGATTTTATGCTGTTTTCGATGTTTTTTACGAAAGTGACAAAAAATATCTGTTTCCTGATCTGTTCGCTAAGTGCAAAACGAAATACCATCTGTCACAGAGGATGACTACGTTTTTCCCGGAACTTAGTTCCAGCTTGACCTCACGAACCATGGAAGCGGCAAGGTCCAGTTTGGATTCCGTTTTCTGCCACATGCGGTATCCCAGGGACACAGACTGGTAAACAATCTTCCGGTTTAACCATACGGAAACACAGAGTATAAGGCTTACGAAACAATGCCCGTTCAGATAATTTGAGCCATGATGGGAAGCATGATTGAAAAGATTTGACACATTTTCAAATTTTGTGCCCAGCTTGGAGATCATGGTATCGTCGATGCACAGGAATACCGGCTGTGACCACAGCTGGGCGGGAACAGTTTCAATGCCGGGGAAACAGTTACATTCATAAACCTCGAGTAATCGACTCTGGCATAAAAGCAGGCATAGTAAAAAGCATTCAGGGATTTTCCCTGTAATGCCAGATAAAAAACGTCTGTACAGGGAGCGGATGGAATCAGCGGGCTCCATTACCAGCATGAATAAAACGAGCAGGAACAGGTCTCAAAGTAAATATTAAAATATTGAAAGAATCTACCAATCAGGCTCTTTATGTTGTATAATAAGTTTGACGTATGGGATCACCTTAGAATACTGCAAAAAAAGCATA
Source organism: uncultured Eubacterium sp. (assembly GCA_910584065.1). GTDB lineage: Bacteria > Bacillota > Clostridia > Lachnospirales > Lachnospiraceae > Eubacterium_F. The sequence goes on from CAJTZN010000010.1 coordinate 50,543, forward strand.
ATAGTTTCACCAATCATTCAATCGCCGGAATTTTTATCTCCGCCGTTTCACCTTCATCCTGATTTATGACAACATTAAATTCATACACCGGCTGCGCAAAACCTTTACTATCTAACTCATAGGAAATCTTCACATGAGATACTGTGATTTCCGATACTTCTGAAAAGTCCTGTATCATTTCTGGAACAACAAACTCCCCCTGCTCCAAACATTCAAATGCCTCCTGCTCCGACCGCAGCGTAATTCCCTGGCGCTCTGAAAAACTAAAAATATGATTTCGAATCGTATAACAAAGATCATTTACCGTCGGGATCACCATGCACTCTCCATACAGCCAATTTTCCCCTTCTCTTACAGGTTCGACCTCGAATCGATATTCCCCATCCATCAACTCAGTAAAAACTGCATTTTGAGGAATCGTCACAGAATAATTCCGCAAAAGCTCCCTAACCTTTTCCGCCGTCAATCCACTCGTTTTCTCATCCATTAACATATCTAATATCTCTCCATCCCATCCAAAATCAGTCAGTTCGTATCCCCCGCCGCGATAAGCCATGTTAAGAATATACCGCGATGGCTCGGAATTAAATATCACGATATTCTCATAAGCATCCTGTCTCTCACTCAAAGTAACACCTAATTTTTGAAAATAGTCTTTTGCAAATGACTGACAGTCCGCTTCTGACCAAACCTTCCCCACATACACATAATCCTCTTTCTTTTGAGGATCCAGCTCACACAGAGAAGTCACTTTTATTTTTGACATAGATATTTTTTCACTATATTGACAGGATAATGTTCCCATCGGTAACTGCGAATAAACATAAAAGATTACCAAATATGCGCCCACCACAACAACTGCCGGAATCTGGCACAGTATAACAACTCCCCAGCTTTTTCTATTCTCGGACTTCCTGCATTTTCCGATCTGTATGATCAAACTGCTTATTCCATATCCGATCATTGTCCCCAGCGTATTATTCATGACATCATCAAATTCAACGATTCCCCGCTGAAATACATATTGGACGCCTTCAATGAAAATAGTCATCAAAATACCCGCCACATATGTTTTCCAACACTTACGAAAACGGATAGATAAAAGAGGGAGAAAAAAACCAAACGGAATAAACAACAGGATATTAACCATTAAATTTCTCCACTCAGAAGAAGACGCACTATTCCAAGCAGCCATATAAGAACTAAATGGCTGGATTTTTACAACTCGTCCATATCCTTCCCGCGCAAGCGTGGAACACAACAGAAAAACAGCATACATGACAAATAACGTTCCTAAAAATATTTTTATCTTTGGAATGTCATTCCCTGTACTCTTCCTCTTTTTTCTATATAAAACGGCGCCAGCAAAAAACAAAATGCCGGCAATCATACCTAGCTTCAGATATTGGATTACAAAATAGAATAACTCACTCAGTCCCATGTTCTCTCCTTCCTCGTTGGTATATTCATTTTTTTAGCGTTTCCATACCAATCAACACTTTAACCTAAATCCCTTATACTTTTTCTGAAATCATACCATGTTAGCGTCTGTAAAGTCAATCTGCTAAAGATGATAAAAAAGCAACCTACCCTTGGTCGTGGCGGTTGCTTTTTTGATGTTTAAATTTGTCTTTTTCTTCCTATTCTTTTGTAAAGAAGATCTTCAATGTATTGTAAAAATGTATATGCCACTGATTCATATCATGTATTCCACCCGGTATTATAACAAAATCAAAATTGCGGCCGGGAACCAAAATGTTGGAACGAACCAATGCTTTCTGCATTAAATCCAACTGTCCTGACAGCGCAAAGTCATCCGATCCGTTACCACAGTATATATAACCAAGCGGCATACCATTTGCTTCGCCCTCTTCGATTATTTTATTAAACCGATCTGCATCGGCATCATTTCCGTTCTCTGTTCCAAAGTAACCTGAATATGGGGCATACCATGCAAACAAGTCATAGTTTCCGAAAAATGCAGAGTGGTATGTCGTGTTAGAACCCATTGATAATCCTGCAAAACCACGATGCATACGGCTTGCCTTCAAACTTTCTATCGATACATCGCCGCCTGCATAGGTAGAATACTTGGCCTCAACAGCCGGGATCAGGTCATTACGTAATTCGTACTGGAACAGGATGGTAAGGTCCATGGCATTGCTAGGTTCCGGAGCGCCTTCCGGACGATAGAATGTAGGGTTTACAATGATACAGGGCTCACAGTATCCGTCCTCAAACAGCCGGTTCAGCATATCCCGGTTGTGAGTATAGTCACCATATATATTATCGCCCTTGATCCATGTATCCGCATTCTCGCCGCCGCCATGCATCAAATATAAGACATTATATTTCTTTTCCGGATCATAGTCATATGGCAGATAAACATTCGCCCATTTATGGATCTTCTGTGAATTGCCCGGATCGTACGTCTCTGTATCGTACTCAATTTTCTCAATTTTACCTCTGTGAGTCGTTGGTTTAATTGCCGAATCAGGTACTTTTGTGACAAACCCGTTTACGGTACTTTCATCCTGTGTGCCACGTTTAAAGATACGTCTTGCAAAATTATATAAACCGGCTTTAAATAACTCCTGATCATGCGCTCCATCCATCTCAAGATACAGACATTCTGATCCGTTATCTGTCAATGCCTTATGATAGGAATCCGGAGCTTCGCCTGCCACATCATCACTCGTCCCCTTCTGGATCATAAGGAATGTATAATCTTTGTATTTTTCATCAATACAAAAACTGGAGTTACTGAAGTAACCGTCTGCTCCATCATATGGCAGTAAACCTTCCACTGGAGCGAATGCGCCCGTATATGCTACCTGTTCGGGAAGTGATAAACCAATATTCAATGCAATGCGGCCGCCCAGACCGTATCCGGCTACTGCTATGTTATGACGCTCCTTTGCAGCAGAGTATTTTGCTTCTACCTCCGGTTTTAGATCATCAGCAAAATCCTTAATAATATCTTCATCTTTGTCACCACTGATATTTGGCATAACTACGATCATTTCTTTGGCAGCTTTAAACGCAATGGCATTGTCAATAATCTGATCTGCCGCCATATCTTTCCATATACCCTCCGTATCATCTTTATCATGGAAAAGATATAATACCGGATACTGTTTATCCTGTGAATAGTTTGCAGGAAGCTGTACAAGAACTTTATGCGTCTTATTTGTAGTCTTTGATGTATAAGTAATCTCTTCGATCGTTCCCTTTTCCACATTCTCCGAAGCATCTGCAAATTCATATGGAACATAAGAATATTGATCTGTCGCCGGGAATGGAGCAAGAGTAGGTTCCGGTGTGGCTGTAGAAACCGGTGCTTCCGTAGGGGCCGGCGTAGCCGTCGTTCCCGGATTATTGTTTGTTGCCATTGGCGATACGGTAGGCTGTATCGTCACGTTATCGTTCCCCTTATCGACCTTTACCGTACATGTTAACGTTACCTTTTTCTTTTTCTTTTTCGCGGTACAAACCACCTTTGTTTTTCCGGCTTTTACGCCTTTTACCACAAATGCAGTTTTACCTTGTTTCGAAACAGTTGCAATCTTTTTATTTTTAGACTTAACCGTTAACTTATAACCCTTCGCGTTCTTTACCGTAACTTTTTTCTTTGTCCTTTCCTTAACTTTAACAATTTTTTTGAAAGTACCGGTTTCGCTGCCTTTTTCGCATCTACCTGTGCTCCCGGCATAACCGCCTGCGCTACTAATGCGGTTGCCAGCAAAAGGCCTGTACACTTCCTGGTGCATTTCATACTAAAATACCTCCTCTTATTTTTATTGACAGTGCTTCAAAAACATTAAAAATACACAATCTAACACTATCACTTTTGCCTGTTATTGTCAAGCGTTGGTAAAATCCATCCAGCCTTCTGGACTGCGCTTCGGAATAGAGATTTTTATCCCCCAGAATATTTTTCTCCATTTCTGCTCAAAATGAAACTAAAAGAAATTTTATGCTGTTACTTCGCGAATGAGGAGGAGACAATGAAAATACAAAATCCTGCCAAAAACTTTATCAAATGCGGTGTGTACGGATGGGGTTTCGAGTGCCTGTGGACGGGACTGCACTCCATCGTTTCCCACGAAAACAAAAAACTCACATGCCGGACATCCATGTGGATGTTTCCGATCTATGGCATGGCATCTCTCATACAGCCGATCCACAAACTTTTGAAAAATACAAACGTCCTGTTCCGGGGCGCCGTCTACACGACATGTATCTTCGCTACCGAATACGGAACCGGAAAGATCCTGAAAAAAAATCATTGCTGCCCGTGGGACTACAGTGATGCCAAACACAATATAAAAGGACTTGTCCGGCTGGACTACGCCCCTCTTTGGTTCCTTGTGGGGCTGTTTTATGAAAAGGTGCTGAACCCGGTGGCAAAATCATCCTGAAAAAGTGCGCCGTTTTACCGGAGCCGTATATCCAGTTCGGGCGGCTTGATACTGATCCGCGAATTTTCCGGCACCGATTCGGTAATAAATGTATTTCCGCCGATGACCGAATTTTTCCCGATGACTGTCTGCCCGCCGAGGATCGTCGCGCCTGCATAGATCGTCACGTTGTCCTCGATCGTCGGATGCCGTTTTACGCCTGAAAGTTTCTGACCGCCCCGTGTGGACAGGCCGCCGAGCGTCACGCCCTGATACAGCTTGACATTGTCACCGATCACCGTCGTCTCACCGATGACGATACCCGTACCGTGGTCGATAAAAAAACTCTCGCCGATGACCGCGCCGGAGTTAATATCGATCCCCGTTTTCGCATGGGCGTACTCGGTCATGATCCTCGGAATAAACGGCACATTCCGTATGTAAAATTCGTGCGCGATCCGATAGACAAAAATCGCGAACAGGCCCGGATACGAGAAAATGATCTCCTCTTTGCTCTTTGCCGCCGGGTCGCCGTCAAATCCGGCCTGCACATCCTTCAACAAAAGTTTTTGGATGCGGGGAAGCTGTTCAAAAAAACCGCTGCATATGTACTCCGCCTTTTTGCAGTTTCTCTCATCCGGCATTCCCTCGAGCGACTGGGCCCGCAGATCGCCCTCTTCCTCCTGATAGGCGAGCGCGTCCGCGATCTGTTCGCAGAGCATGTTATAAATCGACAAAAACCGGCTCCCCACAAAATATCTGGGCAGGCCCCTCGTCGCGTCCTGCTCGCCAAAATATCCGGGAAACATAACGAGCCGCAATTCTCTCAGTGCATCAATGATGATCTTCCTCTCCGGCATATTTTTTCCCGCCTTCGTAGAAAAAAGAGGTTCGTTCATATAATTTTCCGAAATCTCTTCCACCGCGCGTTCGATCGTGTTCTTTGTCTCCTGATCCATAATTACACTCAACCCCATTTCTGAGCGACTTGACTTGTCACGAAAAGACGGCCGCCATTCACTGTTTGCTCTCGCTCTGAAACAAACAGCCGGCCATCTTATAACGGAATTTCCCTGATAAAATAATCAATATACTCCCAGATCTCATCCTTCCCCTCCTTGCTCACCACCGAAAACGGCACAACCGGAGTTCCCTCCAGAAGCTGAAGCTTTTTTTCGATCCGGGAAATATGTTTCGCCCTGGCATTTTTACTGATCTTATCCGCCTTTGTCGCGATGATGAGCGGATTAAACCCCTGCTCCAAAAGCATGCGGTACATATTTACATCTTTTTCCGATGGCTCATGCCGGATATCGATCAACAGAAATACGACGCGGAGCGCCTGCGATGTCCTCAGATATTTCTCAATCATCTTCATCCACTTCGCCGCGGTCTCCTTCGACACTTTCGCATACCCGTACCCGGGCAGATCCACCATATAAAACACATCATTGACGTTATAATAATTGATCGTCTGTGTTTTTCCCGGCTGGGAAGAGATCCGGGCAAAGCTTTTCCGGTTCATCAGGGAATTGATCAAAGAGGATTTTCCCACATTCGACCGCCCCCAAAAAGCCATCTCGATCTTATCATTCTGCGGCAGCCTGCTTGTGATGCCACAGACGGTTTCCAGTTCCAGTGAATGAATAACCATCTTATCCTCGTTTCTTCAGCTTCGCTGCACCAGTGCTTCCTTCAAAACCTGCTTCATTTCCTTTGCAAATACGATCTCCATGCCCTCTGTGATCTCAGCCTCCAGTTCTTCCACATCCGGCTCATTTTCTGCCGGCACGATCACCTTCTCTACGCCGGCAAGTCTGGCCGCCAAAAGCTTTTCCTTCAATCCGCCGATCGGCAGGACGCGTCCCCGCAGCGTGACTTCACCCGTCATCGCCACCTTCGCATTTACCTTTCGCTTCTCAACAGCCGAAAAGATTGCCGTTGACATCGTGATGCCGGCAGAAGGCCCGTCTTTCGGAACCGCACCTTCCGGCACATGGACATGAATATCATGTTCTTTGAAATAATCGTTCCCTTTCTTGGAAACCGAACGCACATAGCTGAGGGCGATCCGCGCCGACTCCTGCATGACGTCACCCAGCTTTCCGGTCAGGATCAGTTTCCCCTCGCCCGGCATGATATTGACTTCGATCTCAAGCGTATCGCCGCCCACCTGCGTCCACGCCAGTCCCCGGACGATGCCGACCTCATCTGTTTTCTCCGCCTTTTTGCCTAGATACTTCCTTTTCCCGAGGTACTGTTTCAGGTTCTTTCCAGAAACCCGCACTTTACTCTCTTCGTTTTCTACGACCTTCCTCGCGGTCTTGCGGCAAATCTTCCCGATCTGGCGCTCCAGTTCGCGCACGCCGGCTTCCCTCGTATAATAGTGGATGATGTCCGTCAGCGCCTTGTCATTGATGGAGAGCTGTGCCTTTTTCAGGCCATTTTTCTCCATCTGTTTCGGGATCAGGTATTGCTTCCCGATATGAAATTTCTCATTTTCAGTATATCCGGCAATCTCGATCAATTCCATGCGGTCTAAGAGCGGCCGCGGAAGCGTATCAACCGTGTTGGCCGTACAGAGGAACAGGACCTCGGAAAGATCCACCGGCAGATCCACGTAATGATCCGCAAAGTTTCTATTTTGTTCCGGATCGAGCACTTCCAACAGAGCTGAAGCTGTATCTCCCTTGTAATCACTGCTCACCTTGTCGATCTCATCCAAAAGCATGAGCGGATTTTTCACGCCGGCCTTTTTCAGTCCGTCGATGATCCGCCCCGGCATCGCGCCGATATATGTTCTCCGGTGTCCGCGAATCTCCGCCTCATCGCGCACGCCGCCGAGACAGATGCGCACATACTCTTTGTTCAGCGACCGGGCGACCGAGCGCGCGATCGACGTTTTTCCTGTACCCGGCGGCCCCACAAGACAAACGATCGGCGCATCGCCTTTCCCGGTCAGGCTGCGCACGGCCAGAAACTCCAAAATGCGCTCCTTCACCTTATCGAGGCCGTAGTGGTCTTCATTCAGGATGCGCTCGGCCTTCGCCAGATCGAGCACCGATTCATCCATTTTATCCCACGGGAGGGAGAGCAGCGTTTCAATATAATCCCTCGACACCGCGCTTTCCGAAGAACTCGCCGGCATCGTCTCCAGCCGCTTCATCTCCTCCTCGATCTTTTCCTTTACTTCGTCCGAGCACACGAGCTTCTCCAGCCGTTCCCTGTATTTCTCCTCATAACCCGAAGGCCCCTCCCCGAGCTCATCCTTGATGACTTTCATCTGCTCGCGGAGAAAATATTCCTTTTGGTTTTTGTCCACCTCGGTTTTTACCTTCGTCCGGTAATCCGCCCTCAATCTAAGTATATCGAGCTCCTCCGAAAGATATTCCGAAACGAGGAAAAAACGTTCTGACGCCGGAAAACATTCGAGGATGTCCTGCCGTTTTTCCAGATCCATCGGCGTGTGCATGGCAATAAGATCCAGCAGGGTATCCAGGCTTGTTTCCCTTTGGATCTTATCATAGGCGCTCCGCCCGACACCCGGATTTAATTCAAGATACTGCGTGTATAAATCCTTGATGTCGCGGCACATCGCCTCTTTTTCAATTTCTCCCTCCGGTTCCGGATGATCCTTCCGGTTCCGGAGAACGATCTCTCCCATCAAAAATGGCTCATTCTGGATCAGGGCAGCCATCGTCCCCCGCTCCAGCGTAGAGACTAAAATGCGCACCACATGGTTTTCAAGCTTAATGACCTGCCTGATCTTCGCGGCGACACCGATCGCGCGAAGGTCAGAATAAATGGGAAGTTCCACCCTGTCATCCTTCTGGCTCGTAATAAACACCATGCTGTCGTTCTCCATCGCCTCCTCGATGGCGAGCTTCGTTATCTCGCGTTTCACATCCAAATGAACCAGCATTCCCGGTAAAATTGCCATCCCCTTCAGGGCAATCACTGGCAAAGTCTTCATCTGTTCATCCATGACTGCTTCCCTCTCTTTTCAGGCACTCTCTTCTTTTTTCCCGAGCCGCACGACCTGATTGTTGACTCCGATCAGTTCCGGCTGTCCCGTTTTGTCTACGGCCTCTTTCGTAATGCGGCACTCGATCACGTCCTCTCTGGACGGCAGCTCAAACATATAATCCATCATACAATTTTCAATGATCGCGCGAAGCCCTCTGGCTCCGGTCTTTCTCGCGATCGACTGCCTTGCGATCTCGCGGACGGCTTCCTCATCAAACGTGAGACGGATCCCATCGAGTTCCAGCAATTTCTGGTACTGTTTGGTGATCGCGTTACGCGGTTTGACCAAAATCTCTTTCAGCGCTTCCTCGTCCAGAAGATCGAGGCTTACCGTCACCGGCACACGGCCTACGAGCTCCGGGATGATCCCAAATTTCACGAGATCCTGTGGCAGCACCTGCCGGAACAGCTCCCCGATATTGGCATCCACCTTATCCGATACTTCCGAATTGAACCCGATTGATTTTTTATCGATCCGCCTGCTGATAATCTTATCGAGGCCGTCAAACGCCCCTCCACATATAAATAAAATATTTGTCGTATCAATATGGTAAAATTCCTGCTGCGGATGCTTGCGCCCCCCCTGCGGCGGAACACTTGCTTCCGTTCCCTCCAGAATCTTCAGGAGTCCCTGCTGGACGCCCTCTCCGGATACATCTCTCGTAATTGAAGCGTTCTCCGATTTCTTTGTGATCTTATCAATCTCGTCAATGTAAATGATCCCATGCTCAGCACGCGCGATGTCATAATCCGCCGCCTGAATGATCTTGAGCAGGATATTTTCCACATCCTCCCCGACATACCCAGCTTCCGTCAACGTCGTGGCGTCGGCAATGGCAAATGGCACATTCAGCACCTTGGCGAGCGTCTGGGCAAGATACGTCTTCCCGGAACCGGTCGGCCCGATCATCAGGATATTGCTCTTTTGTATCTCCACATCGAGCTCACGTCCGGAAATCACCCGCTTATAGTGGTTGTACACAGCGACGGAAAGAGCCTTTTTCGCCTCTTCCTGCCCGATGACGTACTCATCGAGAAACGCTTTGATCTCCATCGGTTTGAGAAGATTGATCTCGACTTCTTCCACATCCCCGCCATCTTCGTCGTCGTACATCTTCTGGTACTCCTCTGCCAGAAGTTCCTCGCACAGTTCCGTACACTCATCACATATATAGACACCCGTCGGGCCCGCGATCAGCCTGTGTACCTGCTTATCGGTCCTTCCGCAGAAGGAACAGCGGCACGGCGGATTCTGGTTGTCATTATTTCTTGTCATTTTCAGCCTCACTTCTTGTTTCATCATGATTTACAATGATCTGATCGACCAAGCCGTACTTGAGTGCCTCCTGCGCCGACATGAAATTATCCCTCTCGGTATCTTCGGCGATCGTTTCCACACTCTGACCCGTATTGGCCGCTAAAATCTCATTCAGCTTTTTCTTTGTCTTCAGTATATTTTCCGCCACGATCTGAATCTCCGTCGCCTGTCCCTTCGCCCCGCCGGACGGCTGGTGGATCATGATCTCCGAATTTGGCAGGGCAAACCGTTTGCCCTTCGCGCCGCTCGAGAGCAGAAACGCCCCCATGCTCGCCGCCAGACCCATACAGATCGTGGAAATATCGCATTTTACATAATTCATCGTATCGTAGATCGCCATGCCCGCTGTCACGGAGCCGCCCGGACTGTTTATATAGAGATTGATGTCTTTGCCCGGATCCTCGGACTCCAAAAACAGCATCTGCGCCACGACGAGACTCGCCGTCGTATCGTTTACTTCATCCCCCAGGAAAATGATACGGTCCCGGAGTAATCGTGAATAAATGTCATACGAGCGCTCGCCGCCCCGGCTCGTCTGCTCGATGACGTAAGGAATCAATGCCATAATGTCCTCCCTTTCTGTGCTATGCCTATGCCTATTCTTCCTCTTTTTCTTCTGCTGCCGTTTCCACTTCTACTGACTCTTTTACGAGGAACTCTGCCGCTTTCTCCACCATAACGTCCTCAGCAACCTGCTTTCTGTCCTCTTCTTCCATACCCTCCTTTAATTTTTCCACGCTCAAATGATACATCTCAGCCATCTTTTTCAGCTGCTCTTCTATATCATCATCTGTCGCCGTTATATTTTCCGCTTTGGCAACTGCTTCCAGCACGAGGCGCGACTTGATGCGCTTCTCAGCTTCCGGCCGCATCTGATCCATCAGCATCTGAGGCTGCATCCCTGTCATCTGCATATACTGGTCGATCGAGAGTCCCTGCTGTCCGAGTCGTGACGCAAACTCGTTGATCATTTGCGATACCTGCTCTTCCACCATCGGCCCCGGCATATCGACTTCTGCCAATTCCATCACTTTTTCGAGCGCCTGGTTTTCCTTCTCCGCGTTGATCTGCGCCATTCTCCGGTCGGTCAGCATCTTTTTCACGCTCGCCTTATATTCCTTCATTGTCTCAAATTCGGAAACCTCGCTGGCAAATTCATCATCGGCTTCCGGAAGCTCCTTCACTTTGACTTCCTTGATGACAACCTTGAACGTAACGGGTTTTCCTTTCAGTTCCTCGGAATGGTACTCTTCCGGGAATGTCACATTCACATCGACTTCGTCGCCCGGTTTCTTTCCGATCAACTGATCCTCAAACGTATCAATGAACGTATGGCTTCCAATCGTCAGGGAATAATCTTCTCCCTTTCCGCCCTCAAACGGCTCTCCATCCAAAAATCCCTCGTAATCGATGACGGCAATGTCATTCATCTCGATCTCCCGATCATCCATCGTCATAATACGGGCATTCTGCTCGCGGACGCGGTCGATCTCCGCATCGACATCGGCTGCCTGTATTTTCACTTCCTGCTTGTCAACCTCGATCCCTTTGTACTGGCCGAGTTTTGCCTCCGGCTTCACGGCAACGGTAGCCGTAAAGATAAACGGCTTGCCGCTCTCGATCTCCACAATGTCAATCTCCGGTCTGGATACGATATCGAGCCCGCACTCTTTCGCAACCTCACGATACGCCTCGGGAACGGCGATCTCTGCCGCATCCTCGTAAAAAATGCCCGAGCCGTACTGCTTTTCGATCAGCTTACGCGGAGCCTTCCCCTTGCGGAATCCCGGAAGACTGATACGGTTTTTGTTCTTATTGTAAGCCTTTACAACGGCCGCTTCAAAAACATCCGCACTTACCTCTATCGTGATCTTTGCCATACTGTGTTCCAAATTTTCTACTTCGTAACTCATTTTTTAATCCTCCAACATATATTTTTTTAGCATTCCCTGTTTTTTATGTTTCAAACAATGAATTCCTCTGAGTTTCCACAACCTTTACCAGATCCGGTAATTTCCGCTCAATGCCAAAAGCGCGAACAGATACAGGCAGTTGTCGTAATATCTTCTCTCACCGGTGCGCAGCGGCGTATTCCAGAAACGCTCCACACACTCTTTCGCGTACGGGCCGTCCGCCGCCAAAGACGCCTGCGCGTTCGTGGCAATGATCGCCACCGGATGGAGCGCCGGCTGGTCAAGAACCGTTCCGTCAATCTCGTACGTCATGAAATCCTCGTCCCGGTGCGTCTCCATGAAAAATTTCTGTACTTTATTATTATTCTCCTTGTGCCAGTCATCGGGCGCAAACCACTCATAGTCAAGGCCGATGTTGGCGATCACGCGGTACGAATCACTATAATACCAGTCATGCCTTCCGCCAAACACATCCTGCTCTTCCGGATACGGTTTCCCGTCATAGTAAGCGTATTCCGCCGCCAGTCCCGTCTCCGGGTGGCATGCCTTTTTCAGATAGTCCCGGCTCGCCTGTGCCGCCTTTTTCCAAAATTCCCTGTCCTCCTCGTTGGCCCATTCCGCGAACAGCTCATAAAAATGAGGGCAGTGGTATGACGGGTCACTGAACTTGCGGCTCGGGATAAAACGGATCAGATAATTTTCCGGCTCCATGATCGGATCGCCAGGTTCCTTTTCCCCATTGTGAATGCAGGCGCTCAGTATGTTTTTCGCCTCCTGGGAGTAATTGAAAATCCCTTCGCCGTCACCCCAGCGGTGGGACGCGAAAAACAGCGCCATCGCAAAAAATTCCTCGCCGTCCGGCGCCGGCCCCCTGTCATTTTTCGTTCCATTCGTCTGGCACGACCAGGCAAAGTATCCTTTGTTGTATCCTTCTTCCATGTACATATAGGTTCTCGCCCATTTCCATACACGGTCAAACTCATTTTTCATATCCATCTGCACACACATCATCATGGCATAGGACATACCTTCCGTTCTCGCATCAAAATTTCCCGTATCCTCGAAATAACCCATGTCGTCTCCGGCCTCAAAATAAAACTTTTCACCTTCGTCTCCATAAAATACCGTGTGGAACGCATCCTTTAATTTTGCGTCGATTTCTTCCTGCGAGTGCCCGCACTCCGCGAACACGTTTCGATACTGTTTTGTGTAATATGCACCTTTCATCTCGTTCATCCTTTCATGTCATGCCTCTTTTACATGCCCCTTTGCCCGCAGGACATCAGCGATCTTTCTCACCTGTTCCCGGCAAATGGCATCTGTTTTCGCTTCTACCATGATCCGTATGAGTGGTTCGGTTCCGCTCTCCCGCAAAAGCAGCCTTCCGTCATCTCCCAGCGCGTCTTCCACTTCTTTCGCGGCGGCCTTCACATCCTCATCTTCTCTGGCTGCCACTTTGTCTTTGACCTTCACATTTTCCAACAGCTGCGGATAGATCGTCAGATCCTCAGTCAGTTCGGACAACTTCTTATTTTCATGCAGCATAGCCTCCATGATCATCAGGGAAGTCAGAACTCCGTCTCCCGTCACCGCGTGTTCGCGGAAAATGATATGCCCGGACTGCTCGCCGCCTAACACATAACCGTTCTCCATCATATCGGCACAGACGTATTTATCACCCACGTCGGTCTGCCGGTATTTGATCCCTGCCCGGTCAAACGCCTTATACAGTCCCATATTTGACATAACGGTCGTAACAACCGTATCATCCTTTAATTTCCCCTGCCCCTTCAAATACATGCCGCAGAGATACATGATATGATCCCCGCTCACGACTTCCCCGCGTTCATCCACGGCCAGACACCGGTCGGCGTCGCCGTCATAAGCAAACCCGGCGTCCGCTCCCGTCTCCCTGACAAACTGCTGAAGCCGGTCAATATGCGTGGAACCACAATGCCGGTTGATGTTCATGCCATCCGGCTTATCATTTATCGTATGTATCTCTGCGCCCAGCCGCTCAAAGATCACACCCGCGATCCTCGTCGCGGATCCATTCGATACGTCAAGCGCAATGACTTTTCCCTCAAAGGAATGCTTAACAAGGTTCACTAAATACTCGCGATAAACCTCTTTTCCCTCGGTGTAATCGAAACATCTTCCCAAATGCTCACCCGTCGCGTAGGGAAGTTCGGTGATCCGCCCATCTATATAGTCCTCAATCTGTTCCTCGATCTCTTCCTCCAGCTTGTGCCCCTGCCCGTTTATGACTTTGATGCCATTGTCCGTATACGGATTGTGGCTCGCCGTGATCATGATGCCAAAATCAAAGTTCTCCTTCCGGATCAGATAGGAAATACTCGGTGTCGTCGTCACATGGATCTCATACACATCCGCGCCGCTGGCCGTGAGTCCTGCCGCCAGTGCTGTCTCATACATGTAACCAGAAAGCCTGGTATCCTTCCCGACGAGCACCCTCACCCGATGTTCTCCATCCTGAAAATAATGGCCCAAAAAACGCCCGATCTTAAACGCGTGATCCGCCGTCAGCGTGACATTTGCTTCCCCGCGAAAGCCATCTGTACCAAAATACTTCATGACATTCCCCTTTCAAATTGATGATATGTCTAATATATACTATCATAAGAAGGAAATTTATTCAAGGAAAAATATAATTGAAATTCCTTTCGAATTGTGTATCTCACACTGGCATACAAATCAAGTTTGGATATGCCAGGAATTCCAGCAGCACGTCCGTGTAAAATCGTTCTGTCTAAATATTGGGGTATAAAAGGGGGCTTTATGAGGGGAAAATCCCCTATAAAGCCCCCTGAAAGTACAGGAACAGGTACTTGCCGGTGATAATGCCGTTCCGCACGGCGTCCGGACATCTTACTTGTTGTAAATTTTACTTATCTTCCAAAGCCCCTCGCCCGCAGGAGTTTTTTATAAGCTTTCCGTTTGTTTTTGGGCAGGTCCACAACCGCCTTTTTGTATATGCCCTCAAAGGCTCTGCTGCCAACCCTTTTACTAGAAAGTTTCTTCGTCTTCACCTTGATCTTAGCCAGCCTGGTACATTTGTAAAATGCCTTCGCCCCGATTGACACTATGTTTTTCCCGATTGTGACCCGTTTAAGCTTTTTACAATTCTTAAAAGCATTGGGGGCGATCGCCGTCACTTTATAACGGACGCCGTTCACTACCACCGTGTCTGCAATGGTCACTGCCGCAACACTCTGTTTTTGCGGTTTCATGTACGTGACTTCCCTGCCTTGCTTTCCAGCTTTGCTAATTTTGTAACATGCTTTATCACTATAGATCCTGGTACCCTTTGCCAGAAAGTCCGATGAATGCGCCGGGGATTCCGTCGGTGCAGCTGTCGTTACGGGAACCGGTGTGCCAGAAAGAACCGGCGTGTCTGTCGGTTTCACCGTAGGCACGGATGCCGGCTTCTCAGTCGGTACGGACGTTGGTGCGGCTGTCGGCTCAGGTGTCGGCTTCTCAGTCGGTTCGGACGTCGGTTCGGCTGTCGGCACAGATGTCGGCTTCACTGTCGGCACAGGCGTCGGCTTCACTGTCGGCACGGGCGTCGGCGCGGCTGTCGGCACGGGTGTTGGTTTCTCAGTCGGCTTCGCTGTCGGCTCAGGTGACGCTATTTCTCCGACAGTTAAAGTAACATCGGAACATGTCGCTGTAACAGTATTGCCTTTCTGGTCAGTCAGCGTCATTTCACAATCTGCTCTAAATTCTCCTGTCAAACCACCCAGTTCTGCTTTGACATTATTCATGTTCAGGTTGATCTGCTGTGCCCCCACTGTGAGGTCTGTCGTTGTTTCATACTCAGCGATCACGTTTCCCCTCTCGCCTTTTACCTTGAAGTTAACTCTCGCCTTATCCGCAGCCTCTTTTGCCCATACGACACATGCTTCTGCCGTACCGCTCAGCACGCCGTCCTTATCCAGGGATATGTCACATGACATATTACGGATGCTCAATGGGTTTTCATCGTCTGAAGCATAGAATGAAATGCTGACCTGCCTGTCAGGCGGCAGTTCAACAGCTTTTCCGTCTACCATCACATCAGCTGCGTCCTCAGAAACTTCCATCGTCATTCCCTCATTTTTGTTCATTACAATGGTAACATCGCTTCCCGTCAGGGAAATCTCCTTCTTTATGCCGTTTTTATCCACGATCGTGAGATCCGTCTCCGTTTCGGAATGTTCAGAAGACACCTCGATCTTATCTCCATCCTCTCCTTTGAAACCATGCACAGTCAGCTGGGCATCCTTGTCAGATGTCGCCGCTTCTGCAAATAAATTATTCGTAGCTGCATAGTACTTCAGTTCACCCTCTACATTCTCCGCCTGTACTTTGTAATCGTTCAGCGGCAGTACGAAACTTCGGATGCCGCCAAAATCGTCCTCGCCTTCCTCCCCCGCAGCCACAAGACGCTGCTCATACGCTCCTTTGATTTCCGCGTGGTCTCTTCCGCCGCCATTCACAATGGATACGTCTTTCTGATTCACTGCCAGGTGTACCCTATTGCTGTCAGTGGTCTTCCACGTAAGATTCTGTCCCGTGAAGTCCGCGTCCTTCAGCACTTCACACACAGTGGAATATCTCACAAAGGATGCCGTATCATACCCATTATATTCGATACCCGAAAAGTCTTTTTTAATCTTCATCTTCTGCAATGTCCCTGGATGACTGCAGTCATATACATCCAAAATATAGTTGCCTTCCAAATCCATATTGACTGCTGCCGGAATCAGCGCATGACCGGAATAGTCCGAATATACACAAATGATAACGGGATCCGCATAAGCATCAACGCTCAGTCCGCCGGAACGTTCAAATTCCTCCACCTGCCCCATAAGGGAACGGTATTTGCCAAAATTTTGATACAGTTCCTGGCCGATCTTGTCAGCATGCTGGGACACCTGGTAAATCTCTATCATCTTTGTCAGCTTGGCTTTACAATTACCAGGGGCAGACAGTCCATACACGTTCTCCGCAGACTCATTAAAGTCGCTGGCCTTGTAGAGTTTTCCTTCGTAAAGTTCCATTGTGGAGGATGCCATTCCAAAGCAGCTGCCCCTCCAGACCCTATCCAGCTCCTGATAGTACATGCCGAGGTTAATACTCTGAAGGGCTGTCGCATACCGCTGGAACGGGATAATGTAATCATTATCATAGCCAAAAGCTTCCTGTGAATCTACAAAGGAATACGCATCCTTATCCGCTTTATAAAACTTATCCAGCGCCAGCAAGGGAATGTCATTCCAATCGCTTCCGGCACTGCCCCAAGTTTCATTTCCCGCCCTGTAACAAAGCTTCAAATCCTTATTCCATTCCGTAAAGGAATCTTCTGCCCATGTATCCGGATAATCGCCATAGAAGTATACTTTCTGCAGCGTACCGCACTCTGCAAAACTTCCCGCCGGGATGTTTCGTATTCCCTTTGGAATATTGATCGACCGCAGCGATCCACATCCCTTGAAGCAATTTTCCCCGATACTGGTAACAGACTCCGGCACGATCATTGTGTCCAGATCACTGCAGGACTCGAATGCCGCTGCCCCGATGGACTTTAGTTTCTCGCCCAGCAAAAGCCCTTTCATGGCACTGCAGCCTTTAAATGCACCTTCGCCCAAAAATTCAGCGTTACGCGCATCCAGATCGTCGACAATGGACGTGTCCCCCTGAAAAGCCTCCTTTTCAATTTGTTTTACGCAGAACACATCCACGCTCACCAAGCCCGTACAGTTAGCAAAGGCTCCCTCTCCAATCCTTGTCAGGTGATCCCCTGCCAGAATACTGTGCAGCCTGGATGCACCCCGGAAGGCATTATTCCCTATCTCGATCTCATCCGCACCATCTGTCTTAACTACGCGGATATCCTTCATATGGCTCTCAGATGCATCGTCTTCGTCCGTCCAGGTGGGCAGATCGTCTTCCGCAAAATCAGGAATCTTCCCTTTGCCGGAAAAGGTCAGTTCCCCCACATCATCCCGGTAGTTCCAATGCAGCCCGCCATAATCCCCCTCGGAGACATCTGTTTTGGTGGGATCCCAATCTTTGTCATTGAAATCACAATTCCTATACTCCCATTCGTATTTGAGATCTGTATTACCGCTAAAAGTATCCTCTTTGGTCTTTTCCGTCCAGCCCTTCCCCCAGCCGGAAGTTCCCTGCCGGGCATATACATTAATTACTGCCCTATCCCTATCCTTAACAATGGAATCATTATACTGCACATAAGTTACATGACAAATTGTATTTCCTTCTGACGAGGTGTATTCAGTCTTGGTATTCTCTTCCTTCACGGAACATTCCGGTCCATCCCCCAAAAAGAAAAGTTTGCCTATCTTCTTATTCAAATATACTGCTTCTTTTTCCAAGGACCTGACAGAAGCCGGGAAACGGATTTCCTCCAGATGGGCGCAGTACGTGAAGGATTTGCTGCCAATCACTTCTATGCCATCGGGAACAGAGAACTTCTCATCCGGAAGGCCTGCAGCATAATAAATTAACTTTTTCCTGCTTTTGCTGTATATTATGTTATCCTCTGCCATCATGTACGGATTCCTGACAGAAACAGTGATTTCCGTAATACTAGGGCAGTTCTCAAAGACATCCCCGGAGATCTCCTGAATGACTGTGCCAAATGTCGCCCGTTTTAATGCCGTACACCCACTGAGCGCACCCTTTCCAACTTTGGTTATGCTATTCGGAAAATCAATCGTCTCCAATCCGGTGCAGCCGGAAAATACATTGTTCCCCAGCGTCTTCATCTTATCCGGCAGGGCAATCTCCTTTATTGACTTACATCCATTAAACGCAGAGCTGCCAATATCAAGAAGCTCACCTCCCAACAGAACATTCTGCAATTTTGTACAGCCGCTAAACGCGGACGCACCAATCGCTGTCATATGGCCGCCTTCCGCATTCATCGTCACTAATGCCGTATCTCCACTAAAAGCGCTGTTTTCGATGGTCACGAGCGATCCGGGCAGATCCACCTGCTCCAATGCGGCAGCTCCTGCAAATGCACGGTACTTAATAACCTTCAATCCTTCTGAAAACTTTATATCCTTAAGGCTGTTCGTATAGGCAAAGGCATTATCGCTAATTTCCTCAAGGCTTTTTGGCAGTTTCACGCTCTCCAACGCTGACTGATAAAAAGCATATGTGCCCATCAACTCCAGCCCTTCCGAAAGTTCTGCGCCCTGCAGCTTGTTCGTATTGGCAAAAGCATAGCTGCCCATTGTCCGAAGGCTTTCCGGTGTCTTTATGCTCTCCAGCGCTGAATTATAAAAAGCAGATGTGCCCATCGACTCCAGCCCCTCCGAAAGTTCTGCGCCCTGCAGCTTGTTCGTATAGGCAAAGGCACTATTTCCTATTGTCCGAAGGCTTTCCGGTGTCTTTATGCTCTCCAGCGCTGATTTATAAAAAGCGTATTCGCCAATCGTCTCCAGCCCTTCCGATAGTTCTGCGCTCCGCAGCTTGCTCTGTCCCTGGTACTCGCTGGCAAAGGCATATCTGCCCATTGTCTGAATACTGCCGGGAATCGTCACGCTCTCCAGCGCTGAATTATAAAAGGCGTATTCGCCAATCGTCTCCAGCCCTTCTGAAAGTTCTACGCTCTGCAGCCTGCTCGTCTGCTGCTCCTTACTGGCAAAAGCATGACTGCCCATTGTCTGAATACTGCTAGGAATCGTCACTTTCTGTGCTGAATTATAAAAAGCGCGTTCTCCAATCGTCTCCAGCCCTTCCGAAAGTTTTACTTCCTGAAGCTGTTTCATCTCAGCAAAGGCATTTTTCCCTATTGTCCGAAGGCTTTTCGGTGTCTGCACGTTTTCAATCAATGACTGGTAAAAAGCGTATTCGCCAATCGTCTCCGACCCTTCCGAAAATTTAACTTTCGTAATTTTTGTCTCCCGGAAAGCGCTTTCCTGAATCTCCCTGACCCGGCTAGATACAGTAGGTTCGTCTTGCCCTTTACAGGGATAACTAATCACCGTATAGGTCTCCCCTTCTTTTTTCTCTACCAGCATGCCATTGTCCACCGCATACCGCGGATTGTCGGAATCAACCGCAAACTCCTCTAGGCTTCCTCCCACCCAGGGATTAATCCCAATCTCATCGACCGATGCCGGTACGGTAAACTTCGTCATTCCCGTGCCGTTGAATGCTGACTTGCCAATAGACTTCAAGACATTCCCCAAATCTATTTGCGTCAGTTTGGCACACCCGGAAAAAGCCTCTTCACCAATAGCCTTCGCAGCACTGCCCTCACCGCCATTTGCGTCATCGGCAATTGTGACCTCTGCTAAATTGGCACAGTTGAAAAAGGCCTTTTTGCCGATCCCGGTCACCCAGTACGGCACTGTTATGTTCTCCAAACCCAGACATCCCTCAAAAGCAGATTCGCTAATCACTGGCACATTTTTCGGCCAAGAAACATCTGGCAGTTTCGTGCCCTTCAAAATCCTTGGGCCGACAGACTTGACGGACTCAGGAAATTCAATATCCGTCAAGCCGGAGGAGGCAAAAGCACTTTCGCCGATGGTTGTGACGCCTTCACCGATTGTCACCGATGTCAGTTTCTTGCAGCCGTAAAATGCCCTTGCACCGATCATTTTAACCTTTTGGGAAGGAATTACCGCCGCCCCGGGCTCGGAAGCTGCCCCAAACTTGTTCAAATTATTACAATTTAAAAACGCTGAATCCCCAATCTCCGTCACATTGCCCAGCTCTATCGTTCCCGTCAATGACGTGCAGCCGGAAAACGCTGAATTGCCAATCGTTTCTACTTTGGGTATATTCACCGAAGTTAAGCTTCTACAGTTTAAAAACGCTGAATTGCCAATCGCTGTCACATTGCCCAGTTCTATTGATCCCGCCAATGACGTGCAGCCAGAAAACGCTGAATTGCCAATCGTTTCTACTTTGGGCATTGACACCGTCTGCAATTTGCTGTGGCCGGAAAACGCCCCTGCACTAATCTTCGTCGCCCCTTCTATCGTCACTGATTTCAGGCATTCGAAGCCAAAAAATGCATACTGGGAAATATTTGTAATCCCACTCTTTACAACAAGATGTTGAGCATCAAGTGCATGGACGTTCCAAGTTGCATCCGTCCTATTATATCCATACCCGTTGCTAGGATCATAATAATAACTGCTATGCTCCCGCATTGTCACTGGTCCCCCTCCCCTAGGCGTTAAGGTGAGAGTATCGGTAGCATCGGTATATTCCCACTGGATTTCCCCATCGATTCCACTCGCTACACCATCCGCCGCCTGCACCGTCCGGCTGATGCCTGCGGCATCCCATACCGCTGCAAGGCCTTCCACGGGCAACAGCTGCAGCAACAGCGCTGCCGTCAAAATGATTGCTATTTTCCTGCCTCTTTTCATAAATCAAGCCTCCTTGCTTGTATAATAATGTTGTAGCCAATCAAGGCTACTTGGTTAAAAAGTTTCTAAATCAGATAACAGAAGAGGGCATTCCTCCTTCATCAGATGTTATCACCTCCAATTCACACAAATTCTCCATGCCTCGTCTTTTGCGGTTTCAAAAAGATTTTTCGATTTATACCTAATATTATAATACCAATTCCAAATAATTACAATGATGTTAAGGTTAAATTTCCCACAAAACACCGGACCCCCTGGCCGCTAAATTCCTCCACCCTTTCCACTCCCAGTACGAGCATACTGTTCGGAAGGTATGAGATCCGATACTTTCCTACCGGCGCCTTCTTGTCATATGTCTGCCGGCCATCTTCATTGATATCCTCATAAATGGAATAATACATCCCTTCGGCTACAGAATCGTCCCGCCGCCCATCACATACTCGCCATCATAAAATACAACCGCCTGCCCGGGCGTCACGGCCCGCTGCGGCCGGTCAAACACGACCTCCACCGTATCCCGCCCCACCATCCGTACCGTGCAGTCGTCGCCCCGGTGATTGTAACGGATTTTCGCCACAGCCCGCACTTCCCCGTCAAACTCCGGCACCGACATAAAATTAAGACCGCTCGCGCGCAGTGTCGTGCGGAACACATCCTCTGATTCCCCGATGACGACTTCCCTCGTCTCCGGCCGGATTTCCGTGACAAAGACCGGATGCCCCATCGCCAGTCCCAGTCCTTTTCGCTGGCCGATCGTATAGTGGGTAATGCCTTGATGGACGCCTAGTACATTTCCGTGTACATCGACAAAATTCCCTGTCTCGTCTGCCCGGCCCGTTTCGCGCTCGATAAAAGCCGCATAATCACCATCCGGCACGAAACAGATCTCCTGGCTGTCCGGCTTACACGCCACAGGAAGCCCAGTTTCCCTGGCGATCCTCCTCACATCATCCTTCTCATAGTCCCCGACCGGCATGTGCGTCCGGGCCAGCTGTTCCTGCGTCAGTCCATATAACGCATACGTCTGGTCTTTCGCCGCCGTCACCGATTTTCTGAGTGCGTATCTGCCATTCGCCAGCCGCTCGATCCGCGCGTAGTGCCCGGTCGCTATGCTGTCCGCCCCGATCTCCAGACTCCTCTTTAAAAGAGACTCCCATTTTACAAAATGATTGCAGGCGATGCACGGATTCGGCGTCCGCCCTTTCCTGTATTCACTGACAAAATAATTGATCACATGTTTTTGGAATTCCTCACGGAAATTCATGACATAATAGCGGATGCCCAAATGATCCGCCACCCGTCTGGCATCTTCCACCGCCGACAGCCCGCAGCAGCCACCGTTTTCCTCCTGCACATGCAGGGCCTCTTCCTGCCAGATCTGCATGGTGACACCGATCACCTCATACCCCTGCTCTTTTAAAAGATAAGCCGCCACTGACGAATCCACTCCGCCGGACATCCCGACAACCACTTTACCAGACATACTCACCCCTCATTTCTGTATCATTCCTCCTAGTGTATTGACTAAGATAATCTGAAAATGGGGTGACAAAAATCACCCCATCAGAAACTTCAAAAATTCATATAGTAATAACATCATAAAGGCCGGCGCCGGATCATTTCCGAACGAGAAGCGACTTTCCTGTCATCTCTTCCGGCTGCTCCATCCCCATCATCTCGATCAGGGTCGGCGCAATATCAGCGAGACATCCACCCTCACGAAGTGTGAAGTTTTCGTCATAATTGACGAGGATAAACGGTACCGGATTGATCGTATGCGCCGTAAATGGCTGCTTTGTCTCATAGTCGATCAACTGCTCCGCATTTCCGTGATCGGCACAGATAAACATCTGCCCGTCTGCCTCTTTGATCGCCTCCACGACTTTTCCCACACATTCATCGACCGCTTCGATCGCCTTGATCGCTGCCTCCTCGACACCGGTATGACCGACCATATCCGGATTCGCGAAATTGACGATGATCACATCATATTTGTCGGACTTGATCGCATCGACCAGACCCTCACACACTTTGTACGCACTCATCTCCGGCTGCAAGTCGTAGGTTGCCACTTTCGGAGAATTTACGAGCAGCCTGTCCTCGCCCTCATTCGGCTCCTCCACACCACCGTTGAAGAAAAAGGTAACGTGCGCGTATTTTTCCGTCTCCGCCGTGCGCAGCTGTTTCAGTCCATTCTTCGCCAAAAATTCCCCAAACGTATTGGTGATCTCTACTTTGTGGAATGCCACCGTCTTATTGGGAATCGTCACGTCATATTCCGTAAACGCGATAAAGGTAAGTGGAAAAAATCCCTTCGCTCTTTCAAATCCCTCAAATTTATCATCGCAGAATGCCCTTGTGATCTCCCTTGCGCGGTCCGGACGGAAATTATAGAAAATAACGGAGTCATTTTCTTTTACGGTAGCCACCGGCTTCCCGTCTTTCACGATCACCGTCGGAAGCACGAACTCATCTGTCTCATCTTTGTCATAGGACTGCTGTACCGCACAGATACCGCACTCCGCTGTCTCACCCTGTCCGAGCACCAGCGCCTCATACGCTTTCTGCACACGGTCCCAACGGTTATCACGGTCCATCACGTAATAGCGGCCCATCACGGTTGCCACCTGTCCGACACCGATTTCTTCCATTTTATCCATCGCCGCTTTTACAAAATCCTTACCCGATGACGGCGGCGTATCACGTCCGTCCAAAAAGGCGTGGAGATACACATTTTCAATGCCATTTCTCTTCGCAAGCTCCAAAAGCGCGTACATATGCGTGTTATGGCTGTGCACGCCGCCGTCGGACAACAGGCCGAACAAATGCAGATCAGAGCCATTTTTCTTGCAGTTCTCCACCGCTTGCAAAAGCGCCTCATTTTCAAAAAAGACGCCGTCCTCGATCTCTTTCGTGATCCTCGTCAGCTCCTGGTACACGATGCGGCCGGCACCCATATTCAGGTGTCCCACCTCGGAATTTCCCATCTGTCCGTCAGGAAGCCCCACCGCCATGCCGCTGGCGTTTCCCTTGACAAACGGGCACTCTGCCATCAGCCGGTCCATCACCGGCGTCTTCCCCTGCGCGACCGCATTTCCCTCTGTCTTCTCATTTAAACCGTAACCGTCTAATATCATCAATACTGTAGGTTTCTTACCCATTTTCTAAAATCTCCTTTCAGCCTACTCCCAGGCTTCCCAATTCCAAATATCGTAAATAGGCACCGTATGTCATCGTCACCGCCTGTTCGCCGCTTCCCACGACTACCATGCTCTGATTTAATTCCTCATCCGTAGCCGGAACCGCGCCGGGTATCTGGCTCTGCGCGCCGGACGCCGCCTGTGTGCCTCGCCCCTTCGTACCCTGGCTTTTCGTCACATCGCCGCTCAGTTTATTGGGAGATACGGTGTAAGTCTTATCCGGCACCTTGACTCCTTCTTTCATATAGGCAGCAATCTTTTTCACGTAATTTTGTGTTTCCTTAAACGGCGGGACACCGCCATACTGCTTCACCCGGCCGCTCCCGGCATTGTAAGCCGCTGCCGCCAGCGTCGTGTCCCCGTCAAATTTTTCCAAGTGCGCAGCCAGAAGCCTTGCCGCACCCATGATATTCTGCTCGGGGTCAAACACGTCGGTAATGCCTAGCTCCTTCGCTTCATACGGCATCACCTGCATGATCCCTTTCGCGCCTGCCGATGATACGCAGTTCGGATTAAAATCCGACTCCGCTTTCGCCACCGCGGTAAGGAAATCATAGGAAATGTTATATTTTTCCGAGGCGCGCCGGAATATGTCATCCAGCTTTGTCGTCAGCTTGCCATCCGAAGACAATTTGCCGGTCGTTCCGTTTGTTGACGCGATCCCGACGGACGGAGACACCGCTCCGGACGGAGTCGCTGCTCCGGACGGGGACGTCGCTCCGGACGATGATGCCGTCTGAGCGGATGCTGCCGCCGCCTGCTCTTTTTCTTTTTTTAATATATCGGAAAATGGGGTAATCGTCGTTTTCCCGTTCCCCTGATCCACATAAGCCGTATTCACGTACGGATTGGCCCGAACACCATTTACCGCAAGTGCCACGCCGCTCACCTCCTGTTGCTAAATCTATAACATAATAAGTATACAGGATTTTGGACAAATTTGCAAATAGAAAATTTCTTTACTAATTTACTATCTCAGCAAACGGTATCTGCACCGGACAGACAAAATAAAGCAACCAAAGACAGGAAAATCATTAAAAAAAAGAGTGATCTATCTATAACAGGAGGATTATTTATGGAATGGACAAATGCGATAAACAATGCGATTAGGGTTTGAATTTTTACTCATTCCCGCTTATTCCTGGGTCATATTTTCGTGTGTCGGCCCTTCTCCCGAGGCAATTCAAAAAACGTGGGAAAAAATATACAGCGAATGGCTGCCAACGACAAGCTATGAGATCATACAGGATTACGACATCGAAAATTATCTGCCGGGAAATCCAAACTCCGCAGATTACGTAAGTGAAATATGCCTGCCCATCAAGCAGGGAAATTAAGCCAGCCTCCCCGCATCCATCTCGTATGTCCGGTCACAGAGATACGCAATATCCTGTTCATTGTGGGAGGCGAGCAGGATCGTCTTCCCTTTCTCCTTCTCCCCGGCCAGGACAGCCCGCATCTTCTCCACCATCGCCTTATCCAGTCCGTTAAACGGCTCATCCAGAATCAAAACCTCCGGATCTTCCATGAGCGCCTGCGCCAGTCCCAGGCGCTGTCGCATCCCGAGCGAATATTTCTTTACCGCTTTTTTCGAGGCCGGATCCAGTCCGACCAGTTCCATATACCGTTTGATTTCCTCCCGCCCGGCCTTTTTCCGGATTGACGCCAGTATTTTTAAGTTCTCATATCCACCCATATATGGCAGAAATCCGGGCGTCTCAATGATAAACCCCGTATCCGGGGCAAACTCCGCGCCGCTCCCGATCACCTGCCCATTTACCGTGATCTCTCCGGTAAATTTCGTCTGGAATCCGCAGATGCATTTCATCAGCATCGTTTTTCCTGAACCATTTCCCCCGATCAGGCCAACCGCCTCGCCTTTTTCCGCGTACAGGGAAATATCCTGCAGAATCTGGTATTGATTCAGTGTCAATGACACATGACTCACCTCTATCATGATGCCACCCCCTCTCCGATCAAATCCAAGCTGACCCCTTTTACTGTGCGGTATAGTCCAAAACCAACCACCGCCAGCACGCTGCTGAAAAGCACGATCGACAGCCAGGGGGAACACTCATACTCGCGCATATACTCTTGAAAATGGAATAGCAGCATCGCATGAGCCAGCGGAAATCCCCACATGCCGGAACTGTTTAACATGATCATACCGCATCCAGGAATCAGATGAACCACCTGCAGCAGGAAACACAACACTCTCTTGCCACACAAAACTCCTGCCAGAAAAATCAGGCCGAGCAGGATAAAAAACAAGGTGAGCAGGCCAAAGGAAAGGAGATACGCCTTTACTGGCGCCATCTGGAAATACAGATTTGGCGGGATCAGTCCTCTCATCGTCTCCCCGCCCCCTTCCTGTCCGAACATCCTATCATAATCCGTCACTACCAGACTCCATCCATTTGCCCAAAATGACTGTGCCGCTATCTGCGCCGCTGACACAACTGTAATGAGCAGACTGTACGCCACAGCACTGATCACATGAAACAGCATCTCCCCCAGGATCCAGTTCCTCCGCCCCATTCTGGCGATATAAAACAGCACATTCCCGTCCACGGTCGGAAACGATGAGATCAAAAGAAGATACGTTAATGTCAAAAGGATCACCCCGAGCAGCGAGTTCATCGTCGCGATTGAGGACTCGAGAATGCCCAGCGGACTTCCCATTTTCTCCGATGCCTGCATCATCGGAAGGACGATCAGATCCCGCAGCGGCAGAAAAATAATGGCAAACACAAACATCTTTGGATTTACGAGCCAGCGCACAAATTCACTGCCTGCCACGAGCAGAATCCCGCGCACGTTTATTTCTCTCCGATTCCCCCTGCTCATATCGTCTCACTCCTCCACTTCCACATCAAGGCATAAAAAACCGCAAGTCCCGCCAGCATAACGAGCGGAAACCATAGCTCTCCCTGCCCCGCCGTGTGCCGCGCCAAATTTGATACGACAAACAGCGCACTCAGATCGACATACAAATTCGGGTACAGGAAGACGAAAAAAGATGCGAGCACCGACATCGTCATCCCATACATTGCCACATAAAGTAATTTCCACCATATGTGGCAGGCCAGCCCGACCGCCGTGATCTCCTCACAGCCCCATATCGTGATCCCGACCGGGTTCAGCGGAAAGAGGATACACACAAAGACCGCATAGACAAAAACCGCGGCCGCCGCCATCCACGCGCCGCTCACCGCCGCGCGGAGGAAACGCGAATACACATAGCGGTATTTTCCCCGCCGCAGCTCCACGGCCATATAAAAACGGCTTACCAGCTCCCCGTGAAGGTCCGCCACCGACGGAACGGCGCAGACGAGCGGGATCAATGTATAGAACCAGGGAGAAAAACCAGCGTCAAAGGCATCCATCAATGACGACTGCCACAGCAAATACTTTGACAGATGCACGATGCTCCACAAAACCGACACCGGCCTCCCCCTGTCTCCCACCGCCCGCAGCGGGCCAAATGCCAGAATGACCAAAATCACCAGTATGCCCAGCAGATAATATAATAATTTCTTCCGCATCCTCATCTCCCCGCCTCCTCTGCCAATTGAAATACGCCCAGTCCGCGCGCACGGCGTATCACTGGTTCCCCAGTTCGGCCGTCAGTTCCCCTGTCACCATGTCCACATAAAGGAAATTATGACAGCTATTCGATTTGACGATTCCTGTCATCTGGGGTTTCTGTTCCTTTTCTATAAGGAACGCATAAACCGGCCTCGCTTCGATCTCTGCCCCCGGCCCTTCCCCCTTGTCGCCAACGTACGGCACATAAAGCGGCGTCACTTTTGTAAAATGCAATGCATCAAATCCGGATAACTTTTCCTTTACGATCCGCACGGCGCTCGCCAGATCGACGATCTTCTCGACCGGTTCCGACGAATCCAGATGAAACATGACATTTCTGGAGAAGAAACAGGGCATTTCCTTTTTTTCATAATCCATGATCGTAAACAGCTGTGTCGTGATCGGAATGGTATTAAATTCCTCATCCTCTTTACTCAGCGACATCGTGTGATTGTTCAGGCGGATTCCCTTATAATCGTACTCGGCACACAGCGAGATGATATTCGCCGAATGACTCCCTGCCTTTTTCCTTTTTGCCTTTCTCTTCCTCACATACGCATCCGAAACTTTGTATCTGACCCCGCCTCCCACTGCCATATGCTCTTCAAGCCACTGTTCCGTATCCTGGCAGAACTGTGCCAGATTTACGGTTCCGTCATCCAGCTGTATGTTTACCTCTGTTGTATTGCTTTTGATCTCCCCCTCCTGATACATGTGTTCCACTACGTTTTCTACAGGGTCATAGCCAAACCCGGCTCCCTGTGCCATACCGCCGTTTTCAGATATGTTCATATACCGACCTTTTTCATCATCATACCGGATCGTCCCTCCCCACGCGTCATCCTCTTTTTTTTCAAACATACCTAATCCTAAACCGAAAAGCTGCGCGCACTTCTCAGCCTTTGGCTTTTCCTTCGGCTCTGACAAAAAATCCTTTTCTACGATCAGATGAAGTACTTCCACTCCCTCGACAGCAGAAAAATCCACGCGTTCCGGCAACGTTACCACGCCCATATCTACATCCGGCATCTGCGCGTTCCTCAACTCGTCAACCGTACAATATGTGATCTCCGATTGCTCTACCTGCTTGTTTTCCCCGTATTCCGCCATATTCTGTTTTACCTGCTCCGGCGTCTGCTGGCAGGCACACAAGCCAAACGCCAGACTGAAAACAAGAAAAATCTGTTTCATTCTTTTCACATGGATCCCCTCCATTTCCTTTCGTTCTGTCACGGACCAGTCCGTCCGCCACCCTTATCCGATGCTGCCCCCCTTGACCGGCTGCATAATCATCATACACGATAAATCCGTCCAAAAAGTCAATGGAATTCTTACATATTTCTTAACGAAAATGTTCCTTGAAATGAATAAAAAATGTGGTAAAATGTTATAGAATGTTATAGGAATGATTTCACGATCAAATAGAAAGGGTTATGTACCATGAAGCTGCTATTTTATATCCGCCTCTACGGCGGGGTTATGATAAAAAATTTAAAAGTGTTCGTCCGCTGGGGGCTGTTTTCCATCTTTATCGGCCTGTTCGTCGGCGCTTTCAGCACGCTATTTGCCTTCTGCCTGCGCCAGGTGACAGAACTGCGCACCGAAAATCCCTGGCTGATCTTTTTCCTGCCGGCCGCCGGCGTCATCATCGTTTTCTTATACCGGGTCCTCCACTACAAAAACGACAAGGGGACGAATCTCGTGCTGTCCACGCTCCACGCCAAATCCGAGATCCCTTTTAAAACAGCGCCGCTCATTTTCACCGCCACGATCATCACCCATCTGTTCGGCGGCAGTGCCGGTCGCGAAGGCGCTGCGCTGCAGCTCGGCGGGAGCATCGGGCAGCAGTTGGGAAAATGGTTCCGTTTTGACGAAAAAGACCAGCGCATGGTCGTCATGTGCGGCATGAGCGCGGCCTTTTCCGCCATTTTCGGCACACCGATCGCTGCCGCTATCTTTTCTTTGGAAGTCGGCAGTATCGGCATCATGTACTATGCCGCACTCGTTCCGTGCGTCTTTTCCTCCCTCACGGCCTCACAGGTCGCCGTCCATATGGGAATCGGCCCCGACGTGTTCCATCTGACAGACATTCCTTCGTTCCATGTCCTGCCGGGGTTGAAAGTGATTATACTGGCGCTGTTCTGCGCGGCGCTGAGCGCTCTGTTCTGTATTGCGCTGCACTCGCTCGGCAATGTTTACCGAAAGCATTTGACAAATCCCTATGTGCGCATCCTGTTTTCAAGCGCAGTCATCATCGGCCTCACGGTACTGCTCCAGACCGATGACTATATGGGGGCCGGCGTTCCGGTCATCGAGCGCGCCATCGAGGGCACGGTGTCCCCGCCCGCCTTTTTCTGGAAGATCGTCTTTACCGCACTGACGCTGGAAGCCGGTTTTAAAGGCGGTGAGATCGTCCCGTCCTTTTTCGTCGGCGCCACGTTCGGCTGCCTGTTCGGACAGCTTCTCGGCCTTTCGCCCTCTCTCTGCGCGGCGGTCGGCATGATGGCGGTATTCTGCGGCGTGACAAACTGTCCCATCACGTCCATGCTCATTTCGTTTGAGCTGTTCGGCTATGAGGCAGTTCCCTATTTCCTGCTTGGCAACAGCATCAGTTTTCTGATGTCCGGTTATTACGGACTCTATCACGACCAGACGATCGTGTATTCCAAATATAAGACTGAATTTATAAACCGGAAGGCCAGGGAGTAAAACCTATTTTCTGCTATAAGTCGTATCATTCACCGTGATCGATTCAATTTCATCCGGATCCACCAGCCGGTTGAACGCCATGACCGCATGCCCCTGTTCATTACTCGAGACACAGCACGTATTATCTACTTTTTCCTCACACGAATGTCTGCCCTTCTGCTCGTGCTCCCTGACGACAAATGTCGTCTGATCCTTGTAATGGATGGCTGCATAATAAACATTTTCATAATCATAAATTTCCTCTTCCGACAACCCGAGTCCCTTTTGCATATCAATATCCAGCGCAAGCGGTGACAGGCTGACGGCACCGCCATCGGCGTTCACAAACTTCGTTGCCGCAACCGGCTCCTGAAAAGGCACGAGAATCCGGTCAACGATCGTATTCTTCTGATACGCTTCAAAAGCCTTTTCATCCGCCTCAAACATTTCCTTTCTCGTGCACGGATATTCCGTCACCTCGAAAAGCAGCCCTTTTTTCTCTTTATCATAAGCATCCGGCTCCAGTGCCATATAGTCATAACAGTAAACCACATCGTCCGTCGAACGCTCCAGATCAACGATGATATTTTCCGAACCGGCTACAAATTCAAACCAGAAGGTTGGCTTATCAGAAAACAGGGCGCCCCTGAATTCATTGTCCAGCTGGCTGTATTCAAAGGCATTGACACCGCCTTCCCGTTCCAATTTGAACTCGACCACGGCAGCGCTTTCGTCACAAACCCTTGACAGGATCGTGAGCTTCGTATCACCGATCTGGCGCTCGATCGGATCGGACAGCACATGGCCGCCGACCAGCTTTCTCGCCCTCTCCGCATCCACCCCTACATATTCTCTTTTGGGAAACGTATACGTATATGGGATCTCCTGCTCATCAAGCAGCACTTCCTCGTGCTGTTCCACATTTTGTCTGGTCAAATTTCCCCAGATTCGCTGGAAAAAAACGCCGTTCGTCGCCGCTTGCACCACGATGGGAACGGATACGATCAGCAGACAGGCCGCCACGGCGATCTTCGCGTACGTGCTTCTGGACGCCGCACGCTTTCTCCTGTGATACTCCCGCAGCATCTGCCTTTTGTTCCGTTTGTATTCCTTTGAAAATTTATGCTTCCCCAATTCATCGAAGTCTTCCACCGATATATCAGGAAATATTGGATTTATATATTTTTTGTCCTTGTTCATACTCTTCACGTCCTTTCCTGTATGGATCATGTATCGCTTTTAACATCAGCTTTGCCCTCTCAAACCGTTTCCGCACAGCAGACTCCGAAATCCCAAGTTCTGCTGCCGTTTCCTTTACAGACAGTTCTTTCACCGCCAGGCAGTTGGCTACGGCGTAATATTTCGGCGGCAGATCGGAGATCAGTTCGTTCAGGTCAAACTCAGCTTCCCTTCTGTCCGCCTGTGGACCAGCGCCATTTCCCATCCCCGGACTGTCGTCCGTAAAATAAAAAACTTCCTGTTCCCGCCTCTTTTTATTGTACATGTCGATCGAAGCGTGTTTGATCACCGTAATGATATACCGCTTACAATCCTCAGATTTCGGATCCGCGAAACGCGTATCGCTGTTCATCAGTTTTAAAAACGCCTCCTGCACGGCATCCTCCGCCAACCCGGAATCACGCAGGATACTGTATGCCACCTGGTACATCTTCTGCTCGTACAGCCGGTAACATTTTTCGATAAATCTCTTTTCCTCTCTCTGGATCCGCATAAGCACACCTCCTTTCTGTCCTGTGTATTGCGCTTTCACTATATAGAACGAATCAAACCTGTCGTTTGTGACATTTCCCGCAAAAATCATAAGCATTGTAACACAAACAGAAGAAACGTAAAACAAAGTTTTTCCGGAAGTAGACTTTGTGCAGCAAATCATGTATAATGTATTTTAATAGTAAAGTTTTCCATTGAGCTTTTGGAAGAAAATGAAAAAGGGATTTGTGTCAGCGCTGCATCCGCAGATCCGAAAATACAGAAAAAGCAGCGCAGAAAAGAGGCGTAATATGAAGATCATATTAAAAAAACTGTCCATATCCTTGTTCGTGATCGCTCTGGCCTTTCTGATCGGATGCGGCAGTGGAGCAGTAAAGCAGGCACGGGCGGAAGTAAAGACAGCCGGGGAGTGGTCATATAACGTCGAGGCTGACGGGAACGCGACTATATTTGCTTATTATGGAAATGCCACCGATGTGGTCATACCACAAGAGATCGAAGGCAAAACAGTAGTCGGCATTCATACCTTTGCCTTCATGAACCGCAACACTCTCACCAGCGTTACCATCCCCGACAGTGTAACTACGATCGCAACGAGTGCCTTTTACAGATGCAGCAGTCTCACGAGCATTTCCCTCCCACCAAACCTAACCACGATTGAGGCTTGTACTTTTGAAGGATGCAGCAGTCTTACCAGTATTTCCATCCCGGAACATGTAACTACAATTAAGACCCGGGCCTTTGACGGGTGCAGCAGTCTCACAAACATCTCCCTCCCACAAGGTATAACTGCGATCGAGTCTGCTACTTTTGCGAATTGCAGCGCTCTCGCCAGCATTTCCATCCCAGAACATGTAACTACGATTGAGTATATTGCCTTTGGAGAATGCAGCAGCCTCAAAAATATTTCCATCCCGCAAAGTGTAACTACGATCAGGGATAGTGCCTTTGAGGGCTGCAGTGCTCTCACCAGCATTTCCATCCCACAAAGTGTAACTTCGATCGGAAGAAATCCTTTTTTGCGATGCAGCAATCTGGATAGCATAACAGTAGAAAATGGAAATTCCAAATATGACAGCAGGAACAATTGTAATGCAATCCTTGACACTGCCAAAAATACCTTGATCGCAGGATGCCGTAATACAATCATCCCAGAGAATATAGCAAGTATCGGAGAACTTGCTTTTTGTGGCTGCAATTCACTCACCAGTATTCTTATTCCAGAAAGTGTAACAAGTATCGAGAAATTTGCTTTTGCGGGATGCAGCAATGTCGAAAGCATTGTTATCCCGAAAAATGTAACCTCGATCGGGGAAGGCTCCTTTAATGAATGCAGCCGCCTTAAAAAGATCATTATCCCGGAAAGTGTTACTAGAATCGCTGAGAGTACAAGTCGTGAAGAGGGCGTCTTTTACGGCTGTCCTTCTGGTCTGGTAATTTGGACGACCAAAAATTCCTGTGCAGATAAATATGCCAAAAAACAAGGAATTAAAGTGAAATATATGAACACCTCAGCACAAGCTCACCCATCTGCCGCCAGCATGACGATCAAGAGCGGATTAAAGCTGACAGCCGGCAAAAAGAAACTAAAACTGACATGGAAGAAGGTATCAAAAGCTTCCGGCTATGAAATACAGATCAGCCAAAAGAAAAACTTTAAAGGAGCCAAAAAGCGCTTCCTAAAGAGCTCAAAGAAAAGTTTTACGATCAAAAAGCTGAAGAGCGGAGCAGTGTATTATGTGCGGATCCGAGCCTACGCAAAAGCCGATAGCAAAAAAGTGTATGGAAAATGGGTGACAGCAAAGAAGAAAGTGAAATAACTATCCAAAAAAGAAAACCCCGAACAACTCGGGGTTTTCCCATGCTGGTAACCGGAATCGAACCGGTACGGGTGTCACCACCCACAGGATTTTAAGTCCTGGGCGTCTGCCAGTTCCGCCACACCAGCAAATATAATAGTCTCTGCCACTGTACAATACACCTGCACGCGGCAAGCGACCCAGGAGGGACTCGAACCCTTGACCTCTGCCGTGACAGGGCAGCGCTCTAA
>CAJTZN010000011.1 GCA_910584065.1 uncultured Eubacterium sp.
CACTGACTGTGACATTTCCCAACACGGCGGTTCTGTACCTGCGGACTTACAAAAAGACACCGGACAAAATAAGTGCTGACGCACTTATTAGCAAGTTGCTTCGCAACTTGGGATGCACAGAAAACACGTGCAAAAAATATGATGAAATATGTGATCGTCACACCAGGCGGGACGGTTCAGTATGATGTGCCGATCATGAAAGTACATGCCTATTCACTGGATGATATTTTTGAAAAAGGACTGCTGATGCTGATCCCGTTTTATATTTTTTCACATGAGAAAGGTTTTCCGGAGTATAATAGTAATGAGCGGAAACTGGCAGAATTAAAAAAAGAGTATCAGAGAATTTTAGAAAAGCTTGACGAACTGGAACGGCAGGGCATGATCGGGGCGTTTGACAAACGCACGATCATAGAGCTTTCCGGCGATGTGATCAGGGAGATCGCACAGAAATACGAGAATGTGCAGAAAGGTGTAGGTGATCTGATGAGAGGCGTAATGATTGAAACAAGCGCAAAAACTATTTTAAATCAAGGTATTAGACAAGGTATTAGTCAGGGTATTAGTCAAACTCAAAAGGAAACAGCACTTAGGATGTTACAGGATGGCGAACTATCAATTGATAAAATCGCAAAATATTCTGGTCTTAAAATTGAAGATGTAGAACAGCTCGCCAGGCTTCAGACAGTGTGAAACACGAATAAAAATGTGAAATTGCAGCCGTAAAGCAGACAAAAATAAATCGGCCTCACGTTCGTGCTGGGCAAACAAAAAAGCCGGAGAAAACCATTTCCTAACAGTTTTCTCCAGCTTTTTTGTGATTCATGCCAGTATAAGTTATACGCCCCTATTCCTCCGAGGACGGATCTTTCTTTTCGCCTTTTTCCCTCACTGCATAAACAGTTCGTAAAACAATTGCGATCATATCCTGCTCTTCACCATCAAATAATTTCAGTACCTTATCAATCCGTTTTTCCGGTTCAGGTTTTTTTACCTCCTCTACCGTGCTCGGTCCTTCTCCTCGCACCAGATAATCACAGGTTGTCCCAAAAATAGTGGCAAGGTTATTAAGTATCTGCACGGTAAAACCCTTCCGTCCGTTTTCGATCTCATATAAGAACTTTCCTGAAATCTTCAATTGATCTGCTAGATATTGTCTAGAAAATCCCTTTTTTGTCCTCAGGTTAAAAACCCTAGTTCCTACTTCCTTATACAGGCGTTTATCTACTTCTGCCATGTCGTTCCTCCTTTTCACTTTTTATTTCATTGACTACGTTATCCTGAAATAGAATTATAGCAGTAAAATCTCCAAAATAATGTTTATATGCACAACGTCTGCAATTTCGTGAATGAAATATCTTTTTTCCCCTTATTTTCCACTTTAAACTGCGTTCAGTCACCATATGACAGATTTCGCGCATATTTTCCCAAATTCTACTTTTTACCTGCTATACTTGCACTCGTAATCACAAAGGGTGACACACAGGAGGTGTTTACTATATGGAAGCTCAGTCGGCTTTATATCAGAAGATACAAACCACGTATGATTTCACGGATTTTGAGATGCAGAAAATGAATTTTACGATTTCCGTTTTTAAATGCGAAGGTTCTAAATTAATTATATTAGGAATTGTATTTGCTGCTCTGGGACTTTTTCGTGAATATGCCATACTGATGCTGACGCTCGTGCCAGTTCGTATGTTTAGCGGTGGTATTCACTTTGACCATTATTACTCCTGTTTTTTGTTTACTACATTATTTTCAATTCTGCCGATTCTGCTTGTAGGTATTATCCTTCCGCAATCGGTACAAATTGCTGTCATGGCCGCCAGTATAGGGATTACTTATCTGATAGGGCCTGTAACATCCAAAAAAAGACCCCCCATCCAATATGGAAGATATCGGGCTTTTCGCCTAATCTCAACCGGCGTTGTCTTGATTTGGTTCTTCGTTTTCGCTTTTGCCGGAGCCTTCCCATACAGAAATCTTTGTTTTTGGGTCATCGCTCTGCAAACAATACAATTAATTTGTGCAAAAATTGCACGGAAAGGAGATCTTATTTATGAAAAAGCTTAACAAATCTTTAGTGTACAAAATATGCACAATGTGTCTTGCATTAAGCACTATTATCTACTATCGTTGTCCTAGCATGCTTCTTTGGGGCGAACCTGAATTCCCTAACGAAAAATAATTTTTTGTATGGAAATAATCATATAGTCAAAATTTAAATGACTATATGATTATTTCTATTTGAAAAACTCTTAGTCCGTCTCTTACATCACTCTTTACCGCAATTTCCCCATGATATTTATGTACAATCTTTTTAACGTTATATAATCCAACCCCTCTTTCATCGCCTTTCGTACTAAATCCCATTTCAAAGAAATGACTAATTTCACTAATTGTCAATTTATCAAATGTATTCGTAATTTGCACAGAAATCCTGTTTTTCTCTGACTCTGCAATGTCAAGCCATATTTTCCGTTCTCCTTCATAACCATCCAGCGCCTCGATCGCATTATCAAAAATTGTGCCTAACAAATCCACCCACAACAAGTCGGATATGCGACTACTCACCATACTGCATGAAAAGGATGTTTCCATGTGTATTCCCTGCTCTAGCGCCTCATTTATCTTTTCATAAATAAGGGCAATAATAGAAGGCTCTTCTAATGTGATTGCATCATTTGGCAATTCATAATCCATAATTTTTGATAAGTATTCTTTCTGTTTTTCCACTAATTCATCGTATGTATCATATATCATAAACATACTAAAAACAGCACTAATCTGATTCTTTATCTTATGTTGTCTCCGACGAATTTGAGCCAACACTTCTTTATAGCCCTCCAAATACTGCTTTCTGATTTTGGCATCTAATTTGTATTCTTGAACTTTCAACATTAACAGCCACATTACTAAAATACAAATGACAATATACACATAATCGCTTACATCCAGTTTAGAAAGTATTCTTACCATAGCGAATGGTGCAAATACCATTAAACTTAAAATACATACAATCGCATAAGTAAAGTCCCATTTTTCTAAAATATCCAGCACTCTGCCAATTTTAGTTTTTGACAACCTAAAAACAAGTAGAAATGTTAAACTAGTTACGATAAATTCATAAATTCCTACTTCTGACCCTGCTGATGTTATGGTAATTGCCACAACGAATGCGATCAGATATTCAATACTACCCGCCAAAATAGCACTTAATACTGTAACCAATAATGTGTGTACAACATCTTCTTCGTATGCCAATTTAAGATACACAAATAGCAGCATATAGCTGATAACCGAAATGTGAACTACAAAATCAAAGTAAACGCATAAGGCAAATAGCAACAAATATACCGTCAGATATATAAGCACTTTCCACAAACTTGTCTTATTCCGTTCCCTCTCTAATCCTGCCGCAATAACAGCAATAGAAGAACATTCTAAAATCGCGCAAATATAATTCATTTTTTATCAACTTCCCCGTATTTCATTAACTGTGCCCAAAACTGCTCCTTCATACGTTCTCCGATGCTAAGCAGTTGTTCCGTTTCACGCATCTTCACATACCGATTCGTTAGGTCTACATATTCTATGTAGTTTACATTGATTGCAACACCCTTCGAAATAAATATGAATTCCTGCGTCTGGATCCTGTCAACCACTTTCTTTAGAGACATATTTGGAATATCGACCACATCCTCCGTCGTATGGACGTATAAAGTCTTTCTCCTGCTTTCGAAGTAAATGACTTTTTTGGCGTAGACCGGATACGTGACCCTGTCTTTCCGAAGAAAGATCAGCTCGTCCTCGCTCGGCCTGCCTTCAATCTTACTTAGTGCCTCTTTGACAACTTTCTGCACCCGTTGTCTGGAAATCGGTTTCTCAATGTAGTCAAAGCAATGCACCGCCCGCAGCAGATCCGCTTCCAGTCCGGCCAATGTTGTAATAAATACAATTTCTGCTGATGAATGTTTGGAACTTTCCCGAATACTTTGAGCAAATGCAATTCCCGAAAAATCATTGGGTTTTTGTGGTTCCAGGACAATGTCGATGAGAAACAGATCAATTCTGTTTTCCATCACACATTGCAGCGCACTCCCCGGGTCCCCGAAATCATAAATGACCAGATCCGACCCGCACTCCGCCACCATCTTTACTAACGCTTTCCTGGAAACGGATAAATCCTCCAATATCAAAATTCGTTTTTTCATATGTTGCTCCATTCGCATTTCACTCGATCACCAGTTAATCCGTGACCTTTTTTCCATTAACTATATCGGCTATGTAGTGCAGCATTTCAGCCAGTCGTTCATTATCATCTTCCCGGCCCGACTCATTTATCTTAAAAAATTCGTGGTCCGTCACAATGCCGCCAAACAGATAATTCATATCGCAGTTGAACTTCGTAGCCAAAATATAGGCATATTCCCCTGATAAACCCGTTGAACCATTTTCAATGCGTAAATAAGAATCTTTGACGATGCCAAACGCTGCCGCCATTTCCTCAGCTGGAATTCCGTTCACGGTACGAAAATGTTTCAGCCTTCTTCCCAATTTTACATTAATATCCGTTTTCTTTCTTGTAGATTTTTTCATCACAAAGTCAGCTCCTTTAGCTTTTCTTATATCATATCAAGAATTAAAGCCAATGAAACGACCTTTATGTCCGCGCACGACGAAAAACGTCGTATTTTGCCAAAAAAAGAAATCTTTTCCATTACTAGTGCTCCGCTTCTTTCAAGCTGTCTCTTAATGCCTTTACTGTGTCCACAATAATTTTTGTTTCTGTATCGGTGCATTCTTCCAGCAATTTGGCGTATTCTTTCACGCGGGCCTGCTGAGAAGTCAACCCCTCCAGGGAATCGCATAGTAATATATCCACGGATACGTTCAGCGCATTGGCGATCCGAACCAATACTTCAGCGCTTGCATGAGAATTCGCACTCTCAATATTATTGATATGGGATTTGGAAACGCCTGCAATTTCACTTAACTTCTCAGCCGAATAACCCATTTCTTTTCTATACTGTTTCACCTTTTGGCCCAGAGCACTCAAATCCAACTTCTTTTCCATATGTTCCTCCTATAATAATTTGGTATATACTCATACTACTATACAAGGAATTTCCCTCAAACATTGTATATAAGGTTTTACCCTTAATCACGGATTTTTATACATATAGTGCTCTCTTCACTTAATATAACATATTTTTCCTGCTCCCGGAAGGGATATTTTTCACGACTTTACGGTTTTATTAAACTGTTTTATAAAACTAGCAGAACAGACGCAATGATCCCCGCTACGGTGGCGAACAACGCCCCAGAAAGCGTATATCTGGTTTTCGTCACTTTTGCCGTCATAAAATAAACGCTCATCGTATAAAAGATCGTCTCCGAGCAGCTCATCAAAACCGAGGCCAGCAGTCCCAGGCTGCTATCCGGACCGAATTGCTTATAAACGTCCAGCAAAAGGCTGGTAGCGGCAGAGGAAGAAAACATTTTTACCGTGACAAGCGGGACGAGCTCCGACGGAAAACCGAACACCGCTGTAACGGGCTTCAGCACACCCGCCAGATATTCCAGGCTGCCGGACTCGCGCAGAACGCCGATCGCGATCATGAGTCCGATCAGCGTAGGCATGATCTTATATACCGTGCGGAACCCGTCTACTGCCCCCTCGATAAACGCGTCAAAGATATCCACCTTACTCAGCAAGCCGTATCCCGCCACCAAAAGCAGTACAAACGGGATCATGCTGTCCGACAAATAATATAAAAATCTCATCCGTCCTCACCCTTTCCTGCTAAATTTTCTCGCCAGCACGGCAAACAAAACGCCCGCCGCCGTGGAGACAAGCGTCGCCACAAGTCCCATGCCGATGATCGCGGTCGGAGATACCGACCCATACTGACTGCGGTACGCAATGATATTGACCGGGATCAACTGCAGGGAGGAAATATTGATGATGAGGAACGTACACATGTCGGCGCTTGCGATATGGCTCCCCTCATTCAATTCCTTCATCTGCTCCATCGCTTTCAGCCCATAAGGGGTGGCCGCCCATCCCAGACCCAGCACGTTGGCGATTATATTGGCGGCGATGTATTCATTGGCGGCATGCTCTTCTGGAACACCCGGAAACAAAAAACGCAAGGCCGGTCTCAACGCCCTCGTCATGGCGTCGATCAAACCAGCCTTTTTTGCTATATTCATGATTCCCGTCCACATCGACATCACGCCCAGCATAGCGATACAGAGCGATACGGCCTCTTTGGACGAGTCGATCGCCGCCGTCCCGGCAGCTCCGATCTTTCCCGTAAAGGCTGCTACGACGATACCCGCCAGCAGCATAATCCCCCAAAGTTTATTCAGCATAGTCACACGATCCTTTTTTAGCAGTTTATGAACGACAGTGGGAAAATATGAGGAAAAAATTTTCGAAAAAGCCGATATTTTTGCAAATCATAGAACAGATTGCGCGGAAATATTAGGAAAGAACACAATCGTAGAGTGTCAAAAGGTTTACTTTCTGACACTTCTCATTTCAGGGAATATTTTACTATATTTTCATGTTAAGTGCAACTGATTTTATTGTTTCAGGGCGGATTTTTGATGTTTTTACCATAAATAATGACTGATTTTGATTCCTTTTTCCCGTAACAGCTACATAAGGGTAGAGTGTCAAAAAGTAAACTTTTTGACATATATGTAAAACACTTTATCATTCATATTCACTTTAGGAAGGGATAACGTGTTGTAAAAAGGAGATATTATGGACAAAATAGCCGTACTGCTTCCTTGTTATAATGAAGCAGCAACGATCAAAAAAGTGGTAACCGATTTCAAACAGGCGTTACCAGAAGCTGTCATTTACGTGTATGACAATAACTCAACGGATGATACGGTAAAACTGGCAAAGGAAGCCGGAGCCGTCATCCGCCATGAATACAAACAGGGAAAAGGAAATGTCATCCGTCGGATGTTCCGGGAAATCGACGCCGAAGTGTATGTGATGGCGGATGGGGACGACACGTACCCCGCCGATATGGCTCCGGCGCTTATTGCGCCCGTATTGGAACGCCAGGCGGATATGGTCGTGGGAGACCGCCTTTCCAGCACCTATTTTTCAGAAAATAAGCGTCGTTTCCATAACTTTGGAAACGATTTGGTACGAAAATGCGTCAACGGGATCTTCCACTCCTCGATTCAGGATATCATGACCGGATACCGTGCGTTCAGTTACCAATTTGTCAAAACCTACCCCGTCACTTCGAAGGGATTTGAAATCGAGACGGAGATGAGCATTCACGCGGTAGAGCGGAACATGCAGTTGGAAAATGTCGTGATCACTTACCGCGACCGCCCCGAAGGAAGCGAATCCAAATTAAATACCTGCTCAGATGGCGCAAAAGTTCTGATGACGATCCTTGGCTTATACAAAAATTACAAACCGTTCCAGTTTTTCGGTTTTATTGCCTGCTTTCTCACTTTGCTGAGTATGGGATTTTTTATCCCGATCTTTTTGGACTATTTGAAAGTCGGTCTGGTAGCCAAATTCCCGACGCTGATCACATGCGGTTTTGTATTTTTACTTGCCATGCTTTTGTTTTCCGTGGGATTGATCCTCCAAACACTGCGCCAGCGCGACCGGCAGGATTTCGAATTTAAGATGAACATCGTGGAGTATATGAAAAAACAGCACAGAAATGAGGTAGACCATGAACAGTAAAATACTTTCCTTCCATCCGTACCGTATCTTAAAATATATATTCGGACTGGTACTTTTTCCCTTCTTTTTTGTAGACAGAGCGGATACCCCCGACGCTGTCGTCTGTTCGTGGGCTGTCATCCTGTCCGCCCTCTGCCTTTGTCTGTATCGGGACTTCAAACAAAAAAAATTTGCCGTGGAAAAACGACTGCTTCGAACAAGCATTCCTGTTACGCTCCTCTTCGTTGTGATGCTTTCTTTTGATGGGATCATTAAAAGTCCTTTCTTTACGTTCCAATACTGGAACGCCCATCCCGCTTTTTTTCAGTTTGCCATCCTTTTTTGGGCGTACGCGCTCTACCTGCCCTCTGTCTTTTTGGGCGCCTGGCTCCTGATCCACTCCTTTTTTGAGTGGTTCGAAACGCCAAAACAGATGGAACAGATCAGTGAGGCAAACGACAAAACTTATCGTGACAAAAAATTATTCTGGTTATGTGCGGGAACGATCACGGCCCTCTCCGTCGTCTCTGTGCTCTCCGCTTATCCCGGTGTATGGATCGAGGGCGATGTCGCTACCGTGTTAGCCTATATAGAAAGCGAATGGTCAAACTGGCATCCCTTCCCCTATCTGCTCCTGGTCTGGGCTGGAAATTCCATTTTCCACACCACATTTGCCATCAATATTTTCCAGACCATCGCATGGATCTGTTTGAACCTCTACATTTTACATGTACTGAAAAACATCCATACACGCTGTATGATCATTTATACGATCGTCCTCTGTCTCTCCGCTACCCCGTTCACCTATCTGGCGGTCATGTACAAGGACACGCTGTTTTCCATGGGCGTATTAGGGATAACAGCGGCGCTCGTCCAGATCATCCGAAATAGAAAAATGTCCATCACAGATTTCATCGCCCTGAATGCGGCGGCACTTTTTGTGACACTGTTCCGGCATGCGGGCCAGGCAGTTACCATCG
Organism: uncultured Eubacterium sp.; assembly: GCA_910584065.1. Lineage (GTDB taxonomy): Bacteria > Bacillota > Clostridia > Lachnospirales > Lachnospiraceae > Eubacterium_F. The sequence goes on from CAJTZN010000011.1 coordinate 8,695, forward strand.
TGATGTGCCTGTCCTGTATGGCATATTTCTGGAAAAAGCGGGAACTTTTGATCCGTTTCGCCGCGACACTCGGCGTGCAGATCGGATTCTACCTGCTTTTCTTCGTCGTTTTATTCCAGCAGTTTCAGGTCACCGAAAATCCGGCTTACGTAAAATATGGTACGCCGATGGCAATGATCGGGGCGGCCGTACAGGATGGTATGGTTTTTGACGCGGAAGATCAGGCGCAGCTTGAAAAAGTGATGCCTTTGGAAAACTGGAGCAACTGCTACGATAAATACTGGGCCGATTCCATTTCCCGCTGGTGGGGAGAGATTGGAAATACTATTTTTACCGTGGAAGATCTGATCCAAAAAGAAGATTACGGTTCTTTCCTCATCAAAATGAACGCCAAAATTTTAGCTAGAAATCCCCGCCTATATTTCCGCGCCTTTTTCGATATGAACAGTATTCTGTGGGAGATGGGGATGCCTTCTGACTATAAGGATATGTCCTTATGTCAGGTGAACGAAAATGGACAGATCCGCTATACCGCCTTCCACCGTTTCACCAATCTCTGGTGGCAGTTCGGAGAAGAGCTTTCTGTCACACATGCGCTGTTCCAGCGAGCCGGTGCAAGCCTGTTTACGATCTTCGCCATCCTGCTCGTCTTATTCCGCAAAAGGCGAGGGGCTCTTTTCTTTGCCTGCATTCCCGTTATCCTGCATAACGTCCTGTTATTCGTGGCGATACCGGCACAGGATCCGCGCTACGCCCTGCCCGCCATTGAGTGCGCTATTTTCATCGCCGCGCTCATACCTGCTATCGCGACTCTTTCAAAAAAGACAAAAGAGGAAACTCAAAACTCGCCGTTATAAATTGGCACGCCGAAATAGACGACCGTTTTATCCTCGTTTTCATCGTAAGTGACCGCGATGTTCATGTTGATCGTTTTGCCATTTACTTTTTTGACCAACCCGATTCCGTTCGTAAACCCATACGCCACATAGAAACCGCGGTCGGTATATTCGGATAAGCGGGCGCCGCCCTCATATCCGAATATATCATCCGCGATCTTTCGTTTTTCCTCTGTCGAAAGGCGGCCAGGGATTTTCCCCATGATCCAGCCGCCTTCCCGGCAGATATCCCGTATATCGCTGCTTCCCGCTTCGACAACGAGCTGATTTCTCGCAAACGCCTGTGTCATGTCCGTCCGACTCACAAAGATTCTTGTCACGATGATCTGCGCAAATACAACGATCCACAGTGTACAGGCAATATATATCATGAATTTTATTTTTCTACTCACTTTTTTACTCATACTCCGAGCCTCCTTTGTTTTATTGCCACAGGGCAAAAAAGTTCCGATTTGTAAACATTATTCACAAATTGGAACTTGCTTATACAATTTTTTGATTTTTGTCCTTCGTATATAATGAAAAAACAACAAAAGAGCCACTTGCAAAACAAGCGGCTCTGGTGTATAATTTACTTAGAAGTAATCGGAATTGAACCTCCGATTGCCCTCAGATTAAGCAAAAATTATAAGAATTTAAGCATCCTCACTTTAGGCAGGTAGGGATGCTTATTTCTTTCTGTGATTGTCACTCCATAACTCCCAGACGCTTACAGACGCCCATACAACTTCGTCGTCCTGTAGATCTTCTCACAGAGCTCCTCCGAAAAATCCCCCTCCTTCATCCGCCAGTGCCAGTTACACCCCAGGGTAGATGGCGTATTCATCCTGGCCTCCTTCGTCAGGCTGAGATAATCCTGTGCCGGTATAACACAGAGCGACGCCACGCTCCGCTGCGCCATCACGATCATCTGCCAGGTAATCTCTTCCGCTGTCACTTCCTCTATTCTGCCCGGCAGGTTCATATAGCGGAGCGCCACATTCCTGTCCGCCTCCGTCATCTCGTCCCACCAGCTTTTCGTCGTCTGATTGTCATGCGTCCCCGTATAGACGACACAATTCGCTGTATAATTATGCGGCATATAGTCGCTTTCTTCCCTCGAGTCAAAAGCAAACTGCAGCACCTTCATCCCCGGATACCCCGTGTCCGCCAAAAGTCTGCGCACGCCGTCCGTCAAAAATCCCAAATCCTCCGCGATGATTTCCTGCCGCCCCATCTTTTGTTCTATTTCTTCGAAAATACGGATTCCCGGGCCGCGTTCCCACGCTCCGTTTACCGCGGTCTCCTCCCCAAAGGGAATGGCATAATATTCATCAAAGCCGCGGAAATGGTCGATGCGCACCATATCATACCAGCGGAAACAATGGCGGATCCGCGCAAGCCACCAGTCAAATCCGGTCTTCTCATGATACACCCAGTCATAGAGCGGATTTCCCCATAACTGCCCGGTTTGCGAAAACGCGTCTGGCGGACAGCCGGCTACCGCCTTTGGCTCCAACTCCTCGGTAAACTGGAATAACTCCGGATGCGACCACGTATCCGCGCTGTCGAGCGCCACATAGATCGGGATGTCCCCGATGATCCGCACGCCTTTTCCGTTCGCGTAAGCTTTCAGCTTGTTCCACTGTCTGCTGAATTCGAACTGTAAAAACATATAAAAATACATGTCATCCTCAAATTCCTCGCGGTAACGGCAAAGCGCCTCTGGTTCTCGCCTCTTAATGTCATCCTCCCATTTGAGAAAACTCTGTCCCCCCTTGCTGTCCTTGATCGCCATAAACAGCGCGTAGTCGGGAAGCCATCCCTCATTTTCCGAGACGAACTGCTGAAACTCCCCATTTCCCCGTATGCCGCTGTTCTCAAATGCCTTGCGCAGCACCAAAAAACGCGTGTTGTACAACTGCTCGTAATCCACCGATCTCTCATCGGCCTGCTGCTGTAGCTGCAAAAGATCGTCTGCCGCCAGATACCCCCTGGATACCAGCTCATCCAGCGATATGAAATACGGATTGCCCGCAAACGTCGAAAAGGACTGGTACGGCGAGTCTCCGTAACCGGTCGGTCCCATCGGCAGGATCTGCCAGTACTTCTGGCCCGCCCTGACAAGTACATCTACAAATTTATAAGCCTGCTCGTCAAAGCCACCGATGCCGTACGCTGATGGCAGACTGGAAACAGGCAGTAATATTCCGCTCGCTCTCATATCATCCTCCTGCTTTAATTGGCAAGCAGTGATTTGCTCACCTTTACCTCGTATTTTTCCGCCCAGTTCTCATATGCCGCCTGGAACGTCATATTCTGCTGCCCCGTGATATACTGCTCCCGGTACACTTTATTTAACCCTTTCGTACTTTTTTTCAGACAAAAGATCAGGTAAAAACCATCCTGTTCCTCGATCACATTACTGACCGTGTGCTTTTCCATCGCCAGCGCCGTATTTACAAGGGTGGAACGGCCATCCATCTTTCCGATGATGACCTCCTGCGGGGCAGATCCGGTTTTTTCTCTGGCAAAGGAATAGAAATTGCCTTTATAGGTTCGCTGCTCTGCTGCCAGCGCGCCTATTTTTGCCCGGACCTCTTCCCGGTTCGAATCATCCGCCGGCATATGGATCATCAGTACTTTGGCGGCCTGCATCGACGCCTCGTCGATAGTTGCCTCCACATTTCCCGTCACGACGTCATACATTTTTCTCGCCACCTCGTTTTCCTCGAAAATCTGGTGCATCCCCTCTGCCGTGATACCATTTTGCTGCTGTACTTCCAGCGGAATCGAGGCGAGATACTGGTCTGCTTTGTGGTCGGTCCCCTCTTTTTCATCTATGCCCAGACCGATTCCCTGAACAGCCGCCTCTTTGTTCATCACCTTGATCTGTATGATCAGGCGGAGAATATCTTCGATCGCAGTCTGGCCCACCGTCTTGTCACCTAAATTGTAATCCCACACCTGCGCGGACATAACGTCCTCGTATTGATTTTTCAAAAACCAGCTATACATGCGGTATTCATTGTACAAAACTTTCGTGCTGCCCACGCCGATCACGGTCGAATCCTCTTTCAGATCGCCATTGGATACGGCGGCGGCCCCTTCCGTACTCGATACCTCTTCGGGAGCGTCCGCTTTTTCCGAACAGGCCGCTGCGCCCACCGAAATTCCTAAAATAAGTATGCCACCGATCAATTTTCTTATCATGCTATTTTTCATTGTGCGACTCTCCTTCTGGTATTTTAATCTCACTGATCTTTTCCACTACATGAACTAACTGGGGCAGAAGTTCATCCTCCCCGTCTGCCTTGTACACGAAATACGGCGGTGTGTCGGGCACGAACCGCAGCCGCTTGCCGAACGACTGGATCAAGTGCGGAATTTTCTCCGGAGCGACCTCCGCCTGCTGGTACATTGTAATACGAACCTCATTTGGTTTCTGCGCGATCGCCGTAATAAACGAGTCATGCGCCTGCACTTTCAGCAAAGCGATGTCCAAAAGATTGCACACGCTCTGCGGCGGTTCGCCGAAACGGTCCACAAGTTCGTCAATCATGTCATCCTTTTCCGCCTGGTTCTCAATCTCCGCGATCCGCTTATAAACGTCCAGTTTTTGAAATTCATTGGTGATATAGTCCGGCGGGATAAATCCGTCGATCTTCAGGTCGATGCTCGTCTCAAATTCGTCATTTTCCACTTTCTCGCCTTTCAGCTTCTTTACGGCCTCATTCAGCATCTTGCAGTACAGGTCGTATCCGACCGCCTCCATATGCCCGTGCTGCCTGGCGCCAAGCAGATTACCGGCGCCGCGTATTTCGAGATCCCTCATAGATATTTTAAACCCTGAACCGAGTTCTGTAAACTCTTTTATGGCGGCAAGGCGTTTTTCCGCGATTTCTTTTAACATGCGGTCGCGTTTGTACATCAAAAAGGCAAACGCCGTACGATTCGAGCGGCCCACACGGCCCCGCAGCTGGTACAGCTGGGACAGGCCGAGCTTATCCGCCTCGTCAATAATGATCGTATTGACGTTTGGTATATCCAGGCCGGTCTCCACGATCGTCGTAGAAACAAGCACATCAATGTCCCCGTTGACAAAGGAAAACATCGTGTTTTCCAGTTCCCTCTCATTCATCTGCCCGTGGGCGTACGCCACGACAGCTTCCGGGACAAGTTTCGCTACCTCACCGGCGATGATATCCATATTGGCCACGCGGTTATAGACATAATAGATCTGCCCGCCGCGCCCCAGCTCACGCAGGATCGCCTCGCGGATGATCTCATCGCTGCGCTCCATGACAAATGTCTGGATCGGCATACGGTCTACCGGCGGCTCTTCGAGCACGCTCATATCCCGGATGCCGACAAGGCTCATGTGAAGCGTCCGCGGGATCGGCGTCGCCGTCAGCGTGAGCACGTCAATATCATTTTTCAGCTGTTTCAGCTTTTCTTTGTGCGTCACCCCGAAGCGCTGCTCCTCGTCCACGATCAGCAGGCCGAGATCTTTGTAAACAATATCTTTTCCGAGCAGGCGGTGTGTCCCGATCACGATATCGACGCTTCCCTTGCGCAGCTTTTCGATCGTCTCCCGCTGCTCCTTCGCGGTACGCAGTCTTGAGAGCATCCCTACTTCAATGCTGAAATCCCTCATCCGCTGCACAAATGTATTGTAATGCTGGCCGGCCAGTATCGTCGTCGGAACGAGCATTGCCACCTGCTTTCCGTCCATAACCGCCTTGAACGCCGCCCGTATCGCAATCTCCGTCTTTCCATAGCCGACGTCGCCGCAGATGAGGCGGTCCATACTTTTCCGGCTCTCCATGTCCGCCTTCGTGTCCTCGATCGCGCGCATCTGATCCTCGGTTTCCTCATAGGGGAACAATTCCTCAAATTCCTGCTGCCAGACGGTATCTTTTTCAAACGCGTGCCCTTCCCTGGCCTGCCGCTTCGCATACAGATCCACTAATTCCTGCGCGATCTCCTTTACGGCGCCTTTCACCCGAGTTTTCGTCTTTTTCCACTCCGGCGAATTGAGTTTATTCAGCTTCGGCACCTTTTCCGCGTCGCCGCCCGCATATTTCTGCAGCAATTCGAGCGACGTCGCCGGAATGTACAGATTGCTCCCGCCGGCGTAGGATACTTTTAAATAATCCTTTGTGATATGATCGACTTCTATTTTTTCGATGCCCTCGTAAATGCCGAGCCCGTGATTTTCATGTACGACATAATCCCCGACCTTCAGGTCATTGAAGCTGTGGATCGCAGCTCCTTCATACTTCTTCGGTTTCCGGCGCTGCTTTTTTACCCCGCCGAATATGTCGCCCTCCGTCAGCACGACAAAACGGAGATTGGGATATTCAAAGCCTTTTCTCAGATTTCCTTTGGAGATCATGACTTCGCCAGGCAGCAGCTCATGTTCCAGCTCCCGGCTGTAAAAGGCTACGATGTCAAAATCCTGCAGATCGCTGCACAACCTTTCCCCCCTCGTTTTCGAGCCAGACAGCACGAGAATACGGTATCCGCTTTTCTTTAAACGCTGGATGTCTTTTGCCAGGAGGGAAAAGTTATTATTATAGGAAGGCGCGGACTGCACCTGGAAATTGAATTTCCTCTTCACCGGCCAATCCTTTACCGCCATGTCGAGCGTCGTCAAAAGCAGCAGCGGAAGCTGGTTCAGCTTCTTTAATACGACTGGGAGCGAAAAGATCACTTCCATCTGTTTCGGCAGGATGTAACCCTTTTCCAGCCGGCTGACCATACTCTCCCGAAATTCATATTCGACCGCCTCGCCTTTCTCGATACAGCGGTTCGGCTCATCGATAAATACACACACGTCCCGCCCGGCAAAATAGTCAAAAAAGGAATAGACGTCATCGGTAAAATAACTCACGTAACTTTCCAAATTAACCAATCCGTGATAGACCTCATACATTTCCCGGAAATTGTCGACATTTTGCGTCAGCCTGGCAGCCTCCTCCGTTTTCCCCTCTTCCTTCCATTTCCGCACGCATTTCTTCCGTTCCTCTTCCATCTCATGTAACCCGGCGGCAATCTGGTCTTCCTCGAGAAAAATCTCCGCTGCCGGATAAATACCGACCGCCTCCACCGTCTCCACCGAGCGCTGGCTTTCCACGTCGATCCGGCGGATGTTATCGACCTCATCGCCCCACAATTCGATGCGGTACGGACATTCCTCAGTGAGCGGAAAGATATCGATGATACCGCCCCTGACCGAAAATTCTCCCTCCCTCTCGACCTGGCCCGCATTTTCATAGCCGATGTACGTCAGTTTTTGGCGCAAATGCTCCAGATCGACCTCGTCGCCAACTTTGACATAAATACTGTGCTTTTCGTACATGTCAAAAGAAAGGCAGTAATCCATGCCCCCATCCATCGTCGTCACGATGGTGACAGGATCTCCCTCCATCAGTTTTTTTATGACCCGCAGGCGCTCCTTGACAATCGCCTGCCCGTGTACATCCGAACTGAAAAAAATGAAATCTTTCGCCGGATAGTACATCACCTCTCCAAAGGCGTTCGTTCTCTCATACAACCTCAGATCTTCCACCAGTTCCTTGGCCCGGACTTCATTATGTGTTATGACAAGGCGGTTTTGGAACGATGCCCCTGCACCATAGATCATATGGCTTTTCTGCGTATCCATACATCCGATCACATTAATGGGAAACTCGCCCTTTTTCATCGAACGGTTCAGTTGTTCAAATTCCTCCAGCTCGTGGAGTGGTGCCAATAATGTATTCACAATCCCATCCTGCCTTTCATCTATAATGAAACCTGCCATAATAAAACCTGTGCGCCAGTAAAACTATTTTTCACGCGGAAGAAGCACACAAAGTCCCTGTGTGCTTTTTCGTTAGCGCTTATTCTACCATATTTACGGGCTTATGTCAATTTATTTCATCCATTCCCGTTATCATCCACCTGCCCTCGATACACTCACAGGTATAACGATATTTCTGCCTCACCGTCTTCGCCTCGGCATCCGCATAATAAACGCGGTATCTCTCTTTTGATGAGATCGCTACCTGTCTGCTTATCTGCTCCCCCGCAGTCTCTTCCGCGGATGTGATCGAACAGGCCCGGACTTTCTCACGGATCCCCCGCTTGAAATAATTTTTCGCCATCTCGCACTGCTGCCCGTACACATCACTTCCCGTGTACAGCACCTGGCTCAACTGCTCGGTATTTCCCGTGTTCACCGCCTCAGTAAACAGCCTGATATATGTCTGAAACAGTTCCTCCACCGCACCCATATCCTCCGCTTTCGACTGCTTCGACATCTCACCCGCCGGAATCTGCTGCTGTCTTGCACCGTTTTCCGCTCCGGAACCATTGTTCACTCCAAGACCGTCTTCCGTCGTGAGATCAGCTGCCGCCGTGGAATCGCCGCCCGTCTGCCCATATTCCGCCTCGCCGGCATTTCCGGATAGAAGCCCCGCAGCGGAGCCTTCCTCCGACACACCTCTCCCGGCACGCGTCTCCTTCTGTTCTTCTCCGGCCGACGATCCTGCCAACGCTCCAACCGACGCACCCATGCCCGCGCTGCACGTAATACCAGCCGCCGCCAGCACGAGGACAATGAGCGGTGCGACGACCCAGCGCGGATATTTCTTTTTGCCGCTGATCGCCCGGATCCTTCTCTCCATCTCTTTTCCCTTCCGGCTCATCGGCATGATCGGATACCGGAACTCTCCCCAGCCCGGACGCCCAGCCAGCCGGATGAGCATCTGCCCATAGGAAAAGCGCTTTTCCCGCCCGATCCGCCGGATAACCGTCTCGTCACAAAACAGCTCGGCATCCTTTTTCGAACACGATACCGCCAGCCACAAAAGGGGATCAAACCAGTAAACCGAGATAAGAAGCACCCGGAACATCGCCCAGATATGGTCAAAATGACAGTAATGCACATATTCGTGGGTAATGATCTGCTCCATCTCCTCCGCATCCTCAATTGATCCATCACCGGAAAATAACCGCTCCGGCAGATAGATGGCAGGATGGAAAAAACCATACAGACACGGATTTTGTATCCCTCCCGCCGCATATATTTTAACTTTCCCCCGCTCCCCGTATGGCACACGGTTTTTCCGCAGCCTTCGCAACAGACGCACATTCGACAGGATAAACCAGAGAAGAAGCACCCCCGAAATCGCCAGTCTGACGCAGGTCAAAACAATATAAATTTTCGTACTCTGCTGTCCATCGCCGCTATTTGGGACGCCATTTCCGTTCTGCAAAGCCGCGTTCCCGGACTTTTTGGATTCTCCATCCAAAGCGCCCGCCCCATATTTCCCCGACGCCCCGGAAGCGTCCTGCGGGATATCCCCGTTCACCGTCTGCTTCACGGCCAACTCGGAATCATACTCCCTCTCCGCCACCCGCGCCGAAAATGTTTTCGAGATCAATGTCCCCGCGCTGAGTGGTGTGGAAATAATGTTCACCGGCACCAGAAAACGCAGCAAAACGAGAAGCCAAAGGGCATAGATCCCGGCGTACCGTATTTTCCCGCTGAAAATCTTCCGCATCCCCAAAACCATCAGTACGAGCAGGGAAGATTCCAAAATAAATTCCCAAAATAGCATTTCGTCCCAATAAAACATTGTTTATTCCTGTGTCCTTTCCTTCTCTCAGTGCTTTTCGTCCTGCTCCTGTTCCGATTCACGCTCCGCGTTTTTCAGTATTTCCTGCAGTTCATGGATGTCCTCTTTCGATAAATCCTGCTGCCGCACGAGCGCACTCATCATCATGCCGATACTTCCATCATAAATCCGCTGTAAAAAATCTCTCGTTTCCTGTACGACGACATCTTCCTTTTTCACAATAGGAAAAAAGCATTTCGTCTTTCCCTTTTCCTCAAAACCGATCAGTCCCTTTTCCGACATCCGGCGCACCATCGTCGCGCAGGTGCTCTTGCTCCACCCCACCCGCTCATTCAAAACGGGCACGATCTGCATGAGTGTCCTCGGATGTTCCTCCCAAAGACAGTTCATCACATACCACTCACTGTTAGTAACACGAACTTCCTGTTTCACGCTGTCCTCCATTCCTGCCATGCCGGTATATCCCTGACCGCACGGCACGTATGATTTCTTCTTAATTCTACTTTGTAAACCTTATTATAAAACCGCAAGTTTAATTTGTCAACCAAAATTTTCAAAAAGTGGTTGACAAATTAAACCTTCCATCGTATAATTGGTTTACAAAGTAAATCAACAGCTATTGCCTGTTAGGAAAGAGGGTCGATTACGATGACTGAAAAAATGAAAACTTCAAAAAAAAGAAAAGGATTGGACGCGCTGCGCGGGATTGCCATTATCGGCATCGTTTTATACCACTTGTTCCCCTCCACGGTGCCAGGCGGGTTTTTAGGTGTGCCCCTGTTTTTCGTGCTCTCCGGATACCTGATGTTTGTCACGAGTGAGCACAGCTGGGAACATGGGGACTTTCATATCGCAAGTTACTACAAAAAGCGGATCAAAAAAATCCTCCCCCCGCTGTTTACGATGGTAATGATCGTATGCTGCTACCTGACTCTGACCGAGAGCAGCCTGCTGATCGGCATACGCCACGAAATTTTCAGCATCTTTCTGGGCTACGACAACTGGTGGCAGATCCAGAACAGCGCTTCCTATTTTTCAAAACTGGCGCTGGCATCTCCCTTCACCCACCTTTGGTTTCTGGCGGTTGAGATCCAGTTCTATCTTGTATGGCCGATCCTCTATGTACTGTACCAGAAATGCTGCCAGTACATCAGCGGCCGGAAGATGTGCTTTGTCTTTTTGCTGCTCGCCCTCCTTTCCGCCGGCAGGATGTTTATGCTCTACACCCCCGGCGAGGATCCGTCCCGGGTATACTACGGAACCGACACCATGGCGTTTCCGCTGTTTATCGGGATTTTTCTGGGCGCCGTCAGGCAGCAGTACAAATATCTGTGCCGTCAGGTGAGGAAAAACACGGCCGCAAGGTTTGTCATTTTCTTTCTCATCATCTGCGCGCTCTTTGTCACGGTAGACGGCGAAACACCGTTTCTCTATCAGGGCGGCATGTTTCTCGTAAGCCTGTTTTTTGCCTACCTGATCCACTTGATCGAGAATCAGGAGGCCTGCCCCGGTTCACTGCCTGAGCCATCCGTCCTGTCCCTGCTCGGCAATAAAAGTTACGGCATCTATCTGTGGCACTACCCGCTCATCGTATTAGCGCTCATATAAAAAACAGCTTGGAGGAATATAAGAGTGAAAAGAAATAGAAACGGAAAAAAAGTGATAACGATCCTCGGCATCGTCGCCTTGCTCTGCTGCACAGTCATAGGGATATATGGTATTTTCAGCGCGCCGGAGTCCGACCAGGCGGAACTGGAACAGCAACTAATGAAAAACGAAAAGGCGTTGGAAGAATTGGAAGAAATGAATTCGACGCCGCCCGCCGAAGCGGTAACTACATCCGCTCCGAACATCGTGAGCCCGCCCGCGGTAACAAACACCGACTCGCCTCTAAACACGCCGGTGACGCCGGAAGACGCCGGCAAACCTGAACATACGCTTTCCGTCATCGGCGATTCCGTGTTTTTAGGCGCATCGCCTGCTTTTAAGGAACTGATGGAAGACGCCGTGATCGACGCCAAGATCTCCCGCCAGGTCTATCAGGCGATCGACGTCGCAAAAAAGCTGGAAAAAAAGAAAAAACTGGGTGACACCGTGATCATCTCCCTCGGCACGAACGGAAACTTCAATCCCGCGACCGGACAGGAACTGATCGATTACCTCGGACCCGACCGGACCATTTACTGGATCAATGCCTATGGAAAAAAACTGGATATTCAGAAACAGGTAAATGAAACGATCCGCGACCTGGCGAAAAAGAACGCCAATGTCACCGTCATTTCATGGGCAAATGAAGGCAAAGAACACCCGGACTGGTTTTATCAGGACGGCGTCCACCTGAACGCGAAAGGGCAGACCGGGTTTGCCCGCTTTATCCAGAAAAGCATCGGATCCGCGGACACGGAACACTAAACTTTAATAAAGTTTCTTCCCATTAAAACTGTTCATCGCCGCGTCCACGCCCTCCGAGACGATCGCCTCGACCGCCTCGACCGCGAAATCCAGCACCTCGCCGATGATTTTTTCATCGCCTTTCGAAAACCGGCCGAGCACATGCCGCACCAGGTCGCCCCCTTCCGGCTTTCCGCCCACGCCCACCTTGACGCGCGGAAATTCATTGGTACCCAAATGTTCAATGATATTTTTGATGCCGTTGTGCCCGCCGGCGCTCCCCTTCTGGCGGACGCGGAGCTGACCCACCCCGAGGGAAATATCATCAAACGCCACGATGATATCCTCGGGGTCGATCTTATAATAATCCGCGAAACTGCGAATGCACTCTCCGCTCAGATTCATAAACGTCTGCGGCTGGGCGAGGATGACTTTCTCCCCGCTGATCATCCCTTTTCCGCAAACCGCCTTGTGTTCTTTACTCGTCAGCGGTATCTGGTATTTATCCGAGATCCGCGCGATCACTCCAAAGCCGATATTGTGTCGCGTCCCGGCGTAATCCCTGCCTGGGTTTCCCAGTCCTGCGATCAATTTCATAGTGTGCCTCTTTCCTGCACTTTTGAAAGAAGTGCTTCTTGTAATACCTGTGAAAAGTTAATGTTCATTTCCAGTGCCGCCGCATTCAGCCACGCCGGGATCGTGAGTGTTTTTCTAACTGATTTTTCGAAATGCTCTTTAGCATAGGCATCCACATCCACAGAAACCATATTGATAAATGCCTCTTCTGACTTGATTTCCAGTTCCTTTGAAACCGCTGCAAGATCAACAGACTCCATTAAAGATGGTTTAGGAATAGGATCACCGTCCTGTTTCAACCAATGCAGACGTCCCGCCAGACAATCTACTGCCATCGCAATAGACTCATCCAAAGTCTCACCGCAGGTAGATAGGTCCAGATCAGGAAAAACAACCGAATAACCATTCTCTTCTTTAAAAAAGCAAGCCGGATATATCGATAACATCGTTAAAACCTCCTATTTTGAAAAACACAGGGTTATTTTAACCCCGCCTGTTTCCTTATGCTGTTTTCGGTACCTTTTGGAAGATCCCTGCTATGAAATGGTATCGTGACCTTGCCAGGTTTCGTCGGATGTATATAGTTTTTATGAGAGCCTTCCTGATTTTTAAAAATCCATCCGTCAGCAAGAATTAGTTTTTCCATTTCTTTTGGTTTTAATGGCATTTCACTTCCCTCCCTATGGTAGTATTATATTGCGAAACTCGCATAAAGTCAATGCACACTCACTTAACCTCTATCCCTAAAACCGTCAGCTCCTCATTGATGATCAGTTCAATTTCCGCTTCCCCCTCCGCAAATCCCGCCGTCACAAGCACCGTCACCCTCTGGGTATAAGATTCATCATCTTCAAGTAAAGGCACCTCAATATTGGTGATCTGTTTATAAACACCAAGCGATGCCAATTTCTGCTGCCAAGCCTCCCGCTTTTCCTTCGTCAAACCAGCCTTACACCCTTCATCTACAAGCGGCCAGATTCCGTCAAAATTACCCTCCGCCAAATAGTCGACCACCTCATAGATCCGTTTATTTATTTCCACCTCATTTATATGGCTCGTAACATACAAATACGCCGCCGCGTTTTCTCTCCGATACTGCCGCATCTCCTCAAATGTTTCAAAATATTTATTCTCATACCGGTCGAAATATAAAACGATTTCCCGCTGCATCGTCTGGTGTGTATGACGGTCTTCGTACTTGATCGTAGCTATAACCTCCTGATAATCCGTATATGGTGTTTTTCGTATCCCCGTCACTTCTTTATACTCAATCTCATCCGTCTGGATATGCTGCTGAAAATATTCTTTTGCCTCACGGGAAACGGCAAAATTAAAACACCGGAAAAACGGCGTCGCAAATATTACAAATACGAATGCGAAAAATGCCAAACCCAATACGACTCCCCGTATGACACGGATCAGCACCGGCCGGCGCTCGCCCCACTTCCTGCGCAGGAACCAGTACGAACACGGACACACAAAAAGCGCCAGCAAAATGGGAGGTACCGCATTTTCCTTCCTCACCGCTATGACAACACAGCAAAAAAATAAAAGAAAACCATAAATATTTAACAACACATTACCAACCTTTAAAAACTTCTCTTTTTTCATATATTTTCCCCATTTCTTATAAATACGTAACGACCCTGCGCCAACCGGTACACACCTTTTGAACCGTTATATACCGCGCCGAAGAATCATACAGATTGCATCCCATTTCTGCCCGCCACACGCCATTCAGTCCCGGGCCAAAACAATACGAGTCATACCATATGTAAGCCGCTCCCGTCGGACATCCTGACCGCTGCAGCTTTTCCCGGAGCGCTTTCGTATCAATGACCAGTTCATCCGCCCTGTCCTCTACCAGGATCTGCCGGTATTCCTCCTCCGTCAGCGTAAGTTCCGTCCGGCATCCTGTTTCTTCATCCATGATCGAAAGAATCGCCTCAATCCCGTTTCCGCCTCTCGCGACAAATCGCGAACCGGCCAGTACTGCCGCCGCCGATACCAAAAGTACAATTCCCGTAACCCGGAAAATACGCTTCCGGTACGTGCCAAATTTCTCCCGATACGCCGCCAGCATCCGGATCCTCGTGCGGCACTCGCTGATCGAAAAGAAAAAGTTCACCTTCTGCAGAATGTTTTCGGAGGATACCGCACCTGTCACCTCACTCAGGATCAGTTTCCCGTATTCCACACGGCTCCCCTTCTCCGCCACCACACTGTCGCAAAATATTTCCATATCGGTCTGAAATACTTTCACACCGTAATGTATGATCGGATTTAGCCAGAAAACACATTTCCATATCGAAGCGATGCAAAAGAACAAGTCGTGCCGGCAGCGGATATGTGTGGCTTCATGCCGCAGTATCATTTCCAGTTCATCCGCCGTGAACCGGCTCTGAAAATCTTCCGGCAGCACGATATAAGGATGGATAACGCCGATCGTATACGGTGAATGCCTGCAATCCGACACTCTCACAAGACACTTCTTCCCACCAGTTTCCATGCGCATGTAGACTGGATATTTTCTCCCCCGCCGGATCAGTCTTTGCTTCGCGATCACATATCCGAGAAAGAGCACCCCCGCCATCCCCCAGTAAAACACCCCCAATGCCGTCATATCATCAAAAATCGTCCAGAAAAACGCCTCCCATCTCTCAAATACGCCCTGCTCAAATAATCGGCATTTTCCGGTGAAAAGAGCGAGGAGTGGCAGCATCCACAAAAACCCGTACACATAGGGATTCCTGCCCCGGCACTTCCAGTAAATACCGCGGATCACAAGTACGGTAAGAACCAGTACACTGACGGAAAACTGTATCCGAAGCATCCGCATCTGCAATATGAGAAAAACCAAATGCCCCATACGATCAGTCCCCTTTCCTTCTCTCCAGTAAGGAAATCAATTCCTGCACGTCCTGTTCCGACAAATCTTCCTGTTTTACCATCGTCGCGAGCATCAGGCTCCCATCCCCAGAAAAATAGGCATTCTTAAAATTCTGACTCTTCTCCTGAATGCACTCCTCCTGCGTGTATTTCGCATGGTAATGATGTACCGTCGAATTGCGCGGATCAACTTCGAACTCCAACACGCCCTTTTTGACCAGCCGGTTGATCATCACACGCACCGTCCGCGCCGATATGTCTTTCACGCCCTCCAGACCCTCTACAAAATCCGCCGCCGTGCACGTTCCTTTCTCCCACACCACTTTCATGAGCAGCCACTCATTTTCCGTAATACTCGGGAATATATCTTTCATCCCAGTTCCTCCTCTCAGGTTATCAAATTTTCTATGTATCAAAGATCTGATGAAAATTATCTTCATACAATGGATTGTTACTTCCTTATGGTGTTTACAATTGTAAACACCTTGAATAAAGGATAACATGCGGTTTCTTTTTTGTCAACCCCTTGGCTGCTTTATGCTTTTAAAAGCACATGTAAAAAATTGACAGATCAACCTGATTTTATTATAATTAGGTTACCGATCACAAGTTTCAAAAGTTAAATTATTAAAACCAAATACATCTAAGAAATGTTGCTTGATGCGCAAAAAAGCCACGGAACTGAAATTCCGCGCAGAAATGAGGAATTAAATGAAAAAATGCTGTCCTGCTATTATTTTGGTATTACTGCTTTCTGCTGTCTGCAGTGGAATGGCCGGTTGCGGAAATGAAACCGCTTCCCTTAACGGCGATAACCAAACCAGTCAGAAAACGGTTTCTGAAAATGCCGTATCCGCCGCATCTATATCCGAACAGAGTCCGTCGCCAGCCAAAGGAACGTGCTGTACCGCTGCCAATCTGTATATCGCCGTATGGACCAAAACCGATCTGCCGGATAATGCGGCAGATTCCGATTTTGTAGCCTCGGATCCGGGACAGACATGGCTGGTGCAGATGCGGCTGGATGGTTCCTGCAAAAAGAAGATCGACCTCGGACCACACTTTTCTTCCCTGATCAGTGTAGCAGGTTCATGGATCTATTACACGACAAAAGAACAGATAACAGAAAATGAGGACGTTATCGAAATTTGGCGTGTACCTGTGTGGACAGATCCCGATGGATTTGATCATGTAGAAACCGGACGGACGGAAAAGCTGATCGGGGGAACACCGGGAGAAGTATATGATGAATCCAATATTTTTGCCGATGAAAACTTTCTACTTTATTTTCGAAATTTAGAAAAAGACGACGAAGAAAAAATCGTAGTATATGATCTGCAGAAACACGAGGAGATCCGTTCCGGTTTTGGCGAAATACCATGTAACAGTGACAGCGTCCTTTGTTTATGGCGCCTGGGGGAACAGTACGCTGTCCTCATGGACGACGATCTGATGGTAATGCCGGCAGATGCTTCCGGGTGGAAGCAGGTTCTAAACAGCGATTACATGCAGACCGATTATGAAACCTACAGTAACCGCTTTCTTTTTTATGAATGTTTTCCCACAGAGGAAGACGAGTGCGATTATACACCGGGGCCGGATCATATGAACCGGGACACGATCCGGGTATGCGACGGAAAAACAGATCGGGGATTTGTAACGCGGAAAGAACTGAAAAAGGCAGTAGAAAACGCCGTCAGAACAACCGAAAACTTCACGGTGGAAGAACTAGGTGAATGGGACATCCTGAACCTGTTCTGCGAGGATGACAGATGTTACATCCAGGTACAGGTCACCGGGACCCATAACAAGATATATTATATGGACACCCTGGTATTCAGTAAGCCGGCAGCAAATGGAACACTCCGCTATGAAGAGAAACTGACCAAAGCCATGAGGGAATGCGGAAAGGAATGGGAAGGAAAATGGTATACACGCCATAAGAAACAAAAGAAAGTCATAATAGAGCACAGTAAAATAAATCCAGCATACTGCAGCGACGCAGTAAATGGAAAAATATATTTTACCTTTTATCCTGCAAAAAATGACATTCGCATGGGATGCTATGATACAGATACCGGATTGGTGTCAGAGATCACAAGCAAAGACCCTGTTTTTTACGAGCGGTACTACAACGGTGAGCCAGAAGATGAGGGCATACGTGCAAATGACGTAACAGAAGAAATCGAAGAGTGGTCCGTATTGCCGGATGAGGATGCTCTTTTTGAGATAATGTTGGGGGCAAAGGAGAATTAACAAATAAAAAAGCCCCAACCACGCCGCCATCATCCCCAGCGTCATGGTCAGGACTCTAATTTGAAACATTTTTAATCTTCATCCGGTAATTCATCTAGTGCCTTTTTAAAACGCTCCAATATTGCTTCCTGCAGTAAGTTTCTCATCTCCCCGTTGATCGGATGTGCCACATCCCTGTATTCATTATTTGGAGTCTTCTTACTCGGCATCGCAATAAATAAACCCTTTTCCCCTTCGATGACTTTGATATCGTGAACGACAAAGGAATCATCAAATGTCACTGACGCTACCGCCCTCATCTTGGAATCGTTACTCACAACTCGAATGCGAATATCTGTTATTTGCATCCCAATTATCCTCCTTACTGTTCTTACAGTACGTAACGCGCATTCTTTTCCAACACTATTTTGATTTTATCCGGTTCCCCAACATAATTGGAGTTTGCTCGAATTGTATCATGGCTCTCAACGATGCAATTTTCAATGTAGGTATTATCGCCAATGTACACATCATTCAAAATAATGGAATTACGAATGGTGCAGTTGTTACCTACGTATACTTCTTTAAACAAAATGGAATCCCTCACCTCGCCATTGACGATACATCCGCTGGAAACCAGGCTGTTTGTAACTTTTGATCCAGCATTGTATTTGGCCGGCGGCAGATCCTCGATTTTTGACTCAACCGTCGGATACTGGTTAAAAAAGTAATCCCTGATCTCCCTGTTAAGGAAATCCATATTGGTTTTAAAATAAGAATCAACTGTCGTAATGTTGCTCCAGTATGAATCCATCTGGTAAGCATAAATCTTTTTTACTCCGCGATATCTTATAAAAATATCTTTTACCAGATCAAACCCGCCCTCATTGCCAGCGCGCTCGATCAGGTCTATCAGCTGCCTTCGCCGGATCACGTATATTCCCGTGGATACTGTCGTCTTCGATGTTACGATCGGTTTTTCTTCCAGTTCCGTAACCAATCCGTCCTCATCCACCGAAACCACGCCAAATCTGCTTGGGTCGTCTGATTCCCCGAGATCCTTCGTAACAATGGTTATATCTGCATTTTTACTCAAGTGGTACTCAAGCACTTTGTTCATATCGAGTTTGTAAACACAGTCTCCGGAAGCGATCACCACATACGGCTCATGGCTCGTCTTCAAAAAGTCTATGTTCTGCGCGATCGCGTCCGCGGTTCCCCGATACCAGTAACTGTTGTCCTGTGTCTGAGTCGGAGTAAATACAAATAAACCGCCCTGTTTTCGACCAAAGTCCCACCATTTGGAAGAATTCAAATGCTGAGTCAGTGATTTTGAATTGAACTGGGTGAATACAGCTACTTTACTTATATGGGAATTCGACATACTGCTGAGCGCAAAGTCGATACTGCGGTAACCTCCTGCAATCGGCAACGCAGATGTAGCTCTCTTCGTCGTAAGTTCCGTCATACGTTTGCTGCTTCCACCAGCTAAAATTATACCTATCGCCCTCATAAAATGTCACCTGCCTTTATCAAAGTTCCGCCACCTTCCAGTGTATCATTTGGATAATCTTCCTTCGTCGTCACTCCTGATATGGCAGTATTTTTTCCAATCGTCACTCCGTCCGGAATAACGGTATTATCACCGACCGTAACCAGATTAAACGCGTATACATCCGGTTTTACCTGGTTTACCACGCCATCATCGCCAGCCCCCAATACGCATCCGGCTCCGATCACCGTGTCTTCCGCTACGATCGTCTTGTCCAGGATCGTATTCTTTCCGATCCTCGCTGAATTCATAATGATCGAATCGCGCACAACCGCTCCTTCTTCAATCACTACATTCGAACCGATCACGGAATTGTAAACCTCCCCGTATACTTCGCACCCATCTCCCATAATCGCCTTGTTTATGACAGATGAATTCGAGATATACTGTGGCCTGAGCCACTCGTTCTTCGTATAAATCTTCCAAAATTCCTCGTACAGGTTGAACACCGGGATCAAATCGATCAGTTCCATATTGGATTCCCAATAGGACCCCAGCGTTCCCACATCTTTCCAGTAACCATTGAATTCATAAGCGAAGATTCGATCCCCCCTCTCATGACAATAAGGAATAATGTGTTTTCCAAAGTCGCATCCAGGCTGGTCTTTTAGTGTGATAAGCGCTTCTTTCAGCACCGGCCATGAGAATATATAAATTCCCATAGATGCAAGATTGCTCCTCGGCTGTTCCGGCTTCTCCTGAAATTCCGAAATCCTGCCGTCTTCATCTGTGATGCAAACCCCGAAACGGCTGGCCTCCTCGATTGGAACCGGAATCGTAGCCAGTGTGATATCTGCCTGATTTGACTTATGAAAGTCCAGCATTACCTGATAATCCATCTTGTATATATGGTCGCCGCCCAATATGAGGACATAGTCCGGATTGTACTGATCCATATACTTTAAATTCTGATAAATGGCATTCGCCGTGCCGGTATACCACTCACTGCTTGTACTTTTCTCATACGGCGGAAGAACGGAAATCCCTCCTACATTCCGATCGAGATCCCAAGGAATACCGATGCCGATATGAGTATTCAGCTTTAGCGGCTGGTACTGTGTCAGAACCCCGACAGTATCAACCCCAGAATTAATGCAATTACTCAACGGAAAATCAATGATACGATACTTTCCCCCAAAAGCAACAGCAGGTTTCGCTACGTTTGCCGTCAGGACGCCGAGACGTGAACCCTGCCCCCCAGCCAGTAACATAGCTATCATTTCTTTTTTGATCATGTGATCACCCCTGTTGTAAGTAGTACCCACGAAGACGTGACCTCCGCGGGCCGGATAAACTATATAAAGATTATAGCATACATTGGTAAAAAAATAAACATTTTTTATAATTTTTTTTTTATTTTTTTTGCTTTTTTGTAACTATTGCACAAAATCCTATTTTTTGACTGCAAAATTTTCAAAACTAATTTATTTTCACCTTTCTTCTTGTCTTTTTCATATAATAGATTTATACTTATGGTAATCAAAACAAGGAAAGGATGGTAAATGATCCATGTATCAAATTGATTTCAGCACTCCCAAAACTGCGTATTTCATCGGAATCGGCGGCATAAGTATGAGCGCGTTTGCCGAACTTCTTCAATTCATGGGATTCACGATAAAAGGTTCCGACCGGTCAAAATCCAAAATCACCAAACATTTGGAAGATCTCGGAATAGAAATAGTATATGAACAATCAAGCGAAAATATTACTCCTGATATTGATTTTGTCGTTTACACGGCTGCCATTTCAGAAACAAATCCGGAATTTAAACGGGCAAAAGAACTTGGTCTCCCCATGATGACCCGCGCTTCCATGATCGGCCAGGTGATGAAAAATTATACAACGGCCGTGGCTGTAGCGGGAACGCATGGCAAAACATCTACGACGTCCATCGCTTCCCATATCATGTTGGAAGCCGGCATGGATCCCACAATCTCCGTGGGCGGGATCCTGCCCGCCATCGGCGGCAATCTCCGGATCGGCAGATCCAAAAATTTTATTACGGAAGCCTGCGAATACACAAACAGTTTCCTGAACTTTTTTCCGACGATAGGTATCATATTAAATATAGAAGAAGATCATCTGGATTTCTTTCACGACCTGGCTGACATCCGCCGCAGCTTCCGCAGATTTGCGGAACTTCTGCCAGAACGCGGGACACTGATCATAAACTCGGATATTGAAAATCTCGACGAGATTACTGGCGGTCTTCCCTGCCGCGTGCTGACTTTCTCCGTCGATGATCCGGACGCCGATTTCCATGCGGCTGATATCTCCTATGATGAGTTGGGCCACGGCACATTCACTCTCGTCAGGTCCGGGGAAAAGACAGATGAGCGCTATGCACTGGAGATCGTTGGTAAGCACAATATAGAAAACACGCTTGCCTGCCTTGCCCTGTCTTCCCTGTTTGACATTCCGGCACAGACCATTCAGAGCGGCCTTTCCAAATACAAAGGAACGGAGAGGCGGTTTGAGCGCAAGGGCGAATACAACGGGGCAGTCATTATCGACGACTACGCCCATCATCCAACCGAGATTGCGGCGACGCTGGCCGCCGCGAAACAATATCCGCACAAAAAGCTGTGGGTCGCTTTCCAGCCGCATACGTACACCCGGACAAAAAGCCTTCTCCATGAACTGGCTGAGTCGCTGTGCGCGGCGGATCATGTCCTTCTCGCCGACATATATGCGGCGAGGGAACAAGACCCCGGTGACATCTCTTCCAAAGATATTGAAAATCTGATCATAGAGTCAGGAAATAGCGCAACGTATTTCGGTGATTTTGAGAGCATTGAAAAATTTTTAGAAAAAAATTTAACCACGGGTGATCTGTTGATAACAATGGGGGCGGGAAACATTGTAGAGGTTGGCGAAACACTCGCTGATCGCTAGTTTATCCACACTATCCACAGCCTTATCAACAATCAGTAGAAAAGAGAGGCTGTGGATAGTTTTTTTGTTTACAAAATTTGTGAATAACTTTATTTTTCACAATATTTTTACTAAATTACAGTTTTTCGTGCTTTCTGTACTTTTCTTCTACATATATCGTATGTTAGATTTAAAGTTATCCACATTTTCCACACTTTCCACACCTTATTTTCTACTGAAAAGGTACAATTTTTTGGCTATTTACAGAAATCAAATTTTAGGTTATGCTTTATGCAGAGGGAATTATTTTTTGAGGAGGATATGGTAGACAATGGGGTTTTCATTAACAAATTATTTTTCACAGAACATAACGCAGGTTCCTGACATTTTTATTGATACATATATGCCGCAGGCAAATGGCAGCTTTGTCAAAGTTTACCTCTATCTTTTGCGGCAGCTCCATCAAGCTTCACCTGTACTGACAGTCGAGAACATGGCGGACATGCTTTCAAACACGGAAGCGGATATTGTCCGGGCTCTTCGATACTGGGAAAAACAGGGTATTCTCTCGATCACGGAGGCCGCTGGGCAGATCATCGAGATTTCCCTGCTCCCGCTTTCTGACGGGGATACGCTCCCTGACGGGAATACGCTCTCTGATAGAAATACGCTCTCCGATGAGAATACACTCTCTGACAAGAGCAGGCAGACAGAGCGGAACGCATACGACACCGCGGCGGCGGAAACGTCCGCTGCCAAACCGGAACCCGTCCATACTGTCCCCGCCAATCCGGAACCCGTCCATACTGACCCCGCCGAGCCGGCACAGCCGCATCTCGTACAGCCGGACATTCCGAAACGGCATACTTACTCCCCGCTCCAGGCGGAGGCACTGAAAAAGGATGCGGAGATCGAATCGTGCCTGAGCATGGTGGAGGCATTACTCGGAACGACGCTCAGCGACGCACATATGCAGCTCGTTCTGTACCTCATGTCAGATCTTGGTTTTTCGCTTGATCTGGTCATTACGCTTTATGAAACCGCGCTGTCCCGGGGAAAAAGAAATCCCCGCTACCTGGAAGCCATCGCGATCGACTGGGCAGGAAAAGGGGTACGCACGGTTGAGGACGCCGAGGACGAAATTTCTTCCTTCAATGGTACATACCGCGTTATAGCAAGGGCACTCGGCATCAAGCGCGCCCTCGCGCCAGCGGAAAAAGCCGTAATCGATAAATGGGAAGTCTATCACTTTCCCGACGCTGTTTTAGAAGAGGCGTGCAGCAGGACTGTCCTGCAGTCAGGCGACACAAACCTGAATTACACGGCAAAGATTTTAGCGGACTGGCACAAAAAGGGCGTCACTTCCCTGAAAGACATTGAGGACTGTGACAAATCCTTTTTCCGCCAGAAAAACGCTTCCCCCGGCAGGAGCGGTACCGCCGCCCGCCGAAGCAAAAATAAATTTCAGCATTTCCCACAGAGGGAATATTCCAGAGAAGAATATGCAGATTTAGAAAAACAACTTCTTCACCAATAATGATACGGAGATTTTTATGCAGTTACAAAACGATCAGTATAACAATTTATACGCGCAGTACAATGAAATACAGTTAAAAAACAGCCGGCTCCTTCTCGCGCGGAAGAAAGAGATCCAAAAGGTTATCCCTGAATGGGACGAACTCGATCATATCATCGCCGACCTCTCCGTCAAAATGACGAAAACTACGTTTAACGGAGCAAAAGCAGATGTCCGTCAGCTTAAGCATGACATATCCGTCATTACACGGAAGAAAGAAGCGCTTCTTGTGCAGCACGGGTATCCCGCCGATTATCTGCAGCCATTTTTTAACTGCCCGGACTGCCGGGACACCGGCTACATCGGAAACGAAAAATGCCACTGTTTTCAGAAAAGAATCGTAGAATATCTATATGAGCAGTCAAACCTGCAGGAAATACTGAAAAGCGAAAATTTTTCCCATTTTAACGAAGAATTTTACCCCGATGACTATGTAGAGGAAACCACGGGGCTGACGCCGAGGGACAATATCCGCAAAATACATGAGACTGCCCTATTCTTCTGCGGCCACTTTAACGAATCACACGATAACCTTCTGCTTTACGGTAATACCGGAGTTGGGAAAACGTTTCTGACCCACTGTATCGCAAAAGAGGCACTGGATCATTCTCACACCGTCGTCTACTTAACAGCTCTAGGCTTATTCGATATACTGGAAAAAAATAAGTTTGACAAAGCGTTAAGTTCGGTAGAAAAAAATACCATCGTCTCGTATATTCTGGACTGCGACCTGCTGATCCTGGACGATCTCGGTACAGAATTGAACAACAGCTTCACCTCGTCGCAGCTGTATCAGGTGATCGACACGCGCCTCGTCCATGAGAGATCGACGATTATTTCCACGAACCTCTCTTTTGACGATCTGAGGGAACAGTACAGTGAACGCATCTTTTCCCGCATCACGAGCCGGTATTCACTGCTAAAGCTGACAGGTGACGACATCCGCCTGAAGAAGGCCATATTTACCCGCCAGGCGTCGTCCCGTATATAATGGTGCGACCTGCCGCATATCCAATGTTTTATTACTAAAACATTTTATTTATACATCCATAATAATTTTTAGGAGGACACAGTAATGAGCCACAACAACTTCTCAGACATCATCCCCTATGGGGACCTTGGGATTATTGCTCTGGAAAGCAGCCGCGAGATCGGTAAAAAAGTAGATAAGTATATTTCATCCTGGAGAACAAAGAGCGCAAACGACGTAGAATCAATCCACTTCAGCAGCTACAAGAAGGATTCCTATCTGATCGACGCGGTGTGCCCGCGCTTTGGATCCGGAGAGGCAAAAGGCATTCTGAATGAATCCGTGCGCGGAAAGGATCTGTACATTCTCGTCGACGTATGCAACCACAGCCTTACGTACAAAGTCTGCGGACAGATCAACCGCATGTCCCCGGACGACCACTTTCAGGATTTGAAACGAATGATCGCCGCAGTCAGCGGAAAGGCTAGACGAATTACTGTCATTATGCCGTTTTTATATGAAAGCCGTCAGCACAAGCGCAGTTCCAGGGAGTCCTTAGACTGTGCGCTGGCACTGCAGGAACTTGTAAATATGGGCGTGGAGAGCATCGTCACGTTTGATGCCCACGATCCCCGCGTACAGAATGCTATTCCGCTCAATACGTTTGAAACGATCCAGCCCACATACCAGTTTATCAAGGCCATGCTGAAAAATGTGCCGGATCTCCAAATGAACCCGGATCGCATGATGGTGATAAGTCCGGACGAAGGCGCTACCGGACGCGCGATCTATTTTGCCGGTGTCGCCGGCGTCGATATGGGTATGTTTTATAAACGGCGCGATTACACACGGATCATAGAAGGACGGAACCCGATCGTCGCCCACGAGTTTTTAGGCGCGGATGTCGAGGGAAAAGATGTCGTCGTGATAGACGATATGATTTCTTCCGGTGAAAGCATCATTGACGTCGCCACAGAGTTAAAACGGAGAAAAGCGAACCGCATTTTTGTCGCTTCTACTTTTGGACTTTTTACAAATGGACTGGAGAAATTTGATAAGGCATACGAGAACGGATTGATCTATCGACTGATGACGACTAACCTCGTTTATCAGCCAAAAGAAGTTTTATCAAAAGAGTATTATATCAATGTCGATATGAGTAAATATATTGCACTCCTTATCAATACATTGAACCATGACTTTTCAATTGCAGAACTTCTGGATCCGTCCGAGCGCATTCAGAAAATACTGAAAAAATACGGACAGCCTCCGGCTGATCTGTAATCATACAAATCAACCGAAGGCCGCAGCGGGCGATACTTCTTGCAAAAAACAGAACATAGCCTTTCGTTCGCCGGGTCTGAAACGTCACGGCTGGGTGGCGCCATCTTCCCCCTGGAAGGTGGTGTCATCCTGACTAAAGCCGGTATCATCATTTGAAGTACTGCCTCCCTGATCCGGATTATCCTGCGGCTGGTCTGCGTTGCCCGGCGGCTGAGCGACATCTCCGCCTCCGGCATCATCCGGCTCCGGTGCGGGGTCCGTATCCATATCATCGGGCTCATCATCTTCTTCTTCCACCGGTTTTTTCGTCGCCTTTGGTTTCTTCGTCTGTTTCGGCTTTTTCGCCGGTTTATCATCATCGTCATCATCATCCGAATGATCGTTATTGTTGGAATAGGACGGCTTCGACGGAGAATCATCGTCGTCGAGATCTCCCCGCTCCTCATACGGAAATGGTTTCGTCTCCAGATCCGCATGTATCGTATTCATAAACATCTTCCATGTCCTGCCCGGATAAGACGCTCCTGACAGATCATCTACCCTCGTCGGATTATCACACCCGATCCACACCGCTGTCGTATAATACGGCGTAAATCCACAGAACCAACCATCTTTTTTATCATTCGTCGTACCGGTCTTACCCGCGGCCGTCATCCCGTTATCGAGGCCCAGACCAACACCCGTACCTTTTGTGAGCACTCCTTTTAAAATATCCGTCATCGTATTCGCCGCTTTGGCATCATAGATATACTTTTCATCCACATCATTTTTCACGATCGTATTTCCATCGGCATCGAGAATTTTTACAATGCACGTCGGTTCCCGGTATTTTCCGTCATTTTCGATCGTCGCGTACGCCGAAGCCATCTCCAGCGGACTGCATCCGTACGTGAGTCCCCCGAGGGAAGACGCACTGAAATAATCGTCATCCACAATCTTTGAAAAATTCATCTCCAAAAGGTACTGCAGTCCCACCTTCGGAGTCAGTTCTTCAAACAACTGCCAGGCAATCGTATTTTTCGACTGCTCCACCGCGTAGCGCAGCGAAATGTGGCCGGAATATTTTCCATTTGCGTTTGAGGGCCCGCCCTCGAATTTGTGATCGTTCACCGTCGTGTCCGGCGTGTAATCCCGCTCCAAAGACGGCGTATACACGATGACAGGCTTGATACTGCTCCCCGGCTGGCGGAACGACTGGTACGCACGGTTCAGTGTATAGCCGCTCGTATTCTGGCTCCTCCCGCCGACGATGGCCACGACCCTTCCGGTCTTATTGTCGATACATACAGCTGCCCCCTGCATTTTATAAATGCCGTTCGTATTCTTTTCCGTAAACGCCGAGAGGTTCGTATTGACCGCTTCCTGCAGCGCCTTTTGCTTTTTCAGGTCGATCGACGTATAAATGCGGTATCCGCTGTTTAAAAGCTGCTTCTGCGCCGCCGCATAAGCATCCGTGTAGTCGTCATCGTATTTTTGTTCCTCTTTTTTCGAATCAAACGTATTCTGGAATTTGAAGCCGTTATACTCCATGATCTTCCGCGTCGCGCAGTATGTGACAAATGTCTGGATGAAGTTTCTCTTCACCGGCTCCGTCACTTTGAGTTTGATCTTTTCCGCCACCGCCGTATCATGCTCTTCCTGCGTGATCACTTTATCCTCCAGCATCTGTCTGAGAATACGATCCCTTCGCTCCAGCGTATTCTGCTTGTTCTTGATCGGATCGTAGCGGGTCGGGCTGTTCGGGATCGCGCACAAAAAGCAGAGCTGCGACAAACTCAAATCCTTACAGCTGGTGCTGAAATATCCTTTCGCCGCCGCCTCAATCCCATAATAGCCGTTGGAAAAATAGATCGTATTCAGATAAAATTCCAATATCTGTTTTTTATTAAACTTTTTTTCAAGTTCCAGCGCGATAAAAATTTCCTTGATCTTCCTCTCATACGTTTTTTCCGTCGTCAGGTATACCCCCCTGGCGAGCTGCTGCGTAATCGTACTGGCTCCCTGGGATATTTCGCCGCTGTTTTTAATCTGCACCCAGACAGCGCGCACAATGCCCCCGGCGTCGATTCCGTTGTGCTCGTAAAATTTTTTATCCTCCGTAACTATAAACGCATCCTGCACATACTTCGGTATTTCATCAATCGGCAGATAGTAGGAATCCTTCTCGCCTTTAAGCACTGCGATCTGCTTTCCTTTTGAATTGTAGGCAATCGTCGTCTCCGACTCGCGGAATGTATCCTCCGTCGCATCCTTTACCAGCTGTACTGCCTCGTCCTGTAATCTGAAAATGTCCCGTCCGTATTTTACATAAAATACAATACCTACTACGAGAAGCGTAACAAGAAACATTAACAGAAATATTTTAAAACCGAGCCAAAACTTAGGATGCTTCTTCTGCTTTTTTTGCTTTTTCTTCTTACCTTTATTTCCAGCCATATCATTCTCCCAATCTCAATTATTGTTTTATGTATAGTGTATAATAGTCCATCAGGACATATTTTAACACACTTTATCGTATCTTGCAAAGAATTTCTGCATGCAGGAACCGGGCGCGGTCCGCCCAAGTGTGTCCGTTCACCGCCTTATTATAGCCGTTCTTCACAATATCTTCCCATCTGTCCCTATCTACCAATAGTTCCCTTATCTTTTCCGGCAACTCCGCCAGCCGGTCAAGATCATATTTGATGTAATCTTTCCCGTCTCTCAATATTTCATCCATATATTTTGATCCGTCGCTCACGCAAACCGCCCCGTTCAGCATGGAATTGAACACGCGGTCATGTGCCCCGTCCTTAAACCAGGGCATTACATTTAACGAGATCCGACTCCGGCTGATCTGCTGCAGGCACCCGAGCGAATCAAGAACATTTCCGTTCACGATATTTTCGGGATGACGGCAGTCGAGATGGTCCCATCCCGCCCCGAAACAGTGAACTTTCAGGCCGCTGTCCACAAGTGTTTTTACCACCTCCCCACGGAAATAATGCCGCACGTACAGGTCGATAAATATCATATTGGGAAGCGTATCCTTCAGTCCCTCTTCCGTAATGTCCTCCACATCCCGGTTCAAATGTTCGATGATCACTTCGTCCATGGATCTCCACGGATGTTCGATCAGATCATGGATAATATCATAATAAAAATCGGCATACTCCTTTCCGTGCCTCGTGATCGCCCCCTCGAATGTCGAGGGCGGATTGTAATTTCCCGCAAATACAATATCGTAACAGCGGTCCTCCCAGCCCGGCAGTTTATCCTGCCCCCAGAGCCCCGTCCCGCCCAAAGGCATAAACGGCCCCCGTTTGATCTGTGGGAAAAATCGCTTCAGATAAGCCTCGTGCTCCCGGTCGATCGAAATCTGCGTATAGTCCCGGGGCAGATAGGGGAGGAACTTGTGATAATAAAAAGGATGATCCACCACAATATTTAAAAATACGATTTCCCTCGCATCAAAAAAAGAAACGCCTTCGGAATCAATAAAATAATCTTCCCCACAGCAGCCGTCAAAATTGAAACTGATCGCAGCCGTCACCCCCGGCTCGCAAAACCAAATAAGATCGCTCAGACTGCGGTATTCCTTGCACTGATCAAAATAAAACACCTCATAACCGAGCAGTTCAAATGTCTTTCCCATCTGCTCGGAAAAAAACCACAGCGTCTCGATCCCCTTTGTAAACAAAACAATCTTTTTTATCATGGCGTACACCTCACTATAATACTATCATACCTCTATTTTTTTACAATAACAAGGTTAAGTTTGTGTTCCTTTTTCCGATATATATGTTAGAGAACTAATTTTATCCATATTTTCAGACCAAGGAGGGAAAAAGAATGAGTGTTTATGGAGTAACGAATACACAGGCTACGACTTATCCCACGACTTCCAACAAGACTACGAAGCAGGATGATAAGAAAACGTCTGACTCGACATCTGCTAAAAATGATGCCGGTGTCGTTTATGAGCCGTCTAATACTACCAGTGGCAAGGATGCCAATACCGTAAAAGATTATTCCAGTATCGTTAAGAAAATGAAATCGGAGTTGAATACAAAAAATCAACAGCTTCAGAATCTGGTAAACGAGCTTTTGGGTAAACAGGCAAATAAGTACACATCGCTTGCCGATCTGTTCAAAAATGTAAATGCGGATCCGGCGACGATCGCTCAGGCTCAGAAAGACATTGCAGATGATGGTTACTGGGGTGTCGAGCAGACAAGTGACAGATTTGTTCAAATGGCACAAGCGTTGAGTGGCGGAGACGCTACGAAGGCAGACGAGATGATCGCTGCCATCAAAAAAGGCTATGAGCAGGCTTCTAAGGCGTGGGGCGACAAGCTCCCAGACATTTGCCAGAGAACGATTGATGCCGCAACAAAAAAATTGGAAGCATGGCGTGACGGCCTTTCCAAAAACGAAACAGAAGCAAAAACAGAAGAATAAACGATCTGTTACCAGATTTGCAGACAATTCACAGATACACAAAAAAGGCTTTACAAACCGGGATTGCGGGATACCGGGACGTAAGGCCCTTTTTGTTTCTTCTTCATTCTTTTGACTGGTCGATCTTATCGCGAATATCCTGCATCTGATAATCGAGTACTTCGATCGAATCCGCGCACACTTTTAATAGACTTACAATCTCCTCCGCGTTTTTCACATTCTTTTTGTATTTCAGTTTGTGCTCCACGCTCGCCCAAAAATCCATGGCGATCGTGCGGAACTGGACCTCCACCTTCATATACTTTTTCTCATTCGACAAAAAGATTGGTATATCTACGATCAGATGCAAACTTCGGTATCCATTTTTTTTCGGATTTTTTATGTAATCTTTTCTCTTGATCAGTATAATATCATCCTGCTTGATAAAGAGCTCCGCCAGACGGTAAATATCATCGGGAAATGAACAGATTACCCGGATTCCCGCGACATCTGTCAGCTTATCGCGAATATTTTCCACCGTTGTCGCATACCCTTTCCGCCTTAATTTCTCATAGATGCTCTCCGGCGACTTTAACCGGCTTTTGATCGATTCAAACGGATTCCGGTTATACTCCTGGGAAAATTCCTCATTCAATACTTTTAACTTCGTTTCCACTTCCATGATCGCACACTGGAATTCCATCATCAGATTATTGAACGGTTTCGCATTTCGCAGCTGTTCTGCCTGCATCCGGATGATCTCGTCCTGCTTTTTCATCGTTTCCGACTGCTCTTCTATTTTATGTTCCAGCTGGTTTTTGCAGGCAAATAATTCCACCGTATTGCGTATCCGGTTTCTGACGATCGATGCCTCGAACGGTTTGTGGACAAAATCCGAAACGCCCAGTTCAAAACACTGATTTTCAACTTCCACCGCGTCTTCACTGCTTATGACGAGCA
This sequence comes from uncultured Eubacterium sp., assembly GCA_910584065.1. Lineage (GTDB taxonomy): Bacteria > Bacillota > Clostridia > Lachnospirales > Lachnospiraceae > Eubacterium_F. Next base: position 39,923 of record CAJTZN010000011.1, read on the forward strand.
CCGGGATATGTTTCAGCCATCCCCGCTCCTTCATCTCGCTCATCACGGCAAACCCGTCCATTTTCGGCATCTGCAGATCGAGTAAAAGCGCCGCTATCTCATTCCTGTATCCTCCCAGCTTTCGTACCGCCTGCTCCCCATCCTCCGCCGTTTCCACAATGTATTCATCTTCCAGCATATTGCGCAGCAGTTCGCGATTCACTTCCACATCATCCACTACCAATATCCTTTGCATAATTACCCTCATTTCCGTATTTCACTTTTGCAAATATTGTTAATTACGATCGTGCTCCCAAATCTCCCACTACCAATATAACAAAAATATTGTTCCTGCACAAGTTTTTTGTAGATTGTTTGTCTGCACTTCCGAATTTATGCCAGTAATAACCTTTTTCATGTTCCGGACTGGTTGACAAAATTGTTCATATAGGGTACACTGATTTATGTAGCAATTGTTCATGTGTTGCCTTGAAAATGCAAAATATGTCAAATGGTATGCACAATAGGACATGACACATGACTACACAAAAAAGGAGGGTATTGAATGAGGCAAAAACTAAGAAAAACTGTTTGTATGTCTCTCGTCGGCGTGATGACATTTACGAGCGTCTGGAGCAGCGACATGACAATACAGGCAGCATCAAAACCAAAGAAGATCACGATGAACAAAAAGAACGTCTCTTTGGAAGTGGGGAAAACCTTTAAACTGAAAGTAAAAAAGGTGAAACCGAAAAAAGCAAGTAAGGCTGTCACTTACAAAACAAACAAAAAGAAAGTTGCCACTGTAAGCAAAAAAGGCGTGATCAAAGCAAAGAGCGCCGGAACGGCAACAATCACAGTAACGTCAAAGAAAAACAAAAAATTAAAAGTGAAGGTAAAGGTAAACGTGAAAAACAAACAAGTACATCCACCGATAACAAGCAACGCTCCGGCAGCAAGCAATAGTCCGGCTCAGAGCGCGGCTCCGGGGGCAAGCAGCAATCCGGCCCAGAGCATGGCTCCGGGGGCAAGCAGCAATCCGGCTCAGAGCGCGGCTCCGGGCGAGAGCACAGTTCCAGGTACAAGCGCGGCTCCGGGTGAGAGCACAGTTCCAGGTACAAGCGCAGCTCCGGATGCAAGCAGCAATCCAACTCAGAGTACGGCACCAGGCGAGAGCAGTAAGCCAGTTCAGAGTACCGCTCCGGGCGAGAGCAGTAAGCCAGCTCAGAGTACGGCGCCTACGCCGACTCCGGTTCCAACTGTGAAACCGACTTTTGCACCATCTACCCAGAGTTATGAATACTTTAATGATTACACATTAGGCTGGTCAGATAAAGAGAAATGTATCGTCGCATACAAAGACGGTAAAGAAGTAACATTGGCTGAGGCTGGTGCAGAGTTGTATAACAAAAAAACCGACAATATTTTCGCGCAGCATATCGCTAACAACAACTGGTACGACGACAAGATCCTGCTGACACCGCCGATCCAGTATACGACTTCGGATGGAAAAGCGCACAACGTGGACAGTATGCTGACTAATTTCGATTTTATTGCCGATCCTACCTGTATCGATAACTCGAAAAATGATGGAAAATTGTATGTATACGGTACGACGGAAGGTATTGATTACGAGGCAGGTGCATTAGCGAAAAACGGATACAACAATCATTCCTTAACGATCCTTTCTACAAAGGATATGGTCAACTGGACGGATGAGGGAACTTTGGATAATGAGAACTTAACAAACGAGATCTCGACCAAATCATCAAAGGAAAAAACGAAATGCAAATGGGGAACAAAAGCATGGGCTCCTTCCGGACTGAAAATCGACGGTGACGGCGATGGAGAAGACGAATACTACATCTTCTATACGAACGGCGGCGCAGTTGGATATGTTCAGGGTGATTCTCCGACAGGCCCATGGAAGGATGATCTGGGTAAAGTTTTATTCAACCAGTCCACGCCGAACTGTTCCGACGTCGTTTGGTGCTTTGACCCAGCCGTGCTTGTCGATGACAAGGGAGATGCTTACGTTTACTTTGGCGGCGGTGTTCCGGGAGATAAGAATCCGACAGCTGCACAAAAAGCTCATCCTCAAACCAGCCGTGTAGCCAAGATCAAATTTGAAAAGGGTACTGGAAAAGTCTTTTTGGATGGCGAGCCGAAAAAACTCGATGCTTATTATATGTTTGAGGACAGTGAGATCAACCAGTTCCACGGTAAGTATTTCTACTCTTACTGTATCAACTTTATGGTTCCTGGTTCACTGAAACCAACCGGCGCTATAAACAAACTTGGTTCCGGCCAAATCGGATGCTATGTATCCAAAGATCCGATGAACATTACATTTGATCCTGATAAACAGGAAAGTACAGATGACCTGAAATATCTGGGAGCGATCCTCGACAACCCAAGTGCCATCTACGGGGAAAGCTATAACAATCATCACCACATGCAGTCATTCAAAGGCCATGACTACATCTTCTATCACTCAACAATACTGGGCAACACATTGTTCCGTGATAACAAACAGTACAGAAACCTTCATGTAGATGAGATTTCCGTAGATGAAGCGACAGATGCTATTACTATTACTCCTAGCTATGAAGGGGCTTCACAGATTGAAGATTTTGAACCTTACAAGAACGAAGATGGTTCTGCAAAATACATCAATGCAACGACAGCAGCATCCAGCGCGGGAGTAAAATCCTCAAGGGATGACGCGATGGTATTGCAGACGATCAATGGTTCACCGATGGTTCTTGACGCTATTGACACCGGCGACTGGACATGTATCAAAGGTGTTAATTTCGGCGAAAACGGACTCAAGAACTTCGGTATGGAGTACTTCTCCGCATCGGATGCCGGAAGAGTTGAGTTGTTCATCGACGACCCGACAAAAATTGAGAACAAAGCTGCAACAATTGACATTTTAGAGACGACCAATAATAAATATGTGTACAAGAGTGTGGCAACAACAAAAATGGTAACAGGAAAACATGATGTATACTTTGTATTCCGTGGAAGCGGCTATAAAGTAGCTTCCTGGGCATTCTCCGAAAATGCTGAAGCAGGCGCTCCTGACATCAGTGGCCGCCCGGATGTCCCAACTCCGACTCCTGTACCAACTCCAAATCCGAATATCAAAACCGGATGGAACGAGGACAAGACAGAGTATTCATTGAAGATTGACGAAACTACTGTAAAGGCCGAAGGTGGCGCAAGCGTTGAATTCAATGAAGCAGAAGGAAGCGTAACAATTTGTTACAACCCACAATATCCTGGTGCCTGGTTTAACTTCCCGGATGAAGCAATTGGAAAATTCTCTTCTATTGAGTTTACTTATAAAGACGCAACCGAAGGAGGATTTGGCTCCGCTGTTCGCTATACTACTTCAAACAACACTGATGAAGAAATCAACTGGGGCGGGTTATTCCCAGCCGGAGAGGGCCTGCAGACACAGACGATTGAACTGAAAGCGCCTGACAAAGATTTTTCAAAATACAAGATCTTTAGAAATGATTGTGAGGACTGTTATCTGACGGTAACTGCTGTTGTACTGAAAAAATAGCAGCCTTCACGAAAAAAGTAACAAAAAACAGGGGTATCTGCAAAAGCAGGTACCCCTGTTTTTTCGTTCTGCTTTTCGTTTTAACTTAATGATGGAACAACCGCAACCCCGTAAAACTCATGACAATCCCATGCCTGTCACAGGCATCGATCACATCCTGGTCACGGATCGATCCGCCCGGCTGCGCGATATATTTCACGCCGCTCCTGAAAGCCCGCTCGACATTATCATCAAACGGGAAAAACGCATCCGATCCGAGCGTGACGTCCTTCGCGTATTCCTCAAGCCAGGCCGCCTTCTCTTCTTTTTTAAATACCGGCGGTTTCTCGGTAAAATATTTCTCCCAGCAGCCATCCGCCAGAACATCCATATAGTCCTCACCGATATAATTATCAATCGCATTATCCCGCTCCGCGCGTTTCATATCCTCTTTGAACGGCAGGTTCAGCACCTGCGGGGACTGGCGCAAAAACCAGTTATCGGCCTTGCTGCCGGCAAGCCTCGTACAGTGGATCCTCGACTGCTGCCCGGCTCCGATCCCGATCGCCTGTCCGCCTTTGACAAAACAAACAGAATTGGACTGCGTATATTTTAAGGTGATCATCGAAATCGCCATATCAATTTTAGCCTGATCGGTAATTTCTTTATTCTTTGTCACGACATTTCCAAAAAACTCATCGTCAATCACTAGCTCGTTCCGTCCCTGCTCAAACGTAATGCCGAATACTTCCTTGCGCTCTAACTCCTTCGGTTCATAATTCGGATCGATCTCAATGATCGCGTAATTTCCTTTTTTCTTTTCTTTCAGGATTTCCAACGCTTCCGGCTCATAACCAGGCGCGATGATGCCGTCCGAAAATTCCCTCTTTATCATCTTAGCCGCGGAAACGTCACACACATCCGAAAGGGAGATAAAATCGCCGTACGAGGACATGCGGTCCGCACCTCTCGCTCTCGCGTAGGCGCACGCCAGCGGGGATAATTCACCGAGATCATCGACCCAGTAGATCTTTGCCTCTACCTCACTGAGAGGAAGTCCGACAGCCGCTCCTGCCGGTGATACGTGCTTAAAAGAGGTGGCTGCCGGAAGTCCTGTCGCTTTCTTCAGCTCTTTGACGAGCTGCCAGCCATTAAACGCATCGAGAAAATTGATATAACCCGGTTTTCCATTTAACACTTTGATCGGAAGTTCTCCTTCTTCCATAAATATACGGGAAGGCTTTTGGTTTGGATTACAGCCATACTTTAATTCCAGTTCTTTCATGCTCTTAGATTCCTTTCTCATTCTCATTTATTTTTATTTACGATCTTCGTCCGGTATTCACCGGTAGCGATGTCGATATACCGCACAAACAGGGAAACTTTATTGCTCTCATTCAGATTTGTCCAAAGCAGATCCGCAAACGCATCCATATCATCTAAAACGGCCACCGGCTTCGGCTCGCCCTCAAAACTCGGAAGCGGCTCCCCGTCACACTGATAAGTATGTATAAAACGCCCTTCTCCGGCGATCGGGTCACTGTACGCAAACGTGAAGCGGTTGCACGAATCCGGATTTCCGTGATCGCTCTTTAAAATCGACAGGGCGTAATTGAAATTGCCGCTCTCTACATGAAGGATACCGGAAATACGCGGCGTATAGTTTGGCCCGTCCGGCTCAAATTCCCTTGTCCGGAGCGCCTGTTCAAATGTCTGCTGCTTATCCATCATCTCATAAATCGTATCGGTCTGATCCCCGTTCGTAACGATCGTCTTATTTCCGAGTACGCGGACCGGAGCGTATATGATCAGGCTCGGATCGCTTAATTTGGAAGGATCGAATGCTTCGGTGCGGATTCCTTCCCCCTCTTCCACAAAAATACGATTTCTGCTGTTTTCACTGCGCCCCATGATAAAATAGGCTGTGACGGCGTATTTCCCATTCGGGGATTTGCCGATCACGATACCTCTGCCCGGGTACGAGTTCTCTTTCAGTTCATTTTCCAATGACAACAAATTCATAAGATTTCTCCTTCCTTTCGCGTTTACGTTAAACATTATGTTAACCGGTGTCTTTCAGTATAGCACCAATTAACAAGAAGGACAATAGTTTTTTTACTTGCGGCGTTCTTAGTTCTTGTGTTATAATCAAATCAGACGCGGGAAACATACGCGAATAGACACAGAACGTGAACGCGAATGGAGGTAGAGAGATGGCTGGTTTATTTGACAAAGTATCTGATGTGATCAACAATACCGCATATGAGATTTCCGATAAGGCGAAAGAAATCACCGAAGTTTCTGCTATGAACGGACAGATCCGGAGTCAGGAAAAATCAATTGAGCGGATGTATCTGGAAATCGGACAAAGTTATTATGAAAACCATAAGGATGCGGAGAGCGATGATTACATCGGTCTGATACAGAAAATCACGTCAGCGAAAGAAACCGTAGAAAAACTGAAGGAAGACATCAAGACTATAAAAAATAAAGACTGAAAAATACGGCCGTATCATACTTTCGCCGGAAAAATCCTGCAGCGTATGATACGGCCGCATCTTTTATTTCGATCGATCAATATAATAATCCCGTTCCTTCCGGCCCAGATGCCTTTTGGTTTTCTTATAACCGCTCCGGGTATCCGTTTTCACCTGATATTCATGTAATTTCAAAAAGCACAGGATACTGACACCGATGATACAACATGCAAGTATGATCAAAAGCGCTATTTTCTTCCAGGGGAGCGGCGGTTTGCTCGCCGTCTCGATCGCCTCGTCAAACCATTTGCTCATATCAATACTGTCCCGCAGTGTCGGGGAATCATTTTCATCAAAATAAATATTTGTGGCTCCGACTTCCTGCCCTTTATACGTATAGGAAAGTTTCCCGATCACTTTCTTCCCCTCCTGCTCAACCGCTTTGTCGTAGTACTCGATCTTTTTCTCCGCTTTATCAATGGACACACCTTTCGGAAGAATGACACCCGCATCTTCGTCTATATGAAGACAGCTTGTCTGCTTGCTATAAAAAGGACTAAAGTTCGTAAACAGATACTGTTCATTGATCTCGCTGGCCGCATTGTCCTGAATCTTTGTCTTTTCGTATTTCTCAAAACAATAATTAAATAATTTCGTCGTATCCGTATAGGCGTTTGGCTCCAGCCACACGGAATTATTGCATTTCATAACGGCGCATACAAGCTCCATATCGCCCTTTTTCGCAAACGTAACGAGCGTATTCCGGCTCTTTGACGTATAACCCGTCTTTCCCCCTTCACAGTACTCATATTCATACTGCGGGTAATCCGCCGGGTTGATCATCTTATGATGATTGACCAAAGGCTCCGAAGGCCCTCTTTTGTTCTTATTCGTTTTGGACATGATAAATGTCTTCGTCCCGGCTATCGTTTTAAAATCTTTATTGCGGATGGCCGCGCGGCCGATCAGCGCGATATCATATGCAGTCGTGTAATGATTCTTCTTCCAGAGGCCATTCGTATTTGCAAAATGAGTATTCTCACAGCCGAGTTCCTTTGCCTTCTGGTTCATCTTCTTCACAAAGTCGTCAATACTCCCCGAAACATGCTCCGCTACCCCGTTGCACGCTTCATTGGCCGACGCCAGCATGACCGCGTACAGACTTTCTTCCATACTGATGCGCTCCCCCACTTTAATACCGGCGTTAGAAGCGCCAGACTCCCAATTGGCAAACGCGTTATCCGTGTATACGATTTCTTCGTCCATAGAAGAATTCTCGATTGCGATCAGCGCTGTCATGATTTTTGTAATACTGGCGGGATATTCCTTTTGATCTTTATTTTTCTCGTACAGAATAGCTCCCGACTGGACATCCAGCACACACGCCGTCTCTGAAAATATGCTGGGTTTCGCAAAAACCGTGCTGGACATCACATTCACGGACAGTGCCATACATATCGCTAATAAAAATATCTTCACTCGTTTTTTCATAGTCTGTACTCCATTCTCAAGCATAATCTCTGCATAGGCAAATATCTTTTTATATGTAATATCATACACGATTTTTCTCCATTTTCCAACCCCTTTTTTTTCGCACTTTTGACATTTGACGCCTTTTTTGATAAGATTAGTTCAAGATTTGAGAAAGGAACCGATCAGACCATGCGATTGAGAAATATTAAGGGAGCAGAAGAATTTATAGCAAACAGCATCTATGTGATTCAAAAGCCGCAGGAATACCGGGGAAAATGGAATACCTTTTTTGAGAATGAAAATCCCCTCCACATCGAGATTGGCATGGGAAAAGGAAAATTTATCCACACCCTCGCGGCACAGAATCCGCATATCAATTATATAGGGATCGAGATGTATTCGAGCGTCTTATACCGCGCCATTGAAAAAAGACAGGAAGCCGATCTGCCAAATCTCTTCTTTATCCGCATGGATGCCAGAAATCTCGGCGACGTATTTGACCGCTCAGAAATCGGCCGGATCTATCTGAATTTTTCCGATCCCTGGCCAAAAGAACGGCATGCCAAACGCAGGCTTACTTCTCCCCTTTTTCTAGAAATATACGATACGGTTTTGGATCCGAATGGAACCGTATGCTTTAAAACCGATAACCGCAGCCTCTTTGACTATTCTTTGGAGACAATCGAAGAAACATCTCCCTGGCGCGTAAAAGATGTGACTTACGACCTGCATGGCAGCTCATTTGCCGCGGAAAACGTGATGACCGAATATGAAGAAAAATTCAGTTCCAAAGGAATGCCGATCCACCGGCTGGTAGCATATCGCTGACAATTTCATATAGTAAAAGAAAAAGAGAATTTATGAAAAAAGTCAATCGTATCATCCGCAATTTCTTTTCAGATAAACCGGCCTTTTGTAAATCAATCAACAGGATCGTGGAATCTACCTGCTACATCATGAAACTGCTGAACATAAAATAAGAGGGGCTCCCTTTTGGGAACACCCTCTTATTTTTGCTGGTATTTTATCAACTGATCACAAAGTTATCAAAATACAAGTCGCCATTGATCTCTCCTGTCGCCCTCAGTTCCACTTTATTATCTCCTTCTTTCAGTGTAACCTGCTTGTCGATCGTCTTCCAGTCACTAAGCGATGTGACTTTTGTCAACGTTAATGTATCCACTTTCGCTCCATTCACGTAAAGATCTACCTGGCTGATGTCGGCGTCCGACTTCGTAGAATAACGAAGCGTCATGGTTTTCGTACCGGCGGTCTTGCTCGTCACGGTATCCTTGACGGAAGCTTCCGCATTTTTACCGAACTTCAGATAACCCTGTCCCCAGAACCCTGTGACGCCTGACTGGCATCCGTTCGTAACAATGCTGTCAATATTTTTAACATCAAAGAACTCTGCCTCGAACTGCTGCGGACCCGTATATTTTGATCGTATTTGTTTTCAGTGTCGCCGGATCATCCTCATCAAAATTGTTCAGATAAATATCCATGTGATCCGAAAATTCCTTGATGATACCAGTTCCATACTCCGAATACGCAACTTCAACCTGTTTGCACGTGTTATATTTCGGTATAAAGTAACCGCCGGCCGTTTTGCCGTCCTTATTCGGATTATAAGTTACCCACAGGTTTTCCCTGCATCCGGCAAAGAAATTCCCTCAGCTCTCCTCCGGAAAGATCGCATTGAACTCGCTCTGCTTTTCTTCAATCGTCTTCCAGCGCGTCGGAATTTCTGACTGATTGATCTTTACCTGCATCGATTTTGCTATATCATCGGTAAGGGAGTATACGGTCGGGATCGTCGGATAGCGGCCGGTGCAGTGGAACGGATTATGGTTATATGCTAAATTCCCGTCATCCTCCATGCGGTACAATCCCTCAAACAGGGTGGGATATGAGCTGTAAAGATCGTCTTCACGAGATGGGTGCAGCCCTCCAGGTTTATCGGATTTTGTTACATCCTGGATCACCGCTACTTTTGTGCGGTCGATCACTTCCTGTCTTGAGGAAATACGCACTGTCCCATCCAAAACCTTTCGGAACATGTCGATCATGTCATTTTGGAACTGGTCAAGCATTTTCCAATTACGTACTTTATAACCTTCGCTGTCCGTGATCGGATTCGTTTCATTAAAATCGTCCTTCCACACAAGCTCCGGGCCGTCGATAACGGTCAGGCCATTGAATGCCAGACGTTCAAAATGGATCGGTAAACCGGTAGCGACACGGTACTGATCTTTTGTTACTGTTTTGTCGTCCACACCATCCCAGGTAGTATCCGACCATCCGGAATCGTCATAGCGGATTCCATAATATCCACTATGGCCGGAAATATACGAACCGAGCACAACGCTCTCTACATCATTGATATAACTTAACTGCGTGTATTTTTCTTCTAATATATAATTCTGAGAATATTTACGGCACGCTTCTTCCCATTACGGATTCCAACGGAACGGTCATGACTTACAAAGGCGGTAGTTATTATAAGAAGGAACCAATCACATGGCGTATATTATCTGTAAACGGTGACGACGCCCTTATCGTATCCGAGCAGAATCTGGATACAATGGCTTACAATGAACAAAACTGTAGTTCCATTACATGGCAGGACAGCGGCATCCGCCAATGGCTAAATGAGGAATTTTACTCCTGCGCATTTACCGATCAGGAAAAAAGTACGATCCTTTCACAAGTCAGCGATACGGTTACAGATCAGGTATATCTGCTGTCAGCCGATGAAGTAAAAAAGATGGATTATGGATTTGCCATTCATCACGAAAATAAATCCGCAACACGACAGGCTAAAAATACCGCCTATGCACAGAAAAACGGTGCATGGACAAATAGCGAGAGCGAGTACGCCGGCAATGGCTGGTGGTGGCTGCGCGATATCGGCAGTCTCCCCTTTGACGCGGCCTACGTCGGAAGCGAAGGCTTTACCGACTGCTCCGGCTTTATCGCGGTAAATACCGGCGGCGGCGTCCGGCCGGCCCTGCATATCAATTTGACATCGGCAGCGTGGACAGCAGGGGATAAGATCACAGTTGGTTCCGCAGAAGACCTGATACCAACTCCGGTACCAACCGAAAACCCGCAAAAGAAAGTTACACTTTCTGCCGTGCGCATCGATCCGAGTTCCAGTGGATCTTATGATATCGACAGCGATACGGTCAGGATCAATGATACGAGGACAGGACAGGGAGATTCCACATTTATGTATTTCCCAAATCCGATCACGGTTAAGGCGGGAGAAAGAATAAGAGTCACGATTTCCGGACCGAAATGGGGTTCGAATGACTTTAGGATCTGGACGACACCATCTACTGATACGGGAAATGGTACTGTTTATGCGGAAAATCCAAATGTATTTCTTAATCCGACAAAACAGACAGATGGTTCTTATTCCGGTACGGTTGAGATAGCGGCCAAAGCTGGAGAATGTAACTGTCTTGCCTTAAAAGCAGCATATGGCGTAAAAATCCAGGATCTGATCATATCAGAAATCATCGTAGAACGGGTAACAACTCCATAGCAAACTATAAAATGCGCCGTCAGGCGTACGAAAAAAGCGGATCCTCTCAAGAATGAGCCGGAGGATCCGCTTTCTATTTACTATTTTCCATTTATCTACTTGCTATTTACTTTATTTCGTGTCGCCCCATCTCCTTCTTCTTTTTTATTTCCTCCCGTTCCCGGATCATCCTCTTTTTAATCTTCATTTCCATGATTACTTTAAAAATGTGCATGAGCGCTGCTACGGTCGGCACTCCTAAAAACATCCCGAGCACACCAAAATAAGCACCGCCTACTGTAATCCCGAAAATTACCCAAAGAGGTTTGATGCCTGTCAGATCCCCCAGTATTTTCGGCCCGAGGTAAAGTCCATCAAATTGCTGCAGCACCAGTATCATAATGACGTAAATGATCGCATATTTTGGCTCAATGACGAGATAGATAATAACGCCTGGAACAGCTCCGATAAACGGTCCAAAATAAGGTATCATATTTGTGATTCCCACGATCAGGCTCAATAATAACGCATAAGGTAGGTTGATAATTGACATTACGATCAACGAAAGAACCCCGATGATAATGGAATCAATTGATTTTCCATACAAAAAACCATTAAAAATGCGGTTGCATTCACAAAATGTGTTCCAGATCACCGGCGCACTGTTTTTGCTGGTAAAAATATAAATCATCCTTCGTATTTCCTTCTTGATCTTGTCCTTATCAAGTATGATATAACAGGAAATAACGATGGCAAAAATAATATTGATCAGACCAGCGATAAAAGATGCGGATATATTATACAAATACGGAAATACTACTTTGGCAATATCCGTTCCGTATCCAAATATATTTTCCGGCATGACTCGTTTTAACAATTCACTGATATCCTGCATCGGCAGAAACGGATAACGATTCTGTATTTCCTCTGTATTATTGACGAGATAACCATAACCTTTCCCCAGTGATTTCGTCAATTCTTTCAGACTTTCCGAAACCTGGGGAACGATATATACGATGACGATCGTAACTGCACCCAAAAGAACAATATACGAGATTCCAACGCTCGTATATTTACACCATTTACTGTTCCGTCCCTTAAACACAATATTATCCAAAAAACCATTTATGCTATTTACGAGGGGATTGATAAGGAAAGAAAGAACAACACCGAATATGAACGGCATGAGGATCTTGACGAGCCGTCCCAATTCATCCATCACCTTTTCCCAGTTCAGAATAATAGCGATCACAGCCGTACAGGCTCCCACAATGATCATCAGTGTTCCCGTATTCGTAAGAACAGAACGCAATGTTGCTTTTACTTTTTGGCTTGTCTTAATTTCTTTGTTCATATTTACCTCCATACGCGCTTGTTTTTTGCAAAATGTTTGCAAATTTCACAAATATTTCATTTTTTATATAAATTTAAGAAATTTACGCTTGATTTTTTTCATATTCTATTATATAATATATCTCGTAGCTTAGATGAGCGCCTTTAGCTCAGTTGGTAGAGCACCTGACTCTTAATCAGGGTGTCTGGGGTTCGAACCCCCAAAGGCGTACTCCCGAGTCCTTGTTTGGCAGACCTGCAACTGCTGGGTAAGGGCTTTTTTTATTGCCGGAAAAGCAAGTTACCTTAAGCTTTATGGTTAAGCAATTCAATAACTGCTTAACCATAATTATAACAGCTAACTATCTTCCCTGTGATTTTGCTTCTTCCAATGCCTGTCTTTCTTCCTCGGAAAGCGCCACAAAAACTTCTCCACCCTTTACTTCTTTAATATAAGTATAACATCCTTCTGCATTCGAATGCATCGAATTTAAAATAAATCCATTATCTTCTTTCGTCAACAGTACGAGGACAAAACTCAACGTACCACCGATTTCTTTAAAGGCATCGTATTTAACGATCCCGATCTTCTGATATGTTCTCAAAAGATTGGCATCCATCCGCTTCATATGTTCATCCAGCCTGTTCAATTCATCATTGATATAATCCATGTTTTGAAACTTCTTATGGAATGTATCTTCCAATGACTTGCCATCTGCTCCGTCCATAAATAAAAGATACCTCGTATTCAGCTTACTGATCTTTACTAACAGTACGACCAGCATGATGACCAATGCCACACAAATAACAGCCAATGTTACAATTACTATGTCTGATTCAATTCCAAAATCTTTAAAACGAAACATGTTCCTCTCTCCTATCGAATATATGTTCTAGTTGTTTAGCAGTGCCACGATCTTTTCCAAATCCTCCGGCGTATAATACTCAATTTCGATTTTACCCGCTTTTTCGGATCTTCGATTTATCGTTACTTTTGTACCGGTGATCATCTTCAGCTGCTCTTCCAGATCCCGATAGACAAAATCATTTTTTAATTCTTCTTTTTTCTTCTTCGGCGTCTCTTTTCTGTCAAATGACTTGATCAGTTTTTCTGTTTCCCGTACACTGAGTTTTTCATCAAATATTTTCATGGCAACGCTATACTGCTGTTCATTATCTTTAATGGCAAGAAGTGCCCTGGCATGTCCACTGGAAATATTTTCATCAATCAGCATTTCCTGCACGCGCTCATCTAATTTCAGCAGTCTCAGTGAATTGGTGATCGCGGTCCGGCTTTTCGAAACGCGCTCAGCCACTTCATCCTGTTTCAAACTGTATTCCTTTACCAGTCTCTGATAAGCCATCGCTTCTTCAATAGGATTCAGGTCTTCACGCTGAATATTTTCGATCAGGGCGATTTCCATGATTTCCTGTGGGGAGTAATCCTTTACTACAACTGGAACTTCTTTTAACCCAGCAAGCTTGGCAGCGCGCCATCGACGTTCCCCGGCGATGATTTCAAAGTAATCGTCCTTTTTCATCACCACGAGCGGCTGCACGATTCCATGTTGCTTGATGGATTCTGACAATTCGATCAGTGAATCCTCATTAAATGATTTTCTCGGCTGATCCTTATTCGGTTCAACCTTATTAATATCAACTAATTCTTCTGATTTCACGATTACTTCCGCTGGTGCGGGCTTCACTGTTTTATTTGGTATAAGGGTATCCAAACCTTTACCCAATCCCGTCTTTTTTGTCATTTTCTACTGATCCCCTCTTTCTATCATTTCTTCTGCCAGTGCCCGATAAGCTTTCGCACCAGTAGACTTACTATCATATATATTGATCGGTAGTCCATAACTTGGCGCCTCTGCAAGTCTCACACTTCTCGGGATGATCGTATTATATATATTCTGGTTCAGATTTTCCCTTACATTTTCGATAACCTGCAGCGATAGATTTGTTCTGCCGTCGTACATAGTAAAAACAACTCCATCAATTTCCAGTTTGGGGTTCAGCCGTTCTTTTACCAAATTGATCGTATAGATCAATTGACTAAGTCCTTCCAAAGCATAGTACTCACATTGGATGGGAACGAGGACGGCATCTGCCGTTGTCATTGAATTGATCGTCAGTGAATTAAGTGATGGCGGGCAATCAATCAGAATATAATCATAATCATCTTTTCTTTCTTCGATCTTTTTAGATAAAATATAATTACGGTCTTCCATATCTAACGTTTCAATTTCCACTCCTGCCAGATTCACATTAGCTGGAAGTACATCCAAATGTTCCAGTACATTTTTCTGTACACACTCATCAAAGGAATTCATTCCGATCATAAGTTGATAAATGGTATACTCCAATGCATCTTTCTCAACACCTAAACCGCTCGAAGCATTTCCCTGTGGATCCAGGTCAATCATAAGTACCTTTTTCCCTTTTTCAGCTAATGCAGCAGCTAAATTTATTGTTGTTGTTGTTTTACCAACACCGCCTTTTTGGTTAGCGATTGCGATTATTTTATTTTTCATCATTCTTTTTCCTTCCATGCGCGCCCTTTATTTTGCGCATTTTTCTCATATTTTATTATAACACCAATCGGGATTATTTGCTAGTTTTATATTTAAAAAAATAAATTAAATTATGTAATGCGCAAATGAAAGGTGCGCATACAACGTTGAATGTTTCACGTGAAACATTTTAAATCTTTCTCTATAATGGATTCTTCTTTGGTTTTCCTGCTCTCCTCGGATATTTCAAAGGTGTTATTTCCTTTTTACTGATTTCCAATATATATCTTTGAAAATCTGATTCATCTGCCAATTCAATCAATTGTTTGATATCACAATTCAAAAGTTTTAATGCGTTACGAGCCTCTTCTATTTCTTCCTGCACTTTTACACTTTTATATAATAAAAGTGATCCATCCTTTTTTACAAATGGAGAACAATATTCCAATAATATGGGAAGTGCTGCTACTGCCCTGGAAATACAGAAATCATACTTTTCCCGGAAATCCTCATTTCTTCCGAAGTCTTCCGCTCGCCCGTGAACCACTGTCACATGATCCAATCCTAATTCTTCTACTACAAGTGATAAAAAATGGATTCTCTTATTCAGAGAATCCATTAATAGAAATTCAGAATCTCTCAAAATAATAGAAAGCGGTATACCGGGAAAACCTGCACCCGTTCCAATATCAATGATCTTCTTTCCCCTAAATAGATCATTTGGATATTTTGAAAGCAATAAACAACTGTCTAAAAAATGTTTCTTAATCACCTCTTGATAATCAACAATCGTAGTCAAATTTACTTTCTGATTCCATTCTATCAAAAGTTGATAATATTTTTCAAACTGCATAAATTGCTGGTCATTGATTTCAATTGCATATTTCATAAATAATTGTTTCATTTTTTTCCTCCATGCGTATATAAACTCGCAAAGTAAAAAATATATTTTTCACTCTTTCTTCCATACACCATATTCAATTAATATAAAAAGCGAAATTATGTGAAATGTTTCACGTGAAACATCCCTGTAAATACACAAGCAAAACCGATATATCTGCCGGAGAAACGCCAGAAATTCTCGCCGCCTGTCCCACCGATTCAGGACGTATGTCAGACAATTTCTGAACGGCCTCTTTTCTTAAACTATTGATTTTTGTATAATCAATATCTTTTGGTATTCGACGACGCTCCAGTTTTTTAAACTGCTTCACCTGTTTCCACTGACGCTCAATATATCCTTCATATTTTATATTGATATTTACCTGTTCACAAACATCTTCTGGCAGACTCTTTCTGGCTTCATCAATTGACGAAATCTTATCATAATCCAATTCCGGTCTGCGAATCAATTCTGCCAGTGTGATTCCTGACTGTAACGGAGTGCTCTCATATTGTTTTAGTAATTTCTGCACTTTTTCTGTTCCGCCCACCGATGTACTTTTAATACGGTCAATTTCTTCTTCGATCAATCTCTGCTTTTCCATTAACCTCTCGTATCTTTCTTCCTCAATCAACCCAATCTCGTAACCGAGTGGAGTGAGCCGCAAATCAGCATTATCCTGCCGAAGCAATAAACGATATTCCGCGCGTGAAGTCATCATCCGATATGGCTCGTTCGTTCCTTTTGTAACAAGATCATCAATCAGCACACCGATATATGCTTGTGAACGATCAAGGATCAAAGGCTCTTTTCCCCGCATCTTTCTTGCTGCATTGATTCCAGCCATCAATCCCTGCGCTGCTGCTTCCTCATATCCTGAACTGCCATTTGCCTGACCCGCACTATATAACCCTTCTATTTTTTTTAATTCTAAAGTAGGTTTACACTCCAAAGAATCAATACAATCATACTCGATTGCATAAGCATTTCTGACAATGCGGGCCTGTTCCAATCCCGGTACGGAATGATACATATCTGCCTGCACATCTTCAGGAAGTGAACTGGACATTCCGCCTATGTATACTTCCGATGTGTATAAACCTTCTGGCTCGATAAATACCTGATGTCTGTTCTTATCAGAAAAGCGAACGACCTTATCCTCAATCGAAGGACAATACCGGGGCCCCGTCCCTTTTATCACACCGGAATAAAGAGGTGATCGGTCCAGATTATTCCGTATGATTTCATGTGTTCCTTCATTTGTATAAGTAAGCCAGCACTTGATCTGTTCTCGGCTCAGATCCTCCGCCCGATTTGTAAAAGAAAAGGGAACGATCTTTTCATCTCCGTACTGTGGTTCCATTTTAGAATAATCTACTGTATTCCCATCAATCCTCGCGGGCGTCCCTGTTTTAAACCTTCGAATGCTGATACCATGCTGTTCCAAACTATCCGAAAGATGATTTGCCGCCATCAGACCATTCGGCCCGGTAAAAGTAGAAACATCTCCGGTAATACATTTTGCCTTTAAATACGTACCAGTACAAAGAATACATACGCTGCATTCATAGACGGCGCCGGTATACGTTTTGACTGCTTCTATTTTTCCATTATCAATAATAAGTTCCGTTACCTCACCCTGCTTCACCGTTATGTTACCATTATTTTCCAATTTTTGTCGCATCAAATCACTATACGCTTTTTTATCTGCCTGCGCCCGAAGTGAATGTACAGCAGGTCCTTTTGACTTGTTCAGCATCTTACTTTGAATAAAAGTGGAATCGATGTTTTTACCCATCTCACCCCCCAGCGCATCAATTTCTTTTACTAAATGACCTTTTGACGAACCGCCAATATTGGGATTACAGGGCATGAGCGCGATACTGTCTACACTCACGGTAAAAATAATAGTTTGAAAACCAAGCCGTGCCAGAGCCAGCGCAGCTTCACATCCGGCATGACCCGCACCTACGACTACCGCATCATATCGTTCCCTCAATTCTCTCTGCAAACTCATCTTCCTTTTCCCCTTATCATCTTCTTCTATCTTTTACTTACATGTTCCAAAACATGATCCCAAATTTACAGTTATTTTCCCATACAAAATTTCCGGAAAATCGTATCGGCTAATTCATCATCCAAACTCTCCCCAATCATAGTGCCCAGACTTTCATACGCACTCATCAGATCAATCGTATAAAAATCTTCTCCCATATCCAGATCCAAACTTTCCTTAACATTTTTTAAACTGTCATAACTTGAAACAACTGCCTGTTTCTGTCTTTCATTGGAAATATAAATTTCGTCATTAAACGAAAGATGATCCAAATAAAACTGCTCCTTGATATACTGCTCCAGCTCGTCTTTTCCGCTACCGGTCAGTGCAGAAAAAGAAATCACTTTTTTATCCGTATATTTTTTAATATCCTCTTCCTGAACTTTCACATGAAGATCATTTTTATTCAGGAGAACGACACTATTCATCTCAGATATATCCAACAGTAAATTTTTATCTGCTTCCGTTAATTCACTACTTCCATCAATGATCAAAATGCAAAAATCGGCCCTCTCCAAATTCTCCTTCGCGCGCTCAATGCCAATTTTTTCCACCGGGTCGTCGGTATCGTGGATACCAGCCGTATCGATCAGATGAAGAAGCAGATCCCCCAGACGTACATCTTCCTCCAGCGTATCGCGGGTCGTACCGGGAACATTAGTTACAATCGCACGATCAGTCCCCAGTATGGCGTTCAGAAAAGAAGACTTCCCGACATTCGGTTTTCCTATGATCACGGTTTGGACTCCCTGCCGGATCAAGCGTCCATTCCGGTAATTTTCTATCATCTTCTTTAATTCCGACATAGCGTATAAAATATTTTGTTCAAACTTCTCCCGGAATCCATCCATACTCAGATGTTCCGGATCATCCAATGCCGCCTCGATAAATGCCACGTCATCCAGAATCATGCTGCGAATTTCTTTCACCTTATATTTGATGATCCCATTTAACTGACTGACCGAACTCTCCAGCGCGTATCTGCTCTTCGACTCGATCAGATCCATCACCGCTTCCGCCTGGGAGAGATCAATCCTTCCATTTAAAAAAGCGCGTTTCGTAAATTCACCCGGCTCCGCCATACGAATTCCGTTTGATAAAAGAAGATCAAGGATTTCCTGGCAGACAAGAGCGCTGCCATGGCACTGGATTTCAACCACATCTTCTCTCGTATAGCTGTTTGGTTCCCGCATGATCAGAACAAGAACCTCATCGATCACCTTTCCTGACCCTTCAGCCAAATATGCGTCATCCGTCAAATGTGACTTATCTCCCACACGCCTCTTATCAACCACATGACCATAATGAACCGTATGACTCCCAAACTCCGACAATTTCTTCGATGAAAATGACAAGATACCTTCTGTCTTTTCTACCGCCTCTTTTCCGCTGATCCGGATAATACTCACGCCTCCGCCGGTGGAAGCTGTAGCGATCGCAGCGATCGTATCAGATTGAGACTGAAACATACGCAAGATTCCCCTTTTACATAAAAATTAAAATGGCTAAAAGGCTGAATCCGCAGATTCAGCCTCAAAAGTCATAGATTCAATCTTCATTTTCCTTATAGGAATGATTCCGTCCATTCCCACGATTGTAATTTTTGTTATAAGACTTCCGTCTATTATTATTGTTATAATTCTTTTTCCGGTAATTATTGTATTTCCGCGGCATATCCGCATATTCCTTTGATACGGTCACAACCACTTTCCGGAACGGCTCCTCTCCTTCACTATAAGTTTCCACATATTTATCATTCTGCAGTGTGGAGTGGATGATCCGCCTCTCATATGGATTCATTGGTTCCAGATACGCCGGTTTATGCGTCTTCTTAACCTTGCTCGCTATATTTTTCGCCAGATTTTCAATCGTCTCACGTCTTCGCTGACGGTAATTTTCCGTGTCCATCTTAATCTTCACGTAATTCTCGATATCTTTATTTGCCACCAATGACGTTAAGTATTGGATCGAATCAAGCGTCTGTCCTCTCTTACCGATCAGAACGCCCATCTCTTCACCCTTCAATTCAATGTCGATCACGCTCTCTTCTTCATTGTACTCCATCACAACTTCAACATGGATACCCATATGAAGAAATAGTTTATCCAAAAAATTCTTTACGACTTCATCTACACTTTCCTTTTTACAAACCCGAATCCTCGCGGGCTTGCTAAACATCCCGAGAAATCCGCTGCTCTCTTTTTCAAGTACTTCATACTCCACCTGATCGCTCGTTGCTTCCAGTTTTATCAACGCCTCTGTCAAGGCTTCATCAACCGTTTTTGCAGTAAACTCAAGCCAATTTGACATATTAATTCCTCCATTCTGTCAACACAGTACTTCAATATTTGTCTTTACCATTCTTTTTTCCTGATAACATGTGGGCATACCCAGCGATACTACCCGGCTCGATGTCCTTATTTACCTCAAGGTTCCTCGAAGAATCCTGATTCTTTGAATTTTGATTGCTCGCAGATGAACGATTCTGATAACTCGACGCGGTCTTGATCGAGCTCGTCCTCTGTTTGGAGTACATCTCCATCTGCTTATTCCGCTCCTCTAACTTCTTATTCTTTTTCAACGCCTTATCTTTATTCATCTCGATCAGCTCATCGAGAGAAATCTTATCCACATGCCGATTGATAAAATATGCCTGTATGATCCGGTAAATAGAACTGATGATCCAATAAATACCAATACCGATATTCAGCGTCAAACAGAAAAATCCTGACATGAACGGCATAAAATAATTCATCATTTTCATACTGGACGCCATCGAATCTTCCTGTTTGTTTTTGTTATCGGTCTTCATCTGGAGCATTTTTGTATTGATGAACTGAAATACAACGGCCAGAGCCGGAACAAGATAAGCGAATTTCGTCACTTTGGCGTACTCAGACGGCGTCTGCGATACGTCAAGTCCGAGAAACATATTCGCGCCTTCCTGTGCCAGCGAGGGAACATACTTATCAATCTCGCGGATCACTGCGTACAAAACGAGTAATATCGGCATAGAAATAAGCAGCGGCAGACATCCGCCAAATGGACTGACTCCATATTTGGCATAAACAGCCTGTGTCTCCGCGTTCATTTTCATCGCTGATTCGTTATCTTTTTTCCCTTTATATTTAGCCTGAATATCCTGTATTTCGGGGTTGATCTTACTCATCAAGCGCGATGATTTCTGCTGTTTCGTATTCAAAGGAATCATCAGCGTGTAAATAATGATGGTAAACAAAATAATACACAAACCGATATTATGGATTCCGAATACATGAAAAACAGCCCAGTCAATGCCCTGCATGATCCAGCCAAATAGTGTATACAGCCAATCTAACAATAATTTTACCTCCAATTTTTTACCAGAATACGTGGTTCAAAATGAAATATGAAAATATCCATGCCTTACAAAAAATCATGGTACCGGATCATACCCTCCCTTATGGAATGGATGACACCGCAAAATTCTTTTCATAGCTAAAAAACCACCTTTTCCTGCACCATATTTCGTTATCGCCTGAACAGCATATTCAGAACAACAAGGTGTATAAATGCAGGTTGGCGTTCTTTTCAGCGGAGAAATGAATTTCTGATATATTTTCAATAAAAATAAAAAAACTCTTTTCATTTTAATATTCCATGTAATTTGCACAAATGGCACACTGCACTGTCAATTTCTGCAAAACTCCTGCCCTTTGCAGTATTTCTGGCAACAATAATGATACTGTGACCTGTCGTTAAACGTACGTCATTTTTCCGAACAGACTCTCTTAATAATCTGGTGACCCGGTGACGTACGACGCTATTGCCAACTTTCTTACTAACAGAAAATCCATAGCGATTGGGACCGCTCTCCCGCTCTGACAAAACCATCACCAGATATTTGTTCGCTTTCGATCTACCGGATCTGTAAACCTTTTGAAACTCCAAATTATTTCCTAATTTTTCAAACACTGTTTCAAACCTCACAAGAGAAGAAAAAGCCACACATTTTATGTGACTTTGCACAATACCTCGCTTATGCAGATAATCTTTTTCTTCCTTTTGCTCTTCTCCTGGAAATTACTTTCCTGCCATTCGAAGTCCTCATTCTCTTACGAAAACCGTGAACCCTCGCTCTCGACTTCTTTTTCGGCTGATATGTCATTTTCATCTCGCTGCACCTCCTTTGATTTCCAAACTACTACGAACCAATCAAGCCTAATTATAGTATTGAATTGGAAAATAGTCAAGCAAATATTAAAAGAAAATTGCAATTTTGCAAATAGACCATTGAAAAAACTATCATTTTGAGGTAAAATATAGTCGTACGTTTATACCCTTATTTCATTTTTTATTAGTTAGGCAGGTTTTTTTATGGAAAACATGATAAAAGCCAAATGGAACGACATTATCACGCATCTGATGGAAGAAAGTTCGATCACTGGACCGGCCATCCGGACCTTTATTGAACCATTGCAGATTTTTTCCTACGATGACGGCGTCGTAACGTTTGAAATAGATAAAGAAACGCAGGGAGATTGTAAGAAGATCCTCGAATCCAAATACAATGTCCACATCAAAGTAGCGATCGAAGTTATCACTGGAGAAAAAGTTGACATTAAATATATTTATCAGGCAGAAGCAGTTCCTACCTATATAAAGGAAGAAAACCTGACCGACAAATATCCGTACCTGAAATCCGGTCATTCCTTTGATACTTTTGTGACGAGCAGGAGCAATTCAATGGCGCACGCGGCGGCTGTCGCTGTAGCGGAAGCTCCCACTTCGCAAATATACAATCCTTTATTTTTATACAGTGATTCCGGTTTGGGCAAAACGCACCTGATGCACTCGATCGCCAGACACATCATCGAGCACCATGCGGAATTAAACGTACTTTACACAACAAGTGAAGACTTCACGAACCAGGTGATCGAGGCCATCCGTACAAACAAGAAAAAAGGGGATACCGCCGCGACCACCAATCTGCGCAAAAAGTTCCGTAACGTAGATGTGCTGCTGATCGATGATATCCAGTTCATCATTGGCAAGGAGTCCACGCAGATTGAGTTTTTTAACACATTTGAAGCGCTTTACCAGGCAAACAAGCAGATCGTCATTTCCAGTGATAAACCGCCGCGGGACATGGACCAGCTCGACGAGCGGTACCGCTCCCGTTTCAACTCCGGACTGCCAGTTGACATACAGCCCCCGGACTACGAAACGAGCATGGCCATCCTGAAAAATTATCAGGAAAATGAAACGGTTAAACTGGATGATACGATTTTAAGTTACATAGCTACCAATATCCGGTCCAACATCCGTGATCTCGAAGGCGCCTACAAAAAAGTAATTTTCCTTTCCAAACTGACACATCAGGAAATTACGCTCACGTTGGCAGAAGAGGCGCTTAAAGATATTATTAAACCAGACGATTCACGGGAAATTTCGGTTGACTTTATCGTTCAGATCGTGACCGATCATTTCAATTTAGCAGAAGATGCCATCATTTCGAAGAGAAGACAAAACAGCGTCGTCCTTCCCAGACAGATCTGTATGTATCTCTGCAAGGAATTAACAGACATGTCCACAACCGATATTGGAGCAAAGCTCGGAAACAGGGATCATTCGACAGTTATCCACGGTTGTGCTAAAATTGAGGAAAAACTTAAAGTTGATAACAGCCTTCAAAATACGATCCAGGTGCTGAAGAAAAAAATCAATCCCTGATCACAGACAGACGGCGTTTGATCATCAACACGTTTTCCTGATCAAATACAGAGATTATCCTTTGGTTAAATATGCCGGATTTAAGGGTTTACGTTTACTTTAAACAAATGAACCTCCCTTAATACTACATATTACTAAAATTTAAAGATATATTTATTATAATTTCAACTGGAAAGGGGTTACCAACATTATGAAGTTCAAATGCAGCAAAGCGAACATGAACGATGCCATCAATATTGTCCTAAAAGCGGTACCTAGCAAAACGACAATGCCTATTTTGGAATGTGTGGTAATAGAAGGAAGAGAAGATGAACTGGTTCTGACGACAAACAATATGTCGATGGGCATTGAAACACGGCTGAACGCCCAGATTGAAGAAGAAGGGATCATTCTGGTAAACGCGAAAATGATCTCGGATATTATCCGTAAACTGCCGGATCAGGACATTTATTTTGAATCCGATGACAGGGAAAATATCCTTTTGTTCTGCGGCAAAGCTAAATTTAACCTTTCCGGAAAAGATCACGAAGAGTTCCCGATGCTTCCGGAAATTGAGAGATCAAAGAAGATCGTGATCTCCCAGTTTACGCTGCGGGAAATGATCCGACAGACTATTTTTTCTATTTCAAATAACGAAAATAATAAGATCCTTACGGGTGAACTTTTTGAGATCAATGGGGATGAATTTAAGATCGCCTCGTTGGACCTGCACCGTGTTTCCATCCGGAAAATGCAGCTGAAGGAAAGTTTTGATAATGTGAAGGTTGTCATTCCGGGAAAGACGCTTGGTGAAGTGAGTAAAATCTGTACAGGCGGCATAGAAGACGAGGTAGAGATCTACTTTTCGAAAAATCATGTGCTATTCCAATACGATAAGACGATTATCATTTCCAGGCTGATCGAGGGGAATTTTTATAACATCAATCAAATGCTGACGAATGATTATGAGACAAAAGTTGTCGTCAATAAAAAAGAACTTTTGGACTGTATCGACCGCGCCACCCTTCTGCTGCGCGAGGCGGAGAACAAACCGGTCATCATGAACATAAAGAACGATGAAATTAAGATGGAGATGAATACGAAGATTGGTTCGATGGATGAAAATGTCAGCATCGAAAAAGAAGGGAAAGATCTGCGGATTGCTTTTGATCCCAAATTTATTATTGATGTGCTGCGGGTGATCGATGAAGAGCAGGTGAGTTTGTACCTGTTTAATTCAAAGGCGCCTTGTTTCATACGGGACGACAATTCGTACATATATCTGATCCTTCCGGTGAACCTGATTGATTGATATCGTGGTCAGATATGCTAGAAAAGCGGCAGAAATGAGGAATCGAAGATGGAAGAAATAAAGATCAAAGATGAATTTATCAAACTTGGACAGGCATTAAAACTGGCGGGGTTCGCCGGCTCGGGAGTGGATGCGAAATTTATGATCGAGGATGGTATGGTCTCGGTCAACGGCGAAACGGAATACCGGCGCGGCAGAAAAGTTCGTCCGGGAGATGTCATTGAGCTGGAAGGTAACCAGGTGAAGGTAAGCAGTATATGATGATCCATAGTTTGGAACTGCTTCATTTCCGCAATTATGAGCGGGAACTGTTTGAGTTTGATGCCGAAACGAATGTGTTGTTTGGCGATAATGCCCAGGGAAAGACGAATGTTCTGGAAGGTATTTACCTTTGTTCCACATCGCGGTCGCATAAGGGCAGCAAAGATCAGGAAATGATCCTCATGGGTTACGACGACGCCCATTTAAAAATGATCGTAGAAAAAAATCAGGTCTGTCATAAGATCGACGTGCATTTAAAAAAAAGGAAAGCCAAGGGAATCGCCATCGACGGCGTTCCGGTAAAAAAGAGCAGGGATCTTCTCGGCATGTGCCATGTGGTATTTTTTTCGCCGGAGGATCTGGCCATTATCCAGAATGGCCCGGAAGCCAGACGCAAATTTATTGATGTGGAACTGTGCCAGCTGGATCACATATACCTGCATCATTTGACAAAATATAAGCATGTTTTGAAACAGCGGAATGAGTTGTTAAAACAGATTAGTATAAATTCCCAATTATTGGACACACTTGATATATGGAACAGCCAGCTTGTGGAGTATGGTACATATGTCATACAGGCGAGACGGGAGTTTGTGGAAAAGTTAAGAGGTTATATCAGGGAGATTCACCGCAGTCTGACTGGCGGAAAAGAAGAAATCGAGCTGACTTACGAGCCGAACGTGACGGCGGATGCGTTTGCGGAACAGCTGGCCGTCATGGAAAAGAAGGATCTGTTCACGAAAACGACGAACGCGGGTCCTCATCGCGACGATCTGTCCTTTGTTTCGGAAAATAAGGATTTGAGAAAATACGGTTCAAGGGGGCAGCAGAGGACGGGAGCGCTTTCGCTCAAATTAACGGAAATTCAAATCGTAGAAGAAAAAACAGGGGAGAAACCGCTTTTACTTTTGGATGATGTTTTGTCAGAGCTGGATCGGAACAGACAGAATTATCTGTTGGAACATATAAAAGGTATACAGACCATTATCACTTGTACCGGTTTGGAAGAGTTTGTAAAAAATGGAGTCAATATGCAGAAAACGTTTGAAATTGTTTCGGGTTCTGTAAAAGTGTGAATAGAGTAATGTTTGGAAATGCAAAAAAGCCGCGGGAGGTTCCGTGCAGAAATGGAGAATGAAATGGATAATCAGGAAACGATGGAATATGGAGCGGATCAGATACAGATTTTAGAAGGATTGGAGGCCGTGCGGAAAAGACCGGGTATGTACATCGGAAGCACGTCCGAGAGGGGTCTTCACCATCTTGTGTATGAAATTGTGGATAACGCTGTGGATGAAGCGCTGGCAGGGTACTGCGACACGATCCGCGTACATATCAATCCGGATAATTCGATCACCGTACTTGACAACGGACGGGGAATCCCAGTGGGCATCAACCACAAGGCCGGGCGGCCGGCGGTGGAAGTCGTATTTACCGTACTTCATGCCGGAGGTAAATTTGGCGGCGGCGGTTACAAAGTATCCGGCGGCCTTCACGGCGTGGGTGCGTCTGTCGTGAATGCCTTATCCGAATGGCTGGAAGTAGAGATCTACCAGAATGGAAAAATATATAAACAGCGTTTTGAGCGCGGCAAGATCATGTATGACTTAAAGGTAGTAGGAGAGACAGATCAGCGCGGATCAAAGATTTCGTTCCTACCGGATAAAGAGATTTTTACGGAGACGACGGAATATGATTATGACACGTTGAAACACCGTCTGCGTGAGATGGCATTTTTGACGAAGGGAATCAAAATCGTACTTCATGATGACAGGAGAGAGGAACCGGTAAAAGAAGCCTTTTATTATGAGGGCGGTATTAAAGAATACGTGGAATACTTAAATCGTCATAAAGATCCCCTCTATGAGGAAATTATTTACTGTGAGGGACAGAAAGGGAATGTGTTCGTCGAGGTTGCCTTCCAGCATAACGATTCGTATTCCGATAACTGCTATAGTTTTGTGAATAACATTACGACGCCGGAAGGGGGAACTCACTTAGCCGGATTCAAAAACGCGCTGACGAAGACATTTAACGATTACGCTAGAGCACAGAAATTTTTGAAAGAAAACGATGTGAATTTGAGCGGTGATGATATACGTGAAGGGATTACCGCGATCATCAGTGTCAAAATTCCCGAGCCGCAGTTTGAGGGACAGACGAAACAAAAACTGGGGAACAGCGAAGCGAGAGGCGCTGTGGACAGCATTGTCAGTGAACAGCTCACGATCTTTCTGGAACTGAATCCTACGATCGCCAAACAGATCTGCGACAAGGCTCTATTGGCGCAGAGGGCGAGAGAGGCGGCCAGAAACGCCAGGGATCTGACGAGGAGAAAGACGGCATTGGAAGGAAGTTCACTTCCTGGAAAGCTGGCGGACTGCAGTGACAAAAACCCGGAGAACTGTGAAATCTATATCGTAGAGGGGGATTCGGCCGGCGGCAGCGCAAAGACGGCCAGAGACCGCGCGACACAGGCTATTTTACCGCTTCGTGGAAAAATACTGAACGTAGAAAAAGCCCGGCTGGATAAAATCCTGATCAACAACGAGATCAAGGCGATGATCACGGCGTTTGGCACTGGGATTTCGGATGATTTCGATATTGATAAACTTCGTTACCATAAGATCATCATTATGACGGATGCCGATGTGGACGGCGCCCATATTGCTACGCTTCTACTCACCTTTTTATATCGGTTCATGCCGGAACTAATCCGGGAAGGTTATGTGTATCTTGCGCAGCCGCCTCTTTACCGCATTGAAAAAAATAAAAAATCGTACTATGTGTACAGCGATGAGGAACTGAATGAAAAACTGGAGGAACTTGGAAGGGACGGAAACAATAATATCCAGCGCTACAAAGGTCTGGGTGAGATGGATGCCGAGCAGCTGTGGGATACGACGATGGATCCGGCGAAACGGGTACTTTTGCAGGTAAAGATGAAAGAAGAAGAGTCTTCGGAGATCGATCTGACATTTACGACGCTGATGGGAGATAAAGTGGAACCAAGACGTGAATTTATAGAGAAAAATGCTAAATTTGTGACAAATCTGGATATTTATTAAGGAGGAAGGACAAAAATATGGATGAAAATATTTTTGACAAAGACAACGGTTCTATGGACGACATAAAGCCTGTTGACCTGAGGAAGACCATGGAAAAATCGTATATTGAATACGCCATGTCAGTTATTGCATCCAGAGCACTTCCTGATGTGAGGGACGGTTTAAAACCGGTACAGCGCCGTATTTTGTATGCGATGATCGAATTGAATAACGGCCCGGACAAACCGCATCGTAAGTGTGCGCGTATCGTCGGTGATACGATGGGTAAATATCATCCTCACGGCGATAGCTCGATTTACGGGGCGCTTGTCAATATGGCGCAGGAATGGTCTACGAGGTATCCTCTTGTCGATGGTCATGGTAACTTTGGTTCGGTCGATGGCGACGGGGCGGCAGCGATGCGTTATACCGAAGCCCGTCTCAGTAAGATCTCGATGGAAATGCTTGCCGATATCAATAAAAATACGGTTGATTTCGTGCCAAACTTTGACGAGACGGAAAAAGAGCCGGTCGTTCTCCCATCCAGGTTTCCAAATCTTCTGGTAAACGGAACTTCTGGTATTGCCGTTGGTATGGCTACAAACATCCCGCCGCACAATCTTCGTGAAGTGGTAAACGGCGTGGTGAAGATCATAGATAATATTGTGGAAGAAGACCGGGAAACGACGATGGACGAAGTGATCGACATCATCAAAGGACCTGATTTTCCGACCGGAGCTACGATCATGGGAAGGCGTGGGATCGAAGAGGCGTACCGCACCGGACGCGGTAAGATCCGGGTACGCGCTGTAACGGATATCGAACCGATGGCGAATGGTAAAAACCGGATCATTGTAACAGAACTTCCGTATATGGTAAATAAGGCGCGTCTGATTGAAAAGATAGCGGAATTACATAAAGAAAAAAGAGTGGATGGCATTACCGAGCTGCGGGACGAGTCGAACCGTGAAGGAATGCGTATCTGCATTGAACTCCGAAAAGATGTCAACCCGAATATCGTATTGAACCAGCTTTATAAACATACGCAGCTGCAGGATACATTTGGCGTAAATATGCTCGCGCTTGTGGATAACCAGCCGGTTCTTATGAACATTATGCAAATGCTGACGCATTACTTAAAGCATCAGGAAGAGGTTGTCACCCGCCGGACAAAGTACGATCTGAATAAGGCGGAAGAACGGGCCCATATTTTAAAAGGCCTGCTCATCGCATTAGATCACATTGACGAAGTGATCAAGATCATACGAAATTCCCGGAGTACGCCGATCGCGAAAGAGCGATTGATCGAGCGATTCGAACTTGATGATGTGCAGGCACAGGCGATCGTGGATATGCGTCTGCGCGCATTGACCGGTTTGGAGCGGGAGAAGCTGGAAAATGAATTTGATGAACTGATGAAAAAGATTAAGGAGTATCAGGCAATCCTTGCTGACCGCAAACTGCTGTTAGGCGTGATCAAGCAGGAAATCAGCACGATTGCTGCGAAGTATGGGGATGAGCGGAGGACAGGCATCGGTTTTGATGAATTTGATATCTCAATGGAAGATATGATCCCTGTGGAAAATACGGTTGTGGCGCTGACACATATGGGTTATGTCAAGCGTATGACGATCGACAACTTTAAGAGCCAGCAGCGCGGCGGGAAAGGGATCAAAGGGATTCAGACGATTGACGACGATTATATCGAAGATCTGTTTATGGCGACCACACATCATTATCTGATGTTCTTTACCAATAAAGGCCGCGTGTACCGCATCAAGGCGTACGAGATCCCGGAATCCGGCAGGACGAGCCGGGGAACAGCGATCGTCAACCTCTTGCAGCTTCTGCCAGAGGAAAAGATCACGGCCGTGATCGCCATCAGACAATTTGATGAAGATACGTATCTGTTCATGGCGACAAAACACGGGCTGGTAAAGAAGACGTCGATCACCGAATACAGAAATATACGAAAATCCGGACTTCAGGCAATCAGTCTCCGTGAAGATGATGACCTGATCGAAGTGAAGGTAACAGATAATACGAAAAATATCCTTCTGGTCACGAAACATGGACAGTGTATCAAGTTTAAGGAGACAGATGTCCGTCCGACAGGAAGGACTTCGATCGGTGTTCGGGGAATGAACCTGTCTTTTGATGATGAAGTGATCGGCATGCAGATGGACAGCCAGGGCGAGGAACTGCTCCTCGTGTCTGAATACGGACTCGGAAAACGTACGGGTATTGATGAATTTGGTATCCAGCACCGCGGCGGAAAAGGCGTAAAATGCTATAAGATTACAGAGAAAACCGGTTTTGTCGTGGGAGCGAAAGCGGTCCATGAAGATCAGGAAGTGATGCTGATCACAAATGAAGGTATCATTATCCGCATTGAAGTAAGGGGTATTTCCGTATTAGGCCGTATAACATCAGGTGTGAAATTGATGAATGTTGACAGTTCAAAGGATATCGTCGTGGCAAGTGTGGCGAAAGTCAGAAAAGACACGTCGGATACGTCAGATGCGTTGGAGACATCGGAAACATCGGCATCAGAAATACAGACATCAGAAACATCAGAAACATCAGTGACATCAGATACACCGGATGAAGCAGGTACGCCGGAAATGCCAGAGGAGGAGCCAGAGGAAACGGATGAGAACGATTAATACAGTTGAAATTACAGAAGCCGTGAAAGAAATGTGCATGGAAGTAAATATCCGATTGTCTGAGGACGTGAAACAGGCAGTACTTGCTGCCAGGAAACAGGAAGAATCGCCTCTCGGCAGACAGATTTTAGGCCAGTTGGAAGAGAATATGGAAATTGCGGCCGAAACGAAGATACCGATCTGTCAGGATACCGGTATGACTGTCGTGTTTTTACGCATCGGGCAGGATGTACATTTCGAAGGTGAGTATATTGAAGACGCCGTAAATGAGGGGATCCGCCGCGGATATGAAGAAGGATATCTTCGAAAATCCGTGGTAAAAGATCCAGTCGAGCGCGTCAATACAAAAGATAATACGCCGGGTGTCATCCATTATGAGATCGTACCCGGAGATCAGGTAGAGATCACTGTCGCTCCGAAAGGATTTGGCAGTGAGAATATGAGCCGGCTCTATATGTTAAAGCCAGCGGATGGCATCGAAGGGATCAGGGAAGCTATTTTGGAGACGGTAAAACTGGCCGGGCCGAATGCCTGCCCGCCGATCGTGGTAGGCGTGGGAATCGGCGGAACATTTGAAAAATGTGCGATCCTGGCAAAGAAAGCGCTTACGAGGAATTTGAATAGCTCATCCAAAATTCCGTATGTGAAAGAACTGGAAGATGAGATGCTGGAGGAAATCAATAAGCTCGGGATCGGGCCGGGCGGACTCGGAGGGCGCGTGACTGCTCTCGGAGTAAATGTAGAAACATATCCGACCCATATCGCCGGGATGCCGGTAGCGATCAATATTTGCTGTCATGTGAACAGGCATATACGGAGAAATATTTAAAATATAGTAATTTAATAAAGTATATAGTAAAAAAAGTTATTTACATATAGAAAATTTTTGCTATAATATTATGCAAGGGAAATTATAGAGCCAAGGTGGCTACCCTCCAGTACGGAGGGATAACCCTCCGGAATCCAAAAGAGGAAGGGGGGATTGCAATGATTACATATCAGGATTTTTTCTTGTTTTGTACGTTCATTGTTGCCTTGATAAGTCTGATCTATCAGATTTTGAGGGACAAAAGAAAGTAGCCGCCACTACCGCGAATAGTGACGGCTTAGTCAATAACATTCTGAGGGTAACCGCTTCTATGGTTTCCCTTCTTTTCTGTATCATACCACAGAAGTTCAAAAAGTTCAACCTTAAAATATTAAATTTCGGACTACTCCCCATATCAAAATAGCTATCACATAAAGTAATGTTAGCCATTTAGTAAAGGAGGAAGTCCGGATTTTTTTTGAACAAAAGAAATTTAGTATGATAATGAGAAGCAAAACAGGTGAGGAAATTAACAAAAATGGATTTGCATGATAAGCGCCGCGCAGATCAAACCTCATTAAGCTGAGAAATACATGAGTGATCCCGCAGCCGGGGCACTTTAGTCCGGTGATCGTGTTAAAAAAGCACGGTATACAAAAAGATGTATACCGCACTATACACGCATATGCAAGACCTAAAATGAAAATAAGCACCAATGTTTTCATTTCTTTACGCATCTGCAAACTTATTAACTTCGTTCTGGATCAGAGCCAAAGCGATAATTCCACCAAAAATATAGAGGATCAGATAGAGAACTCCCCCATTCGATGCAGGCTCTCCGTGATTTTGTTTCGCCTTGTCAACTTTATCACCGCGTCTGTATGCCCAAAATAGACCATAAATGCCGCATGTGACGATCGTGAGCAAAAGTGCCATACCGCCCGAAGTATCATCCTGTTCCCCGGCAAGGTAGTTTGTATCATTTGTCAGACAAACAAACCAGTACCACATGTAAATGCCGCACGTAACGAATGTCAGAATGATACAGAGTGCAATATTCCTGTTTTTTACCATTTTCGATAAACCCTCCTTATAAAATTTCTGTAATTTATGTAGTTAAATTACATTCGAACAGTGTCCAAAAAAGCGAACTTTTTAGGACACTGCTAAATTTTTCTAATTTACTCATAAATAATTGACAGATTAACGTGAATGTGTTAAACTTATTAAAAAGATAGCAGTGTCCTAAAAAGTTCACTTTATAGAAAATCATATGAAAGTGGAGTTAGGTGAAGCTATACACAAAACAAGGAGGATATATTTTATGGAACAACAGTCAGGAAATGGTTTAGGAGTTGCCGCTTTAGTATGTGGTATTTTGGGAATTGTAGGTTCATTTATTCCGATTGTCTGCTATTTTACACTTGTATTGGCGATTCTCGGAATTATTTTTGGCGTGAAAGCCCGTAAGAGCTGCACACCGGAGAAAAAAGGACTTGCTACGGCAGGTTTGGTGTTAGGAATAATCGGAACTGCTTTTTCCGCACTTGGTGTTATTTGCGTACTTGCCTGTGCCGCCACGGCAGGAACAGCAGGACTTTTGTCATAAATATTTGACATAATTCGATGAGGAGAAAATGCCATCAACTTTGTTATGTTGCTGGCATTTTTTCTCGCTATAAAAAATGTAAGAGAGGAAATATAGATAATATGATAAAAAACTTTACTCTTTTTGGAAAAGAATTTTCAGCTTATATGATCATTGCCTTATTCGGTTATTTTATCGCCGGATGTTACGCCTGTTATAAATTTAAGAAAAAGGGACATGATGAAAATGATATGATTCAATTTTATTTAGTTATTTCGATCGGAGTTTTACTCGGTGGACATATGTTATTTGGATTAACAAATTTTAGGCAATTTTCCTCTATTTCGTTTGAGTCCTTTCGTCAATTCGTAAATTCATGTATTGTTATATTTGGTGGTTCCGTTTTTTACGGAGGGTTGGCAGGAGGACTGCTGGCGGGTTATATTTATCTTAAAAAGAAAAAATACGATGTGATTCTTTATACAGATGTGATCGCTCCATGTATTCCTTTGTTTCATATGTTTGGAAGACTGGGATGTTTTTTAAGCGGCTGCTGCTATGGAATAGAAAGTAATTTTGGTATAGTATATCATAATTCCCTGATTTCCGAAGCAAATGGAGTAAGAAGATTTCCGGTTCAATTACTGGAAATTTTTCTGAACATCTTTCTCTTTTTGTATCTGGATCATTTAGAAAAACAGAACAGGAAAAAAGGGAAATTATTAATATACTATTTGTCAATATACGCATGCAGCCGATTTTTTATCGAGTTTCTCCGTGGAGATGAATACAGGGGATTTGTATTATTTTTATCGACATCTCAGTTTATCAGCATATTGATCCTGTTTGTTTTAGCAGTTATGTTTATTCATGATAAAGTAGTTACGAAAAAGAATTAAATGGGGAATCAATTTTTTTTACTTTATTGTAAAAAGTGCTTTTTGGCATATTGCACTCACGGGATGCCTGTCGGATCGTCAATTCTTTCTTTTTCCATTTTTGATAGATTATTTCGAAATTTTCAGGAAGCGGCTTGCTTGGCCTGCCAAATTTAACTCCGCGCATTTTCGCCGCCTCAATGCCTTCTGCCTGCCTGGAGCGGATGTTATTTCGCTCATTTTCTGCGACAAACGAAAGGATTTGGAGCACAATATCGACGATAAAACATTTTAGAAGATCATTTTCGGTCCTGGTA
The DNA here is from genome assembly GCA_910584065.1 of uncultured Eubacterium sp. Lineage (GTDB taxonomy): Bacteria > Bacillota > Clostridia > Lachnospirales > Lachnospiraceae > Eubacterium_F. The sequence goes on from CAJTZN010000011.1 coordinate 74,289, forward strand.
TCTAAGAGCGGCATATCTAAGACAACTATATCGATCTTTTTCTTTTTTGTGAGATACTGCCATTGGGATATGATCTCTTTATAATTCCGCCCTAATCGGTCAATGCTTTTTATGTATAAAATATCACCATTTTTCAAACGTTTGACTAACTTCTGGTATGACGGCCGGTTGAAATCACAGCCAGATTGTTTGTCGATAAAAATATTCTCTTTTTTAATTTCAAGTTTTTTCATGGATAACAGCTGCCTTGTTTCATTTTGGTCCTTTGAACTTACCCTGATATATGCGTATTTTTGTTTCATTTGAGTACCTCCAAATTAGTTTTTTCTTTTATTTTAATACATATAGGTATAAAATCGGACAAACTTTCGGAAAATAAAATGTTGACAAAATGGAAAAAACGTATTTTAATTATATAGGGTAGCTACTACAGCATGTCGGACAGAGAGGAAGGCTGGCGGATCAGAGATGGAAACCAATTGCGAATTTTGTGCGCTGTATTTTGTGGATGAAGATGGGTATGGTGAATGTCAGGTAAATTTAGATGAGGATGAGATGTATCGGCTGCTTCATTCATCTTATAAAAGCTGTCCGTATTATCAAAGTGATGATGAATATAAGATTGTCAGAAAACAAAATTAACGGATCATTTGGATGGAGAATGGATGAAGTTTTATTTGGCGCCGCTTGAGGGCATAACCGGTTATATTTACCGCAGCACATATCATAAATATTTTGGAGAAATAGACAAATATTTTACTCCTTTTATTTCACCAAATAAAAAGAAAATCTGTCGGACAAGGGAAAAGAATGACATTCTGCCGGAGAACAATGCAGGGATGTATGTCGTACCGCAGATTCTGACAAATCATGCAGGGGCGTTTCTCAATACAGTTCATTATCTGCAGGACTATGGTTATGAGGAAGTAAATCTGAATCTGGGATGTCCGGTGGGAACTGTTGTGTCAAAAGGAAAAGGAGCAGGTTTTCTTGCATATCCGGACAAGCTTCGGGCATTTTTTGACGAGATTTTCTGTCATACTGATATAAAAATATCTGTTAAGACGAGGATTGGTATGTCACATGCACATGAGTTTGCACTGCTGATGGATATTTTTAATGAATTCCCCCTGTTTGAGCTTATTATCCACCCGCGGACGCGGGAAGATTATTATAAAAATACGCCAGATTGGGAATCCTTTGCTTACGGATATGAAAGAAGCAGAACAGCGGTCTGTTATAACGGGGATCTTTATGCGAAAAGAGACTTTGAATTACTGGTAAACCAGTTTCCGCGGCTGGAAAATGTGATGCTCGGCAGAGGGATTCTCCGCTGTCCGGGAATCATTTCATCTATAAAGTATGGTACGGAGATGACGAAGGAAAAGCTCCAGGGATTTCACGATGAATTGTTTGAAAGATATAAAGAGACGCTTCCCGGGGAAAAACCAGTGTTGTGTAAGATGAAGGAATTGTGGAGTTACCTGATCTATTCGTTTGAATATGATGCAAAAATAGAAAAGAGACTAAAAAAAACACAAAAATGTGCAGAGTACGAAAGTATTATCCAGAGGTTATTTTCTGAATACGATTTATGTGGCTGAAGTGGAGGAGAAAATGGACAAATATATAAATACACCATTAACAGAAGATAAAGTGAAAGAACTAAAGGCTGGTGATTATGTATACTTATCCGGCACGATCTATACAGCGAGGGATGCCGCCCATAAAAGGATGACAGAAGAGCTGCAGACAAGTAAATCTTTTCCTTTTGAGATGAAAGACCAGGTCATCTATTATCTCGGCCCGACTCCAAACAGACAGGGTCAGGTGATCGGTTCAGCCGGCCCCACGACGAGCAGCCGTATGGACAAATATGCGCCTGCTCTTTTGGATATGGGGTTGAAGGGAATGGTGGGAAAAGGAAAAAGAAGTGATCTCGTGGTGGATTCCATGAAAAAAAACTGCGCTGTTTATTTTGCGGCAGTGGGCGGAGCGGGTGCGCTGCTGTCAAAATGTATTAAGAAAAGTGAAGTGATCGCGTACGATGATCTGGGAACAGAGGCGATCCGGAAACTGGAAGTAGAAAATCTTCCGGTGATCACGGTCATTGACTGTTATGGAAATGACTTGTACCAGACGGCGGTAAAAGATTATGAAATTAAGTAGTTGACAAATAAATGATAATCTGTTAGAATAAGCTTTGCATTGGAATTGAATATTGTTTCTGATTTCAGTAATTTGGAGAAGTACTCAAGTGGCTGAAGAGGCGCCCCTGCTAAGGGTGTAGGTCGTTCGCGCGGCGCGAGGGTTCAAATCCCTCCTTCTCCGTTATGTAAGTGCATTTGGAAAATGCACTTAAAAAGTTTGGAAAGTACCGTAAAATGGTGCTTTCCAAACTTTTTTTATTTCGGGAAAAGTGAAGCTGTTTTTGGAAACGGTTTAAATACCTGACTAGGATTTCTGAAACTTTCTTCCAGATTATTTGTTTTAAGATTTTATAAATAATTCAGCATATTCCATGAAAATGTGTTATACTAAGGGAAAAGAAGGTGACATTGTGAAAATATATATGGATAATTGTTGTTATAATCGGCTTTTTGATGATAGGAGTAATATAAAAAATTATCTTGAACGAGAAGCTGTACTGCTAGTCTTAGAATTGATTTATGAGGGACGGGTGGAGATTATAGGCAGTGATGTGTTAGTAAAAGAGATGTTGGCTATTAAAGATATTATGAAAAGAAGAAGGATTCATGCCTTATATCAAAATTGCGTTTTGCAGAGTATATTTGCGGATTCGGAAGTAATTCGGCGTGCAAAGGAAATCTCAAAATTTGCCGGAACAACATCATTTGATAGTTTGCATTTAGCAATTTCAGAAAAGAATGCGGAAGTGTTTTTGACTACTGATACTAAATTGGTAAAAGCAAGTAAAAGAATTGATTTATCAGTAAAAGTAATGAATCCGATTGAATTCATAATGGAGGTGACTGAGAATGAATGAGACAATAAAATTGATGGATTATAACACGATTCAAACCAAGGGAACGGAAGTATTACTTCGGGAGCTTGGTCCGGTTGGAATGGTTCGGTACTTGGAACAGTATGATAATGGTGGTACTGGTGATTATACAAAAGAGAAGTATAGTATGCCAGAAATGTCGATTGACCAAATTATGGAAATGTAAACTGGTATTGTAGCATAGGCAAAGAAAGTAACGTATTTGAACACTTACTATTAGATGAAGCCCTCGAAACTCCTTTCTATCGTTGTTTGTAATTTACGGAGTTGGTTCAAATCCCTCCTTCTCCGTTCAGAAAGTGCATTTGGAAATGCACTTAAAAAGTTTGGAAAGCACCGTAAAATGGTGCTTTCCAGTTTTTTGTTCAAAAAAGTTAAGCTGTTTGCAGAACGGCTTAATACCTGACTACTGATGACAGATTATTAAAATATCAGTCCGAAAAAAATAATTAACGTTTTCTATTTCACTTTTGCCTTTTTCGAAAGACCTGCCATCGTAAAAAGTTTTTTATAGATATTCCGCCTGCCTCTGGGTACCCGGATCCTAGCTTTTTTCGCGATGTTTTTAAATGCCTTTTTGCCAACTGTGCGTATATAACTGCCTTTTACTGTAAGCTTCTTTAGTTTTTTACAATTTCTAAAAGCATTTTTTTCGATTTTCCGGACCCTTCTGCCGATTGTGACAGCATTTAATGCACGGCAGCCCTGGAAGGCGGATGCGCCTATTTTCGTTACAGTGTCGGGGATTGTGACTTTGAATAGTTGTTTATTTCCCCTGAATGCCCTGGAGGAAATACCAGTAACCTGGTACGTTACGTTATCTGCCCGGACGGAAGACGGGATGTTTACGACTTTTGCTGTGCCGGAACATTTCTTATATGTTACGGTCGGGGATTTTCCAGCACCGCCTGTACTCGTTACAACAAATACATTCCGCATGGCAGGATCCGTGAGCATGCTTCCCACGGCTGCGGGAACTGGCTTCTTAGTCGTCGGTTTTTTTGTGGCAGTCGGTTTTTTCGTAGCAGCCGGCTTTTTCGTGGCAGTTGGTTTTTTAGTCGTCGTCGGTTTCTTTGTGGCAGCTGGTTTTTTCGTTGTCGTCGGTTTTTTCGTTGTCGTCGGTTTTTTTGTGGTGTCCGGTTTTTGTGTGACATTCGGATTTGGTGTGCCTGTCGCGGAGGCCGTCGGCATGGCAGACGAGGCAGGGTTCGGAGATATTGCCGGCCTGCTGGATGATTCCGGATTTGTGGAAACACCCGGCTTGCTGGATGATTCCGGGTTTGCGGAAATACCCGGCTTGCTGGATGATTCCGGGTTTGCGGAAACACTTGGCTTTTCAGATGACTCCGGACGGGCAGACGCACCTGGTTTTCCGGTTGGATCTGGCGCTGCCGAAGGGGCAGGGGTGGTATCCGCGGCTGTCACTGTGATCGGAATCGTTACCATTGTGCCATGGTAGCTGGCGCCTGCACTGGAGGATAATGCCCTTGTCGCAAACAAGCTGCCGTCACTGTCGATCCGCACAAAGCTTGTCGGGGAAAAGTCAAAGTCCCATTTTCCCGTAAATGGTTGCAAAAGTTCGAGGGATGGGGCATCTAACATATCACCGCGAAAGGTACTGTCTGTAGTGATGGTACGGTGAAACTGCGGCGCCGGTACGTGCTCACCGACTTTCATCGTTATGGATTTTTCCGCGGCAACATAAGATTCCTCTTTGATTTTACTTTTTAGAATGGACATTTTAACCTGTGTCAGGCTGTCATTAGCCGTTTTATCTTTATCATCCACGATCTTGTCGCTAAATTCCTGTACCCAGTAATGCCATCCCTTATAAACGACATGACCGATCCCTACGGATGTAAAAGATTCGTTCAGCATATTTCGGCGGTGTCCCTGTCCGTCATAGTTTTCATCTTCTTCTAACCAGATGTTAAACGCCGCTTCCTCCAGACAATCATCTCCGTTCGGCCTGTAGATGATAGCGATATTCTCTCCTTTTGCGGAAGTGAAAAACTCTTTGCCGTAGGCAGAAGTAGGAGAAGCCCCATTTGGTCTGGTATGTTCATAACAGGCAATAATCTCTGCCGCCCTCTGCATCGCAACTTTTTCCAGTTCATAATCATAGGTCAGCGGTTTTAAATTTGTATGATAGAGCTTTCCGTTCTGGAGCCACTTCCATTCCCAGGCATTATCTCCTGTGCGGAAATCGTTGATTCTGGCAAGCATCTGTCTGGCATTGGTTTGACCGTAGGTGACTTCACATTCCCCCTCAATACACTCTCCTTCCGCCTCCTGTGGCAGCAGGTGTCCGTAACCCAGTATATTTATCAGATTGATGATCCAGTCCATTTCTGCGGGATCATTTACAATACCGCCCTGAACGTACTGGACAACACCGTTTTTGTCAGTAAATACCATGGTTGGGGTATTTCCACTGTCTGCATCATTTGTCCACATCCGGCAGTAGCGGATCCGGGCGGCATCCGCCCTGCTTGTGTCTTCGCCCTCACAATAACAGAATTTAAGATTGGGATATTTTTCTGCGAACTGTTCCATGTTTTTCCTGTCTGTATTACGGGCATTGATACAGCAGATATCTGTCTGTTCGGCGGATAAATTTAATTTGTTGAAAGCCGACATAAGTTCCTTGTCCCAATGACAGGATGGTTCAATGAATAATACAACCGTCAGCTCTTTGTCGGGAGACCACATCCCGTGCGTGCCGCCGCCAAGCAGGGGGTAAGTTTGCATATCCGGTGTGTTAGTTTCCGCTGGGACTTCCGAGGAAGCGGCAGTCATTACCGGTACCGGCATGCCGGTATTAGTAAGCAAAAGCGTGGCCAATAGCAGTACCGCTATCCTTAATCTGTTTTTTTTCATTTTCATTGTCATCCCTCCTACTAGCCGGGGGTAGTGTCAAGTTCAAATGGACGCTGCCCGGCACAATAATACTAGTTTTTCTTTAAATCTATGATAACACAATTTTTTAGTTTTCTCACTTATTTTAGTGTGAATGGTAATTATAGGGCGTGAATTGTTTTTACCATTCGCACTGTATATATGCCGTTCACGCCAACACGGGAAACAGCCAGAAAAAATGTGCTATAATACGAAAATCAGGATAGGTAAAACCCGTTTGTTTCTGCCATTAAAATAATATGGATCGATAGGAGGAACCAGTATGAAACAAAAAATAAGAAAACAATGGGCGCTTGTATTGATTTGTGCCATTATCGCCGGAATGCTTCCGATAGGAAATGCGCCATCTGTTTTAGCGGCGGCCGAATTAAAGAATCCGACGATAGATAAAAATGGCGTCACGACATGGGACTGCGTCTATTTTGGCAGCTACCCACAGGCGGAGGTCATTGACACTGAGCTGAGTAAAAATTATGTGGCAGTCGGCAGCAATTATCTGGAGGAGGGCGACCTGATCGTGGATGATGCTCTCTACTATGATCTGCTAACGGCGCCAAATGATGATTGGGATGATAGTGGCAATATCACGCTGAAAGGGCAAAAGTACCGCAGAATGCAAAAAGGTGATGCTATTTTCAGTCAGGACGGGGAAAAGGGTTATTATAACTGGCCGGATAGTGTTACCTACCACTATTTTAAATATGAGCCGATTCGATGGCGGGTACTTTCTGCGGAGGGAAACAGGGCATTGCTTCTGTCGGATGCGGTATTGGATAATCAGCACTATCAGGTCGAAAAGGAGGGAATCGGGGGGACAATACTGCTGACAACCACATGGGCGAAAAGCTGTCTTCGCAGCTGGCTGAATGGCTATGATTCATCTTTTAACAGTTCAGGGAGGAATTATAGCGGCAGGAGTTTTATCGACAATGCTTTTACGGACGAGGAGCGGGCAGCAGTCATGGATACGTCGGTGACGACCGCCGCTAATTCGAAATATAATACGAGTGGCGGTGCCGATACCACAGATAAGATTTTTCTTTTGTCGGAATCGGAAGTATGTGGTACAGGGACCGCGCAGAAATATGGTTTTGCTTCTGATGCCGGAACGTATGACGAGGCGCGTGGAGCGAAAAGCAGTACCTATACAAAAGCGATGGGGCTGAGCTGGGATATTCAATCACAGAAATATGCAGGGAACAGTATGTGGTGGCTGCGCACAAGGGGGAAAGGCGAGTCGAAATTTGTGTATGTCGGTAACTGGGGCAGTCCTGTTTTGGAGGGTTTTGGCAGCGATTATTATTTTGGTGTGCGTCCGGCGCTGTATGTAAATCTGAGTACGGTATCCCCTGAATCAATCCACCTGGCAGGCACGGTGAGCAGCAGCGGAAGTGCAGCTTCGTCACCGAATCCGTCTGCCAGGCCATCGGTGAGCGCGGATCCGACCGAGGGGCCGGCAGGTACCCCGTCGGCAAAACCGAGCCAGCAGCCGGATTCATCAGCGAAACCGGGTCAGAAACCGGATTCGACAGCAGGACCAGGCCAACAGCCAGCTTCGTCAGCGAAACCAGGCCAGCAGCCGGATTCGTCAGCAAAACCGAGCCAGAAGCCGGCTTCGTCAGTGAAACCGGGACAGAAGCCGATTTCATCGGTAAAACCGAGCCAGAAGCCGGCTTCGTCAGTGAAACCGGGACAGAAACCGGCCTCAACAGTGAAACCAGGGCAGCATCCAGCCACAGTAACCCAGACAGCCCCCACAGTGCCAAAGGTCAAGTCCCTGAAAGTGAAAGCGGGCAATAAGAGGCTGACTGTTACATGGAAAGCCGTATCCGGTGTGGATGGCTACCAGCTTCAGGTGAGCACGAAAAAGAATTTTAAGGGCGCAAAGAAATTTTCAGTCCGCGCTTTCAAAAAGAAATATGTGGTGAAGAAACTAAAGGCCAAAAGGAAGTATTATGTCAGGATTCGTGCCTATAAGTCCTATACGGATGCCGGTAATACAAGGAAGACGGTATACGGTAAATGGAAGAAGGTCAGAAAGAAAACAAAATAATGTTTTATATCTGTTAAAAATGTGCTATACTAAAAAAAGGAAACAGGCAGGAGGGGTAAACGATATGGCGCGACAATATTTAGAGCAGGAATCAATCAAGCAAAATGCCAGGCGGCGTAAGCTGTTTTTGGGGATATTTATATTTTTTGTTTGTATTTGTATATTTCTTTATTTTGCAGTAGGAGATTCCTTGGATTTAAGTAAACCCGATGATAAGAAGCTGTTTATTATTTTTGCTGTGATGGCAGGGTTTATGTTCTTTTGTACGGCAGTTCAGCTTATCCTATCCATACTGCCTGCCAAAAACGGCAGGAACCTGATCCTTCCCCTTGGGGAAACCACCAGGGAGGCAGCAGCAGAGATCATCGACAGGGAGGCAGCAGAGGGAAAAATTTTGTACGAAGGCTTCGTCAATTACAAAACAATAAGGAAATACAGCGACAGAATCGTAATTCTTCCCTCATACATACTTCTCATTAGCGAAATCGAAAAAATAACTGCTATTCCGCGTGATAAGATTTACTGGATATGTTCTCAGGTTGGATACAAAGGTGGACCTTATTATGTGCGGTTACTGATATTTACAGAAAAAAAGCTCATAGACTTTGACGGAAATGATATAGAACATATGGAGGAAGTGGCGGAAAATATTTATCGATACATACCGAATGTTTTTAAAGATTACCGTGCACGTGAAGATGTAGTAAGCCTTCCTCATTTTTTAGAAAAACTCTATAAAGAAAATCATGCAGAGTTCATGCGTATTTATGAGGAAGAGAAACTTCGCAGCCGGGCAGATGGATGACAAATTCCCTTTATACAGCCTCTATTTTCCCCTGTCATGTTCCTTACATTTCTATAATATAAAAGGGTGCTACCTGATAGACCTTGCACCCTTGTTATTTGTTGCTATTTTGTGTTATTCTTTGATCCTGTCCAGTTCAGTGAGATTTACACCAGCCACAGTCAATAATGCCTTTAAAGATATATAATCTTTTTTTAGATTAGTATATGTTTTTGTTGCATTTTCTTCTTTTGCTAGTATCATATTTTCTTGTACTTTTGCAAAATCTTCAATTGCTTTTTGTGTTATTTCTAAACCATTAGGCATATACGTTCACCTCCTGTTAAACAAACACGTTGTTGAATTAATTTTAGTATAGCATAATTGGACAACAAAGTCTATCATTATTTGTCCATCGTAGGTGTTCCGCAATCCAAAATGAGCATTTTTGCACATATTGTACTCATGCGCCGTCCGACATGAAAGCCTTTAAAAGCGTTTTCCAGCATATTGGCGGGTATGGAGACCAGATTCACGGATGGGATGCCGGAAATTTCCCGCAGGTGTACGCGGACCTTTTTACAAATAGTGATTCAAGTTATCACAGGATTTTTAGATTCCCTATATTGTGAAGGATGCATCCCCGTATATTTTTTAAACTGCCGGCAAAAATGCTCCGTACTGTTGTAACCGGCATGTAAAGCAATCTTACTGATTGACTGTCCACTGTACACCAAAGCATTTTTTGAATACTGGATACGGCTCTTTATCAAATCCTGCATACATGTCGTATGAAAAGCCTCCTTATAAGCGACCATTGTTTTTCCGGATGATTAAATATATCATAACGTATTTGCAAAAGTTCATTATAGTATGTATGTCCCTATATGGTTCGTCGCGGTATAGACTGTAATAATACAGGGTTCCTTTGGGAAGGAAAAATGCCATGTACGGTGGAAGTCCGCAAGGACATAGAAGGGGCAGAAAAAGAATCATTTAGGTTACGGCGATTTCAAATCAGGCATTTTACAAAAATAAAAAGCTTGTGAATGTGATCATAGGTAAAAACATAAAGAAAATCGGTGGGAAGGCCTTTTTCGGTGACAGCGGTTTAAAACAAGTAGATATCAGATCCAAAGTTCTTATAAAGATTGGAACGAAGGCATTTACAAAAACGCATAAAAAGCTTAAAATAAAAATACCGCAATCAAAAAAGAAATCATATAAGAGGTTTTTAAAGGAATCATCAAGAGGATAATATCAGGAAGATAGCTATGGATAGAGGTATTGAGGATAATTTTGTAAAAACATTTGTAGTCAAAGATAAACGCGACAGGCTTTTGTATGAACTGTTTGGAAAAAAGAGGGAGCAGGGGATCGGGCGATTTTGTCATAATGCAGATAAGATGCTTGTGAAGGGAAAAATAGCAGCATCCGGAAATCATCTGTATTATGACGAAATCTTACAGGAGGTTGAAAAATATAAAGTATCAGGAAACTGGTATATTATGTCAATGAATAAAAGCATGGATGGAATAGTATGCCAGTTTGATGAAGCTTTGGATCTTGTTTTGGGAAACGGGATGGCTGCGATCATCGTATCAGATTCAATCGCCATAGTAGAAACCGAGCAGTATAGAGGAACCCCTGTGCGTTATATTTTATATCATCAATGTGAGAAATGAGATGGATAAGCGCTTGAAAAGCTACGAAAAATCGCCATTATGACTAAATTTCAAAAAAAATTCAAATTTTTTCAAAAAAAGTGTTGA